>JODI01000003.1 GCA_000720805.1 Streptomyces violaceoruber
AGCAGACCGCAGCCGGCAGCCGCCGTCACCACCCACACCGCAATCTGAAACGAACGACGACTCACGTGGCGAAACGTGAACTCAAGACCAGGTCACTAGAGGCCGTTCGGCGGCGCCGCGGCCTTGTTCAACTTCAACGGCAGTGCGGCCGGCCGGACCTACCGTTCCACGACACCGAGGCCGACCGCCGGTATGGGCGTGGAACGCCACTGCGGCCGACCGGTATGGGCGTTGAACGCCACTGCGGCCGACCCGCCCGGTCGTTCAACGGCGCCTGACTACTTGGTCGTTCCTCGCCGGAAGTGCCGCGATCGGTGGCGGGTCAGGCGGTCGCCGATCGGCGGCGGAGTCTTCCCGCGGGGCGCAGCAGCAGCGAGAGCGAGGCCGCGGAGACGACCACCGCGCCGACCAGGGTCACCACGACGCCACCGGCGTCCAGCGCGCTGTGTGTGACGAAGGCGCCGATCAGGGCACCGGCGACACCGGTCGCGAGGACCAGGGAACGGGTCGGCAGACGGTGGGAGAGCCGGCGGACCGCCACCGCGGCCAGCACAAGACCGAGCAGAGCGGAGCCGAGCGCTTCGAACAACATCATGGGGTCCCTCCCACACGGCCACACTGTGCTTCGCGGTCGTAGCCCGTCATACCCGTGACCTGCGGAATGCAATCCTGCTCTGTGTGCGGCCTGTGCTCCGTACGTATGCGCCGCACGGGTGTCCGTTTGGGGCGGAGACAAAACGGGAGGGGCCCGGCGCCACATGGCTGCCGGGCCCCTCCCGTCGCGCGGAGTGCGCGCGTGACTCGCGTATGACTACAGCGCGCCGAAGCCCACCTTGCGCGGGGCCGGCTCACCCAGTTCGACGTAGGCGAGACGGTCGGCCGGCACGAGGACCTTGCGGCCGTGCTCGTCCACGAGGCTCAGCAGCTGAGACTTGCCCGCCAGCGCCTCGGACACCGCCCGCTCGACCTCCTCGGCACTCTGACCGCTCTCCAGAACGATCTCGCGGGGCGCGTGCTGCACGCCGATCTTGACCTCCACGGCTTTGTTCCCTCCGACGGTCAGTAAGTGCGCGACCTTCCGCGCCGTACCAGCACACATTAGCCCGGTGAGGGGACGTACACGCTCCCCCCAAGAACGCCAGGAGCGAACATCGGGCGGGAACAAACGCCCCGCACGCGCGCGTGCGGGGCGGAGTGCGTGCGCGCGTGCGGGCCATGGGGTCAGCGCACGCGCGCGTTCCGGTCAGTGGGTCAGTGGTGGTCCGTGCCGTGCAGCGGGAAGCCCGCGATGCCCCGCCAGGCCAGGGACGTCAGCAGCTGCACCGCCTGGTCGCGCGGCACGCTGCGGTCGCTGTGCAGCCAGGAGCGGGCCACCACCTGCGCGAGGCCGCCCAGGCCTGAGGCGAGCAGCATCGACTCCGCGCGCGAGAGGCCGGTGTCCTCGGCGATCACGTCGCAGATCGCCTCCGCGCACTCGTTCGCGACCTTGTCGACGCGCTCGCGCACCGCGGGCTCGTTCGTCAGGTCCGACTCGAAGACCAGCCGGAAGGCGCCGCCGTCGTCCTCGACGTACGCGAAATAGGCGTCCATGGTCGCCCGGACGCGCTGCTTGTTGTCGCTCGTCGACGCGAGCGCGTTGCGTACGGACTGGATCAGGGACTCGCAGTGCTGGTCCAGCAGCGCGAGGTACAGGTCGAGCTTGCCCGGGAAGTGCTGGTAGAGCACCGGCTTGCTGACCCCGGCGCGCTCGGCGATGTCGTCCATCGCGGCGGCGTGGTAGCCCTGCGCGACGAAGACCTCCTGCGCGGCGCCCAGCAGCTGGTTCCGTCGGGCACGGCGCGGCAGGCGCGTGCCTCGCGGGCGTGCCGCCTCTGTCTGCTCGATGGCTGTCACGCCGCCTCCCAATGTCGTCCACTCGCGGTGTGCGCCGCGCGGCCATCGTACTTTTCGGTAACCGTGGTGTGCGCGGTGTGAGCGCAGAATTTCACGGACCGGACGGTGGCCAAAGCGGCACAGAAGGTTTCAAGAAGGGCTCTACCGGGCATCAGCGCGCACCACTCCCGTTCAGCGGCGCTCTCTCCCGTGCGCCGCCGGTTGTGCCACCGGTCGGGTCACCGGTAGTCGTCCTCGTCGAGGGAGACGATCCGAGCCTGTTCGATGAGATCGGCCTCGCTGGCGCGGTCCGGGTCGACGCCGGTCAGCGGGTCGTCGCGCTCCGGCTTGACCTCGGTGTGCTGTTCGGCCGCGTCCACCTCGGGGGCCTCGACGTCGAATTCCGCGGCGTTCTCGGCCGTCTCTGCGGTCTCGTCCACGAACGTCTCGGGGTCGGTGGGGTCGACGGTCATGAGGGGCTCCCTTCCTAGAACATCCCTGAGTGCAACAGGGGGCCACATCCGGGTGCCCTGCGTACGAGCCTAGGAGACACACGATCTGTACGCCATCGATCCGGACACCTGTCTGTGATGGCGAACACATGAACCAGAGCGTGATCGTCTCGTAACATTGCCGCATGTCTTCGACCGAGCTGCCGTTCGTGCCGCCCGCCAATGTGCTCCCCAAGGTGGCGCCCGTCAGGGTCGCGGAGGGCGAGCGGCTGAGGTCGGTGGGGCTGCCGGGAATCACACTGACGGTCCGGTCGCGGCCGCCCGCGCGCGAGGGGCTCCCGCCCGCGCTGTCCGTCCACGGACTGGGCGGTTCCTCGCAGAACTGGTCGGCCCTGATGGAGCAGCTGGAGCACGACGTCGACGGTGAGGCCGTCGATCTGCCGGGCTTCGGCGACTCCCCGCCACCGGACGACGGCGACTACTCGGTCAGTGGGCACGCGCGCGCGGTCATCCGGTATCTCGACGCGTCCGGGCGTGGTCCCGTGCATCTGTTCGGCAACTCCCTCGGCGGCGCGGTCGCCACGCGGGTGGCCGCCGTGCGGCCCGACCTCGTCCGTACGCTCACGCTCGTCTCGCCAGCCCTGCCGGAGATCCGCGTCCAGCGCACCGCCGTGCCGACGGCACTGCTGGCGGTGCCCGGCGTGGCCGCGCTGTTCACCCGGTTCACCAAGGAGTGGACGGCGGAGCAGCGCGTCCGCGGGGTCACGGCGCTGTGTTACGGCGACCCAGGGAGGGTGACGCCCGAGGGGTTCAGGAACGCGGTCGAGGAGATGGAGCGGCGGCTGCAACTGCCGTACTTCTGGGACGCGATGACGCGCTCCGCGCGCGGGCTGGTGAACGCGTACACCCTGGGCGGGCAGCACGCGCTGTGGCGCCAGGCCGAGCGGGTCCTCGCCCCGACGCTCCTCGTCTACGGCGGCCGCGACCAGCTCGTCGGCTTCCGTATGGCCCAGAAGGCGGCCCGCGCCTTCCGCGACTCCCGCCTGCTCACCCTGCCGGAGGCGGGGCACGTGGCGATGATGGAGTACCCGCAGACGGTGGCGGCGGCGGTCCGTGACCTTTTCGCGGAGGCGGACGCCTCCGGGGGCGGGGGCGGGGGCGGCGACTTCGGCGGCTATGGTCGTGGGGCGGGCGCCTCGGTCAGGGGCGCCGGGATGTCGAGTCCGTCGAGTCCATCGAGTACCACTGGCGCGGGGAGCTGAGGCACGGCGTGGGACGCCACAGTCGACGTGGACCTGCCCCCAGGAGCACTTCCAAGGGCGACAGCGGTGACAACAGCTCGGATGTGACGGGCGGCCGGAACCGGACTCAGGTTCCGCCGCCCCGGTACGAGACGCCGCCCCGAGGCGCCCCGAGGGCGGCCGACGGGACACCCGCGCGAAGGGCGCCGCGGTTTGCTGACGGCACGCCCGCGCAGGGGGTGCCGCGCCTTCCGGACGGAACGCCCGCGCACGGGACGCCGCGTCACCCCGACGGCACGCCCGCCCATGGGATTCCCAGGCTTGCCGACGGCACCCCCGCGCGCGGGGTCCCCCAGGCGCGTGGTGGACATCCCGAGCAGCGGGAAAACGGCGCTGGCTGGGGCGAGTTGAGCGGGCGGCCCGGTGCCGGGCGCGGTGGGCAGGGGCCCGTGATACCGCGTCAGCGGCCCGCGCCCCAGGCCGGCTCGGGACCGCGCCAGGACTACCTGGACGCCTTCGCCGCGGACGCGGACGAGGACGTCTTCGTGCCGCGTACGCCCGCCGCAGGGCCGCCCACGGCCACCGGAGGGCTCCGTACGCCCGCCGCGGGGCCCACGGCCGCTTCTGGGCCTCGTACGGCATCCGCGACCGGTACGCAGACCGCCGCGCATGCCTCCGATCCGTACGACACGGTCACCGCGTGGCCCGACACGGCGGACGTCGGCGGTGGCGATGACGACGCGCCCCCCACGGGCGAGCCCGCGGCGCCCAGGGGTGGCAAGGGGCGGACGTTCACCGGGGTCGCTGCCGCCGCGGTCACCACCGTGCTGGCGATCGTCGTGGCCGGCCAGGTCGCGGACGGGCGGGACGGCGGCGATGTCCGGGCCCAGTCCGCCACCGACCAGGCGCGGGACGCCCGCGACTCCGCCTCGCGGGTCGGCGAGCGGCCGGTGCCCTCCGGGGCGGCCGCGGCGCCGCTGACGTACGAACAGAAGATGGGCAGGACGTACTCGATCGGCGCCACCCTCAAGGGCTCGGGGAAGTTCGACGCGATTCCCGGGGTCGCCAAGGCGCCCGGCAAGGGACAGAAATTCACCTACCGGGTGGACGTGGAGCAGGGGCTCGGGCTCGACGGCGAGCTCTTCGCGGAAGCGGTCCAGAAGACGCTCAACGACGACCGGAGCTGGGCCCACAACGGCGCCCGCACCTTCGAGCGGATCTACTCGGGCAAGCCCGACTTCGTGATCACGCTCGCCAGTCCCGGCACGACGGCCGAATGGTGCGCCAAGTCCGGTCTGGACACCACCGTGGACAACGTGTCGTGCGACTCGCTGGCCACCGAGCGCGTGATGATCAATGCGTATCGATGGGCGCGGGGATCAACGACATACGGTGATCAGATTCACGCGTACCGCCAGATGTTGATCAATCATGAGGTCGGCCACCGGCTCGGCTACGGGCATGTCAGCTGCGACAAGGACGGCGAGCTCGCGCCCGTCATGCAGCAGCAGACCAAGTTCCTCGACCACGACGGAATCCACTGCAAGGCCAATCCCTGGCCGTTTCCCGGGAATTGACGGGCGGCATCGATGTCACGTTGACATGCGCAGAAAAGTCGTACATATTGCTGCGCATGTCGTCCCGTCACGCCTCCGCCCGCGCAGCCATCGAGCTTGCGCTGATCGGTGTGACCCCGCTCTGCGTGGCCGACATTCTCTGTCGCTGACGCCCGCCCCTCGGCGTATGTGTCGCGACCTTCTTGTGTATCCGTGACCTCAGGTCACGGCTTTCCGACGACCTGACGCCGGGGCAGACGTCTGTTCACTTCTGTCTCACTCCTCGTCAATCCGTCTCGTGATCCGAGACACATTCCTCGAGAGGTCGTCTCCGATGCGTCATCCGTCCCTCAGAGCGCGCCGCGTGGCCGCGGTATCCGTAGGCCTGGCCCTGGCGGCGGGCGCCGCCGCGTGCGGGCCCGAGGACAACGATGCCAAGGCCTCCGCCGGTGACTCCACGCCCCACAAGGGCGGCACGCTCACGGTCCTGAACTCCAAACCGCAGCAGGACTTCGACCCGGCCCGGCTGTACACCTCCGGTGGCGGCAACGTGCCGTCCCTGGTGTTCCGCACGCTCACCACCCGCAACCGCGAGAACGGCGCCGCCGGTGCCCAGGTCGTGCCGGACCTCGCCACCGACACCGGACGCCCCAACAAGGACGCGACCGTCTGGACGTACACCTTGAAGAAGGGGCTGAAGTACGAGGACGGCACCCCGATCACCTCGGCCGACATCAAGTACGGCATCGAGCGCTCCTTCGCCCCGGAGCTCTCCGGCGGCGCCCCCTACCTGCGGGACTGGCTGGCCGGCGCGGCCGACTACCAGGGCCCCTACAAGGACAAGAAGGGGCTCTCGGCGATCACGACGCCGGACGAGCGGACCATCGTCTTCCGTCTGAACAAGCCCGAGGGCGAGTTCCCCTACCTGGCCACGCAGACGCAGTTCACGCCGGTCCCGAAGGGCAAGGACACCGGGACGAAGTACGAGGAGCACCCGGTTTCGTCCGGGCCGTACAAGGTCGTCACCAACGACAACGACGGCGAGCACCTCGTCCTGGAGCGCAACACGTACTGGTCCGCCTCGACGGACGCCGAGCGCAAGGCCTACCCGGACAAGATCGACGTACGGTCCGGGCTGGACTCGTCCGTGATCAACCAGCGGCTGTCGGCGTCCCAGGGAGCGGACGCGAGCGCGGTCACCACGGACACCAACCTCGGTCCCGCCGAGCTCGCCAAGGTGACGGGGGACAAGGAACTGGCGGCGCGGGTGGGCACCGGCCACTTCGGCTACACCAACTACCTCGCGTTCAACCCGAACGTGAAGCCGTTCGACAACGTCAAGGTACGGCAGGCGATCTCGTACGCCATCGACCGCTCGTCCGTGATCAACGCGGCCGGCGGTTCCGCGCTGGCCGAGCCCGCCACCACCTACCTGCCCAACCAGAAGTCCTTCGGCTACACGCCGTACGACCTGTTCCCGGCCGGCCGGACGGGCAACGCCGCGAAGGCGAAGGAACTGCTGAAGGACGCCGGGTACGCGAACGGGCTGACCATCACGCTGACCCATTCCAACAGCAAGGACTTCGAGACCAGCCCCGAGATCGCGACGGCGGTGCAGGACGCGCTGAAGAAGGCCGGCATCACCGTCAAGCTGCAGGGTCTGGAGGACAACGACTACTCCGACAAGATCCACAACGTGAAGACCGAACCCGGTCTCTTCCTCGCCCACTGGGGTGCCGACTGGCCTTCGGGCGGCCCCTTCCTCGCCCCGATCTTCGACGGCCGGCAGATCGTCAAGGACGGCGCGAACTTCAACACGGGCTTCCTCAACGACAAGTCGGTCAATGCCGAGATTGACGCGATCAACAAGTTGACCGATCTTGACGCTGCCGCCAAGCGGTGGGGTGCACTGGACAAGAAGATCGGTGAGCAGGCGTTGACCGTGCCGCTGTTCCACCCCGTCTACAAGCGGCTGTACGGCGAGAACATCAGGAACATCGTGATCAGCGACTGGACCGGGGTGCTGGACATCTCGCAGGTCGCGGTCAAGTAACGCCATGAGCGATGCATTTGTCGCCGTCGAGGCCGCCGGTACGGGTACGCAGCCCGTCCCGGCGGCCTCGGGGGCCCGTCAGTTCTGGCGGCGGCTGCGGGCGCAGCGCGCCGCCCTCGTCGCGGCGGTCGTCGTCGCGCTGCTCGTCCTGGTCGCGCTCGCCGCACCGCTGCTCACCGCGATCGAGGGCCAGGACCCGACCACATACCACCCCTCACTGGTCGACTCGGCGCGCGGCGGCGTGCCCCTCGGGTCCTTCGGCGGCATCGGCGGCGACCACTGGCTCGGCGTGGAACCACAGACCGGGCGGGACCTGTTCGCGCGCCTGGTGTACGGCGCGCGCGTCTCCCTGGGCGTGGCGCTTGCCGCGACCGCCGTACAGGTCGCCATCGGAGTCGTGGTGGGCGTCGCCGCCGCGCTCGGGAACCGATGGGTTGATCAACTGTTGAGCCGGATCACCGACATCATCGTCGCGATGCCGTTGATGATCATGGCGTTGGCATTGCTGGCCATCGTGCCCAGCAGCTTCCCGAGGCCCGTGCTGGTCGCGCTCATCATCGGCTTCGTCGCCTGGGGCACCATCGCCAAGATCACCCGGGCCCAGACGCTCACCCTCAAAGAGCTCGACTACGTGGCCGCCGCCCGGCTCAGCGGCTGGGGCACCCTGCGGATCGCGCGCCGGGAACTGCTGCCCGGTCTCGCCGCCCCCGTCATCACCTACGCCGCGCTCATGGTGCCGGCCAACATCACCATAGAGGCCGCCCTGTCCTTCCTCGGCGTCGGCGTGAAGCCGCCCACCCCGTCCTGGGGGCAGATGCTCACCTCGGCCAACGTCTGGTACCAGGCGGCCCCGCAGTACCTCCTGCTGCCCGCCGGTGCCCTGTTCCTGACCGTGCTCGCCCTCACCGTCCTCGGCGACGGCGTCCGCACCGCCCTGGACCCGCGCGCGGTCTCCCGCCTGCGCGTCGGGACGGGCCGCAAGCGGGAGTCGAAGGCGGACGCGGGCGTCGGGAAGGACGGGCAGGCCGAGAGGACGGCGGGCGGGGGTGCCGGGAAGGCCGGCAAGCAGGCGGACGCGGGCGTAGGGAAGGCCGGCAAGCAGGCGGACGCGGGCGTCGAGAAGGAGGTGCGGTCATGAGCGGCTTCGCCGGCTTCGCGCTGCGCCGTGCCGCGGGCGCCGTACTCACCCTGCTCGCCCTCTCGGTGATCATCTACGTGGTCTTCTACGCCACTCCCGGCAACGTCGCCCAGATCACCTGCGGCCCGCGCTGCTCACCGGAACAGGTGCACCAGGTCGCCCAGCAGCTCAAGCTCGACGACCCGCTGTACCTGCGCTACTGGCACTTCCTGGAAGGCATCGTCGCCGGTCAGGACTACTCGACCGGCACGTCCGTCGAGCACTGCTCGGCACCCTGCCTCGGACTGTCGTACCAGAGCGACCAGCAGGTCATGCGGATCATCCTGACCAAGCTGCCCGTCAGCCTCTCGCTGGTGATCGGCGCGATGGTGCTCTGGCTGCTGCTGGGCGTCGGCACGGGGGTGCTCTCCGCCTGGCGACGCGGCCGGTTCACCGAGCGCGCGCTGACCGGCGTCACCCTCGCGGGCATCGCCACGCCCGTCTTCGTCATCGGTCTCGTCCTGATGATCGTGATCTGCGGACAACTGGAGCTGCTGCCCTTCCCGGAGTACGTCTCCCTCTCCGACGACCCGGAGCAGTGGGCATGGGGCCTGCTGCTGCCATGGTTCACCCTCGCCCTCGGCGAGGCGGCCTATTTCGCGCGGCTGACCCGGGCGTCCATGCTCGAGACACTCGCCGAGGACCACATCCGCACCTTCCGGGCCTACGGCGTCAGTGAACGGTCGATCGTCGGCCGGCACGCGCTGCGGGGCGCCCTGGCGCCGATCATCGCCCTGAACGCCAACGACTTCGGCTCCGCGGTGGGCGGCGCCGTCCTCGTGGAGTCGCTCTTCGGCCTGCCCGGCATCGGCCAGGAACTGGTGCACGCCGTGAACGTCGTCGACCTCCCCGTGGTCGTCGGCATGGTCCTGGTCATCGGCTTCTTCGTGGTCGTCGCCAACGCCGTCGCCGACGTGCTGTACGCGGTGGCCGACCGACGGGTGGTACTGACGTGAGTCTCGTCCAAGTCACGGATCTGACGGTCGATTTCGGCGACCTGCGCGCGGTCGACGGGCTCTCCCTGCGGCTGGAGCAGGGCGCCGCCCTCGCCCTGGTCGGCGAGTCGGGCTCCGGCAAGTCCACGGTCGCCTCGGCTCTGCTGGGGCTGCACCGCGGCACGGGAGCACGCGTGGGCGGCTCGGTCGAGGTCGCCGGCACCGACGTGGCGCGGGCACCGGAGGACGAACTGCGGCGGCTGCGGGGCGGAAAGGCCGCCATGGTCTTCCAGGACCCGC
The DNA here is from genome assembly GCA_000720805.1 of Streptomyces violaceoruber. Lineage (GTDB taxonomy): Bacteria > Actinomycetota > Actinomycetes > Streptomycetales > Streptomycetaceae > Streptomyces > Streptomyces cellulosae_A. The sequence continues at coordinate 9,587 of JODI01000003.1, forward strand.
TGTCGTCCCTCGACCCGTACTACGCGATCGGGGACCAGATCGCCGAGGTGTACCGCGTGCACACGCGCGCCTCGCGCCGAGCGGCACGCGCGCGTGCGGTGGACGTACTGGACCGGGTGGGCATCGCGGACGCCCGGCGCCGGTCCCGGTCCCGGCCGCACGAGTTCAGCGGCGGCATGCGGCAGCGAGCCCTCATCGCGATGGCCCTGGCCTGCGAACCCGAGCTGCTGATCGCCGACGAGCCGACGACCGCGCTCGACGTCACCGTCCAGGCCCAGATCCTCGACCTGCTGCACACCCTGCGCGAGGAGACCGGGATGGGCCTGCTCCTGGTCACGCACGACGTGGGCGTCGCCGCGGAGAGCGTCGACGACGTCCTGGTCATGCGGCACGGGCGGGTCGTCGAACACGGGCCGGTCGGTGCCGTACTGGGGGCGCCCTCGCAGGCGTACACCCGGGAACTGCTGGGGGCGGTTCCGCGGGTGGACGCGCCGCGTGCCCTGCCCGAGGCCTCCCAGGAGGCCGTCCTTGAGGGCGCCGTCGTGGAGGAGGGCGTCGTGGAAGGGCATGTTGTGGAGGAGGCCGTCGTGGAGGGGGCCGTGCTTGAGGAGGCCGTCGTGGAGGGGGCCGTGCTTGAGGAGGCCGTCGTGGAGGGGGCCGTGCTTGAGGAGGCCGTCGTAGAAGGGGCCGTCCTTGAGGAGGCCGTCGTGGAAGGGGCCGTCCTTGAGGAGGCCGTGGGCGAGGTCGTCCTGGAGGCGGTCGGTCTGCGGCGCGAGTTCGGGCGCGGGAAGCGGGTGTTCGCCGCTGTGGACGGCGTGTCGCTGACCATCCGCCGAGGCGAGACCCTGGGCGTCGTCGGCGAGAGCGGCAGCGGCAAGACGACCCTGGGCCGTATGCTCGTCGGCCTCCTGGAGCCGACGGCGGGGGAGGTTCGTGACGACGGGCACGCGCGCGTGGGCGTGAATCCGGCCGTACAGATGGTCTTCCAGGACCCCGTCTCCTCCCTCAACCCCCGCCGCAGCGTGGGCGAGTCGATCGCCGACCCGCTGCGCGCGCGGGGAGAGCGGGACGAAGGGCGCATCCGGGGGCGCGTACTAGAACTGCTGGAGCGCGTGGGGCTCGAAGCGGCGCACTACGACCGCTACCCCCACGAGTTCAGCGGCGGTCAGCGCCAGCGCGTGGGCATCGCTCGGGCGCTCGCGGCCGACCCGCACGTCATCGTCTGCGACGAGCCGGTCTCCGCGCTGGACGTCACCACCCAGGCCCAGGTGGTCGCCCTGCTCGGTGAGCTGCAGCGCGAACTCGGGCTCGCCCTCGTCTTCGTCGCCCACGACCTCGCCGTCGTCCGTCAGGTCAGCGACCGGGTCGCGGTGATGCGCCGCGGGCGTCTCGTCGAGTCCGGTCCGGCCGACGAGGTGTACGGCAACCCGCGGGACCCGTACACCCAGCAGCTCCTGGCCGCCGTACCCGCGCTGGACCCGGAGATCGCGGCCCGGCGCAGGGCGGCCCGGCGCAGGGCCGCCGCACAGGAGTCGGCCCGGCACGAATCGGCGCGGCGTGATGCGGACCTGCGTGACGCGGACCGCCGCGAGTCGGCCGTGACGTGACACCCGGACCCGGACCGCCGCGAGTCGGCCGTGACGTGACACCCGGACCCGGACCGCCTGTGACGATCCGTGCGCACTTGATCTCTTAGCGCGACAGAACGCGATCCGCACAGGAAAGTTACGACCGTTCACCCCTTTTGGTGGCGTGATGGACAACCGTCCGTCGCGCCACCGCCTTGTCCGCATACGTTCGTCCCGCTGCGAGTCGCCGGACCAACGGCGGCTCCCCAGACGGGAGATCGGGGGTGCGTTCGTGCGCATCGGACTGCTTACGGAGGGTGGCTATCCGTATGTGAGCGGTGACGCCGGGTTCTGGTGCGACCGGCTCGTGCGCGGGCTTGAGCAGCACGAGTTCGACATCTACGCGCTCAGTCGCAGCGAACGTCAGGAGGACGAGGGCTGGATTCCGCTGCCGCCGCAGGTCAGCAGGGTGCGTACGGCGCCGCTGTGGATGGCCGAGGACGACGAGGTGGTGTACGGACGGCGCGCACGCCGGCGGTTCGCCGAGTGCTACGGGGAGTTGGCGGCCGCCTTGTGCGAGGGGAGCGCCTGGGAGGCACCGGGCGAGTCGTCGGCCACTGAGGCGGACCGTTTCGCCGACGCGCTGTACGGGCTCGCCGAACTCGCCCGCGACGAGGGCGGGCTGGTGGGCGCGCTCCGCTCCGAGGCCGCCGTGCGCGCCCTCGAGCGCGCCTGTCGTGCGCCCGGCGCCCCGGGCACGGCCCGCGAGGCGCGCGTCCCCGAGCTGCTCGCAGTCGCCGCGCAACTGGAACGTGCCCTGCGCCCCCTGTCGCTCGACTGGTACGAGGGCGACGGCCTCGGCTCGGTCGACCTGTGCCACGCGGCCTCCGGCGGCCCGGCGGCCCTGCCCGGGCTGCTGGCACGGCACTTCACCGGCGTGCCCCTGCTGGTGACCGAGTACGGCGTGCGGCTGCGCACCCACTATCTGACGGCCACCCAGGCCGCGCCCGCCGTACGGGCTCTGCTCACCGCCTTCCACGGCAGGCTCGCCGCGGAGACCTATCGCCGGGCCGCGCTCGTCACGCCCGGCAACGCGCACGCCCGCCGCTGGCAGGAGCGCTGCGGCGCTCAGCGCGAGAAGCTCCGCACGGTCTACCCGGGCATGGAGGCCGCCCCCTTCGCGGAGGTCGGCGAGTCTCCGGAGTGCGCGGACCACGACACACTCGTCTGGGTGGGCCGGGTGGAACCGGCCAAGGACCTGGTGTCGTTGCTGCACGCCTTCGCCGAGGTCCGCAGGGAGGAGCCCAAGACCCGGCTCCGGATCGTCGGCGTTCCCTCGGGGCCCGAGGGCGCGGCCTACCTCGGTCACTGCCGGGTGCTGGCCGCACAGCTCTTCCCGGACGAGGCCGACGGGCCCCACGCCGTCGGCGACAACCCGGTGTCCTTCGAGGAGATCGGCGGACCTGAGCTGCCGTCCCCCGCCGACGCGTACGCCGCCGGCGCCGTGACCGTCCTGTCCAGCGTCGTCGAGGGCTTTCCGGTCGGCCTGGTCGAGGCCATGTTCTGCGGCCGGGCGACGGTGTCCACGGACGTCGGCGCGGTCGTGGAGGTCATCGGCGGCACCGGGCTCGTCGTACCCCCGCGCAATCCGCGGGCGCTTGCCGAGGCGTGCGTGGCGCTGCTGCGCGCCCCTGAGCGCCGAGCGCGTCTGGGCGCCGCCGCGCGCGCCCGGGCGCTCGAACTGTTCACGGTGGAGCAGAACATCGCGGCATTTCACGGCATTTACCTGGAGATCGTCTCGCGTACCCCGGTCCGCCGGGTCGTCCTCGACGACACCGGCGAACCCCTGCCGTTCGCCGCCCCCGCTGAGTCCCACGTACCCGGCAGCTGGACCGAGCGCGGCGCCGGCCTCGTGGCCCGCGGCGGACCCGGCTGGGCGGCGGGACCGCCGGTACGGGGCACGTCGGCGGGGACCTCGTCGCCGGGGATTTCCCCGGTGGGGAGCTCGTCGGTCGATGCGTCGTCCGTCGGTACGTCGTCCGTCGGTACGTCGTCGATCGGTGCGTCGTCGGTACGAGGCGTGACGCCGGTCAGCGCGACGGAGGGGGCGTGATGAGCGGGCGGGGCGAGGTCGGCGAGGTGGGTGCATTGGAGGAGTTGGACGGGTTGGACGGGGTGGACGGGTTGGAGGAGCTGGGCCGCTCTGGGGACTCGAGCGGCGCCGGGGCCTTCGTTGGCGTGGCTGAGGCGGCTGAGGCGGTTGAGGCAGCTGAGGCAGCGGCGACGGCTGCTGAAGCGGCCGAGACGGCCAGAGCGGCTGGGCGGCGTCGGCCCGTAACCGCCCGCCGCGCCGGTGCGGACCCGGTGAAAGCCCTGATGCATCGTCACCGCGACCTGTGCGAACGGGCCGTGGACCCCCTGGAGATCGCGGCAGGTCTGGAGGCCCACGGCGTCACCGACCGCACCGCGGCCCGCTTCCGCCACCGCGACGTCTTCTCCCTCGCCGAGGAGATGTACGCCCGTGTCTCCCGTGACGGTGAGAGTCCGCCGCGTCCCACCCCTCAGGAGGTCCCGCGGGCCCGCGCCGACTGGATCCTGCTCTCCCTCCTGCCCGGTGCCCTCTGCTCGGCCACCGTGGTCGGCCTGCACCTCACCCGCGGCCGAGCCCGCCTGACCGTCGCCGCCTTGGGTGTGCTGGTCCTGGCCCTGGGCATGCGCGCGGTTCTGACCCGCGGTCCGCTCGGCACCAGAACCCGCGCGCACCCGAACGCCACCAGCACCTGGACGTACTGGCTCCTCGCCTGCGCCCTCCTCGGCGACGGACTGCTCGGGACGGCCTTGGCCGGCGGGCCCGACGGACTCCCCGACGGCACCGCGAACGCCCCCTGGCCCCTTGCTCTGGCACCCCTGCCGGCCCTGGCGTGGGCGTGCGCCCCCGCCGCCTGGAGTGCCCATCTCTTCGCCGTCCGCGCCCGCCGCAAACTGGCGGCCAGCCGAGGCCTGGAGGACTTCGCCGCCTCCGTACGCCCCCTCCTGCTCGGCACGTTCGCCCTGTTCCTCGGTGCCCTCACCGCCCTCCTGGCCATCTCCGGTGCGGCCCTCGGCGAACCGTCGCCCTATGCCCAGACCATCACGCTGGGCGCCCTCCTGCTCCTCGCCCGCCTCCTCACCGTCCACGGCTTCACCCACGCCCCGAAGGTCGTCCTCACCGCCACGGCCGCGTCCCAGGCAGCGGCCCTGGCCTCGGTCTTCGCCGCCCGACTCCCCGGCTGCGACCTCCTCGCCACTCCCGTCCACACCCTCTCCGACACCTGGGGCCCGGGCGGCATCCAGACCCTCACCTGCGGCCTGGGCGCCCTCACCCTCCTGCTCCACGCCACGCGCACGCTGACCCGAGCATCGGCCCACACCCGACCGGGTGAGCCGACATGACGGCCACATCCCACGGCACGGCGCGCGCCGTGCCACGCCTCCAGCACCGGCTACCGCACCGGTTGCCGTCGGCCTCCTGCGTCCGGCCGTCGCCCACCTGCCTTGAGCGGTCGGCCTCCTGCGTCCGGCCGTCGCCCACCTGCCTCGAGCCGTCCACCTCCCGCGTCCTGCCGTCGTACCCATGCCTTGAGTGGTCGGCATTCTGCGTCCGGCCGTCGCTGACATCCCCTCCGCGGTCGGCGCCGGAGCGGTCCAGCACATGGGTCGCGCCGAGCTCGCGCAGGCGATCGCCACGCTCGGCCGACGACGTCGTGACCGCCACCTCCCGTGTCCTGCCGGGGCTTCCCACGTCCTGCCGACGACCCCTGATCGGTTCTGGCCGAACCCTCACGTGCCTCCTTCCGCGCACGCGCGCCCGGCCGTCTTCCGCGCACCCGCGCCCATCCGCACGGCCGGTCCTCAGGCGCCACGTCTCGGCGGTCCCGCAGGTACTCGCCGGCACCCGCCCAGTCAGCCCCGGACACCTGTCGCAGACGCAGGCGCCGGCGCCTTGCAACCTCCGCCTCACCCGCTGGGACCGCCTGTGGCCCCCGATCACCCGCTGGGACCGTCTGCGGCGCCCGGTCACCCGATCGGACCGCCTGCGAATGGCGCCGCCCTGTCACCCGACCCCGGCCCCGCAGGCCTCCCGACCGTCCCGCCCAGGCCGGCCCAGGCATCCGGCCCCAGCCCCGCAGGCCCCTCAACCACCCCTTCTCGAAGGAGACCGCCAAATGATCACCTCCCGATCCGACGCCTCGGCTCCGGGAGCCGCCCGATGAGAGTCCTGCTGATCGGAGCCAACGGCTACCTCGGCCGCTTCGTCGCCGACCGCCTGCTCGCCGACCCGGCCGTCCAGCTCACCGCCCTCGGCCGGGGCGACGACGCCGACGTCCGTTTCGACCTCGCGTCCGGCAGCCCCGGTGCCCTCACCCGTTTCCTCGACGCCGTCCACCCCGGTGTCGTCATCAACTGCGCCGGTGCCACCCGGGGCGGCGCCCGCGACCTCACCCGCCACAACACCGTCGCCGTCGCCACCGTCTGCGAGGCACTGCGCCGCAGTGGCTGCGGCGCCCGCCTGGTGCAGATCGGCTGCGGTGCCGAGTACGGCCCGAGCCAGCCGGGCTCATCCACGGCCGAGGACGCCGTGCCCCGCCCCGGTGGGCCGTACGGCGTGAGCAAACTCGCCGCCACCGAACTCGTCCTCGGCTCCGGCCTGGACGCCGTGGTCCTCCGGGTGTTCTCGCCGGCCGGCCCCGGCACTCCCGCCGGCTCCCCGCTCGGCCGCCTCGCCGAGGCCATGCGCCGGGCCATGCAGTCCGGCGACGGCGAGCTCAAGCTCGGCGGCCTCGGTGCCCAGCGGGACTTCGTCGACGTACGGGACGTCGCTCGCGCCGTGCACGCCGCCTCGCTCTCCGCCGCGCAGGGCGTCATCAACATCGGTTCGGGCCGCGCGGTCCGGCTGCGCGACGCCGCAGCGATCCTCGCGCGCGTCGCCGGATACGGCGGTGCCCTCCATGAGCTCGACGGCCCGCCCAGCGCCCACCTCAGGCCGACCATCGGCCACCCCCGCACCGAGTCGGACCACGCGGCGCCGGTCGCGTTCCCGTACCCGGACGGCTGCGGCAGCTGGCAGCAGGCCGACGTGCGCACCGCACGCGACCGGCTCGGCTGGCGCCCGCGGATCAACCTCGAGGAGTCCCTGGCCGACATCTGGATGGAGGCGGCATGCCGCATCTGACCAGCCCCACCTCCGGCACCGCCGGCACCGGCCTCCGCACGGGCTTCGGCATCCCCGGCTTCGCGCATCCCCTGGTCGCCCCGGCCGAGTGGGCCGAACTGACCCGCCCCGGCACCCCGCTGCACTGGGTCGTCCTCAACATCGCGGGCAACGGCCCCGGCGCCCGCCCCGACCCGCAGTGTCTGGACGCTGCCGGACGCCTGCGCAACGCGGGCGTCCGGATCCTCGGTCACCTCGACGCCACCTACGGAGCCCGCCCCGGCGGGGAGCTGATCTCCGACGCGGGGCGCTACATCGACTGGTACCGGGTCGACGGCTTCCTCCTGGACCGCTGCCCGGCCGAACGTGTCGCGCTCCCCGAGGTCCGCCGTACGGTCAGCACGCTCCGCGCGATCCATGAGGACCCGCACATCGTCCTCGGCCACGGCACCCACCCGTACCCCGGCTACCTCGAGAGCGCCGACCAGTTGGTCACGTTCTCCGGTTCCTGGAGCGACTACCGATGGTCCCAGGCGGCCGAGTGGACCGCCGACCACCCGCCCGAGCGCTTCTGCCACTTCGTCCACGGTGTCCCGCGCGGCCACCTGGAGGAGGCCCTGCGCATCGCCCGCTGGCAGGGCGCCGCGACGATCTACTTCACCGACCGCACGGACGGCGGGGGCCGCAGCGACCCCTGGGAGAGCATGCCCGGCTACTGGGACGACATCGTCTCGCGGATCGGAACAGGTGTCTCGGAATGAAGAAGCCCATGGCAGTGTTACGGGGAGAACAACTGTAGTGATTGACCGACCAACGGAGTCCCCGTGTCGCTGCCACCCCTGGTCGAGCCCGCTTCTGAGCTCACCGTAGACGAGGTCCGCAGGTACTCCCGCCACCTGATCATCCCCGACGTGGGGATGGACGGGCAGAAGCGGCTGAAGAACGCCAAGGTGCTCTGTGTGGGCGCCGGCGGCCTGGGCTCGCCGGCGCTGATGTACCTGGCCGCGGCGGGCGTGGGCACGCTCGGCATCGTGGAGTTCGACGAGGTCGACGAGTCGAACCTGCAGCGCCAGATCATCCACAGCCAGGCCGACATCGGCCGCTCCAAGGCTGAGTCCGCCCGTGACTCCGTCCTCGGCATCAACCCGTACGTGAACGTGGTCCTTCACGAGGAGCGGCTCGAGGCCGACAACGTGATGGACATCTTCAGTCAGTACGACCTGATCGTCGACGGCACGGACAACTTCGCGACCCGCTACCTGGTCAACGACGCCTGCGTGCTGCTGAACAAGCCGTACGTGTGGGGGTCGATCTACCGCTTCGACGGCCAGGCCTCCGTCTTCTGGTCCGAGCACGGTCCCTGCTACCGCTGCCTCTACCCGGAGCCCCCGCCGCCGGGCATGGTCCCCTCCTGCGCCGAGGGCGGCGTCCTGGGCGTGCTGTGCGCGTCCATCGGCTCCATCCAGGTCAACGAGGCCATCAAGCTGCTCGCCGGCATCGGTGAGCCGTTGGTCGGCCGGCTGATGATCTACGACGCCCTGGAGATGCAGTACCGGCAGGTCAAGGTGCGCAAGGACCCCAACTGCGCGGTCTGCGGCGAGAACCCCACCGTCACCGAGCTCATCGACTACGAGGCCTTCTGCGGCGTCGTCTCCGAGGAAGCCCAGGAGGCGGCCGCCGGCTCGACGATCACTCCCAAGCAGCTCAAGGAGTGGATCGACGACGGCGAGAACATCGAGATCATCGACGTCCGCGAGATCAACGAGTACGAGATCGTCTCCATCCCGGGCGCCAAGCTGATCCCGAAGAACGAGTTCCTCATGGGCACCGCCCTGGAGACCCTCCCGCAGGACAAGAAGATCGTCTTGCACTGCAAGACGGGTGTCCGCAGTGCGGAAGTCCTCGCGGTCCTGAAGTCCGCGGGCTTCGCCGACGCCGTGCACGTCGGCGGCGGCGTGATCGGCTGGGTCAACCAGATCGAGCCGGACAAGCCGGTGTACTGATCGGCCCTCTGACTGACCAGCGCGACTGAAGAAGCCCACGGCTCTGACCAGGTCAGAGCCGTGGGCTTCTGTCGTTGCCGGTCGACGTCGGCTGACCTGCGTGTCCGAATCGCTGTGGGAGACCACGCTTTGGGACTGGTACGGGCCGGCCACTCCGCTGCGTGCTCGGGATTCTGGAGCACTGGTTTGGAAGATCGCATATGCGGATCTCGGCTGACCTGGCGAGACGCTGACCTGCGGGTCCTTGCGCTGCTTGCCGAGGTTCCCCGTTGTTCCCCGCTGCATGCTGCTCGACCGGCCACGCTGGGGGCACGCCTACATCTCGTGTGCGCGCTGTGGCCTACGTCCCATCCCGATCCGGGACACACATCATGCGGTGAGCCGGCACGACGGGTTCACTGGGCAAGGGATCGACTCCGCGGACCCGTATTGCGACGATATCGGCCGCGATGCGGGATCGAGTCGGCAGTGGCGTCAAACGCCAGCGGAAGGCCTCCGGGACGTCTTTGGCGGGCAGTTCTACCGTGGCCAGACTGACCCACCGGTCGTAGTTCGTGGGGTACACGCGGACGAGTGCTCCGCATCTGGGGCAAGTGGGCGGTTCGATCCATGAGACGTCGTCCGGGTCGAGATCGGGCCTAGGGGCGGCTGTGGCCCCGTCGACGTCGGCCATCTCGTTGGCGAGCCTGTTCCAGCAGTCCTCACAGAGCTTGGCCATGAGCACGATTCGCCCTCGTTCGCGCACGGTCGGGCTTGCGCTACCGCAGCGATCACATACGAACTGGTCTTGATCTGATAAACCCCCCATGTGTCAAAGTGTGGTTGATTCCGACCGGATGCCAGTAGGGCGCGATTTGGCCTTGTTTAGCGGTCACGTAGTCGCGCCCTGCTGACCTTTGCCGACTGGCGTCATCTTCGTCAGGGCCGGTCATGTGGGGTCATGGACGTCGGCCAACTCGCTCTGGGCCTCAATGGGTCGTCCGTCGGTATGCGGCGCTGACCGCTGCTGATCCGCACCTGCGGTACAAACCTGGCCGCCCCTGGTGAACGGGGTCTGGGGGCGAAGCCCGTATCGAAGCCGGGTGTGAGCTTGTGACAGGATCCCGGAATGCTGCGACTCACCGATTTCATTATCGACTGCCCGGACACGATGAAGCTGGCGGCTTTCTACTCCGAGGTGACGGGCCGTCCGATCAAGGAAGGCAGCTCCGAGGACTGGGCCGGCATCCAGTTCGGCGAGATCGAGCTGGCATTCATCCGTGTGGACGACTACCGCGCTCCGCAGTGGCCCGACAGCGAGCACCCCAAGCAGTTCCACCTCGACTTCGAAGTGGACGAGATCGAGTCCGAGCAGGCCCGCGTCCTCGACCTCGGCGCGACGCTGAGGCAGGACTTCATCGGCCCCAACGGCTACGGCTGGCAGGTGTACACCGACCCGATCGGCCACCCCTTCTGCCTGTGCCGCAACAAGGGCGTCATCTGGACCGACCAGGGCCCGGTCTGGCCCAAGCGCGACTGATTAGCCGCCCACTTCCTCACCCACCACTCTCCCCAGCCCCGCGCTCGCCCCTACGGACCCGCACCCGCGTACCGCGCTCCCTCCATCCCGGTGCCGGCCGATCCCCCGCCGGAGGCATGTTCCTGATCGGGCCGCGATATGCGGTGATCGACTCATGGCCACCGGCCCTGTCCATGTGGGCGCGCGTCGGCGCAGCGTGCGCGGAGCGGGCCGAAGGCAGGAGCGCAGCGCGCAGCGGAGCCGGGAAGCGCGCCCGGCGAAGCGGAGCGCAGCCGGGTATGGGGTGTCACGGCAGTCGGTGCGTGCGTGGGTGCGCAAGTACGGGCAGCCGTGTCTGCCGGGGCCGGCGGACCGGTCGCATCGACGAGATCCTCGTCCGCTACGAACCGGGCAGCGAAGTGCACAACGCGATCAGCAAGGTGCGGCCGTACTTCAAGGGTGCTGTCGAGCGGACTCGTGCCCGCATGGTTCATCAGCTGATGTAGGGCTCTGCCGGGCCTGCCAATCCGTGCTCGATCCGCATCCGCATGGACGGGTGGACGTTCAGCTCGTCCAGCTCGGGCGACGAACGCCACTTCTTTGCTCTCGCGGCTGGTCCGCAACTGGCCTCCGGTGATCCGGGCCGTGAAGCAGATCGAGGACTGTCGGCGGACTTCGCCGTCGTCGTAGGCCATGACGTGGCCAGGGTTGGTGTAGAGGCCGACCAGCCCCGTCACCTCGACGTCGAAGCCGGTCTCCTCCTTGGTCTCGCGCACCGCTGCATCTGTGACGGCCCCGCCGACGTCATGAACAGACCTTGCCGTTCCTCGGCACCGAGCCGCTCAGCAGATACGCGTTCACCGTGGAGTCCACGCAGGCGCTCCCACGGCCGTACGCACCGTGACCCTGACCCCTCCAGGTGAGCATCACACCGACGTCCTCGCCCAGCTCGTCCGCCATCTTCCGGGTGCCCTCGTACGGCGTCGCCGGGTCGCCGGTGTTGCCCACGACCAGGATCGGTGCCGCGCCGGGAGCGCTCACCTCCGGTGTCTCGTACAGCCCGGCGACCGGCCAGTCGTGGCACCAGCCGGCCGTGTCCCAGCCGAGGAAAGGCCCGAACACGGGCGAGATCCTCTCGAACTCCGGCAACAGCTTCTTCGCCTTCTGGGCGGTCAGTCGCTGCTTGTTGTCCACGCACGATATGACCCGTTGCGCATGGGTCCCCGTGCCGTAGTGCCCCGAGGGGTCGCGGCCGTTGTAGTCGTCGGCGAGCGCCAGGAGCTCCGAACCGTCTCCCTGCTCCGCCGCGTCCAAGGCGCTGGTCAGGGTCGGCCAGCTCTCCTTGCTGTACAGCGGGCGGACGATGCCGATGAAGGCGAGGGCCTGCGTCAACTGCCGCCGAGACGACGTCGGCAGCGGGTTCGCGTCGAGCCTCTTCAGCAGGTCCGCGATCTTCCGCGAGCCCTGCCCGGGGTCCTGGCCGGTGGACTTCAGGTAGGCGTTCAGCGCCCGCTGGAAACCCCGGGCCTGGTTCTCGGCGTGACCCACGGTGTCGGCGCTCGGGTCGACGACCGCGTCGAGGACCAGCCGGCCCACGTTCCGCGGGAAGAGATGTGCGTACACCCCGCCCAGCTGGGTGCCGTAGGAGATGCCGAAGTAGTGCGTCTTCCGGTCGCCGAGGACCTGCCTCATCAGATCCATGTCGCGGGCGGTGTCGGTGGTCGAGACGTGCGCGAGCAGTTCGCCGGCGTCCTTCTCGCACCCCTTGCCGAAGGCGGTGGCGTTACGCAGGTAGGCCTGCTCTTCGGCCGAGGTGTCGGGGGTGATGTCGACCTTCTCGGCCGCCTGGATCTCCCTGTCGCCGAGGCAGCGGACACCCTCGCTGGCACCCACCCCGCGCGGGTCCCAGCTGACCAGGTCGTACCGCTCACGGAGCAGGGGGACGACGGCCGCGTAGCCGGGCATGGTGGAGACCCCGGAGCTGCCGGGGCCGCCGAAGTTGAACAGCAGCGAGCCGATGCGGTTCTCGCCCCGGGCCTTGGCGCGGATCAGCGCGAGCCCGATCGTCTTGCCGTGCGGCTTCGACCAGTCCAGCGGGACCTTGAGCGTCGCGCACTGCCAGTCGGCGCCCGGTGCGGAGAAGTCGGCGGTGGCCCTGCAGCGCCCCCAGTCGAGCCTCTGAGAGGTCAGCGAGGACGGCAGTGGGGAGGCCGCGATGGAGGAGCGGGCCGACGGCTGTGCCCGGCCGGTCCTCCCGCCGCTGGTGTCATCCCCCGACGAGCCGCCGCTGCACCCCGTCATCAGCAGACCGGCAGCGGCAAGCAGGGCCGTCCACCGTGCGAAACCCCTCATCGCGATCCCCCCTCGCAGGCCTTCCGCTCTGTGCCGCGGATGGCTGTCCGGCCATGGTAGGCGGATCACGAGACGACCGAGGAGGCCTGTGGATAACGTTCTGACCTGCCCCTTTGTAGAGATGGGCGTCAGGAGCAGACCGTCCCGGCCGTCGGCAGCTTCCCGTCCAGCAGATAGCCGTTCACCGCGTTCCGCACGCACTCGTTCTCGGTGTCGTAGGCGCCGTGCCCCTGCCCCTTGTACGTCAGCTCGACTCCGACGCCCTTGCCGAGCGCGTCCACCATTTTCCGCGCGCCCCCGTACGGCGTGGCGGGGTCGCCCGTGTTGCCCACGACGAGGATCGGCGCGGAACCGGGCGCGCTCACGTCCGGATGGTCGGCGGCACCCGGCACGTCCCAGTTGGTGCAGCTGACCATGCCCCAGGCGAGGAAGCCGCCGAACAGTGCCGACGCGGCCCGGAACTCGGGCAGCTTCCGCTCGACGTCGGCGGCGGTGTAGCGGGGTTTGTCGTCGGCGCAGTTGATGGAGATGTTGGCCGCGGCGATGTTGCTGTACTCACCGTTCTGGCTGCGTCCGTTCATCGAGTCGGACAGCGCCATCAGGATCTGGCCGTTCCCGTCGTACGCCTGCTCCAGGCCCTCGGTGAGGTATTCCCAGAAGTCCTTGGAGTACAGGGCCTGCGCGATGCCGTTGGTCGCAGCGGTCTGGGTCAGCCTGCGCGGGGCGATGCCCGGGAGCGGCTTGCTGTCGAGGCTCTTGAGCAGTGCGGCGATACGGTTCTGCACGTCCTTCGCGCTGTCGCCGATCGGGCAGTCCTCTGTCTTCGAGACGCAGTCCTCGGCGAAGTTGTCGAGGGCGAGCTGGAACCCCTTGGCCTGCCCGAGCGAGCCCTGTTCGACGTTCTGGGTGGGATCGACCACCCCGTCGAACACCGCGCGGCCGACCCGCCGGGGGAACAAGTGGGCGTAGACACCGCCGAGTTCGGTGCCGTACGAGATGCCGAAGTAGTGCAGCTTGGTGTCGCCGAGGACCTGGCGCATCAGCTCCATGTCGCGGGCCGCGTCGGTGGTGCGCACATGCGGCAGCAGCTTCTTGGAGTTCTCCTCGCAGGCCGCGTTGAACTCCTTGGTGTTGTCCAGCAGCTCGGTGCGTTCGGCAGCGTCGTCGGGCGTGGCGTCCTGCTGGAAGTACACGTCGAGCTGCGGGTCGTTCAGGCACTCCACGGGGGCACTGCGGCCGACGCCGCGCGGGTCGAAACTCACCAGGTCGTAGCGGGTGCGCAGGGTCGCGTAGTCCTCGCTGAAGGCGGGCAGGGTGGTGACGCCCGAGCCGCCGGGGCCGCCGAAGTTGAAGACCAGCGAGCCGATGCGCCTGCCCACGGGCCCGCTCGCCTTCGCCCGGATCAACGCGAGATCGATCGTGTCGCCCTTGGGTTTCGCCCAGTCGAGGGGCGCCTTCATCGTGGCGCACTGCCACTCCTGGCCGCCAGGCAGGGGAGACGGGGGTTCACCGCCGCCCTCCGCCGCGGACGGCACCGGACAGTCCTCCCAGCTCAGCTTCTGTGCCGGCAGGTCCTGATCCTGGTCCTGGGAGTCGTCGCTGCACCCCGCCAGCACGGTGGCCAGCAGCAGGGCGGCGGCGGCCAGGGCAGCGGCGCGCGGCCGGGAGGGGTTGGGCATGGTCCCATCCTGGAGCTGTCCCCGGGCGGACGCTCGGGGCACGGGCCGTAAGAGGGAGCGGGACACCCCTACAGCGCGCCTTTGCGGGTCAGATGGTTGAAGGCGAGCCAGCCCGGCAGCACCGGCAGCCACAGGGTCAGCAGCCGGAACAGCAGCACCGCCGGCGCGGCGACCTCCTTGGGGAGGCCGATGGCGATCAGACCGACGGTCAGGGTCGCCTCCACCGCGCCCACACCGCCCGGGGTCGGCGCGGCGGATCCCAGCGCGTTGCCCGCGAGGAAGACGACGGCGACGCTGGCGATGCTCAGCGAGGTCGTCTGGTCGCCGAACGCCCGGATCGAGGCGTCCAGGCACATCACGAAGCAGGCCGTCAGCAGCAGCATGCCGCCGATGCCGGTGACCAGTTTCTGCGGCCGCTGCAGGACGTCGAGCATGCGCGGCACGACGCCCGCGAACAGCGACCTCACACGCGTGGCGACGAATTTCCGCAGGAACGGCACCGAGGTCACGACCAGTACGAGGACCGCGACCGTCAGCAGGCCCGCGATGACCGTCCGGGACGGCGACAGCGACGGCGTCTTCTCGGTGCCGGTCAGATAACCGAAGGACAGCAGCATCAGGATGTGGCAGCCGAGCCCGAACAGCTGCGACGCGCCGACACTCGCCACCGCGAGCCCCGGCCGCACTCCCGAGCGCTGCAGGAAGCGCGTGTTCAGGGCGACCCCGCCCACCGCGGCCGGCGCGACGATCTTCACGAAGGACCCCGCGACCTGCGCCGCGACGGCCCGCAGGAACGGCACCCGTTCGGGTACGAAGCCCAGCAGCGCCATCGCCGCCGCGAAGTAGCTCGCCGCGGAGAACAGCACGGCCGCGGCCACCCAGCCCCACTCGGCGTGGGCGACGAGCGGTCCGAACTCGATGTGCGTCAGCTGAGTCAGCAGGAAGTACGCGCCGATGGCGCCGGCCATGAAACTGATCAGCGTGCGCGGCCGCACCCGCTCCAGGCGGGCCGGTTCGACCGGTGCCTGCGGGCGGATCAGCAGCACCTGGTGACGGATCTGGGTGAGCAGATCCTCCTCCCGCGCCTCCTCCACGGCCTCGTCGATGGCCCGTTTCTCGGCCCGCGCCTCGGCCTTCACGGCCTTCTTGTCGGGCTTCTCGAGTACGGGCACGGTGTCGTCCGGCGCGGACTCCAGACGGGCCTGCTTGGCGTGCCGGGACGCCTCCAGGACCGCCTCACGTTCGCGCTCGGCCCGCTCCCGTGCCATTCTCCGCAGCGTCGCGCGCGTGGAGCGGCTCAGCGCGATGGGCTGCAGCATCGGCAGACAGTCGGCCACGGCGTCGGGCCCGAGCACGCTCAGCGCGGCGGCCACCGCGCGCTCGGCCCCGACCCGCAGGCCGAGGGTCACCAGCAACTGGGAGATGTCCATGCGCAGCAGCAGGTCGCCCGCCGCGATCTCGCCGACCCGCAGGTCGGTGAGGATCACCGTGCCGGAACGATCCACCAGGATCGCTTCACCCACCAGCCTGCGGTGCGCGATGCGCCGGGACTGCAGGGCCCGCACCTGATGCCAGGTGTCGCACAGCAGTTCGTCGGTGATCTCCTCGTCCGGGAGCGAGTCGAGGGTGCGCCCGCCGGTGTGCTCGTAGACGAGCATCACCGCGTCGGGGCCCAGTTCGGAGGTGGCGATCAGCTTGGGCGCGTTGGCGCCGGCCGCGATGGCGGCGTACGCGAGCAGGGCCTCCTGCTCCAGAGCCTGCCGCAGCGACGGGAGGCTGCTGCGGGTGGCCAAGCCGCGCAGCATCAGGTTGCGCCAGGCCCGGTAGAAGAACCCCTGCGCCTGCTGCTCCCGGTCCACCACCGTCACGTCCAGGGGCGGGCCGTCCTCCAGGGTGACGAAGTAGCGTCTGCCGCGGTCGCCGTTCTCCGGGGTGTCGGGGGCCTCCTCGCGGGCGGCGCTCACCGGGTGGAAGCCCACGGTCCGCAGGCCCGCCATCAGAGTCCGCCCGGTGGGCCTCACGTTGGGCGAGCCGACCGCGTACAGCGTTCCGTAGGCCACGGTCCAGCCGATGAGCACGGTGAGAATGATCGAGAACGGTGTCGTGTACCCGGTGACGAGCATCGAGAAGGCGTCGAGCGTCAGGACGATCCACAGCACCGCACGCCAGCGGGGCCTGCGTGACATGCCGACTGCCGTCATATAGGCGATCACGGGCGCCAGATAGCCGTGCACCGGGTCGGTGAGGGCGTGGATGTCACCGGGGGAGGGCTGGGTGAGCGCCTCCTGGATGGAGCCGGGGGCCGCCTTGGCGACCCACAGGTCGGTGGCGAGGGTCACCCCGTGTGCCAGGACCGCCGCGAGCACGCCGTCCGCGATGCGCAGCCCGTCGCGTTTGATCAGCCGCTCGATCGCGAACGCGACCGGCACCAGGAGGATCGCGATGCTGGAGGCCAGCCCCGCGATCTTGATGAGCAGGTCGGGCGCCTGACCGGTGCCCTTGTTGATGTCCTGTTCGAGACCCGAGGTGGTTCCGTGCGCGAACGCGGCGACCGCGAGGAGCACGGCCACGGCCAGCACACCGATCAGGAGCCGCATGAGATCGGAGGGCCGGTGCACGCGCGCGGGGAGCAGCGGTTCGTCGCCCTCCACCTCGTCCGCGTACGCCTCGTCCGGTTCGTCGACGTCGGACGCCGGGCTGCCGGGAGTCTCCTTCACGGCGTCCTTCGCGGCCGAGTCGCCGGTGTCCTGCCCGTCCGTCCCACCGGCGCCCGGGCGCGACGAAGCGTCAGAGGTGCCCTCCGCGTCCTCGGGGTGCACACCCTGCTGTTTCATCGCCTCTTCTTGGTCTCGTATCACCGGTCACCGCCCGCACGATGGTGGCATGCCCCAACGACACGCGGGGGTATCAGGGTGCACGTGCGGGGCGCACAGTCTGCCCGAAGCGCCACCCCGGAGCGAGGGATACCACGCACGGTCACGGGCGCGTCACGTTGTCGGTGGGGTGGGGCAGGATGGGACGGATGAGCGAGCAGAGCCTTCCGGACGATGTCCGCGCGGAGCACGCGGACGCGCTGCCGGAGTACGCCGAGCGGGTCCTCGACATCGCCGAACGGATCCCGCCCGGCCGCGTGATGACCTACGGCGACGTCGCCGAATGGCTGGAGGAGGGCGGCCCCCGTCAGGTCGGCCGGGTCATGTCGCTCTACGGAGGCGCCGTCCCGTGGTGGCGCGTCGTCCGCGCGGATGGCGTCCTGCTCCCCGGCCACGAACTGGAGGCGCTCGGCCGCTACCGCGCGGAGGGCACGCCTTTGAAGGAGGCGAGCAGGGCCGCCGAGGACCATCTGCCACGGCTCGACATGAGACGGGCGCGATGGGACGGCGGCGAGCGCGCGGAAAGTCACACCTGACAGCTTCCGCCATCGGACCGGCCCAAGGGCACCCCGGGGTCCGTACGGGGGAAACAGGGGACGTCCGAGGCATGGCGTACGTTCGTGGGACGAGGGGCGTGCGTGCCGGGAGTGGCCCGCGGGAAGAAGGGGAAGCCCTGCTTCCGCACCGCTCGTCGGCGTAGCGTCGGCTGCACGCGTCCCCCTCATCCCGCGATCACCGTCCTCCCCGCGCGGAGGTCGGCCCCACTGCACACCCACCAGGACCGGCGAACCACGTGAGCTCCTCTTCCTCCACCAGGCGTCTGTCGCACACCCAGGTGCGACAGGGGAACCGTGGCGCTTACCGACTGGTGCGTACCCCGCCGGCCCGGGTGGATCCCCCTCGTCTTGACGCCCCACAACGCTCCGTGGTTGACCACCGGAGCGGCCCGCTGCTCGTCCTCGCAGGTCCGGGCACCGGCAAGACCACAACGCTCGTCGAGTCGGTGGCGGCGCGGATCGCCCGGGGAGGGGACCCCGCGCGTGTCCTGGTGCTGACGTTCAGCCGCAAGGCGGCCGTCGAACTTCGCGACCGCATGGCGCTGCGCATAGGAGCCGCCGGCGCGCCCCAGGCGACGACCTTCCACTCGTTCTGCTACGCCCTGGTCCGCGCCCACCAGGACACCGACCTGTTCGTCGAGCCCCTGAGGCTGCTGTCCGGCCCCGAGCAGGACGTCGCCGTCCGTGAACTGCTCGCCGGCCAGCCCGACCTGGAGCGGCTCGGCCTGGCGCACGTGCGCTGGCCCGACGAACTGCGCGCCTGCCTGACCACCCGTGGTTTCGCCGACGAGGTACGCGCGGTCCTGGCACGCAGCCGCGAACTGGGCCTGGACCCCGGCACCCTGGACGCCTTCGCCCGCCGCAGCGGCCGCCCCGACTGGCGCGCAGCCGCCGCCTTCCTCGCCGAGTACCTCGACGTCATGGACCTCCAAGGCGTGCTCGACTACGCCGAACTGGTCCACCGCGCCGTCCTCCTCGCCCGCCGCCCCGAGGTCGCCGCACGACTCGCCGCCCAGTACGACGCCGTCTTCGTCGACGAGTACCAGGACACCGACCCGGCACAGGTCCGGCTGTTGCACGCCCTCGCCGGCGACGGCCGCACCCTCGTCGCCTTCGGCGATCCCGACCAGTCGATCTACGCCTTCCGGGGCGCGGACGTGAACGGCATCCTCGAGTTCCCGCGTGACTTCCCGCGCGCGGACGGCCGCCCCGCGCCCGTGGAGGTCCTGCGCACCTCCCGTCGTTCCGGCGCCGCGCTGCTGGCCGCGACCCGGCTGCTGACCCAGCGCATGCCGCTGACCCGCCTTCCGGCCGACAAGGTGCGCGCCCACCGGGAGCTCACTCCGGTACGGGACGGCGGACGCGTCGAGGTGTACACGTACCCGACCGCCGGCACCGAACTGGACAACGTCGCCGACATCCTCCGCAGGGCCCACCTGGAGGAGGGCGTGCCCTGGAGCGAGATGGCCGTCCTGGTGCGCGCGGGCGCCCGCACCATCCCGACGGTCCGCCGTGCGCTCACCGCGGCCGGCGTCCCCCTGGACATCGACGGTGACGACCTGCCCCTGCGGCACGAACCCGCGGTGGCACCGCTGCTGACGGCACTGCGGGTGGTGGCCGCGGCGGAGGCGGCACGCACCGACGAGCCCTTCGGCGATCCTGAGGCCGAGGAACCGGGACCGGGCACCTGCTGGCTCGACACCGAGACCGCCCTCACGCTGCTCGTCTCCCCCCTCGCGGGCATGGACGCCGCCGATCTCCGCCGCCTCGGACGGGCCCTGCGCGACGAGGAGCGGGCCGCCGGCAACCCCCTGCCACCGCCCTCGGACGAGCTGCTCGCGCGGGCACTGGCCGAACCGGAGCGGCTGGCCGTGCACGACCCCGGGTACGCGCGGGGTGCTCAGCGGCTCGGTGCGCTGCTCAGGAAGGCCCGTGAGCGCCTCGCCGGCGGCGGCACGGCCGAGGAGGCGCTGTGGGACCTGTGGGAGGGCACGCCGTGGCCCACGCGTCTGGAGCGTGCCGCCCGGCGCGGCGGCGCGGCCGGACGCAACGCCGACCGCGACCTGGACGCCGTCTGCGCGCTGTTCGCCACCGCCGCGCGCGCGGAGGAGCGCACCGGCGGCCGCGGTGCTCTGAACTTCCTCGCGGAGATCGACGCCGAGGACATCGCCGCCGACACGCTCACCCGGCGTGCCGTACGCCCTGACGCCGTCCGCCTGATGACCGCGCACCGCTCCAAGGGCCTTCAGTGGCGCCTGGTCGTCGTCGCGGGCGTCCAGGAGGGACTGTGGCCCGACCTGCGTCGCCGCGGCTCGCTGCTGGAGGCCGACCGCATCGGCCGCGACGGCCTAGCCGAACCGCTCACCCCGGGCGCGCTGCTCGCCGAGGAACGCCGCCTTTTCTATGTGGCCGCCACTCGCGCGCGGGAGCGCCTGGTCGTCACGGCGGTGAAGGCGCCCGCGGACGACGGCGATCAGCCCTCCCGCTTCCTCACCGAACTCGGCGTCGAACCCAAGGACGTCACGGGCCGTCCGCGCCGCCCGCTGGCCGTCGCCTCCCTGGTCGCCGAACTGCGCGCCACGACGGTCGACCCGCGGGTGTCCGACACCCTCAGGGAGGCCGCCGCCCGCCGTCTGGCCCGCCTCGCCGCCCTCGCCGACGAGGACGGCCGCCCGCTGGTGCCGTCCGCCCACCCCTACAGGTGGTGGGGCATGTTCGAACCGACCGAGAGCAAAGTGCCGGTGCGCAACCGCGACCAGCCCGTCGTGCTCTCCGGAAGCGCCCTCGACCAGCTCGCCAACACCTGCGCCCTGCAGTGGTTCCTGGGCCGCGAGGTCAAGGCCGACGCGCCCGCGACGGTCGCGCAGGGCTTCGGCAACGTGGTGCACGTCCTCGCCGACGAGGTCGCCTCCGGACACACCCCGGCCGACCTCGACGTCCTCACGGAACGCCTCGACTCCGTGTGGAACGCGCTCGCGTTCGACGCGCCGTGGAAGTCGGCGCAGGAGAAGGACAACGCGCGCGTGGCGCTCGAACGCTTCCTGAAATGGCACGTCATGGACCGCACCGGGCGCACGCCGGTCGCCAGCGAGCACGACTTCGACGTCACCCTCGAAGCCGGTGACTACGAGGTGCGCATCCGCGGCTCCATGGACCGTGTCGAGGCGGACGCCGAGAGCCGTGCCTACGTCGTCGACTTCAAGACCGGCAAACACGCGCCCACCGCGAAGGATGTGGAGCACCACCCCCAGCTCGCCGTCTACCAACTCGCCGTCCGCGAGGGTGCGGTCGACGACGCCTTCGACGGCGTGCGCCCCGAACCGGGCGGCGCCGAACTCGTCCAGCTGCGTCAGGGCGCCGCCAGGCGGGACGGCGGCGAGACCCTGCCCAAGGTGCAGGCACAGGAGCCGCTGGAGGGCGAGTGGGTCGGCGACCTGCTGGCCACGGCCGCCGGCAAGGTCCTCGACGAACGGTTCACTCCGAGCGCCGGCCAGCACTGCACGCACTGCGCGTTCCGGGCGTCGTGCAGCGCGCAGCCCGAGGGACGGCACGTGGTGGAGTGAGCGCACTGGTGTGATCCGTCGCACCACACGTGCTGACCTGCGTTTCTCCGTACCCCCAGGGACGATGCGGCCTCCACTGTCAGTGGTCGCCGCTAGCCTCTGCGACATGCCCGCCCGTATCACCGATCCCGATCAGCTCAAGGAGCTCCTCGGCATCCCGTTCACCCCGGAGCAGACGGCCTGCATCATCGCGCCGCCCGCCCCGCAGGTGATCGTGGCCGGCGCCGGCTCCGGCAAGACCACGGTGATGGCGGCACGGGTGGTGTGGCTGGTCGGCACCGGCCAGGTCGCTCCCGAACAGGTGCTCGGTCTCACCTTCACCAACAAGGCCGCCGGGGAACTCGCCGAACGCGTCCGCAAGGCACTGGTCAAGGCGGGCGTCACCGACCCCGACGTCATCGACCCGGACAATCCGCCGGGCGAGCCCGTGATTTCGACGTACCACGCCTTCGCGGGGCGTCTGCTGACCGACCACGGCCTGCGCATCGGACTGGAGCCGACCTCCCGCCTGCTCGCCGACGCCACCCGCTACCAGCTCGCCGCGCGCGTGCTGCGCGAAGCCCCGGGCCCCTACCCTGCGCTGACCCGCTCCTTCGCCGACCTGGTCAGCGACCTCCTCGCCCTCGACGCCGAGCTCGCCGAACACCTCGTACGGCCTGAGGACCTGCGCGGGTACGACGCCGCGCTGCTGCGCGCGCTGGAGGGCGCCAAGCTCACCAACGCGGACCTGCGCAAGGTCCCCGAGGCGGCCGCCGCCCGCCGCGAACTCGCCGACCTGGTGGTCCGCTACCGCGCCGCCAAACGTGAACGCGACCTGCTCGACTTCGGCGACCAGATCGCCCTGTCCGCCCAACTCGCCCAGATCCCCGAAGTGGGCCCGATCCTGCGCGACGAGTTCCGGGTGGTGCTCCTCGACGAATACCAGGACACCTCCGTGGCCCAGCGCATCCTCCTCGCGGGCCTGTTCGGCGCCGGCACCGGCCACCCGGTCACCGCCGTCGGCGACCCCTGCCAGGCCATCTACGGCTGGCGCGGCGCCTCCGTCGCCAACCTCGACGACTTCCCCGAGCACTTCGCCCACTCCGACGGCCGCCCCGCCACCCGCCAGGCGCTCAGCGAGAACCGCCGCAGCGGCGGCCGCCTCCTCGACCTCGCCAACGGGCTCGCTGAGCCCCTGCGCGCCATGCACGCGGGCGTTCAGGCCCTCCGGCCGGCCCCCGGCGCCGAACGCGACGGCACGGTACGCTGCGCCCTGCTGCCCACCCACGCCGAGGAGATCGGCTGGATCGCCGACTCGATCGCCCACCTCGTGAACACCGGCAAGGCGCCCGGCGAGATCGCGGTCCTGTGCCGTACGGCCACCGACTTCGGCGAGATCCAGGGCGCGCTCGTGGCCCGGGACGTCCCCGTCGAGGTCGTCGGCCTGTCCGGGCTGCTGCACCTGCCCGAGATCGCCGACCTGGTCGCCGTCTGTGAGGTCCTCCAGGACCCTGGCGCCAACGCCTCCCTCGTCAGGCTCCTGACCGGCCCCCGCTGGCGCATCGGCCCACGCGACCTCGCCCTCCTGGGGCGGCGCGCCCGGCTTCTCGTGTCCCACGCGCGCGTGGACGGCGACGACGACCCGGACCGCCGGCTCGCCGCGGCCGTGGAAGGAGTCGACCCGTCCGAGGTGATATCGCTCGCGGACGCCCTCGACACGTTCCTGGAGACCCCGTTCGACGGGGACGGCGACGACGACGGACTGCCCTTCTCCCCGGACGCCCGCGTCCGGTTCGCGCGCCTGGCCACCGAACTGCGCGACCTGCGCCGCTCCCTGGCCGACCCTCTGATGGACGTCCTGCACCGCGTCCTCGCCGTCACCGGCCTGGAAGTCGAACTCTCGGCGTCCCCGCACGCGTTGGCCGCCCGCCGCCGCGAGACACTGTCGAACTTCCTCGATGTCGCCGCCTCGTTCGCCGCCGGCGACAACGAGGCGAGCCTGCTGGCCTTCCTCGGATTCCTGCGCACCGCCGCCCAGTACGAGAAAGGCCTCGACAACGCACTGCCCGGCGGCGAGAACACCGTCAAGGTCCTCACCGCGCACAAGTCCAAGGGCCTGGAATGGGACGTGGTCGCCGTCCCCGGCCTGGTCACCGGTACCTTCCCCAGCAGCCAGGGCCGCGAGAAGTGGACCTCCCAGGGCAAGGTGCTGCCGCACGAACTGCGCGGCGACGCCGACACCCTCCCCGACGTCGACTCCTGGGACCCCCGGGGCCTGAAGGCCTTCCAGGAGGCCATGAAGGAACACCAGCACACCGAGGAACTCCGCCTCGGCTACGTCACGTTCACCCGCCCCCGCTCCCTCCTCCTCGGCTCCGGGCACTGGTGGGGCCCCACCCAGAAGAAGCCGCGCGGCCCGTCCGGATTCCTGCAGGCCCTCTACGAGCACTGCGCCGCCGGGCACGGCGAGATCGAGGCCTGGGCCGACAAGCCCGCCGAGGACGAGGAAAACCCCGTCCTGCACAAGGAGTCCGCCGACCAGGTGTGGCCCCTGCCCCTGGACGAGAGGGCCCTGGCCCGGCGCCGGGCGGCCGCCGAGACCGTCCTGGCCCACCTGGAGCACCTCGCCTCCCACACGGACGGCCACGCGACGGCCACGCACGACCCGGACAGCTACGACGACCCGGACTGGCCGGTCCCGCCGGAGGAAGAGCCCCTTCGCGAGGACATCCGCTACGAGGACGCCCGCGCCGAAGAGGGTCCCTTCCCCGACGAGGACCCGTTCGTCGACGACGATCCCTTCGCGGGGGAGGACCCGGCCGGCTGGGACGACTGGGGCCCGGACCGCCCGACCGTCCCGCACCAGGCAGCAGCTCCGGACAGCGGATCGGACACCACGGAACACCCACGCCCGGAGTTCCCGCGCCTCACCGAACACCCCCACCAAGCACCCACACGCCCCCACCCCGAGTCCGCGCGCCCCCACCCCACCGGGCCCGAGCACACGCCGCTCACCCCGGAGGAAGCCCGCACCATCGCCTCCTGGGACCGCGACCTCGACGCCCTCACCGGCGAACTCCTGCGCGCCCGGCAGAGCGTCACGGACGTCCCCCTGCCCCCGTCGCTCACCGCGTCCCAGCTGATGCGCCTGGCCGCCGACCCGGACGGTCTCGCACAGGAACTGGCCCGCCCCATGCCCAGCCCGCCGCAGCCAGCCGCCCGCCGCGGCACCCGCTTCCACGCCTGGGTCGAATCCCGCTTCGAGGCGCTCACGCTGCCCATGCTGGAACCGGAGGAACTGCCCGGCAGCGAGGCCGAGATCGCCGACGAACGCGACCTGGAAACCCTCAAAGACGCCTTCGAGCACACCGACTACGCCCAGCGCACGCCCTACCGCGTGGAGACCCCCTTCCAGCTCGCCATCGCCGGCCGCGTGGTCCGGGGCCGCATCGACGCCGTCTACAAGGAGGGCGACGGCGAGGCAGCGACGTACGAGATCGTCGACTGGAAGACCAGCCGCACCCGCACCGCCGACCCGCTCCAGCTCGCGGTGTACCGGCTCGCCTGGGCCGAGCAGCAGGGCGTCCCCCTGGAGTCGGTCACCGCCACCTTCCTGTACGTACGCAGCGGCGAGGTGGTACGACCGGACGACCTGCCGGACCGGGCGGCACTGGAACGGCTCCTCCTGGAGGACCCGGAGCAGGACGAGAGGGGAGGTGAGAAACCGCACGACGAGGATGTCAGCGCGGGCCGATAGGCTCGTGACCATGAGCCAGCCCGTTGACAGTGCCGTCAGCGCCGTCCGTACGTACATCGAACAGCACCGTGCCGTCTTCCTCGACGACCTGGCCGAGTGGCTGCGCATCCCGTCCGTGTCGGCCCAGCCCGACCACGCGCCCGACGTACGCCGCAGCGCCGACTGGCTCGCCGCCAAGCTGAAGGAGACCGGCTTCCCGACCGCCGAGGTCTGGGAGACACCGGGCGCCCCGGCCGTCTTCGCCGAGTGGCCCTCCGCCGATCCCGCGGCGCCCACGGTCCTGGTCTACGGCCATCACGACGTACAGCCCGCCGCCCGCGAGGACGGCTGGGACAGCGAGCCCTTCGAGCCCGTCGTCCGCGACAACCGCCTCCACGCGCGCGGGGCGGCCGACGACAAGGGCCAGGTGTTCTTCCACACACTCGGGGTCCGCGCCCACCTCGCCGCCACCGGCCGCACCACCCCCGCCGTGCACCTCAAGCTGCTGATCGAGGGCGAGGAGGAGTCCGGCTCCCCGCACTTCCGGGCGCTCGTCGAGGCGCGGGCGGACCGGCTCGCATCCGACGCGGTGATCGTCTCCGACACCAGCATGTGGTCCGAGGACACCCCCACGGTGTGCACCGGCATGCGTGGTCTCGCCGAGTGCGAGATCCGGCTCCACGGCCCGGACCAGGACATCCACTCGGGCGCCTTCGGCGGCACTGTCCCGAACCCGGCCACGGCCGCGGCCCGCCTCGTCGCCGCCCTGCACGACGAGCACGCGCGCGTGGCGGTCCCCGGGTTCTACGAGGGCATCGTCGAACTCACCGACCGCGAACGCGAACTCTTCGCCGAGCTTCCCTTCGACGAGCGGGACTGGCTGCGCACGGCCAAGTCGTACGCCACCCACGGCGAGACCGGACACACCACCCTGGAGCGGGTGTGGGCCCGCCCCACCGCCGAGGTCAACGGCATCGGCGGCGGCTACCAGGGCCCCGGCAGCAAGACGATCATCCCGTCGTCCGCCATGGTGAAGCTCTCCTTCCGGCTGGTCGCCGGCCAGGACCCCGACCACATCGAGAAGATCGTCCGCGCCTGGGCCGAGGAACAGATGCCCGCCGGGATCCGCAGCGAGATCACGTTCCTCTCCGCCACGCGCCCCTGCCTGACACCGCTCGACCACCCGGCCCTGCAGTCCGTCGTGCGCGCCATGAGCCGCGCCTTCGGACAGCCCGTCCGCTTCACCCGCGAGGGCGGCTCCGGACCGGCTGCCGACCTCCAGGACATCCTCGGCGCCCCGGTTCTCTTCCTCGGCATCTCCGTCCCGTCCGACGGCTGGCACGCCCCGAACGAGAAGGTCGAGCTCGATCTGCTCCTCAAGGGCGTCGAGACCACCGCGTACCTCTGGGACGACCTCGCGGAGCACTGGAGCCATGTGCCCTGATCGTCACGAGTCGTCCGGATCGGCATGGCGCGCGCGGCACACTGGAAGAGCTGTCCGTAGCCCCGCCCCGCCGGACCCGGCCGCCTCCCGCCGTACGTCCCGCTGAACCGCCCGCGAATCACCCTTTCCACCGGGGGAGTTGGAAGCACCCGTGACCACCTGGACCGACCGCACCGCCGACCGCCCCATCGCGCTCACCGCCCCGAGCGGCATCGACCGCGCCGCCCACCACCGGCTCGACGAGGCCTGGCTCGCTGCGGCGTGGAGCCACCCCACGACTCGCTGCTTCGTGGTCTCAGGCGGCCAGGTCCTCATCGACGAGACGGCCGACGGCCACACCGAACTCGTCATGACCCCGTCCTTCGAGGCGCCCCTCACCGAGGCCCACCGCTACTTCCTCGGCATCGATGAGGAAGGCGTGCGCTACTTCGCCCTCCAGAAGGACGCACTCCCCGGCCGTATCGACCAGTCCGCGCGCCCCGCCGGCCTGCGCGAGGCCGGTCTGCTCCTGTCACCCCGGGACGTGGGCCTGATGGTGCACGCCGTCGGCCTGGAGAACTGGCAGCGCACGCATCGCTTCTGCTCCCGCTGCGGCGAGCGCACAGTCATCGCCGCGGCCGGTCACATCCGCCGCTGCCCCGCCTGCGGCGCCGAGCACTACCCGCGCACCGACCCCGCCGTGATCATGGCTGTCACGGACGAGGACGACCGCATCCTGTTGGGCCGCCAGGTCCACTGGCCCGAAGGCCGCTTCTCGACGCTCGCCGGTTTCGTCGAGCCCGGTGAGTCCATCGAGCAGTCGGTGCGCCGCGAGGTCTTCGAGGAAGCGGGTATCACCATCGGCCAGGTCGAGTACGTCGCCAGCCAGCCCTGGCCCTTCCCCTCCAGCCTCATGCTGGGCTTCATGGCCCACGCCACCTCGACGGACATCAACGTCGACGGTGATGAGATCCACGAGGCCCGCTGGTTCTCCCGCGACGAACTGGGTGCCGCCTTCGAATCCGGCGAGGTGCTCCCGCCGTACGGCATCTCCATCGCGGCCCGCCTGATCGAACTCTGGTACGGCAAGCCACTGCCGACGAGGAGCTTCGTCTGAGGCGGCCCGGGGCGCGCGCATGACCGACCCGTACTGGAGCCACAACACCCACTACCACCGCACCGTCCTCGACGCCGTGCCGGACGGCTGCGGCGCGGCCCTGGACGTCGGCTGCGGCGACGGACTGCTCGCGCGCAAGCTCGCGGCGAGGGCCGTATCGGTGACGGGCGTGGACCGCTCGCCGGAGATGATCCGGCAAGCGGGCAAGAACGGACCCGCGAACGTCACCTTCCTGGAGGCGGACTACCTCGACAGCGCCTCGCTCGCCGAGGGCGGGTACGACTTCGTCAGCGCGGTCGCCGTCGTCCATCACACGCGGTTCCAGGACGCGGTGGGGCGGCTGGTACGGCTGCTCGCGCCGGGCGGGCGCCTGGTGATCGTCGGGCTGGCGAGCGACCGGACGGCCCTGGACCATGTGATCAGCGCATGCGGTGTGCCGGCCAACCGCTTCTACCAGTCACGCCGGGACGAGGGCGGCCCAGCTGGTATGCCCATCGAGGACACGACGATGTCCTGGGGCGAGGTCCGGCGGGCCGCACACGCTCTCCTGCCCGGCTGCCGCTTCCGGCGCAGACTCCTGTGGCGTTACACGCTGGTGTGGGACAAACCAACGGAAGGCAGGATCCCGGGCGTTCCAGGACGGTAAATCCGCGCACTCGGCCTTCGCGCGGGCGCGGTTCCGGCAGTCGTCCTCGGCAGGTGTGCAGGACAGGACCGGAGCGCGAGCGGGTCAGTTCAGCAGGGCAACCGTGAACACTTCGCGGTGGGCGGCCAACCAGGCCTGCATGCGGTCCCAGCGCTCCCATCCGCCATGTGCGGCCAGCGCTTGGAGGAAGACGGGATCACCGTCAGCCACACGCCGGGCGACGAAGGCCCGGCAGATCTCCGTTGCCTGTTCGATCACGCCGGGCAATCCGGCTCGTTCCCCCGGCGAGAGGCCGTAGCCGTCGGCGAGGACCCGCAGCCGTGCGGGCACATCCGATCCGGCGGGATACAGGACGGCCGCGGACACCGGATCGAGCATGGGTACCCAGTAGCGGGCAGCCATCGCGAGGTCCCAGACAGGACGACCCGGAGCCGCCAGGTCGAAATCGATCAAGGCGGCGGCACGACCGTCACGGAAGACGACGTTCTCCGGGCACACATCGTTGTGGCACACCATCGTTCCTCCCTCCGGGTCGGCGAGGTCCCGGGGCCACTCGACGTCTGTGTCGACCGCGACGGCCGCGCCGGCCTCATGCAGGCGGCGCAGCAGGATCCCCACCGATGCGAGGGCGGTTGTCGTCAGCGCCCAGGGCGGAAACGGTGGCAGAGCCACGTCGCCGGGAATGAAGGTCAGCCGCTCACGACCGTCAGCGGTGAGGCCCACGGGAGTGGGAGCCGCGTCGAAGCCGTGCTCTTTCAGCGCGAGGAGGTGGGCGTGGAGGGCATGTGCGTGGTCCGGTGCCGGGCGTTCCACCAACGCGCCCTGGCGCAGGACAGCCCCCGCGTTCATCATGCCTCCGACCAGCGCCTCGCCGTCCGGCTCGTCCACGGTCGTCATGCCGGTCAGGCTACCGCCGGGTCGGCCTCGTACAGGCTGGGCGTACCAAGACCCCCGATCCGGGGCAGGCCGGTCGGGGGTCGTGGGCGTCATGTGGGTCAGACGCCGAGCGCCTGCTTCACCTGGGCAAGGCTCGGGTTCGTCATCACTACCTCAGCGCCACCGTCGGAGGGAACTATCTGAACGGTCGGAACCGTCTGGTTTCCGCCGTTCGCCTTCTCGACGAACGCGGCGGACGCCGGGTCCTGCTCGATGTTGATCTCCTCGTACGCGATGCCTTCGCGGTCCATCTGGCTCTTCAGCCGACGGCAGTAGCCGCACCACGTGGTGCTGTACATCGTCACAGTGCCCGGCATGTCTCTTGCGCTCCTTCGGCGGCTCGGGGATACGTGCTCGCAGTGGTGGAACGTACGTGAAAGGACCACCATTCCCGTCGGCGTGGTCAACCCGGAGTGACCCCCGCCGCACGGTCCGGACATGCCGCCTGCCGCATTAGTACGACTGCGAGTGCCTGCCTGTGGACAACCGGCTCACCCGTCTCCGGTGACCTGGCAGCATGGCCGTGTGACAGCAGCAACGCATTCCCCCCTCTTCCCGCAGACACCGGACTCGGCCGACGCGGTGCTCGAAGGGCTCGACCCCGAGCAGCGCGAAGTGGCCACGGCACTGCACGGTCCGGTGTGCGTGCTGGCGGGTGCCGGTACGGGCAAGACGCGGGCGATCACCCACCGCATCGCCTACGGCGTGCGCGCGGGCATTCTCCAGTCGTCCAGCGTGCTGGCCGTCACCTTCACCAACCGGGCTGCAGGTGAGATGCGCGGCCGGCTCCGGCAGCTCGGCGCGGGCGGCGTCCAGGCCCGCACCTTCCACTCCGCCGCCCTGCGCCAGCTCCAGTACTTCTGGCCGAAGGCCGTCGGCGGTTCCATGCCCCGGCTCGTCGACCGCAAGATCCAGCTCGTCGCCGACGCGGCCGCCGCCTGCCGCATCCGCCTCGACCGGGGCGAGCTCAGGGACGTCACCGGCGAGATCGAATGGTCCAAGGTCACCCAGACCGTCCCCGCCGACTACCCGCTCGCCGCCGCCAAGGCCGGCCGGGAGGCCCCCCGTGACCCGGCCGAGATCGCACAGCTCTACTCCGCGTACGAGGACCTCAAGCGCAATCGGGGGGTCATCGACTTCGAGGACGTCCTGCTGCTGACCGTCGCCATCCTCCAGGACCGGCACGACGTCGCCGACCAGGTCCGCTCCCAGTACCAGCACTTCGTGGTCGACGAGTACCAGGACGTCAGCCCTCTCCAGCAGCGCCTGCTGGAGCTGTGGCTGGGCGACCGGGACAACCTGTGTGTGGTCGGCGACGCCAGCCAGACGATCTACTCGTTCACGGGAGCAACTCCCGACCATCTGCTCGACTTCCGTACCCGCCACCCCGGAGCCACCGTCGTCAAGCTCGTCCGCGACTACCGCTCCACACCCCAGGTCGTCCATCTCGCCAACGGCCTGCTGGCCCAGGCCCGCGGCCGCGCCGCGGACCACCGACTCGAGCTGGTCTCCCAGCGCGCCCCCGGCCCCGAGCCCTTCTACGCGGAGTACGCCGACGAGCCCGCCGAGGCCGAGGGCGCCGCCCGCCGCATCCGCGAGCTCATGGACGCGGGCGTGCGGGCCAGCGAGATCGCCATCCTGTTCCGCACCAACTCCCAGTCCGAGACCTACGAACAGGCACTCGCCGACGCCGGAGTCCCCTACCAGCTACGGGGCGCCGAACGGTTCTTCGACCGGCCAGAGGTCCGCAAGGCAGGAATCGCCCTGCGCGGCGCGGCCCGCTTCGGCGGCAACGACTCCCTTCTCGATGGCGCCGTCGACCTGCCCTCCCAGGTGCGTGCCGTACTTTCCGGCGAAGGCTGGACCACCGAGCCTCCGGCCGGTTCCGGTGCCGTCAGAGAGCGTTGGGAGTCCCTGGCGGCACTGGTGAACCTCGCGCAGGACTTCGCCGCGGCACGCCCCGGCGCCACTCTGGGCGACCTCGTCGGCGAACTCGACGAAAGGGCGGGCGCCCAGCACGCCCCGACTGTGGAGGGCGTCACCCTCGCCTCCCTGCACTCGGCCAAGGGCCTGGAGTGGGACGTCGTCTTCCTGGTCGGCGTCGCCGAGGGCATGATGCCCATCACCTACGCAAAGACCGACGAGCAGATAGAGGAAGAACGCCGCCTCCTCTACGTCGGCGTCACCCGAGCCAGGGAACACCTCCATGTCTCCTGGGCGCTCTCCCGTTCACCCGGTGGCCGTCCCAGCCGCCGTCCCAGCCGCTTCCTCGACGGACTGCGCCCCGGCTCGGCCGCCGCCGGCGCCGGACGGGCCGCGGCCGGCGGCTCCGGAGGCGTGGAGCGCGGCTTCACGAGCAGGCCGGGCGCCGCTCCTCGACGGCGGCAGCGCACTCCGGCCCGCTGCCGGGTGTGCGGACGCACGCTCACCGACGCGGGCGAGATGAAGCTGATGCGGTGCGAGGACTGCCCGTCCGACATGGACGAGGGCCTGTACGAGCGGCTGCGCGAGTGGCGTGCGGTGCAGGCCCAGCGCAGCGGACAGCCCGCCTTCTGTGTGTTCACCGACAAGACGCTGATGGCGATCGCCGAGGCGGCCCCGGACGACGAGGGGGAACTGGCGCGGATCCCCGGGGTCGGCATGCGCAAGCTCACCCGCTACGGAGCCGACGTCCTTGCCATCTGCGCAGGCCAGGACGCCGGGGAAGAAGAAGGCGCGAACTGATCCGAAGTCGTCGGAAAAATAGTTTGCGCATGCCCCAGCAATCCCCATAGGTTCTTAGCCACGGGGATGGAGGCCTTCTCGAAGGCCCCGATTCCGTGCTGTACTTGCATATCCGCCGGACTGGTTCACCCCGGTCCCGTAGACGCCGAGAGGAGGCGATTCCAGTGATCAGCATCATCAGCAGCTCCACCAGCACCGTCAAAATGACCGATCGCTCGGTCGTCTCCGCGTGCATGCTCGGCGCCTTCACCTCGGGCACCGGTCTGTCCGGCATTCGTGCCGCGCGTCCGGCGTCCTCCGTGTCCCTGGCGGGTCTTCCCGTCCTGGCGCGCAATGAGCGACCGACCAAGGCACTGGAAGCAGTAGCGGCACAGGCGCAGGCCTATGCCTTTACGGCGGCCGGTGCCGGTAGCCGGAAGCAGACGCAGCACCACCTGATGTGGGCCTTCCGTGGGCCAGAACCCTGGAGTGATCCAGCCTGATCGTCGATCAGGCCGGCGCCTTCAGGGCCGCGGAACCCCACCCGGGATCCGCGGCCCATTTGTTTGTCCCCGAACGGGGACGGCGGAGCGAAGGGGCCTCGGGACAAGAAAAGACTCCGGTACCAGCCGCAACCCGGTCCAACAGGACCGGAACGACAGACGAGGAAGACGAACCGTGCAACTCGAAGCGCACGCCCCGTCCGTACCGCCTTCCGAAACGATCCCCCCGCCCGGCCTCACGGAGGACTCCACCTTGATTCCGCTCACCGCGCTCACCGCGCTCGACGACGCCATCGAGAACCTCGGCGTACCCGTCCCCTGCCGCTCCTACGACCCGGAGGTCTTCTTCGCCGAGTCGCCGGCGGACGTCGAGTACGCCAAGTCCCTCTGCCGTACCTGCCCGCTGGTCGAGGCCTGCCTCGCCGGCGCCAAGGAGCGGCGTGAGCCCTGGGGTGTCTGGGGTGGCGAGCTGTTCGTGCAGGGTGTCGTCGTTGCCCGGAAGCGGCCGCGTGGTCGCCCGCGCAAGAACCCGGTCACGGCATGAACACCGCAGGAACGATCGACCGCCCCCTCACGCTCGACCCCCAGAAGCAGGCCCCGATGAAGCCGTCTACCAACGAGCCCGCAGGCGCGATGCCTGAAGACTTCACCAAGAGCGGTGCGATGGACTCGCGCCAGAACAGGACCCGAGAGATGCAACTCATTCCAGAAGCCCTGGCTCGTGCGCATATGCACGAACTGTTGCACGAGGCCGAGCGGAACCGACAGGCCGTGCGTCTGGCGGCCGCCCGCCGGATGCAGCGCCGGGCGGAGCGCGCCTCGAAGCGCGCCCGCCGCGCGCTCGCCATGGCCGTCATGCAGTGATCTCGAACACCTGAAGCGGTGGCCTCCCTGCCCGGGGAGGCGGAGCTCCCCTCGCGGGGGCCGGTCCGACCGAACGGACCGGCCCCCGCGGTGCGTTGTGTCCGCTGATCGCGGGCCGCGGCGTTATCGTCGCCGGGTGACGAGTCTTCCCGGAGACAGTGACGTCGGCGGCGGCTCCGACAGGGAGTCCCAGCCGCTTGTGTGCGCCCGTTGCGGCGCCCGTGCCGAGGGACCGCGGCCCACCTGGACCTGCTCCGTGGAGAACGGCGCTCGCCACTACTTCTGCGACCGCTGCTCCCGGGAGAACCTCAGAGCGATCGAGGGGCGGTTGGACTCGGCCTGGTGGTGAGCCGGTGGAGGTCCCTCATGCCTGAGCGGCCGACTCTCCCTCGTCCATGATCTCCACGATCTCCACGTCTTTCTCCGGGACGAACCCCGGCAGCCACTCCTCCAGTTCCTCCCGCAGACGCACCGTCGAACCCAGCTGACACAGGACGCCGATGGTGCTCAAGGTCACCCGGTGGATCAGGAGGTAGGCCGGGGGCAGGTTGAGCTGCTTGCCCAGTTGGTAGGCGGGGGAGCGGGGGTCGCCGATGCGGGCTGCCTGGCTGCGCATCCAGCCGCGGGTGAAGGTGAACTCGTCGACCTGGGCCGGTTCGATGATCGGCAGGAGGTAGTCGAGCACGGCGTCGGGGTCGAGCTCTATGGATTCCTTGACGAAGCCCTCGGCACACAGGAGCTCGTAGACGGCCTCCGCCTCGCCGTCGATCGTCATGCGCAAGGACCTGCCGATCGTGGTGGGCAGGCCGCCCGGGAGGCGGTCGACCGTGCCGAAGTCCAGGACGCCCAGACGCCAGTCGTCCTCGCCGTCCGGGCCGCCGGGCAGCAGACGGAAGTTGCCCGGGTGCGGATCGGCGTGCAACAGGCCGGTGCGGGCGGGCCCTGAGAAGAGGAAGCGGGCCAGCAGCTGACCGGCGCGGTCGCGCTGCTCCTGCGTGCCGTCGGCGATCACCTCGGACAGGGGGACGCCGTCCATCCACTCGGTGACCAGGACCTGTTCGCACTGGTGGACCACACCGGGCACCACCACATCCGGATCATCTGCGAACTCCTCGGCGTGGGCGCGCTGGGCCTGCGCCTCCAGGCCGTAGTCCAGCTCCTCCGAGACCCGGTCCCGGAGCTCCGTGATCAGCGGCTTGATGTCCACGCCGGGGATGAGGGGACCCAACAGGCGGGCGAACCGGCTCAACTGATTCAGATCGGACAGCAGGGCCTCGCCGGCGCCCGGGTACTGCACCTTGACCGCCACCTCGCGGCCGTCGTGCCACACCCCCCGGTGCACCTGACCGATCGAGGCGGCCGCCGAGGGTTTGTCCTCGAACTCAAGGAACAGCTCGTTCCAGTTCTCGCCGAGCCGCTGCGTCAGCACCGTGTGCACGGTGCGGGTCGGCATCGGGGGCGCCGCCTCCTGGAGCTTCGTCAGGGCCGCCCGATAGGGGCCGGCGACCTCCTCGGGGAGCGCCGACTCGAACACCGACAGGGCCTGGCCGAACTTCATCGCGCCGCCCTTGAGCTCGCCGAGCACCTTGAACAGCTGCTCCGCCGTGCGCTGTTGCAGTTCACGGCCGACGAGCTCCGCGGACTCGCCCACGATCCGCTTGCCGAGTCCCCAGGTCGCCCGTCCGGCGAAACCGAGCGGAAGCGCGGCCAGCTTGGCGGTACGGGTAACCGCCTTCCGGGGAAGATCAGACATGCGCCCTCCAGGTCCCAGCCAGCCCCGCCGCGTCTGTCCTGCGGCGCAACTCTTTCGACGGTCGTTGCTCCGCCATTGTCTCGTGTCCATCCTCGCCCTTGGAGGTGTGTTCCCCCTTACCTTTCTCCGCCGCCCCGCATGAGCATGCGGAATGCGCCCATACCGGGCGCACATGCCAGGTCAGGGAAGGAAGGGAAATCTCCCAGCGTGCGCCCGCGCTCGACGGAACCCGGCCGTCCAGGAAGGTGAGCGCGTGTGCGGCCGCCAGTCCCGCCACGGTGGTTGCCAGCGCCAGGTCGCAGGGACGGGTCTGGCGAGGGCCGCCGGAGCGCCACTGGGCGATCAGCCGGGGCCAGGCCTGGTCCCGGTCGGCGCGGGCCTCGTGGAGACATCCGGCGCACCCCGTCTCGCCGGGCAGCACGAACGGGCCCACCATCCCGGTACCCTCCACGACTCCGGCGTACAGATGAGGTGTCCCGGAGGCGATCAGGGGATCGGCGGCGGACGGCAGGGGCGCGTACACGTCCACATCGTCCCGCGGGGCGAGGATCACCAGGGACAGGCCCGTGTCGTGGCCCTCGGACGCGGTTCGGGGAGCGCGGCGCGGTGGGCTCTCCGGGGCGGCACGGCGTACGACCCGCCGGGCGGCCTCGTCCCTGCGGTCGCCGACGGACTCGGCGGGCAGCCCACCCGGCGCGACGTCCCCCGGCTCGACGCGACCGACATCGCGTACCTCGACCTCGCCGACCCCGGCACCTGACAACAGTGAGGCCAGGACGGTGCCCACTCGGCCCGCGCCCCGGACCTGGACCCGCAGCGAGCGGCGGGCGGCCAGCAGCCCGATCGCCTCACCCGGCTCGGACGTGGTCAGCGACAGTGACGCGAGATCTGGGCGCAACCGGTCAAGGACCTCCTTCTTCGCGCGCAAAGCCTCGGCGGCCGGTCCGCCTCCTCTCGCGTCGTCGACGAGCCCGGCTCGCGCCAGCCGCTCCACCAGGGCATCGACATGACCGTCCGGCAGGTCCATGCGGCGCCCTTCCTCCCGCAGGAGCTGCAGCCCGCGGGTGCCGTTGAGCAGGTCCAGGAAGCTGCCGGTCGCCGTGTCCATGGGGCCCAGCGTCATCGCGTGCGCCGGAGTCATCCCGAACTGCACGGTATTGAGGTCGCGCCAGCCACGCCGGAGCGCCGGCTTCACGATCGGCACCATCGACTGCGAGATGGTCGACTGCGACATGGTCACCTCCGAGATCGACGACTGCGAGATCGTCGACTGCGAGATCGTGGCCCGCGCACTCGTCTTCTGCCTCACCGTCGGCTGCATGACAGGCCCCCGTAGCCCTCGTGGAACATCCCCGTTCGCCGGTGGAGCCGGTCGGACGTCCGGTCGGACCTCCGTCGCGGTTCTGACGGCGAGTGCCGACGTGCTTCGCCGGCGGATGCCAGCATGCCCCGGCCCGGCGCGGGGCGCCGAAAGTTGTCCACAGGCGGTGGGTATTCGTCGTACAAGTCAGTCGTAGGAATCAAACGCATGTGGGGGATCGGAGCGCATCGCAACCCAACCGTCCCGGAGTCGGGACTTCCCGCGTGCGCAGCGGGTAACGTCGGGGCGTGTCCGCCGACCCACTGCACCGCGCCGGAACGCCACAGCGCAGCACGACGAGCCAGCCGCCGAGCAGCTCGGGGGCGAGCGCGATCGAGGTCCGCAGGAGTGCCCGGCGTCGCCGGACGGTCTCCGCGTACCGCGAGGGCGATCGCACCGTCGTACTCATCCCTGCCCGGATGTCCGAGGCCGAGGAGCAGCGCTGGGTGAGCGTCATGCTCGACAAGCTGGCCGCCCAGGAGAGCAAGCGGGTCCTCGGGGACGCGGAACTGACCGAGCGCGCAGAGCGGCTCTCGGCCCAGTACTTCGACGGCAGGGCCCGGCCGAACTCGGTGCGCTGGGTCACCAATCAGAACACGCGGTGGGGCTCGTGCACCCCCGCCGAGGGCAGCATCCGCCTCTCGCACCGCCTTCAGGGCATGCCCGAGTACGTCGTGGACTACGTCCTCCTGCATGAACTCGCGCATCTGCTGGTGCCCGGACACGGACCGGGTTTCTGGCGGTTGCTGGAGGCGTACCCGCGCACCGAGCGGGCCCGGGGCTACCTCGAGGGCGTGGTCGCCGCCGAGCGGTTGCCCCATCTGCCGGGCGCCCGCGGAGAGTGACACCCGCCGCCCGCGGGCGGGGAACTGGGATTTTGTACCGGAACTGTACCGACCTCCGTCGGTGTCCCAGTTTGCCGTTAGCCTGTCGCGACGCACTCACATTCGGGATGGGGGACGGTCGTTACGCATGGCCAGGGAATTCCAACGCGGCCACAAGGCCAAGATCAGTGACCTGACCGCGGGCAGGGATCTGTACGTGGGTGTACAGATCTCCGGCCCGGGACTGACCTTCGACATCAGCTGCTTCGGACTGGACGCTGACGAACGGCTTTCGGACGACCGGTATTTCATCTTCTTCAACCAGCCGAAGTCGCCCGAGGACTCCCTGCAGCTACTGGGTCCGCAGGCGGGCGACACCGAATCCTTCCGGGTCACGCTCGATCAGATTCCGCCGCAGATCCAGAAGCTGTCGTTCACGGCGACGATCGACGGCGTCGGCCAGATGTCACAGATCGCCCCCGGACACCTCCGGATCGTCGCCGGCGGCGAGGAGGTCGCCCGGTACTCCTTCGACGGCAGCGAGTTCTCCACCGAACGCGCCGTGATGCTGGGCGACTTCTACCTGAAGGACGTCTGGCGCTTCGCGGCGGTCGGACAGGGCTTCGACGGCGGCCTGGACGCGCTGCTGAAGAACTTCGGCGGAGAGGTGGCCGAGGAGGAGCCCGAGCCCGCGCCGGCCGTCCCGGAGCAACCCCAGGTCCAGCCCCAGGCGCCCGCGTTTGCCCCGCCGTCGGCGTCACCCGCGCCCGCACCGGCACCCACGTTCGGCGCGCCCCCCGCGGCACCGACCCCGCCGGCCCCCGCACCGTCCGTCCACACCGCCCCGACGATCGTGGGAACCACTCCACCCGGCGGATTCGGCACCCCTCCCGCAACCCCTGCCGGCACCCCGCCAGGCACCCCTCCCGGGGTCCCGCCCCAGGCGCCCGCCGCCCCGTCGAGCCCGCACATGTTCACGCCCCCCGGCGCGGGTCCGCAGACGTTCACGCCCCCGGGCGCCCCCGCGGCCTTCCCCGGCCAGCAGCAGCCCTTCGGCGGTGCCACACAGCTCGCGCCCGTGCCGCCCGAGGCGAATGTGCGCGTCGTCCTGACGAAGTACGCGGAAGCACCCGTAGGGGACCGCTGGACGGAGCAGAACCCGCAACTGGTGCGGGCCACGCTCACCAAGGGCGCCCCGATCCTCGCCAGGCAGGGCAGCATGGTCGCCTACCAGGGCGACATCGACTTCGCCCACAAGGGCTCCGGTCTGCTCGGCAAGCTCACCGGGGCGCTCACCGGCCAGGGCATGTCCCTGATGCGCTGTTCCGGCGACGGAGAGGTGTTCCTCGCCGACGAGGCGAGCCGGGTCTTCGTGATCCGCCTCCAGGGGGAGCAGCTCTACACCAGCGCGCAGGGGGTGCTCGCCTTCGACGAGGCCCTGGAGACCGAGGTCCGCCGGATCGAGGGCGCGGGGCTGCCGGGCGGAGGCCTGTTCAGCATGCTCTTCTCCGGCACCGGAGCGGTCGCCGTGAAGACACGTGGTGTGCCGGTAGTCATCCCGGTCGGCCCGGCCACCTACGTCGACGGGAACGCCGTCATCGCCTGGTCCGCCGGCGCCCAGGCCGTCACCACGACCGCGCTCAGGCTGCGCCGCTCCGGGTACTCCCGTCAGTCCACCGAGGCCGTGAACCTCCAGTTCCGCGGCGCCCCCGGCAACTTCGTCGTCGTACAGCCCTTCGAGGTGTGAGGCTCATGGACACCCAGACTCTCAGCGCGCACCGCGCCGCTCCGACCGGCGTCCGGATGAGTGTGCACAGTTCCAAGACGCTCAAGGTCACCATGGCCACGGGACACGATCTGCTGGCCAAGGCCGGATCGATGATCGCGTACGAGGGCTATGTGCAGTTCGACGGACCGCCGGCCACCCTTCGCCGCTCGGCGGAGGAGATGGTCACCGGTGAGGGCGGCAGGATCATGCTCTGCCGCGGTGACGGCGACCTCTACCTCGCCGACTACGGGGGCGACATCATCGTCCTCCACCTGAACGGTGAGGCTCTCTCGGTCAACGGAGCCACGCTGCTGGCCTGCGACGCCTCGCTGGAACTGACCATCGAACCGGTCAAGGGGCTCGCCAAGCTGTCCGGCTCGGGCCTGACCAACCTGGTCGTACGGGGCACGGGCTGGGTGGCGCTGGTCAGCCGGGGCGTTCCGATGGCCCTGGACTGCGCCGAACGCGAGACGTACGTCGACCCGGACGCCCTCATCGCCTGGACGACCGGCCTGGACATGAAGGCCCGTCGCACGGTCAAGGCGAGCGCCCTCATCGGCCGGGGCAGCGGTGAGGCCTTCCAGATCGGCTTCAAGGGGCAGGGCTTCGTGGTCGTCCAGCCGAGCGAGGACACCGGCGACCGATTCAAGATCCGGGGCTGAGGGGAGCACCGCACATCATGCACAGCACACTCTTCGCACACGTCCCGGTGGAATCCACCGGCCGCTACACCCTGCAGAACCCGCAGCTCCTGAAGACCGACGTCACCCAGGGCAGCAGCGCCGTACTCGCGCGCCAGGGCGCGATGGTGGCCTTCGAGGGGCAGGTGGAGTTCGACAGCCAGTACCGCAACCGCAGCTGGCGCAACGTCGAGCGGATGACCGGTGAGCGCCTGGAACTCATGCGCTGCAAAGGCAACGGCGTCGTCTACCTGGCCAATCTCGCCCAGCACCTGCACGTCATGGAGGTCGGTCGCGGACTGACCGTGGACAGCTCCTATGTCCTCGCTTTCGACGGCTCCCTGGGTGTGGGCATCGTCGCGGTGGACAGCGCCGTGGAGATCGCCTCGGCGGGCGCCTACAACCTGGAGCTGTCCGGCTCCGGGCAGGTCGTCCTCATGACATCCGGCGAGCCGCTGGTCATGGAGGTCACCCCGGAGAAGAACGTCTGCTGCGACGCGGACGCCGTGGTCGCCTGGTCCACGTCCCTGCGCACCCAGCTCCAGGCTCCGACCTCCACCTCCGCGGTGTGGCGTCGCAAGGGCTCCACCGGAGAAGGGTGGGAAATGCAGTTCTCCGGCACGGGGTACGTCCTGGTACAGCCCAGCGAGCTGCTGCCGCCGCAGCACCTGCGCTCGTCGGGCATGCTCGGCCAGTTCGGCATGCGCGGGAACTCCCTCGGCGGAAGCAACGCCTGAGCCTCCCGCATCGCCCCAGGGCAAACGTAAGGGGCGGCCGTCCAGGCAGTCGCCCCTTACGCACAGGTGCTCGTCACCCGCGCTCAGAGCCTTGCGCGGGTCGCTTCCAGCAGCCGTACGACCGACTCGTCCGCCACGGTCGGCACCTCGTCGTACCCGAACCAGCGCACATCGAGCGACTCCTCGCTGACCGCGTGCGCCGCGCCGGGCGGCGCCACGGCCGCGTACTGGACGTCGAAGTGCCAGTGGCACGGCGCCGGGATCGCGTGCCGGTCCAGGCGCACCGGGCCGCCCGGGAGCAGCGTCAGACCCTCGACGCCGGACTCCTCCGTCGCCTCACGAAGAGCCGCCGCCTGCAGGGAGGCGTCCTGCGGCTCGCAGTGGCCGCCCATCTGGAGCCACATGCGCAGCTTCCTGTGGAGCGTGAGCAGCACGCGGCCGCGCTCCGGTTCGATCACCAGGGCGCTCGCCGTGATGTGCCCGTCCTCGCAGGCCTTCCACATGCCGTCCGGGTGCTCCGCCAAATGGTCCAGGTACGCCTGGCGCAGCTCTCCCTGGTCCTCGTAGCGCTTCAGAACGAGGACCGCGTCGTCGTACAGGCTCACTCGGTGTCGTCGCCCTTGTCGGTGTCCTTGGTGTCCTTGGTGTCCTCGGCGTCCGCGGAGCTGTCGTCCTTCTTCTTGAGGTCGGGCTTGTCGGCCGCCTCGCCGAGCATCTTGTCCAGCTCGGAGAAGTCCAGCTGCTCGCGGTGCACGAAGCCGTCCGGGTCGTCCAGGTCGGAGGCGGTCGGCAGCATGTCGGGGTGGGCCCACACGGCGTCCCGCCCGTCGACACCACGTGCGTCGGTGAGCGAGGCCCACAGACGAGAGGCGTCCCGCAGGCGGCGGGGGCGCAGCTCCAGGCCGATCAGGGTGGCGAACGTCTGCTCGGCAGGGCCGCCCGACGCGCGACGGCGGCGCAGGGTCTCGCGCAGGGCGTCGGCGGAGGACAGGCGCGGCTTCGCGGCCGCGTGGACCACCGCGTCGACCCAGCCCTCGACCAGTGCGAGAGCCGTTTCCAGACGGGCCAGGGCCGTCTTCTGCTCGGGCGTGTCCTCCGGCTGGAACATGCCCTGCTGGAGGGCGTCCTGCAGCTGCTCGGGGTTCTGCGGGTCGAACTGGCCGACCACGTCCTCCAGCTTGGCGGTGTCGACCTTGATCCCGCGCGCGTACCCGTCGACTGCTCCGAACAGGTGCGAGCGCAGCCACGGCACGTGCGCGAACAGGCGCTGGTGGGCGGCCTCGCGCAGGGCGAGATAAAGCCGCACCTCCTCCTTGGGCACGCCCAGGTCCTTGCCGAACGCCTCGATGTTCACCGGCAGCAGGGTCGCCTTGCCGGCCGGGCCGAGCGGCAGGCCGATGTCGGTCGAGCCGAACACCTCGCCCGCGAGCACGCCGACGGCCTGCCCGATCTGCGTGCCGAACATGGCGCCGCCCATCGAGCGCATCATGCCGATCAGCGGGCCGGCCATGGCCTGCATCTCCTCCGGCAGGACGTCACCCATGGCGGTGCCGACCCGCTCGGCGACCGGGTCCACGAGCTCCTTCCACGCGGGCAGGGTCGCCTCGACCCACTCCGCGCGGCTCCACGCCACCGCGGAGGCGGCGCCGGACGGCAGGGACGTGGCGTCGTCCAACCACAGGTCGGCCAGGCGGACGGCCTCCTGGACCGCGTTGCGCTCGGCGGGGCCGACGCTCGCGTCCTTGGTGCCGTCGGCGGTGCCCTGGGAGACCGTCTGGCGGGCGATCTGCTTGGCCATGTCCCAGTTCACCGGACCGCCCTCGTACGAGAGCATCTGGCCCAGCTGCTGGAAGGCGGCGCCCAGGTCGGAGGGGTTCAGCGAACCGAACATGGCGGCGAGCGGATTGTCCGCACCGGGGCCGCCAAAGCCTCCGGCGCCGGGCATCCCGCCGAAACCGAACGGGTTGGCCGGTCCCTGACCACCGCCGCTCTGCGGGTCCTTCTTCTTGCCCTCGTCGCCGTCGTCCGGCTCCTCCGGCGGAAGGCCGAATCCGAATGGGGTGTCACTCACGGGATTCCTCGGCTGGTAAGGCCACCGGTTCTCTCCGGCGGCGCGGCTGCCCGACAACACCACCCAGCGTAGACACCATGGGCGCTTCGAGCCTCGGTGCTTCGCCGACTGTCGGCCTGCGGCAGGATGGATGCCACCTGGTACGTACGCGTCACTCGCGTTCCTACTGAAGACAACCACTGGAGACGCCCGGTGAGTTCCCCAGATCCGCAGGTTCGCGCAGCGCGAAACCCGTCAACCAGTTCTGCCATCCGCGGGCCCGTCGTCGCGGTCACCGGTGCCGCGTCCGGCGTAGGCGCCCTGCTCACCGAGCGGCTCGTCGCATCGGAGGAGGTCAAGCAGGTCATCGCACTCGACGAGCGGCGTGGCGAGTGTGCCTCGGCCCAGTGGCACATCCTCGATGTGCGGGATCCGGCCATCGCCGAGAAGCTGCGAGGGGCCGACGTGGTGGTCCATCTGGCTCTCGATCTCGACCTGGAGACCGATGCCGCCGCCCGGACGGCCTACAACGTGCGGGGGACGCAGACCGTGCTGACCGCGGCCGCGGCGGCGGGCGTCCACCGGGTCGTGCTGTGCACGTCATCCATGGTCTACGGGGCCCTGCCGGACAACGAGCTGCCGTTGGCGGAGGACGCGGAACTGCGGGCCACGGCGGAGGCGACCGGCGTGGGGGACCTGCTGGAGATCGAACGACTGGCCCGGAGGGCTCCTCGGGCCCATCCCGGACTCAATGTCACCGTGGTGCGGCCGGCCGTGCTCGTCGGCGGCACCGACACCGCGCTGACGAGGTATTTCGAGTCGCCTCGGCTCCTGGTCGTCGCCGGCTCACGGCCCGCCTGGCAGTTCTGCCACGTCGAGGACCTGTGCAGTGCGCTGGAACACGCCGTCCTGGAGAAGGTCGAGGGGGAGCTTGCTGTCGGCTGCGACGGGTGGCTGGAGCAGGAGGAGGTCGAGGAGCTGAGCGGGATCCGGCGGATGGAGCTGCCGTCGACGGTCGCGCTGGGGGCGGCTGCCCGGCTGCACCGGATCGGGCTCACGCCGTCTCCGGCGGGAGATCTGGCGTACACGATGTACCCCTGGGTGGTGAGCGGAAGCCGGCTGCATGACGCGGGCTGGCGGCCGCAGTGGACCAACGAGGAGGTGCTCGCGGAGCTCCTCGAGGAGGTCGCCGGGAGGCACACGGTGGCCGGGCGGCGGCTGGGGCGCAAGGACGCGACGGCGGCCGGGGCCGCGGGGGCGACGGTGGCACTGCTGGGAGCGGCGGCAGTGGTGCGGAGGGCCCGGAAGGCGCGGCGGCGGATCTGAGGGCGCGGTGCTGGTGCTGTCGGGCGCACTGTGCTGGTGCGGACGCCGGATTCGTCGTCCCACCGCACGCCCCCGCCGCCCCTTGCCCGTGCTGTCCTTTGCCCGTCCCGTCCCTTTGCCCGGCCCGTCCCTGCCGGACGGGCACGCGCG
The DNA here is from genome assembly GCA_000720805.1 of Streptomyces violaceoruber. Lineage (GTDB taxonomy): Bacteria > Actinomycetota > Actinomycetes > Streptomycetales > Streptomycetaceae > Streptomyces > Streptomyces cellulosae_A. The sequence continues at coordinate 53,426 of JODI01000003.1, forward strand.
CGTGCCGGGCGCCGGGGCTGTTCCCCGTCCGCGTCGGCGTGCGGCACGATGGGGGTATGGCACCCACATACGACCACCCCGGCGAGCAGGTCGCTCAGGATCCGATCAAGTTGCTCGCCATCCGGGAGACGGCACTCTCCCTGGACGAGGTCTTCCGGGCGGTCGGGGACGACGCCGCCGGGGGGACCGCGTTGTTCGTGGGGACCGTGCGGAATCACGACGGGGGCGCCGATGTCGAGGCGCTCGGGTATTCGTGCCACCCCAGTGCCGAGGCCGAGATGCGGCGGATCGCCGAGAAGGTCGTCGCGGAGTATCCGGTGCGGGCACTCGCCGCGGTGCACCGGATCGGAGACCTCCGGGTCGGGGACCTGGCCGTCGTCGTCGCCGTGTCCTGCCCGCACCGGGGCGAGGCCTTCGAGGCATGCCGGAAGCTGATCGACGACCTCAAGCACGAAGTGCCCATCTGGAAGCACCAGAGGTTCTCCGACGGCACGGAGGAATGGGTCGGGGCCTGCTGATCCCGCTTCCACCCTCGTTGCACCTGTCACCCTCGACGCACCCGCCGACCCTGTCCTCACCCTCTCCGGTTGCGTAACCGCACCCCTGGCGTGAGCGTTGTCAGCGCGGATGGTTAATCTGCTGATCAGTCAGTTGTGGTGGTTGAGGTGGGGTTGGAGGTCGGCATGGGGGCGCTCGTCTGGTTGCTGATTCCGCTGGCGGCTGCGATCGGCGCCGGCCTGTGGGGAAGTTGGGCCAACCGGACCCGCAGGACCCGGGGCGACGGTCCCGAGCTTGACGGATATGCCCGGTTCCGCGCCGCCATGGAGAAGTCCCACTCCGGCACATGACCCGGGCGCGGCCCTGACGGTGCGCTGACAGGACCGTCCCGTACTGTCGTGCCATGCCACGCCGCACCGCGACGATGCTCGCCTCCACCCTGATGCTGATCGCGCTCCTGTGCGCGGGAGTCTTCATCAACGTGCCGTATTCGGAGATGTCACCGGGACCGACGGTGAACACCCTCGGGGAGCACGACGGCGAGCCGGTACTGCAGATCTCCGGCCGGAAGACGTACGGGACGAGCGGGAACCTGAACATGACCACCGTCCGGGTCACCAGCGCCGACTACAAGATGAACCTCGTGGAGGCCGTCTACGGATGGCTCGCGCACGACAACAGGGTCGTGCCGCACGACACGCTCTACCCGGACGGCAAGACCGAGGAGCAGTCCACCCAGGAGAACGCCGAGGAGTTCAGCCAGTCCCAGGAGAGCGCGAAGGTCGCCGCGCTGAAGAGGCTGGACGTCCCGGTGCGGTCCTGGGTGATCGTCTCGACCGTCGTCAAGGGCTCCCCGGCCGAGGGCAGGCTGCACGCCGGTGACGTGATCAAGGCCGTCGACGGTACGGCGGTGAAGGAGCCGGCCGACGTCGCGAAGCTGGTGACCAAGCACAAGCCGGGGCAGAAGGTCGTGTTCACGATCGTGCCGGCCAAGGAGCAGGCCGCCGCCGAGAAGGCGAACAGGACGGCGACGAAGACGCAGGACGTGACCATCACGACCGCGACCTCCGACGACAGCGGTGAGAAGCGCGCCATCGTCGGGATCTCCGCCGGGACCGACCACACGTTCCCGTTCACCATCGACATCAAGCTCGCCGACGTCGGCGGGCCGAGTGCCGGCCTGATGTTCGCCCTCGGCATCTACGACAAGCTCACCCCGGGCAGCCTCACCGGGGGCAAGTTCGTCGCCGGCACCGGCACCATCGACGACAACGGCAAGGTCGGCCCGATCGGCGGCATCGAGATGAAGACCGTCGGCGCGCGCGACAAGGGCGCCCAGTACTTCCTCACCCCCGCCGAGAACTGCGCGGCCGCCGCGAGTGATCCCCCCAGCGGGCTCACGCTCGTCAAGGTGAACACCATCGACGACGCGCTGGGCGCCCTGAAGGACATCCGCAGCGGCGACACCGCCGACCTGCCGAAGTGCACGACGAAGTAGCCCTCCAGGCCCCCAGGGCGCAGGCTCAGACCCCAAGGGCCCAGACCCCGGGTCCCAGACCCCAGGGTCCCAGACCCCAGGGCTACTCCTCGAAGGTCGCCGCCAGCGCCTCCGTGAGGCCGGGAACCAGGTCGGAACCCGTGAGGACCTCCGTCGGGGAGTCCTTCTCGCGCAGCCGCAGGGCCGACTCGCGGGCGCCGTCGCGCAGCACCGCGACCGTCATCCGCACCTCCTGGCGGTCCGGGTGCTCGGCCACCCACTGGGCGAGCTTCTTCTCGCTCAGACCGTCGGGAACGGTCGCCTCCGCGGACGGCGGCAGCATCAGGCGCTCCACGGTGAGCGCGCAGCCGGCCACCGCGTCGGGCCAGGCGATGGTGCCGAGGAACTCGTCGAGCGGCTTGCCCGTCGGCACCTCGTCCTGCTCGATCGGGGTGAGGCCGGTGGTCTCCTGCTCCGCCTGGAGGCCGAGCTGGGCCGCGAGGGCGGGTTCCTGGACCCGTAGCCGTGCGGTGTCTACGAGGGCGAAGAGGCGGGCGGGCTGGTCCCAGCCGAGGCCGGAGGCGTACTCGTCGATCTCGAGGACCGCCCGGGTCAGCGGGCTCGCCGCCATGGGAGTGTTGGACATGGTCACAATCCTGCCTGGTTCCCTACCCGAATCGGGAACCGAGTAAAGCGTGAGTAAGTTGCATAGATGAGGGCCTACGATCACGTGGCCCATGGACGGCCCGTGATGACGCGGGCCTGACGGACCAACAGCGAACTTCGAGGTGCGCACCTTGGCTTTCCAGATGCCGGACCGCGGCGGAGGCCCGACGGGGCCACGGATCAGAGTGGGCCGCCCGTCCCGGCGCGTCCGGACCCTGCTCATGACACTGGGCGTCCTTGCCGTGCTCGGCATGGCGTTCACCATGTTCGCGGGATTCTGGACGGACTGGCTCTGGTACCGGTCGGTGAACTACTCGTCCGTGTTCACGACGACGCTGTGGACCAAGATCGGACTGTTCTTCGTCTTCGGTCTGCTGATGGCCCTCGCGGTCGGTTTCAACATCTGGCTCGCCCACCGTCTGCGTCCGCCGCTGAGCGCCATGTCCATGGAGCAGCAGAGCCTCGACCGCTACCGGATGGGCATCGCACCGTACAAGAAGTGGCTGCTGCTCGGGATCACCTCCCTGGTGGGCCTGATCGCGGGTGCCTCCGCCTCCAGCCAGTGGCGTACGTGGCTGATGTGGGTCAACGGCGTGCCCTTCCACCAGAAGGACCCGCAGTTCCACCTCGACATCTCCTTCTACACCTTCGACCTGCCCTGGTACCGGTTCCTGCTCGGCTTCGGCTTCGCCGCCACGATCCTCTCCGTGATCGCCGCCGCGCTCACCCACTACCTGTACGGCGGCCTCAGGGTCACCTCCCCGGGCGCGCGCGCCACGGCCGCCGCGACCGGGCACCTGTCGGTGCTGCTGGGCGTCTTCGTCGCCCTCAAGGCGGTCGCCTACTGGCTCGACCGGTACGGACTCGCGGTGAAGTCAAGCGACTTCAAGGCCACCGACAACTGGACGGGCCTCAGGTACGTCGACGCCAACGCGTATCTGCCGGCCAAGACGATCCTGTTCTGCATCGCGGTCATCTGCGCGCTGCTGTTCTTCGCGACCCTGTGGCGGCGCACCTGGCAGCTGCCCGTCATCGGCTTCGGCCTGATGGTGCTGTCCGCGATCCTCATCGGCGGCCTGTACCCGGCGATCGTCCAGAAGTTCCAGGTCCAGCCGAACGAGCAGGCCAAGGAAGCGCCGTACGTCGCGAAGAACCTCAAGGCGACGCGTGAGGCGTACGGCATCGACGACGCCCAGGTCAGCGAGTACGAAGGCAAGTCCACCACGGAGAAGACCAAGCTGCGCGACGACGCCACCGACGCGGCCAGCATCCGCATCATGGACCCGAACATCGTCTCGCCGACGTTCCAGCAGCTCCAGCAGATGCGGAACTACTACGCCTTCCCGACCAACCTGGACGTCGACCGCTACAGCACCAAGGACGGCAACGACCAGGACACGGTCATCGGTCTGCGGGAGCTGAACCTCAACGGCATCCCCAAGAACAACTGGATCAACGACCACTTCCGCTACACCCACGGATACGGCGCGGTCGCCGCCAAGGGCACCGAGGCGGACTCCCAGGGCCGGCCGGTCTTCACCGAGTCCGACCTGCCGTCCAAGGGCGAGCTCAAGACGTACCAGCAGCGCGTCTACTACGGCGAGAAGACCAACACGTACTCGATCGTCGGCGGTCCCCAGAAGGAGATCGACTACTCCGACGACAACGGCGAGAAGACCTTCAGCTACACCGGCAAGAGCGGGGTCAACCTCTCCAACCCGATCAACCGGGCCGCGTACGCGGTGGCGTTCAACGAGCCGCAGATCCTCTACTCCGGTGCCATCGGCGAGGGTTCGCGGATCCTGTACAACCGCACCCCGAAGGAGCGCGTCGAGGCGGTCGCCCCCTGGCTGACCATCGACGGCGACGCCTATCCGGCGGTGGTGAGCGGCAAGATCCAGTGGATCGTCGACGCGTACACGACGACCAACGGATACCCGTACGCCTCGCGGACGACGCTGGGTGACACGACGGCCGACTCGCTGACCGCGACCAACAACTCGCGCGCGGTGGTGGCCCAGCAGAACCAGGTCAACTACATCCGCAACTCGGTGAAGGCGACCGTCGACGCGTACACCGGTCAGGTCAAGCTCTACCAGTGGGACACCCAGGACCCGGTCCTGAAGACCTGGATGAAGGCCTTCCCGGGCACGGTCGAGCCCAAGGGGGACATCTCCCAGGCGCTGATGGACCATCTGCGGTACCCGCAGGACCTGTTCAAGGTCCAGCGCGAACTGCTCAGCCGCTACCACGTGGAGGACGCGCAGACGTTCCTCAGCGGCAGCGAGGTGTGGCAGGTGCCGGACGACCCGACCAACAAGTCGGGCAACGCGGTGCCGCCGTACTACCTGAGCATGAAGATGCCGGACCAGTCCTCGCAGGCGTTCTCGCTGACGACGACGTTCACGCCCAACGGCCGGGACAACCTCAGTGCGTTCATGTCCGTCGACGCGGAGGCGGGCACCAGCGACTACGGCAAGATCAGAATCCTGAAACTGCCGACGAACACCGCCGTCAACGGGCCCAAACAGGTGCAGAGCCAGTTCAACTCCAAACCGGACATCGCCGAGACCATCAGCCTGCTCAACCGCGGTGACTCCACCGTGGAGTACGGCAACCTGCTGGCAGTGCCTCTCGACGGCGAATTCCTGTACGTGGAACCGGTCTACGTCCGGGGTGGGGGCCTGAAGTACCCACTGCTGCGGAAGTTGTTGGTGACCTACGGCGGCAACACCGCCTTCGAGGACACCCTGGGCACGGCCCTCAACAAGGTCTTCGGAGCGGACGTTTCGACGACCCCGCCACCGGACCAGGGCGACACGACCAAACCGCCGCCGACGTCCACCAACCCCACTGTCCAGGAGGCGTTGAACGAGGCTCAGGAGGCCTTCGACGCCGGCCAGAAGGCGCTGAGCAAGCAGCCGATCGACTGGGAGGCGTACGGCAAGGCTCAGAAGGACCTGGAGGCGGCGCTGACGCGGGCCGAACAGGCCCAGACCGAGTCCCGCAAGGGCAGCGGCAGTGGCGGCAAGCCGAGCAGCAGCCCGAAGCCGACCGGTAGTCCGTCGGGGAGTCCCAGTCCGTCCGGCAGTCCCAGTGGCTGATCACGAGGCTGCCTCCAGCGGCTGATCACAAGGTTGATCAGAAGCCCCCCGCGCCGTGATACGGTTGCAGAACAACGGCGCGGGGTGGAGCAGCTCGGTAGCTCGCTGGGCTCATAACCCAGAGGTCGCAGGTTCAAATCCTGTCCCCGCTACTGAAATCGACGACGTCAGTCGTTCGCCAGTGAAGGCCCGGATCCTGACAAGGATCCGGGCCTTTGTGGTGTGCGAACGAATGTGCCGACCGAGGGACGGCCGTGCCGCCGCGGGGAGTTGGCTGAGTGTGTGTTTGACTTGTCTCTCTGTGGGCATGTCGACAAAACGCTGTAGTGACCTCAATGGCTGCGGTATACCAGGTGTACCCAGGTTGCAGGTGGTGCGACGATGGACGTTATGGGGGACAAGGCAACTCTGTTCGAGACAGGGCGTTTTGTGCAACCTTCCGGGCCCGACCAGGCCGGGGAGGTGGCTGAGGATGCCGTCGAGGAGCTTCGCCGCAGACTCGCCGCCGAAGCGGGCGACGTCGAGGCGATGAGCGTCCTCGGGGCCATGCTGCTGCGCCGCGGGGATCTCGACGGAGCCGAACCCCATCTGCGTGCCGCCACCGCGGCCGGTGACCGGGCCGCCGCCAACAACCTGGGAGTCCTTCTCCATCAGCGCGGGTACGCCGACGAGGCCGCGGGATGGTGGCGGATCGCCGCCGTCGCCGGATCCGCCGCGGCCGCGCACGCGCTGGGCCGGCACCACCGTGAGCGGGGTGACGAGCCCGCCGCGGAGTACTGGCTGCGCCAGTCCGCCGAGCAGGGACACGCGCTGGGCGCGTACGCGCTCGCCGACCTGCTGGAGCACAGGGGGGATGCCGGGACCGAGCGGTGGATGCGGGCTGCGGCCGAGCGGGGGCACCGGGAGGCCGCGTACCGGCTGGCACGCGCGCTGGACCGCAGATCCCCGCATGAAGGGCATGAGCGGCGTGAGGGGCATGAGGGAGGCGAAGGGGAGGCCGGGGCCGCCGGGGCCGATGACGGTGTCGCCGCCACGGACGAGGCCGAGCAGTGGTACAAGCAGGCTGCCGCGCGCGGGCACCGGCGGGCCGCGCTGCACCTCGGGGCGATCCTGGAGAAGCGCGGTGAGCTCAAGGAGGCCGGGCGCTGGTACCTGACGTCAGCCAAGGACGGCGAGGCGCGGGCCGCCTGCGCGCTCGGGTTCCTGCTACGGGACGCGGGCGACACGGAGAGCGCGGCCGTGTGGTGGCTGCGGGCCGCGCAGGACGGCGACGGCAACGCGGCGAACGCACTGGGCGCGCTGCACGCCGAGCGGGGCGAGCCGCAGACCGCCGAGCGGTGGTACCGGGCCGCGATGGACGCCGGCGACGACAACGGGGCGTACAACCTCGGGCTGCTCTGTGCCGAGCAGGGGCGGACCGCGCAGGCCGAGCAGTGGTATCGGCGGGCGGCCTACGCCGGGCACCGTGAGGCGGCGAACGCGCTGGCGATCCTGCTGCTGCAGGGCGGGGACACCGCCGGGGCCGAGCCGTGGTTCTCCAAGGCCGCCGAGGCCGGAAGCGTGGACGCCGCGTTCAACCTGGGGATCCTGTTCGCCGGACGGGGTGAGGAGGCGGCCGCGCTGCGGTGGTACGAGCGGGCGGCGGCCGCCGGGCACACCGAGGCGGCGTTGCAGGTCGGGATCGCGCGGCTGCGGGACGGGGACGAGCCGGAGGCCGAGCGGCATCTGCGGTGTGCGGCGGGGCGGGGGAGCGCTGAGGCCGCGTACCGGTTGGCCACCGTGCTGGACGCGCGGCGGCCGCCGGAGCCCGCGCACGAGCTGGGCGAGTCGGTGCACGAGAAGAGCGAGTGCGAGGAGTGGTACGAGCGGGCGGCGTCCCAGGGGCACCGGCGCGCGCAGGTGCGGGTCGGGATGCTGGCGGCGGCCCGGGGGGACGTGGTCGAGGCGGCTCGGTGGTACCGGGAGGCGGCCGAGGCCGGGTCCCGGAACGGGGCCTTCAATCTGGGGCTGCTGCTGGCCCGGGAGGGGAGCGAGCCGGAGGCGGCCGTGTGGTGGACCCGGGCGGCTGACGCGGGGCACGGGCGGGCGGCGTTGCGACTTGCCCTCGTCTACGCCCGTCGTGGTGAGCTCGCGGAGGGGCAGCGGTGGGCGGACCGGGCCGTGTCGCTCGGACCGGAAGAGGTCGCGGAGCGGGCGGCTCGGTTGCGGGATGCGTTGCGGCAGGAGCTGTCGGCGTGACGCTGCGCTGAGCGGGGTGGGGGCGGCCTGTGCTGTCGAAGGGTGCGGGGTGCGGTTGCCGGCGTGCTGTTCTCGCTCCCGCCGCCCCTACCCGTCCCATCCCAGGGGCTCCGCCCCTTCGACCCCGCCTGGGGGCCGCGCCCCTGGACCCGGGCGGGGGCTGCGTCCCCTGCACCCCTGCACCCGGGCGGGGCTGCACCCCTGCACCCCTGCACCCCTGCACATGGGCCCCGCTCCGGCTTCCGCCGGGCTGCGTTCCCCGCGTCCCTTCCTGGGTCCCGCCTTTTTGGCTCCGGCCGACGGCGTCCCGAGGCTCTGTCCCTTGGTCCCCGGGCCCGGGGCTCCACCCCCTTGGCCAGGGCGGGCGTGCGCCCCTGCACCCTTCCCAGGGCTTTGGCCGGACCCTTCGGGTCTGGGCGGTCTCGTCCTCGAACGTGGGGCGGGTCGGGTGGTGTGGATCGGTGGTGCGAGAGATAGCTCTCTGACCTGCGTTGATGGCTCGGGCGTGTAGTGATTTGCCTCTGTGCGCGTCCTTGACGTAACGTTGCATTCATCGACGCGGGGTGGAGCAGCTCGGTAGCTCGCTGGGCTCATAACCCAGAGGTCGCAGGTTCAAATCCTGTCCCCGCTACTGAAGGCCGAGGGCCGGAATCCCTCGTACAGGGATCTGTTCACCGTGTCCCGTTCCGGGAGTGCGTCGCCCTGTGTCACGCCCTGGGCGCGGTATGCCGACTGCAGGCGGTCCGTCGTGCCGGCGCGGATCTCCCAGTCCATGTGGAGGGACGGGGTGGAGCGGAGGATCGCCTCGTCCGTCCCCAGCAGCTTCGCCAGGTATGTGACGAACTCCGCGTTCTTTTTGTAGTCCGCTGCGAAGTACGTGTTGATCGTGCGGATGTACGCCCGCAGCAGCGCCACCCCCGCGTCCACGTCGTCGTCCAGCAGCCTCGGGCCGTACAGCATGCCGCCCAGAGGCTCGCCGAGGGGCTGGCCGCCGAGGAAGGCGTAGTCGGGCCGGTCGGCGACGCGGCGCCAGACCGGGTCGAGGAGCCAGGCCGAGTCGACTCCCGCGTTCTGCAGGGCCGTGAGGACGTCGGCCGAACCCAGTTGCTGGTACTGGATCTTGTCGAGGCCTCCGCCGTGCTTGCGCAGCGCCTTCTCCATGGGGTACGCGATCACCGAGCCCTTGCCGATCATGGTGCCCATCTTCCGGCCCGCCATCGCCACCCGGTCCGCGCTCTCGCCCTTCTTCAGCCGTACCCACAGGCCGCTTCTCGACCTCGGGTCGGGGGAGAAGTTCCCCGCCACCCATCTGATGTCGAAGCCGCCCCGTACGCCGTTCATGACGGCCGCCTCCGGAGCTGCCCACAGCGCGTCCAGGTCTCCCTTGGCCAGCAGGGGGAGGGCGTCCGGGGTCGGCAGGACCTTCAGGGTGACGTCCAGGCCCTCCTTCTTGAACTCGCCCTTGTCGAGGGCGACCTGGAGGGGGGCCACGTACTCGGCGCTCAGGGTCCCCGTCGCGATCGTCAGTTTCCGGGTCTGCGACACGGGGCGTGGCGCGGGGGCCCCGGGGCGGCAGCGGGCCGGGGTGCGGGTGGGCGCGAGGTCCGCCGGGTCCGTCCAGGAGGGGGTGCCGCAGCCCTCCACCGGGCGGATCGCGCGTGTCCCCAGGTCCGCCCTCGGTTCCGAGTTCCCCGACGACGGTGACGAACAGGCCGCCGACGCCAGCAGGACGCCGACGGCGACCACGGCGCCGTACACGAACCCGGATCGGCCCCTGACGGCCCTCGTCGTGACTGCTCCCGCCGGGACTGCCCCCGTCATGACTGCCCCCTTCCTCGGTCCCTCGGTGCCCACGGGGTGAGCAACCGGCCCACCAGGCGGATGAGTTCGGAGAAGAGCACGCCCAGGACGGCCACACAGACGATGCCGACGAACATCACGTCGTTCTGGAAGAGCGCGCGCGAGTCGAAGATCAGGTGGCCCAGGCCGTTCGTCGCCGCTATCTGTTCCGAGGCGACGATCACCAGCACCGCCACGCCCGCCGCTATCCGCGCGCCGACCAGGACCTGCGGCAGCGAGGCCGGCAGCAGGACGTGGCGGAACATCTGCCACGGCGAGGCGCCGAAGACCCGGCCCGCGTCGTGGTGGCCGACCGGGACGGTGATCACGGCCGACATGGTCGAGATCCAGACGAAGAAGAAGACCGTCGCCGCCACCAGGGCCACCTGGGGGCCCTCACCCAGGCCGAACATGTTGAGGAAGATCGGGAGCAGGGCCAGTTTCGGTACGACGTACAGGGCGTCCAGGAGTGGTTCGAGGGCGGCCCGGACCAGCGGGAGGGAGCCCATCAGGAGGCCGAGGACGTACCCCGCCGCGGTGCCCACGGCATAGCCCGCCAGCACCCGTTTCAGGGTCGCCCACACGTCCGGCCACAGGTCGCCGGCCGCCGCCCGGTCCCAGCCGTCGGCCAGGATCGTGGACGGGGCCGGGTAGACGCGGTCGTCGATCCAGGCCTGTGAGGCGGCCAGTTGCCACAGGAGGACCAGCAGGAGGGGTACGGCCGCGGCGAGCGCCAGTTCCAGGGCGCGTCGGCGGCGGTGGGTGCGTACGGGGTGGAGTTCCTGGGGGCCGGGGCGGCGGACCAGGAGGGATTCGGCGGAGGGCTTGGTGACCGTCGTCATGCCGGCACCGCCTCCTTCCGCAGGAGGGCCCACAACTCGCTCTTGAGGGTCGTGAACTCCGGCGTGGAGCGGATGTCGCCGGTGCGCGGGCGCGGGAACGGGGGGCGCTGTTCGGCGATGATCCGGCCCGGGCGGGCGGACATCACCAGCACCCGGTCGCCGAGCACGATCGCCTCTTCCAGGCTGTGGGTGACGAAGAGGGTGGTGGTGCGGGTGGTCTGCGTCAGCTCCAGCAGCTCTTCCTGCAGGATCATGCGGAGTTGGGCGTCCAGGGCGGCGAACGGCTCATCCATGAGGAGGAGTTCGGGTTCGACGGCGAGCGCGCGGGCGATCGCCACACGCTGGCGCATACCGCCGGAGAGGGTCGCCGGGTAGGCCTGCGCGAAGTCGGCGAGGCCCATACGAGCCAGCCAGGCGTCGGCCCGGGCGTTCGCCTCGCGGCGCGGGACGCGCTGGATGTCCAGGCCGAAACGGACGTTGGCGCGGACCGTCTTCCAGTCGTAGATGCCGTAGTCCTGGAAGATCATGGCCGCGGGGCGGGGACTGGTGGTACGGATCTCCAGGCGGCCGGTACTCGGGCGGAGCAGGCCCGCGGCGATGCGCAGGAGAGTGGACTTGCCGCAGCCGGATGGGCCCACCAGGCAGACGAACTCGCCGGGGGCGACGGTGAGGCCGACCGGGCCCAGGGCCTCGACGGCCCGGGGCGCGCGGCCGAAGGTGCGGGTCAGTTCGGTGGCGTGGAGTTTTGGGTGCGGATCTCCCACGGTTGCTCCTTGCGGAGTTCGGTACGGGGTGGGGGTGCCGCACGACGATATGACGACCCGTCAGATTCAGGAAGCCCGCGGACAGTACAAAGGCCGGACGGCACCAACCCCGGGCGGCCTCAACCCCGGACAGCGCCAACCCCGGACGGCACCAACCCCGGACGGCACCAACCCCGGACGGCACCAACCCCGGACGGCACCAACCCCGGACGGCACCAGGCCCCGTAGCTCGCGGGCAGTGCGACATCCGTCAGCCCGCGGGCAGAACGAAGGGCCCCGGCACTCATCGGTGCCGGGGCCCTTCGTCGAAGCGGGGAAGTGCTACGCCGCCGCGCAGTTCGGGCACACGCCCCGGTACGTCACCTCGACGTCCGAGACGGTGAAGCCGAAGCGCTCGGTGTCGGGGAGGTCGGCCAGCGGGTTGCCGGTGGGGTGCACGTCCCTGATGGCGCCGCACCGGGCGCAGACCAGGTGGTGGTGCGGCTGGTGCGCGTTCGGGTCGTACCGCTTGGCGCGCTTGTCGGTGGCGACCTCGAGCACCTCGCCGAGGGAGACCAGCTCGCCCAGCGTGTTGTAGACGGTCGCCCGGGAGATCTCGGGCAGCTTGGCGACAGCCCTGGCGTGGACCTCGTCGGCCGTCAGGTGGACGTGTTCGCCTTCGAGGACCTCGGCCACGACGCGCCGCTGCGCGGTCATCCGCCATCCGCGTCCGCGCAGCCGTTCCAGAAGGTCGCTCATGCGTACCAGCCTAACAGCAAGTAGGACCAGGTCCCGAACAGGTGTGACTTTGGATCTTGATTAGACTTGGATATTGTCTAATGTGAGACCGGGCTTGCCATGGCCAGGGCCTGCTGTCGCGCGGGGGCCCAGCAGCGGATGATGTCGCGGACGGAGACGATGCCGACGGGCTCGCGGTCGAGGACGATCAGGTGACGGAATCCGCCGTGTGCCATGGCGCGGGCAGCCTCCTCCAGGGTCCAGGCCGGGGCGGCGAAGACGACGTCGGTGGTGGTGTGGGCGTGGACGGGCTCCGTGTCGGGGCTCTGTCCGAGGCCCACGGAGTTGAGGATGTCGCGTTCGGTGAGGATGCCGATGCCGCCGGCGTCCGGGTCGTGGATGATCGCGGCGCCGACGCGGCGCGCGGACATCAGGGCGGCCGCTTGGCGGAGGGTGTGGGTGGGGCCGATGGTGAGGACCACCGTGCTCATGGCGTCGCGGACGAGCATGGCTGTGAGTCACCTCCTGGGAATCACCGCGATAGTTCGGTGATTCACAAATTCACAAATGGGGGGTGTCCTCAGAGTGGCAGGTAAAGCGGAGGTCAACAAGAGGGCGTGCGCAGCCAATTGAGGGCGCACGCGCTCATCTGTGCTTCTCAGGTGCGCTCGTTGAGATACCCGAGGAACTCGTCGTGCAGCAGGCCGTTCGACGCGGCCGCGTTGCCGCTGTGCGGGCCCGGGCGGCCGTCGAGGCCGGTGAAGGTGCCGCCGGCCTCCGTCACGATGATCGCGTTCGCGGCCATGTCCCAGAGGGAGAGCTCGGGTTCGGCGCACAGGTCCACCGAGCCCTCGGCGACCATCATGTAGGGCCAGAAGTCGCCGTACGCGCGCGTGCGCCACACCTCGCGGGTCAGGTCCAGGAAACCGCCCAGGCGCCCCTGGTCCTCCCAGCCGGTCAGCGAGGAGTACGCGAAGGAGGCGTCGGAGAGCTTCGACACCCGGGAGACGTGCAGCCGGGACGCCGAGGAGAGACTGCGGCCGGAGAAGGCGCCGTGGCCCTGCGCGGCCCACCAGCGGCGGCCGAGGGCGGGGGCGGAGACGACGCCGACGACCGGCTGGAAGCCCGTCTCACCCGCCTCCATCAGGGAGATGAGGGTCGCCCAGACCGGTACGCCGCGTACGTAGTTCTTCGTGCCGTCGATCGGGTCGATGACCCAGCGGCGCGGACCGGTGCCCTCGATGCCGTACTCCTCGCCGAGGACCGCGTCCCGGGGGCGGGCACGTTGGAGCTGGCCGCGGATGAGTTCTTCCGCGGCCTTGTCCGCTTCGCTGACCGGAGTCATGTCCGGCTTCGTCTCCACCTTGAGGTCGAGAGCCTTGAAGCGGCCCATGGTGGCCGCGTCCGCCGCGTCCGCGAGGACATGGGCGAAGCGGAGGTCATCGAGGTAGTCCGGCATGTAGGGAACGGTATCTGCCGTGGTGGGTACCGGCTACAGGGGGCCTTGCCGGCGGGGGCGCCCGTGGCGGTACTCGCCGCGGTTCCCGCCGTGGAGCTCACCTCGGCCGGCCGAGCGCCCCCGCGTGCCTTCGCGAACCCTTGACAGTGACTCTGTGCGCGTCAAATCTGTGCGCAGAGCCGATCGCCCCGGGAGGCGATGATGCCTGCAGCGCGGGAATCCCTGCTGGACGCCGCTTACAAGGCGCTGGCGCGCCGGCCGTGGTCCGCCGTGCGGATGGTGGACGTGGCCGCGGCGGCCGGAGTGTCCCGGCAGACGCTGTACAACGAATTCGGCAGCAAGGAAGGGCTGGCCCGAGCGCTCGTGCGCAGGGAGGCGGACGGGTATCTCACCGGAATCGAGCGGGCGCTGACCACCCACGGCGACGCCCGGGAGCGGCTGACCGCGACCGCCGAGTGGACCGCCTCCACCGCCCGCGAGAACGCCCTGGTACGGGCCATGCTCACCGGCTGCTGGAGCGAACGGCTGCCCTCGCCGACGCTGACGGCCGTGCCGTCCTCCTCGGCGGTGCCGGCGCAGCGCCGGGCGGATGGGCCGCTGCCGTCCCCCGGTGACTTCGTGGCGCTGGTCCGGGACCGGGCCGTCACCGTCCTCTCCGGACCCGGCACGCCCAAACCGGAGACCGCCGAACTGGCCCGCTCCTGCGAACTCGTCGTCCGGCTCGCACTGTCGTGCGTGGCGGCCCCGCCGGGCGAGGGGGGCGTGGCGGATCTCGTACGGAGCGCGCTGCCGCGCCAGTTGACGCCGTGACGGGTGTCGGCGCGGTCGGCGCCGGGTGGTTCTCAGCGCGACTGACGCGCCCTCAGTGCGACGATCCCGACAGCTGGAGTCCGATCACACCGATGATCACCAGGCTGATCGAGACGATCTTCAGGGTCGAGACGAGGTCGCCGAGGAAGATCATGCCGTAGATCGCCGTGCCGGCCGCGCCGATGCCCGTCCACACCGCGTACGCGGGCCCGACGTCGAGCTTCTTCAGGGACAGGGTCAGCAGGCCGAAGCTGCCGAGGGCGAATATGCAGAACGCGATGGTGGGCCAGAGTCTCGTGAAGCCGTGCGACAGCTTCAGGCAGACGGCGAAACCGGTCTCCAGGAACCCCGCCACGACGACCAGCAGCCACGCCATGTGCTGTCCTCCCGTACGTCCACGTGTCCCGTCCTGGGACCCTTTGGTCTGGCTTTGTCTGGCTCTGGTCAGGCTTGGATCCGGCTCGGTGCGATTATGCCCTTACCGGTCCTGGGTGGAGACAAACAACGCGGAGGTCAGTCGCCTTCCGTGCGTTCCCTCGTGGACAGCAGTCGGCGCAGTGAGTACAGGCGGGCCGGGTCCGCGTGGCCGTCGGCCACCCACTGGTCCAGCGCGCAGTCAGGCTCGTCGTGGCTGCACGCGCGCGGGCAGCCCTCGGTGCCCGGCTCCAGGTCGGGGAAGGCGTGGATCACCCGGGACGGATCCACGTGGTGCAGACCGAACGACCTGAGGCCCGGGGTGTCGATCACCCAGCCCCCGTCGCCCGCCAGCGGCAGCGCCAGCGCCGAGGTGGTGGTGTGCCGGCCGCGGCCCGTCACCGCGTTCACATGGCCGGTGAGACGGCGGCGGTCCTCGGGGACCAGCGCGTTCACCAGAGTCGTCTTGCCGACGCCCGAGTGACCGACGAACGCCGTGATCCTGCCGTCCAGTTGCTCGCGCACCCGGTCCGCCGCGTCCCCGTTCTCCAGTTCCCCGCGGCTGGTGACGAGGTACGGGATGTCCAGGTCGCCGTACAGCTCCAGGAGCTTGTCGGGTGGGGCCAGGTCCGACTTGGTCATCACCAGCAACGGTTCCAGGCCGCCGTCGAACGCCGCCACCAGGCAGCGGTCGATGAGCCGCGGACGGGGTTCCGGATCGGCCAGGGCGGTCACGATGGCCAGCTGGTCGGCGTTGGCGACGACCACGCGCTCGTACGGATCGTCGTCGTCCGCCGTGCGCCGCAGGACGGAGGTGCGCTCCTCGATGCGGACGATCCGCGCGAGGGTGTCCTTGGTGCCGGTCAGGTCGCCGACGATGCCCACCCGGTCACCGACCACCGCGGCCTTGCGGCCGAGCTCGCGGGCCTTCATCGCCATGACGATCCGGCCGTCGACGAGGCAGGTCAGACGACCCCGGTCGACGGTGAGGACCATGCCCTCGACCGCGTCCTCGTGCTTGGGCCGGATGTGGGTCCGGGGCCGGTTGCCCTTGCGGTTGGGGCGGGAGCGGATGTCGTCCTCGTCGGTGTGCTTGCCGTAGCGGCGCATGTCGTGATCTCCGGACCTATGCCCCGAGCATCCCGGTCCACAGGTCGGGGAAGTCCGGGAGGGTCTTCGCCGTCGTCGCCACGTTCTCGATCCGTACGCCCTTCACCGCCAGGCCGATGATCGCGCCGGCCGTCGCCATGCGGTGATCCTCGTACGTGTGGAAGGTCCCGCCGTGCAGCGGGCGCGGTCGGATGTGCAGACCGTCGGCCGACTCCGTGACGTCACCGCCGAGCTCGTTGATCTCCTTGGTGAGCGCGGCCAGCCGGTCCGTCTCGTGCAGCCGGAGGTGGGCCACGCCCCGCAGGGTGGAGGGGGAGTCCGCGAGGGCGGCGACCGCCGCGATGCCCGGGGTCAGCTCGCCGACCTCGCTCAGGTCGACGTCGATGCCGTGGATGGCACCCGAACCGGTGAACTCCAGGCCGTACTCGGTCAGTTCGCAGGAACCGCCCATTTCGGTGAAGATCTCGCGCAGCCTGTCGCCGGGCTGGGTGGTGCGGGCCGGCCAGTCCGGGACGAGGACCTTGCCGCCGGTCACCAGGGCCGCGGCCAGGAACGGCTGGGCGTTCGACAGGTCCGGCTCGATCGTCAGGTCCCGGCCGAGCAGGGCGCCCGGGGTGACCCGCCAGACGTTCGGCTCACCGCCCGACTCCGGGCTGTCCACCTGGGCGCCGACCGCGCGCAGCATGTCGACGGTCATCCGGATGTGCGGCATGGAAGGCAGCGTGGAGCCGGTGTGGCGGACCTCGACGCCCTGGTTGAAGCGGGGGGCGGACAGCAGCAGGGCGCTGACGAACTGGGACGACGAGGACGCGTCGATCTCCACCAGACCGCCGTCCAGGGCGCCAGAGCCGTGGACCGTCAGCGGCAGCGCGCCGCGAGCGTCGTCGTCGATGCGGGCGCCGAGGACGCGCAGGGCCTCGATCACACCGGTCAGGGGACGCTCGTACGACCTAGGGTCGCCGTCGAAGCGGATGGGGCCGTCGGCGAGCGTCGCGACCGGCGGCAGGAAACGCATCACCGTGCCGGCGTTGCCGACGTCGACGGTGGCCGGGCCGAACAGGCCGGCCGGCAGCACACGCCAGGTCTCACCGGTGCCGTCGGGGCCGACGCCCTCCTCGATGCCGACGCCCATGGTGCGCAGGGCGCCGGCCATCAGAAGGGTGTCGCGGGAGCGCAGGGGGCGGCGCAGCCAGCCGGGTTCGCTCGCGAGCGCGGCGAGCACGAGTGCCCGGTTGGTGACCGACTTGGACCCCGGCACGTGGACCGTCGCGTCGACGGCTCCGCTCGCGTGCGGGGCGGGCCAGAGGGCGGTGTGTACGTCGTTCGGGGCCATGGGTCCCACTTTATAAGGAGGCGGTGCCGCCGGTGCGGGAGCGTTGTGGCTGGTCGCTCCCCGGGCTGAAGCCGCCCGTCGACGCGGCCCCGCGCGCGTGGGCGCTGGTCACACGCTGGTCACACCTCCAGCAGCCAGCGCCCCCCGCCTATCAGCGAGCACAGGCTCACCGCATGGAACAGAAACAGCCACATCCCCGCCGGGACATGGGTCAGCCGGGACAACTGGTCCGCGTCCGAGTCGCCCGCGCCGCCGCGCGACCGCTTGGCCTGCAGTTCGAACGCCGGGCGCACGCCGCCGAGCAGCAGGAACCAGACCACCGCGTACGCGAACGCCGCCTGGACCTGGGGGCCCGTCAGCCAGGAGACGATCACGAACGTGCCGCCGGTGAGGAGCACGGTGAGGGCGCCGTAGGCGTTGCGGATCATCAGCAGCATCGCCACCAGGAGGGCGCTGGCCAGCCACAGCAGGGCCGTGATGTGGCCGGTGGCGAGCAGGGCGGCGCCGCCGAGGCCGAGGAGCGGGGGAGCGGTGTAGCCGGCGGCGGCCGTGAGGATCATGCCGATGCCGTGCGGCTTGCCCCGGCTGACGGTCAGTCCGCTGGTGTCGGAGTGCAGCCGTATGCCGGTGAGGGTGCGGCCGGTGAGCAGCGCGATCAGGCCGTGGCCGCCCTCGTGGGCGATGGTGATGGCGTTGCGGGCGACGCGCCACACGGCGTGCGGGACGACCGCGGCGACCGCGGCGACGAGGGTCGCGAGCACCACCCACAGATCGGGGTCGGGCTGGCTGCCGAAGATCTCGTCCCAGAGGGACGCGAGCGATTCCGATGCGGTGGTGTGCATGTGCGGCAGTGGCTCCCGTGTCTCGTCGAATCTGGCAGTGTGGCACGTATGTGCGGACGGTATGCAGCCAGTCGTGGGGCCGAGGATCTCGCAGGAATCTTTGAGGTCGAAAAGTGGGATCCCGAGGAGACCCTGGCACCCGACTACAACGTGGCCCCGACCAAGGACGTCTACGCCGTTCTCGACCGTCCTCTTAAGGACGCGGACGAGCCGAGGCCGGTTCGGCAGCTGCGGAAGCTGAAGTGGGGCCTGGTGCCGAGCTGGGCGAAGACCCCCGAGGGCGGCGCCCGGATGATCAACGCGCGCGCGGAGACGGTGCACGAGAAGCCGTCGTACCGGCGGGCTTTCGCCGCCCGGCGCTGCGTCATCCCCGCCGACGGCTACTACGAGTGGGTCACCGGCAAGCAGGAGCGGGAACTGGAGACCGAGGGGAAGAAGAAGCGGCCGCGCAAGCAGCCCTACTTCGTCCTCCCCGCCGACGGCTCGGTGTTCGCGATGGCCGGGCTGTACGAGTTCTGGCGGGACAGGACCCTGCCGGACGACCATCCGCAGGCCTGGTGGGTGACCTGCTCCGTGATCACCACCGAGGCGGAGAAGACACCGCTGGCCGTGGCGCCCGCCGAGGGCCCGTACACGCTGACCGACATCCACCCCCGGATGCCGCTGATGCTCACGCCCGACCGCTGGGACGCCTGGCTCGACCCGGCCCGCACGGACCCCGAGGACCTGCGCGAGCTGCTCGACCCGCCGCCGCCCGGGCTGATGCGGGCGTACCCCGTCACCACCGCGGTCAGCAACGTCCGCAACAACGGGCCGGAACTGCTGAAGGAGCTGGAGGGGCCCGAAGAGGGCACACTTTTCTGACGTGAGCAAAGACATCACCGAGACCGCTGAGTCCACCGAGACCGCTGAGTCCACCGAGATCGCCGGGACTACCGGGACCGCCCAGCCCGTCGAGACGGACGCCGGGACCGCCCGCGTCACCTGGCACCGGGCGAAGAAGGCACGGCTGGTCCTGGCCGTCAGCCACGGCGCCGGTGGCGGCATCGGGGCCCGCGACCTCCAGGCGCTCGCCCGTACCCTCCCGGAGCACGGAGTGACCGTGGCCCTCGTCGAGCAGCCCTGGCGGGTGGCGGGCAAGAAGGTGGCGCCCGCGCCGAAGACCCTCGACGTGGGGTGGCGGGGCATCTGGCCCGCCCTCGCCCGTCCCGGCCTCCCGGTGATCTCCGGCGGGCGCAGCGCCGGCGCCCGGGTGGCCTGCCGTACCGCCGCCGAGCTGGGCGCGCACGCCGTCCTCGCCCTGAGTTTCCCGCTGCACCCGCCGGGCAGGCCGGAGAAGTCCCGCGCCCAGGAGCTGCTCGGGGCGGGGGTGCCCACCCTGGTGGTCCAAGGGGGGAACGACCCGTTCGGCAGGCCGGAGGAGTTCCCGGAGGGGGCCTACGACCTGGTCGAGGTGCCGTACGCCGATCACGGCTTCGGCGTACCGAAGAAGGCGGAGCTCAGCCAGGAGAAGGCAGTGGCGATCGTCACTGGCGCGGTCGTGGAGTGGGCCGGGTCACTGGGGTGACGGCCCGGGAATGTTGCGGACGAGCCCTCTGTTGAGGCGGACAGAAGTGCTGAAACCCCAGCGCCCACCGTCGTGGAGAGGAAGTCTGCCGCATGGGTTCGACCTACTGCCCGAGTCGCACAAGCCGCGCCGACTTGGACTGGACCGTGCTGCACGCGGCGAAGGCCGCCCCTATTCGGGCGGCGGGCGGACCGGATCGTCGTCTATCCTCCGATTCTGGCGAGACCGGTCTCGGTCCCGTCCGGAATCTTGAGGAGGTGGGTCCGGTCACCGGTACCGACGCAGGGACCGAACACGGCCAGGCGGAGCAGCCCGAGGGCCGGGGCACGAGTGCGGAGTCCACAGCCGAGCGCACCGCGCGCTTCGAGCGGGACGCCCTCGAGTTCCTCGACCAGATGTACTCGGCCGCGCTGCGCATGACGCGCAACCCGGCCGACGCCGAGGACCTGGTGCAGGAGACGTACGCCAAGGCGTACGCGTCCTTCCACCAGTTCCGTGAGGGCACCAACCTCAAGGCATGGCTGTACCGGATCCTCACCAACACCTTCATCAACTCCTACCGCAAGAAGCAGCGCGAGCCCCAGCGCTCCGCGGCCGAGGAGATCGAGGACTGGCAGCTGGCCCGTGCCGAGTCGCACATGTCGACCGGTCTGCGCTCCGCGGAGGCACAGGCGCTCGACCACCTGCCCGACTCGGACGTGAAGGAAGCACTTCAGGCGATCCCCGAGGAATTCCGCATCGCCGTCTATCTCGCCGACGTAGAGGGCTTTGCGTACAAGGAGATCGCGGACATCATGGGGACACCCATCGGTACGGTGATGTCCCGGCTGCACCGGGGCCGTCGGCAACTGCGCGGCATGTTGGAGGACTACGCCCGTGAGCGCGGGCTGGTTCCGGCCGGTGCCGGAGAGTCGAACGAAGCGAAAGGTTCGGGCTCATGAGCTGCGGAGAGCCGCACGAGACGGACTGCAGTGAGGTACTCGATCATCTGTACGAGTTTCTCGACAGTGAGATGCCGGATGTCGATCGCGACAAGTTCAAGCAGCACTTCACGGAGTGCTCGCCCTGCCTGGAGAAGTACGGCCTCGAGGAGGCCGTGAAGAAGCTGGTCAAGCGGTGCTGCGGGCATGACGACGTGCCGAGCGACCTGCGCTCCAAGGTGCTGGGACGGCTCGACCTGATCCGCTCCGGGCAGACCGTTCCCGATCACGACGTGACCGCCGCTCCGCAGGAGTCCTGAACTCCCGACCGGACACGGGCGGCGGGCTGCCGTCACTCGAACGTGCTAACCCGCCGGTCATAAGCCCGCGCTTCCCCCTCCTGCCGTCCTAGGCTCCGGACCCTGAGCAGGCACGGCCGGGGAGGGGCGTGATGGAGGCGGTACCGGCACGGGCCCGTGCGTACGTCGCCTGCGTCGTCGTCCTCGCACTGCTCTGCCTGTCCCCGCAGCCGAGCGTGCGGACGCCCTGGTGGGCGGTGCTGCTGCTGGCCGGGCTGTACGCCGGCTGCGAGCAGGCCGCCGCCCGATGGCGGTTCGCCGGCACCTTCTACCCCGTCCTTCTCGCCGGGGCCTTTCTGCTCCCCCCGTCGGCCGCCGCGCTGGTCGCGCTGCCGGGGGCGTTGCTGTCCCCGGTCGAGCAGCGGCCGCGGTGGCTGCGGCGGGTGTGGCGGGCGGCGCAGCTCGTCGTCGGCGTGTGGGCGGCCGCGCGGGTGCACGGTGCGCTGGGCGGGCAGGACACCGTCGCCGACTCCGACTTCCCGTACGCGCTCGCCCCGGCCGGAGCCGCGGTGCTGGCGTTCTGCCTGGCGCTGAGCGTGCTGGACGGGGGGATCCTGACCCTCGCCGAGCGCGTTCCCGTACGGCGGGCCTGGCGCGGGCTCTTCCTGCGCTCCCTCGCCCCGGTCGCCGTGCACGGGCTGGCCGGGCTGATGATGGCCGTGCTGTGGCGCAGTCCTTACGGTCCGGTCGCCGCGCTGCTCGTGCTGCTGCCGATGTGTGTGTCCTGGTGGGTGTTCGCCCAGTACCACCGGGAGCGCGCCGCCCACCAGGCGACCATCCGGGCGCTCGTGCAGGCCGTCGACATCAAGGACGGGTACACCCGCGGACACAGCGAGCGGGTCGGACAGGCCTCGATGATGATCGCGCGGGAACTGGGGATGCCGGACGAGCGCGTCGAGATGCTGCGGTTCGCCGGGATCCTGCACGACGTGGGCAAGCTGGGCGTGCCCACCCGGCTGCTGCGCAAGGACGGGCCGCTGACCGCCGAGGAACGGCGGGTGATCGAGCTGCATCCCGAATACGGGCACGAGATGGTGCGCGGGATCTCCTTCCTCGGAGAGGCCCGGGCGGCCGTCCTGCACCACCACGAGCGGCTGGACGGCAGCGGCTATCCGTACGGGCTGACGGGCGGTCAGATCCCGGAGTCCGCACGGGTGGTGGCCGTCGCCGACGCGTTCGACGCGATGACGTCCACCCGGTGCTACCGGCGGGCCCGGCCCGTGCAGGTGGCCCTGGAGGAGCTCCAGCGGTGCGCGGGTACGCAGTTCGACCCGCTGATGGTGGAGGCCTTCGTCCGGGCGGTGGCCAGACACGGCTGGCACCCGGCCGTGACCGCCGACGAGGCCCACCCGCCGCCTCCCCGCCCGGCGGCCTCCAGTCAGCCGGAGGCGCGCCTGTGAACCCGCACCGGCTCCTGTCGCCGCTCACCCTCGTACACGCCGCCGCCGGCCTCCTCGCCACCCTCTCCCTCGCCGTCACCCTCTGGAGCGGCCTCGACGAACGCGGGGTCGCCCTCGCCTTCGGCGTGCTGGTCACCGTCGGTGAGCTCACCGGGTGGACCGGCGCCCGGGCCAGGGAGGCCGCGCCGCTCGCCGCCGCGGGGGCGCTGTCGTACGCCCTGCTCGGGGCGGACGCCGGACAGCCGACGCGGCACGGTGTCTTCCAGGTCGTCGCCGTCGTGCTCGCCGCCGCCCTCCTCGGCAGCGTGCCGCACATTGCACGCGGGCGGGGCCCGGCCCTCGACCATCTGGCCCGGCGGGTGCTCACCGTCGGATTCGCCGCCGTGTGCTTCCAACCCCTGTGCGGCCAGGGAGCGTTCCGGGAGTGGGGCGGTCCCGCGTACGCCCTGTTGCTGGTGGCGCTGCTCTCCCTCACCGCGCTGTGCGACGCCGTGCTCGCCGCCGTGCTGGCCCACTCCCGCACCCGGTGGCCGTTCGGCCCGTTGCTGCGGGACGAACTGCGGGCGCTGCTCGGGATCGGGACCGCGGTGTGCGCGACCGGGGCCGTGATGGCGCTCGCGGTGGCCGTCGTCGGGCTGTGGGCGGTGCCCGTGTTCTCGCTGCCGCTGCTGCTCACCCAGCTCTCCTTCCGCCGGTACGCGGCCGTCCGGGCCACCTACCGGCAGACCATCACCTCCCTCGCCCGGGCCACCGAGATCGCCGGGTACACCCCGACCGGGCACGCCCGCCGCGTCGCCGCGCTCAGCCTCGCCGTCGGGCGGGACCTGGGGCTTTCCGGGCCGGAGCTCACGGTCCTGGAGTACGCGGCCCTCATGCACGACATCGGCCAGCTGAGCCTCGTGGACCCGGTACCGGCGGGCGCCACCGCCGTACTGCCCCAGGCGGAGCAGCGGCGCATCGCCCTGCTCGGCGGGGCCGTGGTCCGGCAGACCGGGGTGAACTCCCAGGTGGCGGCGGTCGTGGAGCGGCAGGCCGACCCCTGCGCGGAGCAGCCGGTCGCCGCGCGGATCGTGCGGGCCGTCAACGCGTACGAGGAGAAGGCCCGCGACGCCGGTCCCGGCGGGCCGCTGACGGCACTGGAGGAGCTGCGCCTGGCCGGGCCCGGGGAGTACGCCTGCGAGGTGGTCGAGGCGCTGGCCAGAGTCCTGTCGCGGGACTGTCTGACCCCCGCCCAGGCTGGGTAACCCATGGGTAATGAGCGCCCTTCCAGCCGTACGTGGTTGGATGCGAAGGAAAGGGTGACCGGGGGCACGGCCAGCCCACTGGACGGAACTGGCAGGCGGGAATCGTGAGGATCTTCGGCAAGGGACGGCACCGGCCCTCCGCCTCCTGGCGGCAGGCCACAGACCGCGCGTTCACGCTGATCGGCGACGGCCGGTACGAGGACGCGGGCGCACTGCTCACGCGGGCCGCCGATCTGGAGCCCTGGCTGTCGGAGTCCTGGTTCAACCTCGCGCTGCTGCACAAGTTCCGGCACGACTGGGAGCAGGCCCGGGCGGCGGGACTGCGCGCCGTCGCCCTGCTCGACCGGGAGACCGGGGCGCCCGACTGGTGGAACGTCGGCATCGCCGCCACCGCCCTGCAGGACTGGCCCCTGGCCCGGCGGGCCTGGCAGGCGTATGGCCTGCGGGTGCCGGGCACCGCCACGGCGAACGGCGAGCCGCTCGGCATGGACCTCGGCAGCGCGGCCGTACGGCTGTCCCCGGAGGGGGAGGCCGAGGTGGTCTGGGGGCGGCGGCTGGACCCCGCCCGCATCGAGGTGCTGTCCATTCCGCTGCCGTCCTCCGGGCGGCGCTGGGGCGAGGTCGTCCTGCACGACGGGGTCCCGCACGGCGAGCGGACCACCACCGCCGGGCACGCCTACCCGGTGTTCGACGAGATCGAGCTGTGGGCGCCTTCCCCCGTGCCGACCTGGGTGGTCCTGCTGGAGGCCGCGACCGAGGCCGACCGGGACGCCTTGGAGCAGCTGGCCGCGGACGCCGGTTTCGCCGCCGAGGACTGGTCGTCGTCCGTACGGCTGCTGTGCCGGATGTGTTCCGAGTCGCGGATGCCGTCCGACGAGGGCGACGGGGAAGAGCACCTCGATCCGCACGACCACAGCGAGCCGGGGCATCCCGGGCCGCTCGGGCACCGGACCGACGGGCAGCTGTGGGTACCGGAGCGGGAGTGCGGAGTGGCTGCGCCGGCCTCGCTGGTGAGGGGACTGTTGGACGGGTGGGTTGCGGACAGCCCCGATTCCAGGGACTGGCGGGACCTGGAAGAGGTCTGTTAGATCGCCCGTCTGCCGGTCCGTCGTGGCTGGTCGCGCCCGCGTGGCGGAGCCGCATATCGACACGGCCCCGCGCCCCCAGGGGGCGCGCTCCCTTTACCCTGTATCAGCAATCGCACCCCGGATTTTTGAGGAAGGCATCGTCGGTCATGGCGCAGCAGGACACCGATCAGCAGCACGCGGGCGTGCTCCCCGTGGACGACGAGGGCTTCGTCATCGACACCGAGGAGACCGAGGAGCGCGAGAACGCCTGGCGTGAGCGCGGTACCTCGCGGCCGATCACGGTCGTCGGGAACCCGGTGCTGCACAAGGAGTGCAAGGACGTCACCGAGTTCGGCGCGGAGCTGGACCAGCTGGTCGCGGACATGTTCGCCTCGCAGCGCACCGCCGAGGGCGTCGGTCTCGCCGCCAACCAGATCGGCGTCGACCTGAAGGTCTTCGTGTACGACTGCCTGGACGACGAGGGCAAGCGGCACGTCGGTGTCGTGTGCAACCCGAAGCTCGTCGACCTGCCCGCCGACAAGCGCCGGCTGGACGACAGCAACGAGGGCTGCCTGTCGGTGCCCACCGCGTACGCGCCGCTCGCCCGCCCGGACTACGCCGAGGTGACCGGGCAGGACGAGAAGGGCCACCCGATCAAGGTGCGCGGCACCGGCTACTTCGCCCGGTGTTTGCAGCACGAGACGGATCACCTCTACGGCTACCTCTACATCGACCGGCTCTCCAAGCGTGAACGCAAGGACGCGCTGCGGCAGATGGCCGAGAACGAGCCCCGCTACCCCGTGGTCGCCAACGACTGAGGACTCTCCCGCCCCTCAACTCCCCCCCCTGGCGGCGCCTGTTCAGGAACTCCTTCCCGAACGGGCGCCGTTCGGCCGTTCGTCGCGGCATCGGTGGTGGTCATGCCGGCCGGATAGGCCAGCGACCGGCCGTGGGCGGAGAACCGGCCGACGAACCCATGGGGCACGCACCCGAGTCGGTGCGGACCGGCGACTGCGGTGCCGCTGCCCGCGTTCCCGGTCCCGAGCAGCCCGGCCACCTGTTCGCCGGACTGCCCCGGCCACCTGCCCGGCCGCGTCCGGCGCCGCGACACCGGCCGGCCCTCCCCACCTGTTCACGGACGTGAGCACGAGCCTGCCGCAGTACGTTCGCGGGCAGGGCCCGATACGCCGCTTCACCTCAAGAGTGCTTCATTCATGCGGCGGCCAGTGATCCAAAACCAGTCACGCAAGGGAGAATCTCGGCACCGCGAGTTGGTGAATGGAGCAAATCCGTTCCCAGGACGGTCAGTTATGGTGCTGAATGGAAGTGCGGGGATACGCAACGGCGCACGCCCGGCACAGCGGGAGGGGTGTGCGCAAACTGGCGGCTGGAAGGGGTTTGTTCGTGCCTGCTTTCCCACACAGCACCACATCATCACCGACGGCGATCGCGGTTCCGCCGTCGCTCTCTCTCCCGGTGATCGAAGCAGCGTTTCCCAGGCAAGTGCACCCGTATTGGCCCAGGCTCCAGGAGAAGACCCGTACCTGGCTACTGGAAAAACGGCTCATGCCGGCGGACAAGGTGGAGGAATATGCCGATGGCCTGTGCTACACCGACCTCATGGCGGGCTACTACGTCGGCGCCGCCGACGAGGTCCTCCAGGCGATAGCGGACTACAGCGCATGGTTCTTCGTCTGGGACGACCGCCACGACCGCGACATCGTGCACGGCCGCCCGGCCGCCTGGCGGCGGCTCAGGTTCCGCTTGCATGCGGCCCTCGACTCACCCCGTGACCATCTGCACCACGAGGATCCCCTGGTCGCCGGGTTCGCCGACAGCATGGTGCGGTTGTACTCGTTCCTGCCGCGAACGTGGAACGCCCGCTTCGCGCGGCACTTCCACGAGGTGATCGAGGCGTACGACCGGGAATTCCGCAACCGCGTCGAGGGGATCGTGCCGACCGTCGAGGAATACCTGGCGCTGCGCCGCCGCACCTTCGCGCACTGGATCTGGACCGACCTGCTGGAGGCCGGCGCCGGCTGTGAACTCCCGGACCCGGTACGCACTCACCCGGCATATCGGCGGGCCGCATTACTGAGCCAGGAATTCGCCGCCTGGTACAACGATCTCTGTTCGCTGCCCAAGGAAATAGCGGGCGACGAGGTGCACAATCTGGGAATCAGTCTCATCGCGCACGAGGGACTGACCCTGGAGGAAGCGGTCGCGGAGATCCGGCGACGCGTGGAGGAATGCATAGCGGAATTCATCGTCGCCGAACAGGACGCCCTGCGCCTCTCCGACGAACTCGCCGACGGCACTGTCCACGGAAAGGAACTCAGCGCCGCGGTACAGGCCTGCGTCCGCAATATGCGGAACTGGTTCAGCGCCGTCTACTGGTTCCACCACGAGTCCGGCCGGTACCGGGTGGACAGCTGGGACGACCGGTCCACGCCCCCGTACGTCGACAACGAAGCGGCAGGTGAGAAATGACCGTCGAGTCTGTGAAACCCGAGGCCTCCCCGGCTCCGGAGGAGCGTGAGCCGCCCCTGGCGGGCGGCGGTGTCCCCGGCCTCGGTCACGGCTGGAAGCTGGTCCGGGACCCACTGGGCTTTCTGGCCCGGCTGCGTGACGACGGCGACCTGGTCCGGCTGCGGCTCGGCCCCAAGACGGTGTACGCCGTCACCGCGCCGGACCTCGTCGGCGACATGCTGACGAGCCCCGGCTACGAGATCGGCGGGCCGCTGTGGGACACCCTGGACGTGCTGCTGGGCAAGGGGGTGGCGACCAGCAACGGTCCGCTGCACCGGCGTCAGCGGCAGACCATCCAGCCCTCGTTCCGCAAGGACGTCATCCACGAGTACGAGCGGGTCATGGTCGAGGAGTCGCAGGCCTTCGCGTCGCGCTGGCAGGCCGGGGACACCGTGGACGTCACCGCGGAGGCGTTCCGGGTGGGCGTGCGCATGACCGCCCGGTGCTTCCTGCAGATCGAGCACATCGACGACCTGGCCGAGCGGCTGAGCGCCGCCCTCGCCACCGTGTTCGGCGGCATGTACCGGCGGATGATCCTGTCCTTGGGCCCGTTCTACCGGCTGCCGCTTCCCTCGCACCGTGAATTCGACCGCGCACTGGCCGAACTGCACCGCCTCGCGGACGAGGTCATCACCGAACGCCGGACCGCCGCCGAGAAGCCCGACGATTTGCTGACCGCCTTGCTCGAAGCAAAGGACGAGAATGGTGAACCGGTCAACGACCAGGAGGTGCACGATCAGGTCATAGCGATTCTCACGCCGGGCAGTGAAACCGTGGGATCCCAGTTGATGTGGATCTTGCAGTTGCTGGCGGAACATCCGGAACAGGCGGACCGGGTGAGCGCGGAGGTGAAATCGATCGTGGGTGACCGCCCGCTCACATTCGGCGATCTCCACAAGCTGACCCACACGAACAATGTGGTCACCGAGGCGCTGCGGATACGCCCCGCCGTATGGATTCTGACGCGGCGGGCCATGGCCGAAACGCAACTGGGCGGGTATCGCATTCCGGCCGGGGCGGACATCGTGTACAGCCCGCTCGCCCTCCAGCGCGACCCCCGGTCCTACGAGCAGCACCTGGACTTCGACCCCGACCGGTGGCTTCCGGGCCGCTCCGCGGAGGTGCCGAAGTACGCGATGAGTCCCTTCAGCGCGGGCAACCGCAAATGCCCGGCCGACCACTTCTCGGTGGCCGAACTCGGCATCATCCTGGCCACCGTGATCCCGAAATGGCGCTTCGAGCGCCTCGCCGAGGCCGACGAGTCGACCCGGGTGGGCATCACGCTGCGGCCGAAGCGGCTGCTGCTGAAGGCAGTGCCGAGGTGACGGGCCCGGTCAGGCGGCGTCCGTACCGGCGTCGGCTGCCGCCTCGGGTCCGGGTGCGGCTTCCGGTCCTCTGAACGTGCGTCGGTAGGCGTTCGGGGTGGTCCCCACCGCCCGGACGAACTGGTGACGCAGCGCGGCCGCGTTGCCGAACCCCGTCCGGCCGGCGATCGCGTCCACCGTCTCGTCCGTCGCCTCCAGCAACCGCTGGGCCAGCAGCACACGTTGGCGCAGGATCCAGCGGTAGGGAGTCGTCCCCGTCTCCTGCTGGAAGCGACGGGCGAAGGTGCGCGGCGACATGTGCGCGAGCTCGGCGAGCTGCTCGACGGTGACCTCCTCGTCGAGGTGTTGCTGCATCCACACCAGGACCTCACCGACCGTGTCGCACGAGGAGACGGGCAGCGGGCGCTCGATGTACTGCGCCTGACCGCCGTCCCGGTGCGGCGGCACCACCATCCGCCGGGCGATCTTGTTGGCGACCTGAGGCCCCTGCTCCTTGCGCACGATGTGCAGACAGGCGTCGATACCGGCGGCGGTGCCCGCCGAGGTGATCACCGGATCCTCGTCGACGTACAGCACGTCGGGCTCGACCGTCAGCCGCGGGTACGCCCGTGCCAGCTCGTCCGCGTGGTGCCAGTGGACGGCGCAGCGCCGGCCGTCGAGCAGCCCGGCCGCGGCGAGCACGAAGACGCCGGAGCAGACGCTGAGCACCCGCGCCCCGCGGTCGACACCGCGCCGCAGGGCGTCCAGCAGTTCCGGCGGGAAGGCCCGGGTCTCGTAGCCGGCCGCGGCCGGCACGGCGATCAGGTCGGCGGACTCCAGGCGCTCCAGGCCGTGCTCGAGCCGCATCGAGAAGCCCGCACGCGAGCGGAGCGTGGGGCCCTCGGCCGAGGCGACCGCGAAGTCGTACACGGGGAGGCCGTCGTCACTGCGGTCGGTGCCGAAGACCTCGCAGATGACACCTAGTTCGAAGGGGTTCACGCCGTCCAGGACCACGGCGGCCACGTTGCTCAGCATGCTGCCAGTGTGCCTCGGGGCTGGCAGTAAATCGAGGGTGTGCGGCAGTCCTGCCACTGTCGGTAAGGAGTATCCGGCGCGACAGTGGTGTCATGACCACAGCGCAGACAGAAGGACTGATCGGAATGCTCACTGTCCTCGGGATCCTCGTCCTCCTGGTCCTCCCGTCAGTGATCGGGATCGTGCACGACAGGCGTGTCGACCGTCAGATCCGGGAGGCGCGGGCTCGCCGCGAGGCCGAGGACCTGCGTCCGGCCGACCGCCCCCTGCGGCGGCGGCCCTACTTCACCACCACGGTGACCCACCACTCCTGAAGTCCCTTGCACGAGATGCGGCCGGTCTCGGCGGCGCAGAGCGGGCGCGTCGAGGCCAGCCGCGTTTTCCCGGCCGAGACCGCCTTGAAGGCACCGCTCGCATCGCCCGGCTGCAGCACGAAGCCGCTGTTGGTGGCCTCCAGCCCGCTGCCGTCGGCGACGACCGGCTTCCAGGGCCGCTTGGATGTGCCGTCCAGGCTGATGCGGACCGTGTCGCCCGCCGCCAGGCACACCGTACGACCGCTGTCGGCGATGCCGAGCTGCGACCCTGCCGTACATCCGGCCCGGCCCGTCGTCGGCGGCGGCGCCACGGTGTGACTGTCGCCGCCCTTTCCGCTGTCGGCCTGGGTGCCGCAACCGGCGAGGGCGAGGGTCAGTGCGGAGAGGGCGAGAGTGGTGCTGCGGACCGTTCGGCGCATGGCGTGGCCTCCCCGTTCGCTGGAGTTCGTTGGAGTCCGTTGGACGTGTCACGCCCGCGCCCGGATCCCGGTGCTCGACGCCTGGGCCCTCCCGGGCCCCGGCCGCCAAGGCGGCGGCCGGGGCCCGGGGGCTGTGCGGAGGTCAGCTCGTCGTGACGGCGGTGTCGTCGACCGCGAAGCTGGTCTGGAGCGAGGAGTCCTCGACACCGCTGAACTTCAGAGTGACGGTGGAGCCGGCGAACGAGGAGAGGTCGAAGGACTTCTGGGCGTACCCGGAGGCCTTGTTGAGGTTGGAGTAGGTGGCCAGGGTGGTCGAGCCCGCGGTGACCGTCAGCTTGTCGTAGGCGGTGCTGGTGGAAGTCTCCGCGGTGTCGATGTGCAGGTAGAAGGTGAAGGTCGCCTTGCAGCCGCTCGGCACGGTCACCGACTGCGAGAGCGAGTCGGTGTGCGCGGAGCCGTACCCGTCCAGCCAGGCGTAGTACGAACCGGCGTGTGCCGGCTCACTGCTGGAGTTCGTGATGACTCCGCTGGAGGTGGTCCACGTGGTGCTGCCCGACTCGAAGCCCGGGTTCCCGAGCAGCTGGGACGAGGAGCAGGTGCCGCCGGCCGAGCCGACCGTCCAGGTGAACGAGGCGGACCCGGAGGCGCCCGTGCTGTCCGTCGCGGTGACAGTGACCTGGTAGGTGCCCGCGGTGGACGCGGTGCCGGAGATCAGGCCGCTGGAGCTGCCGATGGACAGCCCGGTGGGCAGTCCGGACGCGCTGTACGTGAGCGTGGCCCCCGCGCTGTCGGAGGCCGAGATCTGCAGGCTGACCGAGCTGCCGGTGGTGGTCGACCGGCTGCCCGGGTTGGTGACGGTCACCGTGTTGCCGGAGCTGCTGCCGGAGGCGAAGGCGGTGGTGCCGTTGGGGGTGCCCCAGCCGGTGGGGCCGTCGTAGCCGGTGGTCGCGGTGCAGAAGTACGAGGTGGAGCAGCTGCCGTTGGTGCCACTGGTGACGTCGTAGAGGTTGCTCGTGTGGCTGTAGGGGTATTTCGCCGGGTAGTCACTGGCGCCAGGGGTGCCGGCCAGGGCGTACACACCGGCGATGATCGGGGCGGAGGCGCTGGTGCCACCGTAGACCGCCCAGCCGGAACCGCCGTAGGTGTCATAGACCGCCACACCGGTGGCCGGGTCGGCGACCGCCGAGACGTCGGCCTCCATGCGCTTGCTGCAGCCGGTGTCCGTCTGCCAGCTGGGCTTCGGGTCGTACGAGGAGCAGCCGGAGCCGGTGCCCTCGGTGCTGCTGGTCTTCCATACGGACTCGGTCCAGCCGCGGGAGTTGGAGGACGTCGACAGTGCGGTTCCGCCAACGGCCGTCACGTACTGGGAGGTTGCCGGGTACTCGGCGCCGTAGCCGGAGTCGCCGGCGGAGACGGTGATCGCGACGCCCGGGTGCTTGAAGTACGAGGTGTCCTCGCTGGTCTGGGAGGACGACTCGTCGCCGCCCCAGCTGTTGGAGACGAACTTGGCGCCGAGCGCGACGGCTTCGTTCTCGGCGGTGCCGAGGTCGGAGTCGGTGGCGGAGTTGGCCTCGACCAGGATGATCTTGCAGTTCGGGCAGACCGCGCTGACCATGTCGATGTCCAGCGCCTCCTCACCCGCCCAGCCGGTGTCGTTGGAGGGCAGTGAGGTCGTCGAGCCCGTCTGACCGACCTGCTTGAAGCAGCCGTTGGCCTTGGTGCAGGCGGACAGGCCGTACTGCGAGCGGTAAGTCGCCAGGTCCGCCTCGGCGTTGGGGTCGTTGTAGGCGTCGACCACGGCAACCGTCAGGCCGGAGCCGCCCGTCGAGGGCAGCTTGTAGGCGCTGTGCAGGTTGGCCGGGCTGAGCCCGGAGGGTGCGGCGGCGGCGAGGGCGGTGGCCAGCCGCTGCTTGATGTCGGTGCGGCGCTGGGCGAAGCAGGACGCGTGACCGGGCTCGGCGGTGGCGCACAGGTGCTCGGTCGGCACCTTCTGGCCGGCCCTGCCGGTCGAGTGGAACGTCTGCCGGGCGGGGGAGGTGAGCGCCTTGGCGTTCTGGGTGACGCGGGAGGTGTTCGCGGCCGTCGGCGCTGCGTGCGCCGGTGCCGCGACGAGTCCGGCGAGGCTGAGTGCGAGGGCGGGCAGGGCGGCGGTGAGGAGTCTTCGCAGGCTCCGTCTGGGCTTCTCACGCATGGGGGTACTGCCTCCGTCGTTGGAGTGGGGTTCCTCGGCGTTGGTGGCAGGCCTGTGACGCGCGTAGCGGCGGCGGTGCGCGATCTCGCCATGGGCATGACACTTGGAGCGTTCTGTGTGGCCGTTGTGCGTGGCATGACAGAACGGCCAGAACCTAGCGGGGGACGAGGAGACCGGAACAGGTGCGCCGGAAGAACTTTGCCGCTCCATAGATGGTCCATGGACGGCCCATGGACGCTCCATGGGCCGTCCGGAGGCTTCGGAGGCTAGAAGTCCTCGTCGAGGTCGACCGTGCCCTCCACCGCGACCTGGTACGCGGACGGACGCCGCTCGAAGAAGTTGGTCAGCTCCTGAACCCCCTGCAGCTCCATGAAGGAGAAGGGGTTCTCGGAGCCGTACACCGGGGCGAAGCCGAGGCGCGTCAGGCGCTGGTCGGCCACGCACTCCAGGTACTGCCGCATCGAGTCGGTGTTCATGCCCGGGAGGCCGTCACCGCACAGGTCGCGCGCGAACTGCAGCTCGGCCTCGACGGCCTCCCTCAGCATGTCGGTGACCTGCTGCCGAAGCCGGTCGTCGAACAGCTCCGGCTCCTCCTTGCGGACGGTGTCGACCACGTCGAACGCGAAGCTCATGTGCATGGACTCGTCGCGGAACACCCAGTTGGTGCCAGTCGCCAGGCCGTGCAGGAGACCCCGGCCGCGGAACCAGTAGACGTACGCGAAGGCACCGTAGAAGAACAGGCCCTCGATGCACGCGGCGAAGCAGATGAGGTTGAGCAGGAAGCGGCGGCGGTCGGCCCGGGTCTCCAGCCGGTCGAGCTTCTCGACCTCGTTGATCCACCGGAAGCAGAACTCGGCCTTCGCGCGGATGGAGGGGATGTTCTCCACGGCGTCGAAGGCCGCGGCCCTGTCCCTCGGGTCGGGAAGATAGGTGTCCAGGAGCGTCAGGTAGAACTGGACGTGGACGGCCTCCTCGAAGAGCTGGCGCGACAGGTACAGCCGCGCCTCCGGGGAGTTGATGTGCTTGTAGAGGGTCAGCACCAGGTTGTTCGCGACGATCGAGTCGCCCGTCGCGAAGAAGGCCACCAGGCGGCCGATCAGGTGCTGTTCGGCCGGGGTGAGCTTGGCGAGATCGGTGACGTCCGAGTGGAGGTCGACCTCCTCCACGGTCCAGGTGTTCTTGATGGCGTCCCGGTAGCGGTCGTAGAAGTCCGGGTAGCGCATGGGGCGAAGGGTGAGTTCGAAGCCCGGGTCGAGGAGATTCTTGTTTCGGGTGGACATCACTGGCAGGCCTCGCAGGACTCGGGGTTCTCAAGGGAGCAGGCGACGGCCTCTTCGGGAGCCGGCTGCTGTACGGGGAGGGTCTTCTCGGGCTGGGCCCGGTGGGCCGCGCGGGCGATGCGGGTCGCCGGGCGCGAACGCAGGTAGTACGTCGTCTTCAGGCCCTGCTTCCAGGCGTACGCGTACATCGAGGAGAGCTTGCCGATGGTGGGCGTCTGAAGGAACAGGTTCAGCGACTGGGACTGGTCGAGGAACGGGGTCCGGGCGGCGGCCATGTCGATCAGGCCGCGCTGCGGGATCTCCCAGGCCGTGCGGTACAGGGCGCGGACGTCCTCGGGGATCCAGGTGAACGCCTGCACCGAGCCGTTCGCCTCACGCAGCGCCTCGCGGGTGCGGGCGTCCCAGACGCCGAGCCGCTTCAGGTCCTTCACCAGGTACGAGTTGACCTGGAGGAACTCACCGGACAGGGTCTCGCGCTTGAACAGGTTGGAGACCTGCGGCTCGATGCACTCGTACACCCCCGCGATCGACGCGATGGTGGCCGTGGGAGCGATGGCGAGCAGGAGCGAGTTGCGCATGCCCGTGGTGGCGATGCGGGCCCGCAGTGCCGCCCAGCGTTCCGGCCAGGCGAGCTCGGTGTCGTAGTGGTCGGGGTGCAGGACACCCCGGGCGGTACGGGTCTTCTCCCAGGCCGGCAGCGGGCCGTTGCGCTCGGCGAGGTCGGCGGAGGCCTCGTACGCGGCGAGCATGACGCGCTCGGCGACACGGGTGGACAGCCGACGGGCCTCGGGCGAGTCGAAGGGCAGGCGCAGCTGGAAGAAGACGTCCTGCAGTCCCATCACGCCCAGGCCCACCGGGCGCCACCTGGCGTTGGAACGGCCCGCCTGCTCGGTCGGGTAGAAGTTGATGTCGACGACCCGGTCGAGGAAGGTGACGGCGGTGCGGACCGTCGCGTCCAGCCGCTCCCAGTCGATGTCTTCGCAGGCCGGGTCCACGAAGGCGCCCAGGTTCACCGAACCCAGGTTGCAGACCGCCGTCTCCCCGTCGTCCGTGACCTCCAGGATCTCCGTGCAGAGGTTGGAGGAGTGGACGACGTGACCGGGCTCGGCCGTCTGGTTGGCGGTGCGGTTCGCGGCGTCCTTGAAGGTCATCCAGCCGTTGCCGGTCTGCGCGAGGGTGCGCATCATGCGGCCGTAGAGGTCACGGGCGGGCAGTGTCCGGCGCGCGAGCCCCGCCGCCTCCGCCGCGTGGTAGGCCGCGTCGAACTCCTCGCCCCACAGGTCGACCAGCTCCGGCACGTCGGCGGGGGAGAACAGCGACCACTGCTCGTCGGCGTCGACCCGGCGCATGAACTCGTCCGGGACCCAGTGCGCGAGGTTCAGGTTGTGCGTGCGACGGGCGTCCTCGCCGGTGTTGTCGCGCAGCTCTAGGAACTCCTCGATGTCCGAGTGCCAGGTCTCCAGGTACACCGCCGCCGCGCCCTTGCGCCGGCCGCCCTGGTTCACCGCGGCGACCGAGGCGTCCAAGGTCTTCAGGAACGGGACGACGCCGTTGGAGTGCCCGTTCGTGCCCCGGATCAGTGAACCGCGGGCGCGGATGCGGGAGTAGGCGATGCCGATGCCTCCGGCGTGCTTGGACAGACGGGCCACCTGCTGGTAGCGCTCGTAGATGGAGTCCAGCTCGTCCTTCGGGGAGTCGAGGAGATAGCAGGACGACATCTGGGGGTGCCGGGTGCCGGAGTTGAAGAGGGTGGGGGAGGAGGGCAGGTAGTCGAGGCGGCTCATGAGGCGGTAGAGCGCGGCGACTTCGTCCACGGCCCGGCAGGTGTCGTCCTCGGCGAGACCGCAGGCCACCCGGAGCATGAAGTGCTGGGGCGTCTCGACGACCTTGCGGGTGATCGGGTGCCGGAGCAG
This sequence comes from Streptomyces violaceoruber, assembly GCA_000720805.1. Lineage (GTDB taxonomy): Bacteria > Actinomycetota > Actinomycetes > Streptomycetales > Streptomycetaceae > Streptomyces > Streptomyces cellulosae_A. Next base: position 89,081 of record JODI01000003.1, read on the forward strand.
ATAGCGGCTGTACAGGGTGCGCAGCCCGAAGTAGCCGAAGCGGTCGTCGGCCGCCGGGTCGACCAGCGCGTCGAGACGGCCGGCGTGGACGCGTACGAACGCGGCGGTGCGGTCGGCGAGGAGCCCTTCCCGGTGCCCCACGGCGACGGAGTCGGTGAAGGACGTGACGCCCTGGGAGGCGGCCTCGGCGGCGATGCCGAGGGTCAACAGGCGGGCGGCCAGCCGGGAGTAGGCGGGGTCCTCGGAGATCAGACCGGCGGCCGCCTCCGTGGCCAGCTCGCGCAGCTCCACAGCGACATCCGGCACGGCCCCCCGCGCGGAGCGGCCGCGCAGCGCGGCGGCGGCGACCCGGCCGGGGTCGGCGTCGGGGAGGTCGGCGGTCAGCTCGGTCAGGGTCCGCAGCAACGCGGTTCCGGGACCGTCGGGTTCCACCGGAGTCGTCGTTGCCGCCGGATCGGCTGGCGCGATGGTCACGTGGGGCTCTCCCTCGCTCGGCACGGGGCCTCACGGAGGGCAGGGGGCAGCACACGAGCGCACACGGCGTCGCGTCCACCGGCCCATTCCACGAGGCCCGGACGTCAAGGCACCCGGGCCGGATGGCCGGGCGCGCTGTCGGCAGGTCCTCGGACTGACTCCCATACACGGATATGCGGGCATGGGTACACCGTTGCGGGACAGTTCCGGATTCGCACCGGATTCCCCTGCGGCGACAGCGAGCATGAGCATACATCTTGTGCCGGTTGAGGGAAGCACCCCTATATGTTGTGTCGCGCTGGTTTCAGAGGGTCAACTGATAGGTGAGAAGAGTGAAGTCGCCGACGTCCGGGATCGGGTTCCAGTCGCGCTCGGGGACACGGGCGAAACCCAGGCGCTCATAAATACGGTGGGCCGCGTGCATGGTGGGCTGGGTCGACAGCACGACGGCTGTGCAGCCGTCCGTGGCCCGCGCGCGGTCGACGCAGGCCCGTACGAGGGCCTCCCCGGCGCCCCGGCCGCGGGCCGCCCGCGCGACGGCGAGCATACGTATCTCGGCCTCTCCGGGACGGGCGAGGTCGGCCATGGGGCCGCCGGACGGGACCAGGGTGACGCCGCCGAGGAGTTGGCCGCCCTGGGTGGCCACGAGGACGTCCGCGGCGGCGGCCCGCTTGGCCACGTCCCTGAGTTCATCCAGATACCAGTCGCTCTCCCCGAACGTGAGGAGGCCGTCCTGGAGGTAGGCCTGGGCGGTGATCTCGCCGAGGGTGTCGTGTTCGCCGGGCTTCACCCGCCGGATTCGGATGTCCATGCGGGGAGTGTGCACGACGGGTACGACAACGGGCCGCCGGTTTTTCACCGGCGGCCCGTTCTCAGGTACGGCTCAGTGCGCGCTGCCCGCCGTCGCCGGCGGGAGTTCCACCTGGACGCCCGGGTCGCCCGCGTCGGCCGTGTAGTCCGCCGGGGACGTCTCGTCGATGCCCTCGGGAGCCTTCAGCGCCTTCAGGACGAAGGTGAGGACCACCGTCACCACCACGTTCATCACGAACGCCGTGAGGCCGATGTAGCCGATCTCGCCGATGCCGGGGATCTCCTTGGCGGAGCCGCCGAAGTGCTTCTGCGTCGGCGAGGCGACTCCGTACGCGGCGAGGGTGCCGTAGACCATGCCGACCGCCCAGCCGGCGAGCAGGGCCCAGCGGTGGAGCCAGCGGGTGAACAGGCCGCCGACCAGGGCCGGGAAGGTCTGCAGGATCCAGATGCCGCCCAGGAGCTGGAAGTTGATGGCGACCGTCTTGTCCATGGTGAGGACGAAGACCAGCGCACCGACCTTCACCAGCAGGGACACGAGCTTGGAGACCCTCGTCTCCTCCTTCGGCGTGGCGTCCGGCTTGATGAAGTCCTTGTAGATGTTGCGGGTGAAGAGGTTCGCGGCCGCGATCGACATGATCGCCGCCGGAACCAGCGCGCCGATGCCGATCGCCGCGAAGGCCACGCCCGCGAACCAGTCCGGGAACATGTCCTCGAACAGCTGCGGGATCGCCAACTGCCCGTTGCTCACCTTGATCCCGGCCGCGATCGCCATGAAGCCCAGCAGCGCCAGCAGGCCCAGCATCAGCGAGTACAGCGGCAGGATCGTGGTGTTGCGGCGGATCACCTCACGGCTGCGGGACGACAACGTGGCCGTGATCGAGTGCGGGTACATGAAGAGCGCCAGCGCGGAGCCCAACGCCAGCGTGGCGTATGTCCATTGGCCCGCCTCGGCCGGGGCGAGCGCGCCGCGCGGCTTGCCCGTCGCCGGGTTGGTCTGGCTGAACGCCTCGCCCGCCTTGGCGAAGATGTCGTCGAACCCGCCCAGTTTGATCGGGATGTAGATGATCGCCACCGCGATGACGATGTAGATCAGGGTGTCCTTCACGAAGGCGATGAGCGCCGGGGCACGCAGACCGGACGAGTACGTGTACGCCGCCAGCACGCCGAAGGCGATCAGCAGCGGCAGGTCCTTGACGAACCAGTTGGTGTCCTCGCCGCCGCCGACGCCCATCACGTCCAGCACGGCCTGGATGCCGACCAGCTGGAGCGCGATGTACGGCATGGTGGCGAGGATGCCGGTGACGGCGACCGCCAGCGACAGCCCCTTCGAGCCGAACCGGCCGCGCACGAAGTCCGAGGTGGTCACGTATCCGTGCTTGTGGGACACCGACCACAGCCGGGGCAGGAAGGTGAAGATCAGCGGATAGACCAGGATGGTGTACGGCACCGCGAAGAAGCCGGACGCGCCCGCCGCGTAGATCGCCGCCGGCACGGCGACGAAGGTGTACGCCGTGTACAGGTCGCCGCCGAGCAGGAACCAGGTGATCCAGGTGCCGAACGACCGGCCGCCCAGGCCCCATTCGTCGAGGCTGTGCTCGTCGTCGGCCCGGCGCCAGCGCGCGGCCAGGAAGCCCAGGATCGTGACGGCCAGGAAGAAGAAGATGAAGACGCCGAGTGCGACGCCGTTGACGCCGTCGTTCACTTCGACGCACCGCCCTTCTGCGAGGAACGGCCGCGCTGGTCACGCCGCCACAGCTGGTACGCGGTCATCGTCAGCGCGGTGGAGATCAGCACCCACGCCATCTGGTACCAGTAGAAGAACGGGATGCCGATGAACGTCGGGTCGGTCTTGGCGTACGAACCGACCCACAGCATCGCCACGAACGGAGCGATCAGGCAGAGCGCGATGACCACGCGCACGGGTGTCACCGTAGGCGGTCTCACTTCGGGCGTGTCTGACATACGGCGGCTCCGTCCCCTCGCTGATCACCGGTGTAATGCGCAGGCAATCTAGGTCACGGCGTCCCGGGTGCGGAACCCCTCGTCCGCATATCGGTATGTGTCGGTTCCGTGTGGGTGGCGAGGGGCGGGCCGGCAGCGGCAAAAGCCCTGCCGCGGGTCAGTCGACCGGCCGCTTCAGCCGGGCGACGAACTTGTACCGGTCCCCCCGATACACCGACCGCACCCACTCCACCGGCTGTTCCTTCCGGTCCAGCGAGTGCCGGGACAGCATCAGCATCGGCAGGCCGACGTCGGTGCCGAGCAGGCCGGCCTCGCGGGGGGTGGCCAGCGAGGTCTCGATGGTCTCCTCGGCCTCGGCGAGATGGACGTCGTACACCTCGGCGAGCGCGGTGTAGAGGGAGGTGTACTTGACCAACGACCTGCGCAGGGCCGGGAAGCGCTTCGCGCTGAGGTGGGTCGTCTCGATGGCCATCGGCTCACCGTTGGCCATGCGCAGCCGCTCGATGCGCAGGACGCGCCCGCCGGCCGTGATGTCGAGCAGTCCGGCGAGCCGGTCGTCGGCGGTGATGTAGCCGATGTCCAGCAACTGGGAGGTGGGTTCGAGGCCCTGGGCGCGCATGTCCTCGGTGTACGAGGTCAGTTGGAGGGCCTGCGAGACCTTCGGCTTGGCGACGAAGGTGCCCTTGCCCTGGATGCGTTCCAGGCGTCCCTCGACGACCAGTTCCTGAAGCGCCTGGCGGACGGTGGTGCGCGAGGTGTCGAACTCGGCGGCCAGCGTGCGCTCGGGCGGGACGGGCGTGCCGGGAGACTGCGTCTCCGTCATGTCCAGCAGGTGCTTCTTCAGGCGGTAGTACTTGGGCACGCGCGCGGTACGGACACTCGCCCCACCCTCGTTCTCCGCACTGCTCACGTCGGTGGTCATGCTCCGCCTTCCCGGCTCCGGATGCTGGTCACATCGTGATCCCTTCTGTATACCGTCGCTCACCTCTTTTGGTCTAGTCCATAGAGGTAAATGGTCTAGCGGACGACAGTACTCCGGCCCCGCTGTTTCCGCTGGCTTCTTACTTAAAGGTTCCTGCATATGTAGGTCGCATAACGGCTGGTCAGAGCCGTTTCGGCCGCTCTTGACAGACTTCTTGGTCTGGTCCAAGCTCCCCCTACTGGTCTACACCATTGGTCCAGGTCCCGGCCCATGGGCGGGAGGTGTGGGCATCCCTGAGGAGGGTGGCGTGAAGCGCAAGCTGATAGCCGCGATCGGTATCGCGGGCATGATGGTCTCCATCGCGGCGTGCGGGGGCGACAGTGGCAGCGGTGACTCGGACAAGACCGGCGCGGACGCCAAGGAGCTGACCGTCTGGCTCACCGTCGACGCGCAGAACAACTGGCCGCAGTTGGTGAAGGCGGCCGACGCCGCGGTCAAGAAGGCGCACCCCGGCATCAAGATCAACCACGAGTACTACGGCTGGCCGGACAAGAACACCAAGCTCGACGCCGTCCTCGCCACCGACAAGGTGCCCGACGTGGTCGAGATGGGCAACACCGAGATGCTCGGCTACATGGTCAAGGGCGCCTTCGCCCCCCTCGACCCGGCGAAGTTCACCAACTCCTCCGCCTGGCTGGACGGCCTCAAGGCCTCGGTGACCTACGACGACAAGACCTACGGCGTCCCGTACTACGCCGGCGGCCGCGTCGGCAACTGGCGCAAGGACCTGTTCGCCTCGGTCGGCGTCAAGTCCGTGCCGAAGACGTACGCCGAGCTGACCGCCGCCCTGGACAAGCTCCAGAAGAAGGAGGGCGCCAAGTTCTCCGCCTGGTACCAGCCCACCCGCGACTGGTACGCGGCCATGTCCTTCGTCTACGACGCCGGCGGCTCCATCGCCAAGGAGGACGGCGGCCAGTGGAAGGCCAGCCTCTCCTCGCCGGAGTCCGTCAAGGGCCTGACCGAGTTCAAGAACGTCGTCGACAAGTACATGCACGGCGACAAGACCAAGGACGAGAACGACCGTTACATCGTCTACGGCCAGGGCAAGTCCGGCATGATCTTCGGCGCGGCCTGGGAGGGCGCGACCTCCGAGGACCCGAAGAACGACAAGACCGGCAAGCTCAAGGGCAATCTCGAGAACTTCGTGATGCCCGGCCCGTCCGGCAAGAACCTCCCCGTCTTCCTGGGCGGTTCGGACCTCGCCGTCCCGGTGAAGTCCCACGCGCAGGCCGTCGCCGCCGAGTGGATCAACGCGTTCACCGGCCCCTCCGGCCAGAAGGGCCTGATGGCCAAGGGCAACCTGCCCAACAACAAGACCGACCTCGCCACCCTGAAGAAGGACCCGGCGACGGCGGTCCCGGCCACCGCGGCCGAGTCCAACTGGTTCGTCCCGATGGCACCGGGCTGGGGCCAGGTCGAGAAGGCCCAGATCCTGCAGACCATGCTGCAGGACATCGGCACCGGCAAGAAGTCGGTCGAGGCCGCCGCGAAGGACGCGGACGCCGCGATCGACAAGGTCATCAACGTCAAATGACGTGAGGGCGGGGCCCTGCCGAGCGCGGGGCCCTGCTTCCCGTACGACCTGCCCTTTCCCGTACGACCTGCCCTGCGCGGGGCGTTTGCTTGCGTACCACCCGAGGGACCGCTGAGGAGCGCGCGGATGAGTGCCGACACGACCACCCCTGCCAAGGTGCCGCCGCCGCGGCAGGCACCGCCACCACCCCTCGCCCCCACCCCCCGCGGAAAGCGGATGTCGGGCGGTGCAGGCACCCCCTGGCTGCTGCTCGCCCCCTGCCTGCTGATCCTCGGGCTGGTGCTCGGCTATCCGCTGGTCCGCCTGGTCACCCTCTCCTTCCAGAAGTTCGGCCAGTCCCAGCTGTGGGGCTTCCAGCCGGCCGACTGGGTCGGCTTCGACAACTTCACGGGCATCCTGGACGACGGCGAGTTCTGGGCGGTCGTCGTCCGGACCGTCGTCTTCGCGGCCGGCTGCGTCATCTTCACGATGGTCGCCGGCATGCTGATCGCCCTGCTGCTCCAGCGGGTCTCCGGCTGGGTGAAGATCCTGATCAACATCGCGCTGGTGGCCAGCTGGGGCATGCCGATCGTCGTCGCCACGACCGTCTTCAAGTGGCTGTTCGACGCGGACTACGGCATCCTCAACGCGGTTCTCAGCAAGCTGCCCGGCGTCGACCTCATCGGCCACAACTGGTTCGCCAGCGGCCCGCAGGGACTGGCCGTGATCATGCTTCTCGTGGTCTGGGGAGCCGTGCCCTTCGTGGTCATCACGCTGAGCGCCGGACTCACCCAGGTCCCCCAGGAACTGGAGGAGGCGGCCCGCCTCGACGGCGCCGGCGCCTGGAACGTCTTCCGGTACGTCACCCTCCCCATCCTCAAGCCGATCATCGTGATGCTCACGACCCTGTCGGTCATCTGGGACATGGGCGTCTTCCCGCAGGTCTTCGTGATGCGGGGCGGCCATCCCGAGCCGGAGTTCCAGCTCCTGACCACCTACTCCTACGACCGCGCGTTCGTGGTCAACGACTACGCGCAGGGCTCGGCGATCGCCGTGGTGACCGTGCTGTTGCTGCTGGGCGTGGTCGCCGTCTACATGCGCCAGATGCTGAAGATCGGAGAGGTCGAATGAGCACCCTGACGACTCCCGGCAGGACGCCCGGAGTGACTCCCGCGCTCCGGAAGTCGAAGGCCGGCTGGAACGTCCTCGGCCTTCTCGTCTTCCTCACCGCCGGCTTCCCCGTCTACTGGATGCTGAACACCGCGTTCAAGCCGGCCAAGGACGCCATCGACCCGGACCCCAGCCTGCTGCCCACGGGCTTCACGCTGTCCAACTTCAGCCGGGCGCTCGACATCGCGGACTTCTGGGGCCCGGTCGGCCGCAGTCTGATCGTGTCGCTCGCGGTGGTCGTGATCGGCATGGTCGTCGGCATGCTGGCCGCGCTCGCCATCTCCAGGTTCGCCTTCCGCGGCCGCAAAGTCGTGATCGTGGGCATCCTCGCCGTGCAGATGATCCCACTGGTCGCGATGATCATCCCGGTGTTCCTGCTGCTCAACGACCTCGACCAGTACGACAAGCTCTCCGGCCTGATCATCACGTACCTGACCTTCATCCTCCCCTTCACGGTGTGGACGCTGCGCGGCTTCATCGTCAACATCCCGAAGGAACTGGAGGAGGCGGCCATGGTCGACGGCTGCTCCCGCACCAGCGCCTTCATCCGGGTCGTCTTCCCGCTCCTGGCCCCCGGCATGGTCGCCACCTCGGTCTACGCCTTCATCCAGGCCTGGAACGAGTACCTGTACGCCCTCATGCTGCTCAGCCAGAAGAACCAGACCGCGACCGTGTGGCTCGGAAACTTCACCACCAAGCACGGCACCGAATACGCCCCGATGATGGCCGGATCCACCATGATGGCCGTGCCGATCGTGGTCCTCTTCCTCCTCGTCCAGCGCAAGATGGCCGCGGGCCTGACCGCGGGCGCCGTGAAGGGATAACGCCCCCGATGACGACATTCGCCAGCGGAACAGACACCCTCACGCGAGACGCGCTGACGGTCCTCCAGCCCGGCTTCCCGGGCACCACCGCTCCCGACTGGCTGCTGCGCCGCCTGGGCGAGGGCCTCGCCTCGGTCGGCCTGTTCGGCCGCAACATCGCCTCGCCCGAGCAACTCGCGGCGCTCACCGCCCAGTTGCGCGGCGAACGCGACGACGTGCTGGTCGCGATCGACGAGGAGGGCGGCGACGTCACCCGCCTGGAGGTGCGCACGGGCTCCAGCTTCCCCGGCAACAACGCACTCGGCGCGGTGGACGACGTGGAGCTGACGAGGGAGGTGGCCCGCGACCTGGGCCGCCGCCTCGCCGCCTGCGGGGTGAACTTCAACTGGGCCCCGTCGGCCGACGTGAACTCGAACCCCGCCAACCCGGTGATCGGCGTCCGCTCCTTCGGCGCCGACCCCGACCTGGTCGCCCGCCACACCGCGGCCTACGTCACCGGCCTCCAGTCGGCCGGAGTCGCCGCCTGCACGAAACACTTTCCCGGCCACGGCGACACGGCGGTTGACTCCCACCACGCGCTGCCCCGCATCGACGCGGAGGCCGTGGTCCTGCGCGATCGCGAACTGACCCCGTTCCGGGCGGCTGTCGCGGCAGGCACGCGAGCGGTGATGACCGCCCACATCCTGGTCCCGACCCTGGACCGGGACCGCCCGGCCACTCTGTCGCACCGGATCCTGACCGACGTCCTGCGCGGTGAACTCGGCTACGACGGCCTCATCGTCACCGACGGCATGGAGATGCGGGCCATCGCCGCCGGTTACGGCATCGAACGCGGCAGCGTCCTCGCCCTCGCGGCCGGCGCCGACGCGATCTGCGTGGGTGGCGGCCTGTCGGACGACGAGACGGTGCGCCGCCTGCGCGACGCCCTCGTCACCGCCGTACGCTCCGGGGACCTCCCCGAGGAACGCCTCGCCGACGCGGCGGAACGGGTCCGGACCCTGGCCCGCTGGACCGCATCGGCCGGACGGGGGAACGGGGCGCAGGCTTCGTCGGCCGCCGGCACCGCCATCGGCGACATCGGCCTCCGCGCCGCCCGCCGTGCCCTGCGCCTCACCCGGGCCGAGGACTTCACCCCGCTCACCGCACCCCCCTACGTCGCCGCGTTCACCCCCGTGGCGAACATCGCCGTGGGCGACGAGACCCCCTGGGGCGTGGCGGCGGAGCTGACCCGGCTGCTCCCCGGCACTCGGACGGGCACCTTCACCGACGAGGACGCCGGTGCCGCGGCACTGGAGGCCGCCGACGGACGTCGTATCGTGGCCGTCGTCCGCGACGAACACCGCCACCTCTGGATGTCCGCGGCCCTCGACACCCTCCTGTCGTCCCGCCCCGAGACGATCGTCGTCGAGATGGGCCTCCCGCAGGCCACCCCCCGGGGCGCCCTCCACATCGCCACCCACGGCGCGGCCCGCGTCTGCGGCCGAGCGGCGGCGGAGGTCATCGCCGGGCGGTAGCCGGCACAGTCCGTACGAGGACGAAGGGGGCTGCCGGTCCGTACGAGGACGAAGGGGGCTGCCGGTCCGTACGAGGATGAAGGGACCCGCCGGTCCGTACGACGAGAGAGGCGCCGGATCCATGAGGAGCCGGCGCCTTCGCGCTGTTCCGAGTGCCCGGGCCGGATCGCCCGGGCCTCGTCGCTAAATCCCCTGCCACTCCGGCTTGTTGGCGAACGTGTACCGGAAGTAGTCGGCCAGCTTCAGCTTGGACGCGGCGCCCTCGTCCACCACGATCGTGGCGTGCGGATGGAGTTGGAGTGCCGAGGCGGGGCACACCGCCGCGACCGGCCCCTCCACGGTCGCCGCGACCGCGTCCGCCTTGCCCTCGCCGGTCGCGAGGAGGACCAGGTGCCGTGCCTCCAGGATCGTCCCGATGCCCTGGGTGATCACGTGGTGCGGCACCTGCTCGATGTCACCGTCGAAGAAGCGCGCGTTGTCCACCCGGGTCTGCTCGGTGAGCGTCTTGATGCGGGTCCGTGAGGCCAGCGACGAGCACGGCTCGTTGAACCCGATGTGACCGTCGGTCCCGATCCCCAGCAGCTGCAGGTCCACCCCGCCGGCCTCGGTCAGCGCCCGGTCGTAGGCCTGGCACGCCCCCAGGACGTCCTCGGCCGTGCCGTCGGGTCCCATGAACGCGTCCATCCCGATCCCGAGCGGTTCCAGCACCTCGCGCCGCAACACCGAACGGTACGACTCCGGATGGTCGGCCGGCAGCCCCACGTACTCGTCGAGCTGCGCGATCCGCGCCCGGGAGGTGTCCACGGCACCGGCGCGGACCCGCGCCGCCAGCGCCTCGTAGACGGGCAACGGCGTCGAGCCGGTGGCCACGCCGAGAAGAGCGTCGGGCTTGCGCCGGAGCAGCTGGGCCATGGCCCCGGCGATGAGCTCGCCGCCCGCCTTGGCGTCCGGAACGATGACAACTTCCACGCTGGGCCTGCCGATCTGAGGAAAGGGTCTGAACAGAGGGGACTCGACGGGGACCCGGAAGGGGCCTATGTGGTTTAGACCAATCTAACAGAGGCGCCTCTTCCGGCCCAGAGTCATCGCCTCGCTCGGCCGCCAGGCCTTCCCGGCCTCCTTCGCTGAAATTCCCCCGGCATCCGCCCCCGCACACGAACCCACACGGGTACGCTGCATGGGGGATACCAGGACGTCCGAATAGTGCGGACGCGGCGGGGAAAAGTCCCAACAACAAACAGCCTCCAACGCATGGACACACGTAGTGGTCTAGTCCACAATGCGGAGAACAACTGAAAACGAACAGGCTTCCGTCCTCCCCGCACAGGAGGGCGGATCGAGGAACCGGAGCTCTCTGCCCTGACTGCCCCGGGTCCTCGTCCTTCGGCCGACCGGGACCGCACACCCCACGGCCGTTGTTGCTCCGGGCTGCGGTGCCGGGAGGGTTGAGGGTCCCTCCCAGGCGCCGCGGCCCGCGGGTGTTTTCGGGGCCGGACGGCCTCCGGACGTTTTTAGGACCTGGACAAACCGCCAGGTACGCTCGCACATGTGCCCTCCATGAACGAACTCGTACGCCAGCACACGGCCCTCGGCGACTCCGACCTCGAGTGGCTGCACCTGCTGGTCTCGGAGTGGCAGTTGCTCTCCGACCTCTCCTTCGCCGACCTCGTGCTGTGGGTCCCCACCCGTGACGGCACCCGCTATGTGTCGGTCGCCCAGATGCGGCCCAACACCGGCCCCACCTCGTACCAGGACGACATGGTCGGCCACCACGTCCCGCGCGGCCGCCGCCCCATGCTCGACGTCGCGCTCGACGAGGGCCGGATCGTCCGCGAGGGAGATCCGGAGTGGCGTGAAGAGGTCCCCGTCCGGATCGAGTCCATTCCGGTACGACGCGAGGGGCGGGTCCTCGGGGTCATCGCCCGCAACACCAACCTCCTCACCGTCCGCACCCCGAGCCGTCTGGAGCTGACGTATCTCCAGAGCGCCTCGGACCTCGCGCAGATGATCGCGGCCGGCTCCTTCCCGTTCGCGAACCAGCAGGTCGACATGGACGCCTCGCCCCGCGTGGGCGACGGCCTGATCCGCCTCGACGCGGACGGCCTCGTCCAGTACGCCTCCCCGAACGCGCTGTCCGCCTACCACCGCCTCGGCCTCGCCTCCGACCTCGTGGGGCATCACCTCGGCAAGACCACCGCCGAACTCGCCCCGACCCACGGACCGGTGGACGAGGCCCTCGCCAAGGTGGCCAGCGGCTGGGCGCCCCGCGAGTTCGAGATCGAGTCCGTCGACGGTGTGATCCAGTTCCGGGCGATCCCGCTCAAACCCAAGGGGACCCGCATCGGTTCCCTGGTGCTGCTCCGTGACGTCACCGAACTGCGGCGCCGCGAGCGCGAATTGATCACCAAGGACGCGACCATCCGGGAGATCCACCACCGGGTGAAGAACAACCTCCAGACGGTGGCCGCCCTGCTCAGGCTCCAGGCCCGGCGCATCGAGTCCGACCGCGGCCGTGAAGCCCTCGAAGAGGCGGTACGCCGGGTCGGGTCGATCGCCATCGTGCACGAGACGCTCTCCCAGAACCTGGACGAGCGCGTGGAGTTCGACGAGATCGCCGACCGGGTCCTGGCGATGGTCGCCGAGATCTCCCCGGGCAAGGTCGCCGGCCGGCGCACCGGCCGCTTCGGCATCCTGGACGCGGAGGTCGCCACCCCGCTGTCGATGGTCCTGACCGAGATCCTCCAGAACGCGCTCGAACACGGCTTCAGCGAGGGGGAGACCGGCACCGTCGAGGTCTCGGCCGTCCGCGGCGGCACCGCGCAGGAGGCCCGCCTGCTGGTCACCGTCCAGGACGACGGCGTCGGCCTGCCCGCGGGCTTCGACCCGCACACCTCCGGCAACCTGGGCCTGCAGATCGTAAGGACCCTGGTCGAGGGCGAGTTGGGCGGCACCTTCGACATGGTCCCGGCGCCGGAGCGCGGGACCAGGGTGATCCTCGACGTTCCGGTGCGGGCGCAGAAATAGGCACGCCCGGCGGCTGACCGGCGGGCGGCTGCGGGCGCGGATGTATCGGCACAGCAAAGAGCCCCGGACCGTTCAGGGATCCGGGGCTCATCATGCTCGTTGCCAGCATTTGCTGCGCATCGGGGGTACTGCGCGCTGCGGCTCGGGGGCGGGAGATGCGTACTCGCTGTACGCGCCGCCAAGCTCAGGCTGTTAGCGGGGCGGGTGTTGTCAGGCGGAGGCCTGACGGGCCCGGTTGCGGGCGGCGCGGCGCTTCATGGCGCGGCGCTCGTCCTCGCTGAGACCACCCCAGACGCCGGAGTCCTGGCCGGACTCGAGCGCCCACTGCAGGCACTGATCCATAACGGGGCAGCGACGGCAGACGGCCTTGGCTTCCTCGATCTGCAGCAGCGCAGGACCGGTGTTGCCGATGGGGAAGAAGAGCTCGGGGTCTTCCTCGCGGCAAACGGCGTTGTGACGCCAGTCCATGGCTGCTACCTCTCCTTGGTATTACATGCGGGTTGCTTGTGAATGTGAACGCTTTCACGAATCCCTCAACAAGTGAAGGGCCGATCGCCAGGTTCCCCGGCGTGGGTCCTGTGAGTTGAAGAGGGGTTCCGGTGATCAGTGGAGGCCGATGTTGCGGGCCGTCCCGATCGCCACGTAGAGACTCGCAAACCTCAGCGGCGGATACAACCCCTTCTGGAAAGTTTTTTTTGATTCCTCGGTGTCGACTAGGTCACAGCCGTACTTCCATGGGGTGGACCCTGGTCTAAACGTTCGAGTGAAAGGACTTTCGCCTCTTCTGCTCACACAATCACACGCAGTGCACGGCGTACGCCTGTGAACGTCACGCTCGTACGCAGCCCCAGGTGGTCACCGTCCATCTGGAGGGGGAGCGGCACCTTCGAATGCAAGGTGAACTGGTCCAGGTCGTGCAGGGAGACGGCGTGCTTGCCGTGCGGTCCGCGCTCGGGGGACGAAGTGAGCAACTGGGTGCCATACCGGGCAACCGCGGTCGTCGTCATACGGCTGAGACCGAGTACGTCGAGGCCTTTATCGAACGAGGCCTTAGGCGACGCGTACATCGGGTGATTGCCCAGGAAGGTCCACGGAGAGGTGTTCGAGACTATGGACAGGACCAGATCGGACACCGGCTCGGCGTCCGGCCGCTCCAGCGTGATCGTGCCGTGCCGACGGTGAGCCTCGCCGAAGAACTGGCGCAGCGCCTGACGGACGTAGAGCGCGTGGGTGGACCTCCGGCCGCGTTCGCGCTGCTGCTCGACCCGTCCGACCACGCCGGCGTCGAAGCCGAGCCCCGCGTTGAAGGTGAACCAGCGCCCCGGCACCGCCTCGTCCTCGGTGCCGGGCGTACCCGAGGCGAGGCCCAGGCCCACGGTGCGTTCGCCGCCGTCGCGCAGGGCGTCCAGCAGGGCGCCGGTCGCCTCCACCGCGTCGTTGGGCAGGCCCAGGGCGCGGGCGAAGACATTGGTGGAGCCGCCGGGGACCACCGCGAGGCCGGGCAGGCGCTCCGGGGCGGGGCCGGCGTGCAGGAGGCCGTTGACGACCTCGTTGACCGTGCCGTCACCGCCGAGGGCCACCACCAGGTCGACGTCCGCGCTCTCCGCCGCCTGCCGGCCCAGGTCGCGCGCGTGGCCGCGGTACTCGGTGGTGACCGCCTCCAGCTTCATTTCGCTCGCCAGCGCATGAATCAGGACATCGCGCGTACGTGCGCTTGTGGTGGTTGCCGCCGGATTGACCACGAGAAGTGCACGCATGGATTGCAGCGTACCTACTGGGTGGTACCGGGCACAGGGAGAGTAGGGATCAAGTAAGACTTCGGGGCGTGAACCTCGACACGGAGGCGTACGGGGCGAGGGCTACGCTTCAGATGTGAGCGCTGAGCAGAACTCCACCCCCGAAACCCAGCAGGCCCGGGACACCGCGGGAACCCCGGAAACGGCGGAAACCCCGCAAGCGGCGGGAGCTGCCCAGCAGGCCCCCCGTCCCGTCCGGCTGACGGCCGCGGCGGCGCTGGCCGCGCTGGAGGGCCTTGCTCTGGTGGCCGGCGGCGCCTGGATGCTCGTCGAGGGCCTCGCGGGCGACCCGGACGACCGGCAGTCGGCCGTCACCGGAGGCATCACCCTGATCGTGCTCGCGCTGCTGCCGCTGCTCGCCGCGCGCGGGCTGCTCGGCCGGCGCGGCTGGAGCCGGGGCCCGGCCGTGATCACACAGATCATGGCGCTGCCGGTGGCCTACAACCTGCTCCAGGCCGACAGCATGGCGATCTGGGCGGGGATCGCACTGGCCGTGGTCGCGGTCGCCGCGCTGGTGCTGCTGGTCAATCCGGCGACGACCCAGGCCCTCGGGATCAAAGGGCCGGGCCGTTCGCAGGGGGCCGGAAAGTAGCCCTTCGGCTACTCCTCCACCAGCAGCTTCTCCCGCAGCTGGGCGAGAGTGCGGGCCAGCAGCCGGGAGACGTGCATCTGAGAGATGCCGACCTCCTGGGCGATCTGCGACTGGGTCATGTTGCCGAAGAAGCGAAGCAGCAGGATCCGCTTCTCGCGCGGGGGCAGATCCTCCAGGAGCGGCTTGAGGGACTCGCGGTACTCGACGCCCTCCAGCGCCTCGTCCTCCGCGCCCAGGGTGTCCGCGACCGCGGGGGACTCGTCGTCGGTGTCGGGGACGTCCAGGGACAGCGTGGAGTACGCGTTGGCGGACTCCAGGCCCTCCAGGACCTCCTCCTCCGAGATGGCCAGCTTCTCGGCCAGCTCGTGCACCGTCGGGGAGCGGCCGTGCTGCTGGGACAGCTCTGCGGTCGCCGTCGTCAGGGCCAGCCGCAGCTCCTGGAGTCTGCGCGGGACCCGCACCGCCCAGCCCTTGTCGCGGAAGTGCCGCTTGATCTCGCCGACGACCGTCGGGGTCGCGTACGTCGAGAATTCGACGCCGCGGTCCGGGTCGAAGCGGTCGACCGACTTGATCAGGCCGATGGTGGCGACCTGGGTGAGGTCGTCCAGCGGCTCCCCGCGGTTGCGGAAGCGGCGCGCGAGGTGCTCGACGAGCGGCAGGTGCATACGGACCAGCTGGTTGCGCAGCTCCGCGTACTCCGGGCTGCCCTCCTTCAGGGCGCGCAGCTCGATGAACTTGGCGCGTGCCCCGCTGCGGTCCTGAGGGTCGTGCCGTGTCGCCTGCACACGCGGCGCGACTGTCGCGTCGTCCTCGGAGTTTCGCTCGTGCTCGCTCATCGTCCCGCCCGTAGCCCTTCCCCGAGCCCTCGCCTCGGCCCGGACAGGGGTGACCTCGATCCGTCCGTCCACAGGCGTACTCTGCACGGCACCTTCCCGATCACGCTGTCCGTCGTCCAGGAAGCCCGGCTCCGAGGAGTCGTCCTCCGGGTGCGGCCGGGCCTGCTCGGGGATGCAGTCGATGCCGTCCGCCATGCGTCGGGATGTGCTCGGACCGCCCGTGTCCGTGGCGGCCGGCAGCTCCTGTGTGCCGCGCTCTTCGTCCCGCACCGGCCCGTCCCCGTTCCTCACGCCGGCCCGGGGCCGGCGCCGCGCTGTTTGTAGAGGCTGATTGAAACGGTCTTGTCCTTGTCGACGGCGGACGAGACCTTGCCCGCGAGGGCGGACAGCACCGTCCACGCGAAGGTGTCCCGTGACGGAGCGTGACCATCTGTGGTCGGCGCCGAGACGGTGACCTCCAGCGAGTCGTCGACAAGGCGGAACACACAGCTGAGGACCGAACCGGGCACGGCCTGCTGGAGCAGGATCGCGCAGGCCTCGTCCACGGCGATGCGCAGGTCCTCGATCTCGTCGAGGGTGAAGTCCAAACGGGCCGCGAGGCCGGCCGTGGCCGTACGCAGCACCGACAGGTAGGCACCCGCGGCCGGCAGCCGGACTTCCACGAAGTCCTGGGTCGCGGGCTCGCCTGCGATCTGGGACACCCTCACCTCCAAGGTGGTACAAGCTTTTCGGGGGCCGAGGGTCGCCCCCCGGGATAACGCGATACATGGTTCAGCGGTGACGCTACCGCGCTCTGAACTTTCCTGTCCCCGGGACCCCAACCCCTTGCTGTCACTCATAGTAAACACACGGATACGCTCCGTGGCTAGGGGGTCTGCGGGCCCAATTGGGAAGAGCGGGCGCCGGATTGACGTACCCAGACGTCAGACGGTCGAACCGTCCGGATCGGAGGTCACACGAGGACGTGGTCGACGAAGCACCACCGCCAGGCCTCACCGGGCTCGAACGTCCGCATGATCGGGTGTCCGGAGTCCTTGTGGTGCTCGGTCGCGTGCCGTCCCGGCGAGGAGTCGCAGCAGCCGACGTGACCGCAGGTCAGGCAGAGCCGCAGCTGCACCGGGTGGGTGCCGGCCGCCTGACACTCGAGACAGGTGTCGCTCAGCGGCCCGGGTTCGGGCTGCTGCAGCTCGTCGGCGTGCGTGCACTGTTTCATGATTGCCAGATTACGACGGGTGTGCGGATGACCGTGCGGAAAACCGAGGGCGGGCGCATCAGGATGTACGGGGCCGGGCGCACCACGATGAACGAGGGCGGGCAGGAAGCATGGACGTGATGCCACTGCTGTTGCTGGTGGCGGGCAGCGCGATGGTCGCGGCGGCCGCCCGGCGGACCCCGGTGCCGGCACCGCTGCTGCTGGTCGCGGTCGGCCTGCTGATCAGTTACGTCCCCGGAGTCCCCGGATACACCCTCGACCCACACATCGTCCTGCCGCTCGTGCTGCCCCCGCTGCTGTACACGGCGGCCACCGACAGCTCCTACCTCGACCTGCGCGCGCAGCTGAGGCCCGTGGCGCTGCTGTCCGTCGGGTACGTCCTCTTCGCCACCTTCGCCGTCGGTTGGGCCGCCTATCTGATAGTGCCGGAGCTGCCGCTGACCGCGGCCCTCGTGCTGGGCGCGGTGGTGGCGCCGCCGGACGCGGTCGCGGCCACGGCGGTCGCCCGCCGGGTCGGACTGCCGTCCAAGATCACCACAATCCTGCAGGGCGAGTCCCTGGTGAACGACGCCACCGCGATCACCGCCTACCGGGTGGCCCTCGCGGCCGCCGTCGGCGAGGGCGCCACCTGGGCCGGCGGGATCGGCGAGTTCCTGCTCGCGGCGGTCGGCGGGGTCGGCTTCGGGCTGGTGCTCATGGTGCCCATCCACTGGATGCGCACCCACCTGAAGGAGGCGCTGCTGCAGAACACGCTCTCCCTGCTGATCCCGTTCGTCGCGTACGCGGCCGCCGAGCAGGTGCACGCCTCCGGTGTCCTCGCGGTCGTGACCGTGGCGCTCTATCTCGGCCACCGCGCGTGGGAGGTCGACTTCGCCACCCGCCTCCAGGAGGAGGCCGTCTGGAAGATGGTCGCGTTCGTCCTGGAGTCCGCGGTGTTCGCCCTGATCGGACTGCAACTGCCGGTGATCCTCAAGGGCCTCGGGGAGTACGAAGGGGGCCGCGCCGCCCTGTACGCGGTCGCGGTCTTCCTCGTGGTCGTCGTCTCCCGCTTCGTCTGGGTGTATCCCGCGACCTTCCTGCCCCGCCGGCTGTCGGCGCGGATCCGGGAACGTGAGGAGAACCCCACCTGGAAGGGGCCGTTCGTGGTCGCCTGGGCGGGTATGCGGGGCGTGGTGTCCCTGGCCATCGCCTTCTCCATCCCGCTGACCATGCACGGCGGCGAACCCTTCCCGGAGCGCAACCTCATCCTGTTCCTGACCTTCACCACGGTCATCGGCACGCTGGTCCTCCAGGGACTGACCCTGCCCCCACTGATCCGCCTCCTGAAGCTCCCCGGCCGGGACGCGCAGGCCGAGACGCTCGCGGAGGCCAACGCCCAGGCACAAGCCTCCCGGGTCGCCGAGCAGCGCCTGGACGAGCTCCTCTCCGACGAGCGAAACGCGCTCCCGGGCCCCCTGGCCGACCGCCTGCGCTCGGTCCTGGAACGCCGCCGCAACGCCGTCTGGGAACGCCTCGGCCAAGTCAACCCGCTCACTGGCGAGAGCGTCGACGACACCTACCGGCGTCTGTCCCGGGAAATGATCAGCGCCGAACGCGCGATCTTCGTCAGGCTCCGCGACGGCCGCTACATCGACGACGAGATGCTGCGCACCCTGCTGCGCCGACTGGACCTGGAGGAGGCGGCGGCCTACCGGGAGGCGGTGTAGCGAGGTGGGGAGAGGGGAGTCGAGGCGGAAGGGCTCACGGGAGAGGCGCGCGGCCTTGCTGGAGAGGCGCGAGGCACTACGGGAACGGCCGCCCGGTGACCACGGCCGCGACCGCCGTTCCGCGCGCGAAGGCGCCTTCTGCTGCCAGGGCGACAAGTCCGTACAGCAATTTGGCGACATAGAGGCGCTCGACCGGGAGCCCGTGGCGGTCCTCGAAGTCCGCGGCGAAGGCGTCGAGCTCGGGAGTGGTACGGGCGTAACCGCCGAAGGAGAAGCGCTCGTCGAGCCGCCAGGTGCCGCGCGGGCCGCCGAAGGCACGCTCCTGGAGCGTCCGTATCCCGGCCGTGAGAAAGCCGCCCCTGAGGACCGGTATGCCCAGAGCGCACTGGTCCGGGGCCAGCCCGGCGGCGAGGCCCGCGAGGGTCCCGCCGGTGCCGCAGGCGAGCGCGGCGACATCGGCGTACCCGCGCAGTTCCTCGCCGAGGGCATGACAGCCGCGGACGGCGAGGGCGTTGCTGCCGCCCTCCGGGACGACGTACGCGCCCTCGGCGTCCGCGGCGCGCAGCACCGCCGTCAGCGTCTCCGGTTCGGTCGTGCGGCGATACGTCGATCTGTCGACGAAGTGCAGCCGCATGCCGTCGGCCGCGCACCGGGTCAGCGAGGGGTTCAGGGGCCGGTCGGCCAGTTCCTGGCCGCGGACCACGCCGATGGTGGACAGACCGAGCAGCCGGCCCGCGGCGGCCGTGGCACGCAGGTGATTGGAGTACGCGCCGCCGAAGGTGACGACGGTACGGCCGGCCGCGGCGGTGAGGTTCGGCGCCAGCTTGCGCCACTTGTTGCCGATCAGCTCCGGGTGGATCAGGTCGTCGCGCTTGAGGAGGAGACGGACGCCGTGGCGGGCGAAGCGGTCGTCCTCGATCTCCTGCACGGGGGAGGGGAGCCGGGGGCGCAGGGCGGCGAGGCTGGTCACGGATCCATTGTCACCGCCGGGGCGTCCGTCACTTCAGGCGGTCCCTGATCCGCTGCCGCATCGACGCCATTGTGAAGCCCCGCGGGTCCACCTTGCCCGGCTGCCACTCCAGGTGTCCGATGACCGACCGTTCCGTCCAGCCGTGGTGGCGGCAGATCGCGGCGGCGGCCTTCTCGATCGCCTCCAGCTGGGCCGCCGGCCAGGGATCCTGCCCGTCGCCGAGGTTCTCGCACTCGAAGCCGTAGAAGTGGCGGTTGCCGTCCGTGTTGGCCTCGTTGTCGTGCGGCAGCGCCTTCTCGGCGATCACCGCGCGCAGGACGTCGTCGTCGCCGAGCCCCGCGTGGTTGGCGCGGCCGTAGCCGACGAGGTGGACCCTGCCGTCCTTGGTGATCACACCGTGGCACAGCGGGCCGGGCAGGTCCTCGTAGCCGTCGCGGCAGAGTTTCACCGTCTGCGCGCTGCCCTTGGTCACCGTGTGATGGATCATCACGCCGTTGACCGGCCCCCAGGGGCCCTTGTGATTGCGATTGTGATGCTTCCAGTCGCCCACTTCGACGACGGTGAGGCCCTCGGCCCGGAGAGCTGCCAGAAAACTGCCCGCGGACATGGGTGAGGCCATGACCGGCTCCTTAGTGCTGCGCGCCGGCCGCCGTGCGCGGCCGTCTCGTACCGCTGCTTGTACCGGAAGCCCGCGGTCCGGACTACTTCTTCGCTCCGAGTGCGAGCCGATCCGGACAATGTCGCTCGGCTCGCAGTGCCCGACTGGACCCGACTGGACAGGAGTCTCCTGTGTGCCCAAGCCCCTGGTGATCCAATCCCGCTCTTTCGTGTAATAGCACCGGCACGCTCCGTGATGGAAGGCTGGTCCGTGCACATCGATGCGCGGGGCAGACGCTGCCGCGCATGACCGGGAGGGCAATTCCTTATGTCGGTAGGCGAAGAGGTCCGCACCGAGCAGGACAGGCCGCAGCAGAGTCTCGGCACGGCGGCCGCGCGGAACCTGGCCACCACCACCAAGTCCGCACCCCAGATGCAGGAGATCAGCTCCCGCTGGCTGCTGCGCATGCTTCCCTGGGTGAACGTGCAGGGCGGCACGTACCGGGTGAACCGACGGCTGAGCTACTCCGTCGGAGACGGCCGGGTGACGTTCGTGAAGACCGGCGACCGGGTCGAGGTGATCCCCGCGGAGCTGGGCGAACTGCCCGCGCTGCGGTCGTACGAGGACGAGGAGGTGCTCACCGAGCTCGCCCGCCGCTGCGAGCAGAGGGAATTCGAACCGGGATCCGTGATCGCCGAGTTCGGCAGCCCGACCGGCGAGGTCTTCCTGCTGGCGCACGGCAGGGTCGAGAAGGTCGGCACCGGCCCGTACGGCGACGACGCTGTCCTCGGGGTCCTCGCCGACGGCGCCTACTTCGGGGACCAGGCACTGCTCGACGCCGACGCCATCTGGGAGTACACGGCCCGCGCGGTCACCGCCTGCACGGTGCTGGTGCTGCCCCGCGACGCGGTCGAGCAGGTCGCGGAGCGCACGGACTCGCTGCGCGCACACCTCCAGGAGCGTCGCGCGATCCCCCCGCAGCGCACCAACAAATACGGCGAGAAAGAGATCGATCTCGCGGCCGGTCATGACGGCGAGCCGGACATCCCGCACACCTTCGTCGACTACGAGGCCCGGCCCCGCGAGTACGAACTGAGCATCGCCCAGACCGTGCTGCGCATCCACTCCCGCGTGGCCGACCTCTACAACCAGCCGATGAACCAGACCGAGCAGCAGCTCCGGCTCACGGTCGAGGCGCTGAAGGAACGCCAGGAGCACGAGCTGGTCAACAACCGCGAGTTCGGGTTGCTGCACAACTGCGAGTACGACCAGCGGCTCCACCCGCACAACGGCGTGCCCGGCCCCGACGACCTGGACGAGCTGCTCAGCAGGCGGCGCGGCACCAAGCTGCTGCTCGCCCATCCGCGAGCGATCTCCGCGATCGGCCGTGAACTCAACAAACGCGGACTCGTCCCCGAGACCATCGAGGTGGCCGGCAACCGTATCCCGACCTGGCGGGGGGTGCCGATCTACCCGTGCAACAAGATCCCGGTCACCGAGGCACGCACGACCTCGATCATCGCGATGCGTACCGGCGAGGCCGAGCAGGGCGTCATCGGCCTTCAGCAGGCCGGGATCCCGGACGAGATCGAGCCGAGCCTGTCCGTGCGCTTCATGGGCATCAATGAGCAGGCGATCATCAAGTACCTGGTGACGGCCTACTACTCGGCGGCGGTACTCGTGCCGGACGCGCTCGGTGTGCTGGAGAACGTCGAGATCGGCCGCTGGAGGTGACGGTTCCGCACCTGAGGGCCGTGTCCCCGCCCGGCGGGTCGGAGACACCCCGGTCGTATCCGCCCGGCCGCGGTGCGGGCGGCGGCGTACGCCGACTCTCCGAGGGGGATCCCATGACCGGGTTCATGGCGGAGACGAAGCGGGAGTCCACCGACCCGCCCGAGTCGGCGGACGGGCACGACGCGGGGGTGATCCTGGAGCGGGCCCGGGCCTCGGTCGACCCGCAGCTGCGCTCCGCGATCGAGTCGCTGCCCGTCTCCATGCGCCGTATCGCGCTCTACCACTTCGGCTGGGAACACGCGGACGGCACCCCGGCGGCGGACAACGCGGGCAAGGCGATCCGTCCCGCGCTCGTCCTCACCGCGGCCGCGGCGCTCGGCGGACCGGAGGCGCGGGCCGAGGCGGTGCGGGCGGCCGCGGCGGTGGAACTGGTCCACAACTTCACGTTGCTGCACGACGACGTGATGGACCAGGACACCACCCGGCGCCACCGGCCCACCGCCTGGACCGTGTTCGGCGTCCCGGACGCGATCCTCGCCGGGGACGCGCTCCAGGCGCTGGCACTCAGGTTGCTCGCCGAGGATCCGCATCCGGCGTCCGCACGGGCCGCCGCCCGGCTCGCGAACTGCGTCGTCGAACTGTGCGCGGGGCAGCACGCGGACACCGCCATGGAGGCGCTCGGCCCCCGTGACGTCACCCTCGGCGAGGTGCTCGCCATGGCCGAGGCCAAGACGGGTGCGCTGCTCGGGTGCGCCTGTGCCCTCGGCGCGCTGTACGCGGGAGCGGAGGACGAGGACGTCGAGGCGCTGGACGCGTTCGGCCGGGAGGCCGGGCTCGCCTTCCAGCTCATCGACGACGTGATCGGCATATGGGGCGACCCGCGCAGCACCGGCAAGCCGGCCGGCGCGGATCTCGCCGCCCGCAAGAAGTCACTGCCGGTGGTCGCCGCGCTCGCCTCCGGCACCCCGGAAGCCGTCGAACTGGCTTCGCTGTACGAAGCCCCTTACGCCAAGGAGGACCTGGAGCGGACTGCGCTGGTCGTGGAGCGGGCGGGCGGGCGCGACTGGGCGCAGGTCCAGGCCGCCGACCGGATGGCCCGCGCGATGCAGGACCTGTCGCGCGCGGTGCCCGACCCGGAGGCGGCGGGCGGCCTGCTCTCGCTGGCCGAGTTCGTGACCCGACGCAGCAGCTGACGGAAGCCGTCGCCGAACGTCACCGGCAAACGTCACCGGCAAACCTCACCGGCAAGGGTCACCAATGACCGTCTCAGACGGGCGTCCACCAGGGGGGGAGGGCGCCCAGGACACCGGAGTCCCCGCGGCCGTGCGGCTCCTGACCCCGCACTGCGGCGGGGCTCCGGTCCCGGCGGGTCCCGCACATCCCCACGGCGTGCGGGACCCGCCGACTTCCGCTGCCTTCCGTTTGCGGGTCGGTCCCGGACAGTCCCGTATAGGCTCAACATCCGGACCAGCACGGTCGGTTGAGGCGAAGGGGCGGGGCATGGGCGTGGCGATCCGGACGGCGGACGAGGGCGACCGGGAGCTGGTGGTCCGGCTGCTGGACGAGGCCTTCCAGGACGATCCGGTCAGCGGCTGGGTCTTCCCCGGCGAGGAGTACCGTCGTACGACGCACCACAAGCTGATGGCCGCGTTCACCGACATCGTGCTCACCGAGGGCCGCATCGATGTCACCGAGGACGGTACGGCGTGTGCGCTGTGGCTGTCCGTGCCCGCAGACGACCACGGAGCCGATCCGGCCGAGGACGACGGTCCCGCCCACGTGCGCGCGGCGGTCGACCCGGACAACGAGCGCGTCGAACTGATCGGCCGACTCACGGCGGAGATCCATCCCGCGGGGCGGGCTCACGCCTATCTGTGGATGATCGGCGTGGCCCCCGGGCACCAGGGCGAGGGTCTCGGCACCGCCCTCATCACCTCGGTCCTCGACCGCTGCGACCGCGAGGGGCTGCCCGCCTACCTGGAGGCGAGCAGCGCCCGCAGTCGCACGCTGTACGAACGCCTCGGCTTCGAATTCACCGGCCGCCCCCTCGACCTGCCGGCCAACGGCCCGCGGATGTGGCCGATGTGGCGCGAGCCCCAAGCCTGAACCGGCCTGAGCTGCCTGAGCTGCCTGAGCTGCCTGGCTGAGGCCAGGGCAGCGGTTCTAGCCTTCCGGCACGACCGTCGCGACGATCCGTTCCACCAGCCCGTCCGGGACGCTCACCCCGGGCAGCGCGCCCTCCAGAACGCCCGGCAGGGTCAGGTGTTCCAGGATCAGCCCGAGCATCGCGAGATAGAGCACGGTGACGGTCTCGTCCCCGCCGGGCAGCCCCGCCTCGCGGTGGAACCGCATCCCGTACTCCAGGTCGCCGCGCACCGACGTGGTGAAGGAGGCGCGCAGTTCGGGACGGCGGGTGGCCTCCAGACGCATCTCCAGCAGCGCGAGGTAGCCGGTGCGGTCGCGGGTCGCGCGGGCCATCAGGTCGTCCATGAAAGCGGTGATGAGCCAGCGGTCCCTCGGCCTCGCCAGCAGGGCGTTCATCACCTCCGGGTCGGGCGCGAGCCGCACGTGCAGCCGGGTGTCGATCTGCCGCAGCAGGTCGTGCCGGCCGGTGAAGTAGTTCGAGGCCGTGCCCACCGGCACTCCGGCCTCCGCGTCCACCGCACGGAACGTCAGCCCGCGCGCCCCCTCGCGCGCGAGCACCTCGATCCCCGCGTCGACGAGCGCCGCGCGGCGCTCCGGGTTGCCGGCCATCCGGAATCCCCTCTCCCAGTTGCTGTCGGTGATGGAAATCCACTTGCAACCACTACAAGTGAAGCACTACACATGAAGCACTACACCCGAAGTGGTTCACCGCGAGGCCGCAGCCTACGAAAAGAGGCCGGATTGCGAAAGCTCACGTACTACATCGCCTGCTCGATCGACGGGTTCATCGGGGACGAGGCCGGTGACGCCTCGTACATGGTTTCCTTCCTCGACGATGAGTTCTTCGAGTTCTTGAAGAGCGAGTACCCGGAGACCATGCCGACCCATGGTCGCAGGGCCCTCGGCATCGACGACCTGCCGAACCAGAAGTTCGACACGATCGTCCAGGGCCGGGCCAGCTACGACGTGGCGCTGCAGGAGGGGATCACCAGCCCGTTCGCCCACCTGCGCGAGTACGTCGCCTCCCGCACCCTGAAGGAGTCGCCCGACCCGCACGTCGAGATCGTCGCGGATGACCTCGTCGGCAGAGTCCGTGAACTCAAGGCGGAGGAGGGCGAGTTCGGCATCTACCTGTGCGGCGGGTCCAAGCTCGCGGGCGAGCTGCTCGACGAGATCGACGAACTCGTCATCAAGACCTACCCGGTCGTGCAGGGCTCGGGCATGCCGATGTTCGGGTCCGCGTTCGCGATCAGCGAGTTCGAGCTCGACGACGTGCGCGCCTTCAAGAACGGCGCACTGGTGCGTACGTACAGCAGGAAGCGCTGAGGTCCCGGGAGTCCTACTCTGAAGGCATGGACAGCGATGCGCATGCCTGTCCCGTCTGTGGACAGCCCGTCGACACGGTCGTGAGGCGTCACAAGACGCTCGGCGCGTGGGTCCCGGTGTGGGTGGCCGGCCCGTGCCGCAACCGAGAGTGCTCGGCGTACGCCGAGGAGGGGGTGCGGAGCACTCGCGCCCACTCCCACTCCCACTCCCACGCAGACGCCGACGCCGACGCCGAGAAGAATCAACCCCAGAAGAAGCCCTGAGAACGCCCGAAGAAACCCCGACACGAGGCGCGAACCGCTCCAGGGCTCAGCTCGGCCCGGCCCCCACCGAGCGCGCGCACGGCAGCGGGCGGGGCCCACCGTCGCCGGCGGCGATCGGCTGAGGGGTCAAGCGCCACCGGGCAGTCCACCCGTCTCCGGATCCCGGCCCGTCAGGCAGTACGTGCCGCCCGCCGGATCACGCATCACCGTCCAGTGGCGGCCACGGGAGACCGCCGTCGCCCCGAGGCGTTCGTGCGCGGCCCGGGTCGCCTCGATGTCCGCGCAGGCCAGGTCGAGGTGGGCGGAGGGGGGCCGTTCCGCCCCGAGCCGTTGAAGGAGGATGCGGACCGGCAGCCCGGGGCCGGGCTTGATCACATGGAACTCGGGCAACGCGCCGGGCAGCGACTCCCAGTCGGCCAGCAGGCCGCTCCAGAACGCGACTTCGGCGTCGTAGGACGAGGGCGCGACGTCCAGGCACACCTGGTCGAGGCGGCTGGCGCGCACCACCGGCGGTCGGACCGACTCTCCCTGCCACGGCACCGCGCAGAACAACTGTCCCGCGGGGGAGCGCAGTACGACGAGTGTGCCGTGATCGGCGACCGTCCGCGCGCCGAGGCGGTGCGCGGACGCGACGAACTCCGGTACGTCGGCCACGGCGAAGTCGAGATGGGCGCCGCCCTCGCCGTCCATCACCCCCTGGACCTTCACACACGCGTCGGCGCCGACTGCCGGCAGCGTCACGAACTCCTGTCGCTCTCCCCGGAGTTCGGACCGCCGGGTGTCCGTGACGGCGGTCCAGAAGTCACCGGCGCGGCCGAACAGGGGAAGGGGTCGGTCGACGAAGGCGTAGGTCCACAGGACGGATCGGCTCATGGCGGTGATCGTAGAGCGCGACGGCCCGGGTGCCTCCGGAATTTCAGGCCCGCTCCAGGAACCGCAGCATGTTCCCCGCCGGGTCCCGGAAGGCGCAGTCCCGCACCCCGTACGGTTGGTCCATCGGCTCCTGGAGGACCTCGGCGCCGGACTCCTCGACCCGGGAGAACAGGGCGTCGCAGTCGGCGGTGGTGAAGATGACCCCGCGCAGGATCCCCTTCGCCAGCAGCCGGGCCATCGCCTCCCGGTCGGCGGGCGAGGTGTCCGGGTTCGCGGCGGGCGGTTCCAGCACGATCTCCACGTCCGGCTGCAGCGGCGAGCCGACGGTCACCCAGCGCATCCCCTCGAACCCGACGTCGTTGCGGATCTCCAGCCCCAGTACGTCCCGGTAGAAGGCGATCGCCTTGTCATGGTCGTCGACGGCGATGAAGCACTGCTTGAGTTTCAGGTCCATATCCGCAGCCTAGGACGCCCAGGCCGGCCACGCCGCCCAGGACGTCCGGGCCACATCCAGGCCGCGTCGCGGAACGCCTGCAGGGCCCCGGTCCCCGCGCACCCCTGCCGCCGGCCGCGTCATTTCTCCGTAACCCGGCGAAGGCATGGCCGAAACTAACTTCCTCATAATCACCATGTACGGAATACCAGAAATATGGGCGCTACTTTCCCATACATCGTTTCACCGGCTTGGGGGGTCAATGGCTGACAGTACGTACATAAGTCCGCAAAATCTGACAGCAACCGTCGGCCCGGTCACCGCGAAGCCCTACGCATGGCCGTACGACACCACCGTCCCCGCCAACCGTGTCGCCGTGCTCTGCATCGACTGGCAGACGGATTTCTGCGGACCCGGTGGCTACGTGGACACGATGGGATACGACATCTCGCTGACCCGGGCCGGGCTCCCGGCGACGCAGAAGCTCCTCGAGCACGCCCGCGGCACGGGCATGCTCGTGGTCCACACCCGGGAGGGCCACGCCCCCGACCTGGCCGACCTGCCGGCCAACAAGCGCTGGCGGTCCGCGCAGATCGGCGCCGAGATCGGCGCCGCCGGACCATGCGGCCGCATTCTGGTCCGGGGGGAACCAGGCTGGGAGATCGTGCCCGAAGTGGCTCCGCTTCCCGGTGAGGTGATCGTGGACAAGCCGGGCAAGGGCGCGTTCTACGCCACCAACCTCGACCTCGTCCTGCGCACCCGGGGCATCACCCACCTGGTCCTCACCGGCATCACCACGGACGTCTGCGTCCACACGACCATGCGTGAGGCCAACGACCGCGGCTACGAATGTCTGATCCTGTCCGACTGCACCGGCGCGACGGACCCTTCGAACCACGAAGCCGCGCTGCACATGGTGACCATGCAGGGCGGCGTCTTCGGATGCGTCTCCACCGCCGACGACCTGATCGCCGCCACGACTGAGGCCACCCCGCCGAGCTGACCCGCCCCTCGACGAAAGCAGGAACCGCCATGGCAGTCGCAGAACCGCTCAGTGTCGAGGCCGTCCCGTACCCGTTCTCCTTCGACCTCGCCGAGACGGCACTCGTTCTCATCGACATGCAGCGGGACTTCCTCGAACCCGGCGGATTCGGCGAGAGCCTCGGCAACGACGTGGAACAACTGCGGAGAACCATCGCTCCGCTGCGGGCGGTACTCGACGCCTGCCGCGCCGCGGGCATGGCGGTCATGCACACCCGCGAGGGACATCTGCCGGACCTGTCCGACTGTCCCCCCAGCAAGCTGCTGCGAGGAAACCCCAGCATGCGCATCGGTGACCCGGGCCCCAAGGGCCGGATACTGGTCCGCGGCGAGGAGGGCCACGACATCATCGAGGAGCTGTACCCGGTGGCCGGTGAGCCGGTCATCGACAAGCCGGGCAAGGGCGCCTTCTACGCCACCGGGTTCGGCGATCTGCTCACCGCCCGCGGCATCCGCCGGCTCGTGGTCACCGGCGTCACCACCGAAGTGTGTGTGCACACGACGGTCCGCGAAGCCAACGACCGCGGATACGAGTGCCTGGTGCTGTCGGACTGCGTCGGCAGTTACTTCCCCCGGTTCCAGCAGGCGGGTCTGGAGATGGTGGCCGCGCAGGGCGGCATCTTCGGCTGGACCGCGGAGTCGGCCGCGTTCCTGGCGGCATTGGCCACCGCGTCGCCCGCCGGCCCCGACGCTCCTGAAACCGTCCGCGAACCGGCGTCACAGCCGCGCTGACGGTCCCACCGACGCCCGGTCGCACGCGCGCCGCGGCGGCCCCGCCGACCAGTTGCACGTGCGCCGGGGCCCCCGCCGACCCGACCGCACGCGCGCCGCGCCCCGCCGACCCGACCGCACCGCCACCTCGACGATGCCCGCTGTTCGCAGGCATCCCGTTACCCGGCGTACCCCCGCGCCAGAATCCACCGCTCCACCCGATGAAGGGTGATCCCACCATGCTGTCACTCCGCCGCACCGCCCCCACCGAGAACAGACCCATGCCCCTGCCGTTGTGGGTACGGGGCGACACCAACGCGTTCTTCGGACTCGCCGTCAACGTCCTGGTCAACGTGCTGACGTTGACCGGGCTGTGCCTGGGCGTCCTCAAGATTCCAGGCGACGACGTCTTCCACACCATCCTGCCGGCGCTGGGCATAGCCCTCATCGCGGGCAACATCTACTACGCCTACCTCGGCCGCAGACTCGCACGGCGGGAGGGGCGGCAGGACGTCACCGCGATGCCGTACGGGCCGAGCGTGCCGCACATGTTCATCGTCGTGTTCGTCATCATGCTGCCGATCTACCTCAAGACCAAGGATCCGCTGCTGGCGTGGAAGGCCGGTATCGCCTGGGCCTTCATCATCGGTGTCATCGTCCTCATCGGGGCCTTCATCGGCCCGTACATACGCAGGTACGCACCCAGAGCCGCCCTGCTCGGCACCCTCGCCGGCATCTCCGTCTCCTTCATCTCCATGCGGCCCGCCGGCCAGATGTGGGACCACCTGTGGATCGCCCTGCCGGTCTTCCTGCTGCTCCTGATCGGTCTCATGACCGATCTGAAGCTGCCCGGCAACATCCCCATCGGGCTCGCCGCGCTCCTGGTGGGCACCGCGATCGGCTGGGCCGGCGGAGCGATGGACGGCTCCGCGGTCTCGGCGGCGGCGAACGACATCACCTTCGCTCTCCCGGGCTTCCACCTCGGCACGCTGTTCTCCGGCCTCTCGGACGTGGCGCCGCTGCTCGCCACCGCCATCCCGCTGGGCGTCTACAACTTCACCGAGGGCATGAGCAACGTCGAGAGCGCCGCTGCCGCCGGTGACAACTACAACCTGCGTTCGGTACTGCTGGCCGACGGCGCGGGCGCCGTCATCGGCTCCGCGCTCGGCTCTCCCTTCCCGCCCGCCGTGTACGTCGGTCACCCCGGGTGGAAGAAGGCCGGCGGGCGTACCGGCTACTCGCTGGCCACCGGCGCGGTGATCGCCCTGATGTGCTTCCTGGGCATGTTCGGCCTGTTGGGTGCGATCTTCCCGGTCGCCGCGATCGTGCCCATCCTGCTCTACATCGGCCTGCTCATCGGCGCCCAGGCCTTCCAGCTCTCGCCCAAGGCGCACGCGGCGGCCGTGGTCGCCGCACTCGTGCCGAACCTGGCCTCCTGGGCCGTCGGCCAGATCGACAACGCCCTCGCGGCCGCCGGCACCAACGCGTCCAAGGTCGGGGAGGCCGGTCTGGAGTCGTCGGGTGTCGTCTACCACGGGCTGATGGTCCTCGGTCAGGGCGCGATCCTGGCGGGCCTGATCCTGGGCGCGCTCGTCGCGTTCGTCATCGACAAACGGTTCGTCCCCGCGGCAGCGGTGGCCCTGGCCGGAGCGGCGCTCTCCTTCATCGGGCTCATCCACGCCCCGAAGATCGACTGGAACGCCAGCGGGAGCGTCAGTCTCGGTTACCTCTTCGCCGCCGTCCTGTGCGCGGCCTTCGCTCTGACCCGGCCGGCGCCCCGCGAGCCGGACGCCGAGGAACTGGCACTCGAGCGGCTGCACGGCGGCCACTCCATGACCGCGGCGACACAGCCCGAACCGGAGCCCCAGCACGAACCCGTCCCGGCCCCGGAAACCGTGCCGGCCGGCGCCGCCGCCGTCCTGCCCGACGAGGCCACGCGGACCGCCGAGCCGGACACCCCGGCCGCGACCGGCTGACGAGGGTTCACGCCGACGACGGCTGAAGACGACGTCCGTGCGGCGGGGGGACTCCTGGCCGCACGGCCGCACGGGGACGAATGGCAGCACGGGGACGCATGGCAGCACGGGGACGAACGGCCGCACGGGGACGGATCGGACCGATGACGAACGGAGAGCGGATGGATGTGGACCTGCCACAGACGGTCGCCGAAGTGACGGCGGCCTTCGCCGGCTACGAGGAAGCCCTGGTCACCGACGACCAGGACGGCATCACCGGGTACTTCTGGAACTCACCCGGCACGGTCCGCTTCGGTATCGCCGATCAGCAGGCCGGGGTGGACGAGATCCGGGACTGGCGACGGCAACAACCTCCGCTTCCTCCGGGCCGAAAACTCTTCGACACCAGAATCAGCACGTTCGGGACCGACTACGCGGTGGTCACCACCCTGTTCGCCTACCCCGGCGGTACCGCCGTCGGCCGTCAGACGCAGGCGTGGACGCGTTTCCCCGCAGGCTGGCGCATCGTCAGCGCCCATGTCTCGGAGGTGCCGGAGGAGTCCTCACGGCCGTCCGTGTGACGGGGCCTCGGCGGCCACGCCGGCGGGACGGACCGTGCGCTCGTGATCACTACACCTAGGGCCGCCGCGGCGCCCGCCTCGGCCGGGTGTACGTCCGGGCCACGCACGCCGGGATCACCGCGCCCGCCTCGTGCGAACGGGCCCGGTAGGCGCTCGGGGTCTCGCCGACGAGCTCGGTGAATCGGGAGCTGAAGGAGCCCAGCGAGGTGCAGCCGACCGCCAGGCACACCTCGGTCACGGTGAGGTCGCCCCGGCGCAGCAGTGCCTTGGCGCGCTCGATCCGACGGGTCATGAGATAGCCGTACGGGGTCTGGCCGAACGCCTCGCGGAAGCTGCGCTGGAAGTGGCCGGGCGACATCAGGGCGGTGCGCGCGAGGGCGGCGACGTCGAGCGGCTCGGCGTACTCACGGTTGATGCGGTCGCGGGCCTGCCGCAGCCGGACGAGGTCTTCGAGAGTCACGCCCCCAGCATCACACGGCCTCCATCACTTGTGCGCGCGGTCCTGGAACGGGCTTTCCTCCAGTTCTCCGGTGATTGACCTGACCTTGCCTGCCTGGTCGCATCGAGGGCGCCCGCGAGGAGAGCGGCACCACCCCCACCGCGAGCCTCGCCCAGGCCGCCCTGTGCTTCACCGCGTGCGCGGCGGTGATGGCGTACGGGGTCTGTCTGATCGTGCCGCAGTTCCACTGACCCGCCCCCCGCGAGGGAACGGCGAAGGGGCCCGGCCGGAGCGTGTCCGGTCGAGCCCCTTCGGGTGCCCGTTGACCTGCGATGGTGCACCGATCGCCGGTCCGGGAGGCCGACTTGGTGGTCAGGCCTTCTTGGTCTCCCAGAAGATCTTGTCGATCTGGGCGATGTAGTCCAGGGCCTTCTGGCCCGTGGCGGGGTCCGTCGAACCCTTGGCGGCCGAGAGGGCCTTCAGGGCGTCGTTGACCAGCTGGTGCAGCTCCGGGTACTTCTCGAAGTGCGGGGGCTTGAAGTAGTCGCTCCACAGCACGGAGACGTGGTGCTTCGCCAGCTCGGCACGCTGCTCCTTGATGACGGTGGCGCGTGCCTGGAAGTGCGGGTCGTCGTTGCCGGCCATCTTTTCCTGGACAGCCTTGACCGACTCCGCCTCGATGCGGGCCTGGGCAGGGTCGTACACGCCGCAGGGCAGGTCGCAGTGGGCGCTGACCTTGACCTTGGGGGCGAACAGGCGGGAAAGCATGAAGCGTTCCTTCCTCGTGATCGTCTTCTCAGGTGCGACATTACTCCCCGAGAGATGGGTTTTCGCGAGTGCCCCCATGGGCTTAGGACAAAAGTCCGGGGTCAGACTGAGACTGGTGGAGGATGAACCGGGGAGGTGCCGGGTGATGCCGGAGCTGTCGCAGGAGACCGAGCGCAGGGGGGCCGTACTGCCGTACGGGCTGGCCGAGGTGACCGGGCCGTCGATGGTGCCCACCCTCCGTCACGGGGACCAGCTCGTGGTGCGGTGGGGCGCCCGGATCCGGCCGGGCGACGTGGTCGTCCTGCGCCATCCGTTCCAACAGGACCTGCTCGTCGTGAAGCGGGCCGTGGAGCGGCGTGAGGGCGGCTGGTGGGTGCTCGGCGACAATCCGTACGCCGGCGGCGACAGCACCGACTACGGCACCGTGCCGGACGAGTTGGTCCTGGGCAGGGTCCGCTTCCGCTACCGGCCGCCGAAGCCGGATCAGCGGTCGCCGTTCGCCGCGGCGCGCTGGGCGCTGTCGGCGGCCAGGCCCGTGTTGTCCGACCGGTCCGCCTCCAGGCGTTTGCGGGCCCGGTAGGCCGCCACGTTGGCGCGGGTGGCGCAGCGGTCCGAGCAGTAGCGCCGAGAGCGGTTGGTGGACGTGTCCAGGTAGGCGTTGCGGCACGGGGCCGCCTCGCACAGGCCCAGGCGGTCGACGCCGTACTCGGTGAGGTGGAAGGCCAGGCCCATCGCCGCTATGGCCGCGTAGCCGGCGGTCGCGTTGGACGGGTGGTCCGCCAGGTGCATGTGCCACAGCGGGCGGCCCTCGTCGTCCCGGTAGTCGTGGCCGGAGATCTGCGGGCTCACCGGGAACTCCAGCAGCAGCGAGTTCAGCAGGTCCACCGCCAGCGTCTCGTCGCCGGTGTCCGCCGCCTCGAAGACGGCGCGCAGGCGGGCCCGTACCCCCCGGAACCGCGTGACGTCCGCGTCCGTGGCGCGCCGGGCCACCCCCTCGTTGCCGCCGAAGAGGCCGTGGATCGCCTCGACCGAGGTCAGCGTGTCCTTGCCCCGGGCCGGCTCCTCGCTGTTGACGAGACGTACGGCGTAGTCCGAGTAATAGGCCAGTTCCACTTGTAGTCCTTACGGAGGCGTTCTATGGTCGTGGTGCGGGCGGGGTAACAGCCGGTCGTGCTTCCAGGGTATTACGTGGCGGTACGCGACGGAGGGAACCGATGACGGACACGCACACCACCTCCCACATCACGACGGCCGGTGCCAACTGGCAGGCCTGGCAGGAGAGCTGGGACCGGCAGCAGGAGTGGTACATGCCGGACCGGGAGGAACGCTTCCGGATCATGCTCGACATGGTCGAGGCCCTCGTCGGCACCGCCCCGCGCGTCCTGGACCTCGCGTGCGGCACCGGAAGCATCACCGCCCGGCTCCTCGCCCGCTTCCCCGAGGCCACCAGCACCGGCGTCGACCTCGACCCGGCGCTCCTCGCCATCGCCGAGGGCACCTTCGCGGGCGACGAGCGTGTCCGGTTCGTCACCGCCGACCTCAAGGACCCGGACTGGCGTACGAAACTGCCGTACGACTCGTACGACGCCGTCCTGACCGCCACGGCCCTGCACTGGCTGCACAGCGAACCCCTCGCGGCCCTCTACGGTCAGGTGGCGGAACTCGTCCGCGACGGCGGTGTCTTCATGAACGCCGACCACATGATTGACGAGTCCACGCCCCGGATCAACGCGGCCGAACAGGCCCACCGGCGCGCCCGCAGGGAACGGGCCAAGCGGGACGGAGCGCTGGACTGGGCGGACTGGTGGCAACTGGCCGCCAAGGACCCGGTCCTCGCCGAACCCACCGCCCGGCGCTTCGAGATCTACGGCGAGCACGCGGACGGCGACACACCCTCCGCGGCCTGGCACGCGCGCGTGCTGCGCGAGAAGGGCTTCGACGAGGTACGCCCGGTGTGGTGCTCGCCGACGGACGCGCTGGTGCTGGCGCTGAAGTAGCGCCGCAGTGCACGAGAGGGGCGGTACGGGAGTCCCGTACCGCCCCTCTCCGTCCTGCTGGTGCTAGAGCACCTTCGAGAGGAACGACTGCGTCCGCTCGTGCTGGGGATTGGTCAGCACCTCGCGCGGGTGTCCGGACTCGACCACCACGCCGTCGTCCATGAAGACCAGGCTGTCGCCCACCTCGCGGGCGAAGCCCATCTCGTGGGTGACGACGATCATCGTCATGCCGGACTCGGCGAGGTCGCGCATGACGTCCAGGACGTCACCGACCAACTCCGGGTCGAGGGCCGAGGTCGGCTCGTCGAAGAGCATCAGCTTCGGGTCCATGGCGAGGGCCCGGGCGATCGCCACGCGCTGCTGCTGGCCGCCGGAGAGCTGCGAGGGGTAGCTCCCGGCTTTGTCGGCCAGGCCCACCCGCTCCAGGAGCTGGGTCGCACGCTCCCTGGCCTGGGCCTTGTTGGTGCCCCTGACCTGGATCGGTGCCTCGATGATGTTCTCCGCCGCCGTCATGTGCGGGAACAGGTTGAAGCGCTGGAAGACCATGCCGATGTCCCGGCGCTTCAGGGCGACCTCGCTGTCCTTGAGCTCGTACAGCTTGTCCCCCTTCTGGCGGTATCCGACCAGCTCCCCGTCCACGTAGAGCCGGCCGGCGTTGATCTTCTCCAGGTGGTTGATGCAGCGGAGGAAGGTCGACTTGCCGGAGCCGGAGGGGCCGATGAGGCAGAACACCTCGCCGGAGTTCACCTCGAGGTCGATGCCCTTGAGCACTTCGACGGGACCGAAGGACTTGTGGACGCCCTCGGCCTTGACCATGGCGGTGGACGAATCGCGCGGGGCGGCGTCCGTCTTGCTCAGCTTGTCGGTCATGCGCCCACGGCTCCCCTCGGCCGGCCCAGCGAGAACAGGTTGGCCTTCACCTTCTGCAGCGGTGTCGGCGGCAGCTGGCGGCTGGAACCGCGCGCGTAGTACCGCTCGATGTAGTACTGGCCCACGCTCAGGACCGACGTCATGATCAGGTACCAGGCCGCCGCGAGGAAGTACATCTCCACCGGGGCACCGGAGTTCTGGCCGATGTCCTGGGCGTAGCGGAAGAGCTCCGGATACTGGACGGCCGCCACGAGCGAGGTCGTCTTCAGCATGTTGATCACTTCGTTGCCGGTCGGCGGCACGATCACCCGCATCGCCTGGGGGATGACGATCCGGCGCAGCGTCTTGCCGTGGCTCATGCCCAGCGCGTGGGCCGCCTCGGTCTGGCCCTCGTCGACGGCGAGCAGACCGGCGCGGCAGATCTCCGCCATGTACGCCGCCTCGTTGAGGCCGAGACCGAGCAGCGCCGTCAGAAGCGGCGTCATGAAGTCCGACCAGTAGTCCTTGTAGATCGGACCGAGGTTGATGTACTCGAAGACCAGGCCCAGGTTGAACCAGAGGAACAGCTGGACCAGGACCGGGGTGCCGCGGAAGAACCAGATGTAGAACCAGGAGATCGACGAGGTCACCGGGTTCTTCGACAGGCGCATCACCGCGAGGACGATGCCGCCCACGATGCCGATCAGCATCGACAGGACCGTCAGCAGGAGGGTCTTGCCGACGCCGGTCATGATCCGGTCGTCGAAGAAGTAGTCCGGAACCGCGTGCCAGTTGATCTTGCCCTGGCCGAACGCGTAAATGATCGCGACGAGGATCGCGATGGCTATGACGGCGGTGACGTACCGCCCGTAGTGCCGGACCGGGATGGCCTTGATGGTCTCCGGTCCGGCCGCGGGGGTGCCCACCGTCTTGTCGATGTCAGCAGTCACGGGTGTTGCCTCTCAGTGCCCGCTCGGACGCGCGGTCACTTGCCACCGTTGACGGCGGACTCCTTGACGGCGCCGTCCTCCGCGCCCCACTTGTCGAGGATCTTCTGGTACTCGCCGCTCTTGATGATCGCGTTCATCGCCGCCTGCAGCGCGTCACGCAGCTGCACGTCCTCCTTGGAGACCGCGATGCCGTAAGGGGCCGCCTCGACCTGGTCGCCGACGATCTGGAAGTCCTTGCCTCCGCCGGAGGTCTTCACGGCGTACGCGGCAACCGGGAAGTCCGAGGAGGCCGCGTCCGCGCCGCCGGAGCGCAGCCGGGTCTGAGCCTGCTGGTCGTCGTCGAAGGCCTCGATGGTGATCTTCTTGCCGCCCGTGCACTTCTTGGTCTCGGACTTGGCCAGGTCCTCCGAGACGGTGCCGCGCTCCACGGCGAGCTTCTTTCCGCACAGGTCCGACCAGGTGGTGATGCCGCCGGTGTCGCCCTTACGCGTGTAGATCGAGACGCCGGCGGTCAGGTAGTCGACGAAGTCGACACCCTCGCCGACCTTCTTGCCCGTGTCGGGGTCGACGCCCTCCTGGCGGTTCTTGTTGTCGGTCATCGCGGACATGGCGATGTCGTAGCGGTTGGAGCGCAGACCGGTCAGCAGGGCGTCGAAAGTGCCGTTCTCGAATTCGAACTTGACGCCGAGCTGCTTGCCCATCGCCGCCGCGAGTTCCGGGTCGATGCCGACGACGTTCCCGGAGTTGTCCTTGAACTCGACGGGCGCGTACGCGATGTCCGAACCGACCTTGACGACACCCTTGTCGCGGATCGCCTGCGGCAGCTTGTTCGCCAGGGGTGCCGAGCTCGCCGCCGTACTGCTGTCCGAGTTCTTGTCCTTGGTCTGGTCACCGCAACCGGTGAGAATCAGCGCGCCTGCGACCGCGATCGCACCGACCGCTGCTAGCCGGGAGTGCGCGGCGGTCGGACGACGGGTGAAGCTTGCGGTCATGGTGGGTTCCTCCGGCGGATGGGTGGAGTTGCCGATGGGGCGGGCGGCCGCCGATGGGTTCGGCGGGCGCCTTGGACGCTGGGTTGGTCCTGGGTCGACGAGAGCACACGTCTTCGAGTGTCGCGACCTCGTGTGATGACGGCATCTTGCCATTCGGACGCAGGCATTCAGGTGACCACCCATGTCAAAATCGGATAACGGGCGATCCCCGAACCGCATCAGGTCGGTACATTTTGACCGCATGATGCGGCACTATCCGTAACCATCTGCGGGAATCTGCGCTTCCGGCCGGAAGATCTTCGGTGGCTCCCGGGGTGCGGACCGGCATGCGCCGCGGGATGTGATCTTGCAGGCCTTGTGCGGTATGGGGTCGTCCTCGGCGCTGTCCGTCGGGTAAGAAGGTTCTTTACACCCCTCATCCGGGGCTCAGGGCGCGTGTGCGGCGCGCCCGTCGCGTATGTGCCCGTACGTACCCCCGTACGCAGCATCACCGCAGCACCATCAGGGCCGTGCGCGGTGCCCGCCCACTTCTCAACCAGGAGTGGCCACCCTCAACCATGAAGACCTAAGGGGTAGAACAAAGTGGCAGCGGAGATCGTCAATCCTCGCAGCGACAGCAGTACGGACCAGGACGGCGGGGCCGAGCCCCTCGATTCCTTCGATCCGGCGTTCGCGCTGCACCGTGGCGGCAAGATGGCCGTGCAGGCCACCGTGCCCGTCCGTGACAAGGACGACCTGTCCCTGGCGTACACGCCGGGCGTGGCGAAGGTGTGCAGCGCCATCGCCGAGCATCCGGAGCTGGTCTACGACTACACCTGGAAGTCGTCCGTCGTCGCGGTCGTGACCGACGGTACGGCGGTGCTGGGACTCGGAGACATCGGGCCCGAGGCCTCCCTCCCGGTGATGGAGGGCAAGGCGATCCTGTTCAAGCAGTTCGGTGGCGTCGACGCGGTGCCGATCGCGCTCGACTGCACGGACGTGGACGAGATCGTGGAAACCGTGGTGCGGCTCGCGCCGTCGTTCGGCGGCGTGAACCTCGAGGACATCTCGGCGCCGCGGTGCTTCGAGATCGAGCGGAAGCTGCAGGAGCGGCTGGACATCCCGGTCTTCCACGACGACCAGCACGGTACTGCGGTCGTGACGCTGGCGGCCCTGCGGAACGCCGCGCGGCTGACGGGGCGCGGCCTCGGGGATCTGCGGGTGGTGATCTCGGGCGCGGGCGCGGCCGGTGTCGCCATCGCGAAGATGCTGGTCGAGGCCGGGATCGGGGACGTCGCGGTCGCGGACCGCAAGGGGATCGTGTCGGGGGACCGGGACGATCTGACCCCGGTCAAGCGGGAGCTGGCCTCCTTCACCAACAAGGCCGGGATCAGCGGGTCGCTGGAGGCGGCGCTGGAAGGTGCCGACGTCTTCGTCGGGGTGTCCGGCGGTACGGTGCCGGAGCCGGCGGTTGCCTCGATGGCCCAGGGCGCGTTCGTCTTCGCCATGGCCAACCCCAATCCCGAGGTCCACCCCGAGGTCGCGCACAAGTACGCGGCCGTCGTGGCGACCGGGCGGTCGGACTTCCCGAACCAGATCAACAACGTGCTGGCGTTCCCGGGGATCTTCGCGGGAGCGTTGCAGGTGCGGGCGTCCCGGATCACGGAGGGCATGAAGCTCGCGGCGGCCGAGGCGTTGGCCGCGGTGGTGGGCGATGACCTCGCTGCGGACTACGTGATTCCGTCGCCGTTCGACGAGCGGGTGGCGCCGGCGGTCACGGCCGCCGTGGCGGCGGCGGCTCGGGCGGAAGGTGTTGCCCGTAACTGAGCGCCTGTGCGCCAGAGTGTGCTGAGTGCCTGAGTGCCTGAGCGGGTGTCGGGTGTCGGGTGGCCCCGTCTGTGGTTCGGGCGGGGCCACTTCTTTGCTCGGGGCTGGGTATGGGGTGGGGGTTCGGGCGCGGGTGCCTGAGCGGGTGCGGGCGCGCGGAGTGGGTGCTGCGGGCGGAGGCCCGCCGTGACCGGAGAGTCGGGGTACGGGGACTCACTCCCGGCGTTGACAAGAGGGTGTGTGTCACAGGGCTCCGTGGTTCCCCGGGGCTGCGGTGGAGCCTATCGTCAAGGTCATGTTCGCTGCCTACGCCGCCCGCATCGATCGTGACCAGCCCCTTTCCGGCCTGGAGGTGGGAGAGCGTCCCGCTCCCGAGGCCCGTGCCGGCTGGAGTGTCGTCAACGTCAAGGCCGCTTCCCTCAACCATCACGACCTGTGGTCCCTGCGTGGTGTCGGCCTCGCGGAGGACAAGCTGCCGATGATCCTCGGTTGTGACGCCGCCGGCGTCGACGAGGACGGCAACGAGGTCGTCCTGCACTCCGTCATCGGCCGGACCGGTCACGGTGTCGGCCCCAAGGAACGCCCGTCCATCCTCACCGAGCGCTACCAGGGCACGTTCGCCGAGCAGGTCGCCGTACCGACCTGGAACCTCCTGCCCAAGCCCGCGGAACTGTCCTTCGAGGAGGCCGCCTGTCTGCCCACGGCCTGGCTGACGGCGTACCGGATGCTCTTCACCAACGCCGGCGTGCGCCCCGGTGACTCCGTCCTTGTCCAGGGCGCCGGCGGCGGTGTCGCCACCGCCGCCATCGTGCTCGGCAAGGCCGCGGGGCTGCGCGTCTTCGCCACCAGCCGGGACGAGGCGAAGCGGAAGCGGGCCGTCGAGCTGGGGGCCGTGGAGGCACTGGAGCCGGGGGCGCGGCTGCCGCAGCGGGTGGACGCCGTGATCGAGACCGTCGGTGCGGCGACGTGGTCGCACTCGGTGAAGTCGCTGAAGCCGGGCGGGACGATTGTGATCTCCGGCGCGACGAGCGGTGACCGGCCCTCG
Organism: Streptomyces violaceoruber; assembly: GCA_000720805.1. GTDB lineage: Bacteria > Actinomycetota > Actinomycetes > Streptomycetales > Streptomycetaceae > Streptomyces > Streptomyces cellulosae_A. The sequence goes on from JODI01000003.1 coordinate 128,973, forward strand.
CACGCCGAGCTGACTCGGATCTTCTTCCTGGAACTCAAGGTCGTGGGGTCGACGATGGGGACCAAGGACGAGCTGGAGGATCTGCTCTCCTTCTGCGCCGCCACCGGCGTACGCCCCGTGATCGACCAGGTGCTTCCGCTGGACCGGGCCCGTGAGGGGTTCGAACGGCTCGAGTCCGGCGACCAGTTCGGGAAGATCGTCCTCACCGGCGACTAGGGCCCTAGGGGTACTGTCCTGCGTTCGCCTTCTTGCGGCCGGCCCGGTTTCGGGCCGGCCGTTGGTGTGTGGGGGTGACGGACGGATTGTCAACCGGGGTTGACGCACGAGGGGTGTCAACGTAGGTTGACGTCATGACCGAAGCTACGGATCTCGCCGAGCGGGCGGGTGACCGCGATCCCCGCGTCGGACTGCGGGCCGTCGCCGCGCTGCGTCGGCTGCTGGAGCAGCTGGAGGCGGTGCAGGTGCGCAGTGCGCGCAATCAGGGGTGGTCGTGGCAGGAGATCGCCGCGGAACTCGGTGTGAGCAGGCAGGCCGTGCACAAGAAGTACGGGAGGCATTGATGTTCGAGCGGTTCACGAAGGACGCCCGGGACGTGGTGCGAGGGGCGGTCGAACACGCCGAGCGCTCGGGGGCGCAGTCCGTCGAGGCGGAGCACATGCTGCTGGCGCTGCTCGACCGGGAGGCCAGCCGGGGTTCGTTCGCGCTGGCCGCACTCGGGCTCGCCGAGCGGAGGGAAACGGTGCGCGCGGCAGTCGTCGAGGCCCGGCGGCAGGCCGGGTTGTCCCGGGCGGAGGCCGATGCCCTGGCCGGGCTGGGGATCGACGTCTCGGAGATCGTCGCCCGGATCGAGGAGGTGCACGGAGTCGGGGCGATGTCCGGTGACCGGAAGGACAAGGCGTGGTGGTCGGGACGCCGTGCCTTCGGCCGGACCGCCAAGGAGGTGCTGGAGAAGGCGCTGCGCATCGCCGTCTCCCGTCGTGACCGTCACATCGGCGACGAGCACATCCTGCTGGCCCTCACCGCCCGCCCCGGCGTCCCCGCCGAGGTCCTCGCGGACCACGCAGTGACGTACGAGGCGCTGGTACGCGTCCTGTACGGCGGGGGAGAGGCCAAGGCGGGCTGAGGGCCGCGCCACGGCCGCCCTGCGGTGGTGCGGCCGGGCGCGGGTGGTCGGCCGTACCGTCGGAGGGCGCCGCCGCCGCTCAGGTCTTCGGGGTGCGCAGCAGAGCCCCGATGTGGGCCGCCGCCGTGGACAGGTGGCGGCGGGCGTCGCGGAGTTGGTCGGCTGTCACTCCGTGGTCGCGGGCGGCGTCGCGGATGTCGTCGCGGAAGCGGTCCAGGAGGCGGTCCAGGTCGCGGGCCGGGTCTCCGGTGGAGTCCTCGTGGGCCCATGACGGTTCGTACTCGGCGGGGAAGTCCTCCGGGGTGTGCGCGTACTCAGGTGCCGGGGTGGCCTTCTCCGCGTTCCCGTGGGGCCGGCCGAAGCCGAAGTCCTTTCCGAACTCCTTGCCGTAGTCCTTTCCGAACTCCCCGAACTCCTTGGCCAGTTCGGTCAGACCCTCGCGGACGCCCGTCGGCCAGTCGCCCCGCGCGAAGTGGTCCTGCACCTGTTCCTGGACGCGCCGGGCGATGCGCTGCACGTCCTCCTGGGCCTGGCTCCGGGCTTGCTCCTGGGCCTCCTTGGCCTGGCGGCGGGCCCGCTGGGCCTCCTCACGGGCGCGCCGGCTCTCGTCCTTGGCGCGCCGGGCCTGTTCCTTCCACTCCTGCTTGACGCGGCGCATCTCCTCCTTGGCGATGCGCCACGCCTCGTTGTCGGTGTGGTCCGTGAAGCCTCCGAAGGGGCTGTCCTGGGCGCCGTCGGTGGTGGCGCCGGCACTTCCGGAAGCGGAACCCCTGCGGGCCTCGGAGGCCGCCGCCCGCATCTCGCGGCGCAGGTCTCCCGCCGCACCACGCACGTCGGCCCGGATCTCGGCGGCGAGTTCCGCGACCGACTCACGGATCTCCAGCTCCAGGTCGGCCAGTTCACCGCTGCGGTCGGCCAACTCGGCGCGGCCGGCGTCCGTGATGGCGTACACCTTGCGGCCGCCCTCGGTGGTGTGGGTGACCAGGCCCTCGGCCTCCAGCTTGGCCAGGCGGGGGTACACCGTGCCCGCGGAGGGCGCGTACAGGCCCTGGAAGCGCTCTTCCAGGAGGCGGATCACCTCGTAGCCGTGGCGGGGGGCCTCGTCCAGCAGCTTCAGCAGGTAGAGGCGGAGGCGGCCGTGGGCGAAGACGGGAGGCATGTCAGAGCACCTTCTTGTCGGTCGTGCCGTCGGCCGGGGCGCCGGTGGAGCCGGTGACCGGGCCGGAAACGGAATTGTCCCCCGAGGTGTTCCGCGGCCCGTCGGCCGGGGCGCCGGTCGCGGGGGCGGGATTCGCCCGCGGCCCGCTCCCGCGTTCCCACGGTCCGCTCTCGTCCTCGCGGGGCGGGCGGCGCAGCAGGGCGATCGAGCCGGAGATGGTCGTGGCCCGCAGTTTGCCGGTGCCCGCGCCGAGCCGGCCGGTGACCTTGTGGGCGCCCCACTGGCCGTGCACCCGCAGGCCCTCGAAGGCGTTGGAGATGGTGCCGCTCGCGGTGTTGGCCTCGACGTCCGCGTCCGCCGGCTGGGGCAGGCGGATCGCGATCTCGCCCGAGACGCTGGTCAGCCTGACGTCGGTGGGTCCGTCCGGATCCAGGTCCACGATCATGGAGCCGCTGACCGAGTCGGCCCGCACGGAGCGGCCGGAGCCCTCGACGACCGTGAGGTCCCCCGAGACCGAGTTGAACCGGAGGTCGCCGGTGACGGCCTGCGCCTCCAGGTTTCCGGAGACGGTGTCGGCGTGCACCGGGCCGGAGAGCGCGACGAGTGTCGTGTCCCCGGTGACGCCCTTGACCACCGCGGGGCCGCGCACCCCCGACACGACGGCCCCGGCGTCGACCACGCCCACCTCCACGCGGGTGTCGGCCGGCACGGCCAGCGAGACCACGGCGCTGCGCCGCCAGCCCTTGCGGTCGAGCCACTTGAGGAAGCCCTTCCAGGGCAGGTCCTCGTACGCCACCGTGAGCCTGCCGTCCTCCTGGGTCACCACCAGGGGCGGCCCCTGGATCTCGGACACTTCCAGGCGGGCGGAACCTTCGTCGGTGCCCACCACGTTCACCGTTCCACTGACGATGCGAACGTGGAGGGTCGTGACGGGATCGTCGAACGTGAGCTTGTCGGGCTCTGTTACGGACCACTGGGACATGGTGCAGACCTCCCCGTCACAACGCGCCATATCGCGTCTTCTCCTGTTCACGATATATCGCGGACACGGAAAGTCAAGACACGCACGACGAAGGGCGCCCCGAGGGGCGCCCACTGTGTGATGCCGGTCTCTACGCGTCGTCCTCGTCGTCCTCGTCGTCCAGCCGGGCCAGCCATGTCGCCAACCGCTCCACCGGCACCTCGAAGTCGGGGTTCAGATCGACGAAGGTCCGCAGCTGCTCGGCGAGCCACTCGAAGGTGACCTCTTCCTCGCCGCGCCGCTTCTCCAGCTCTTCGATGCCTCGGTCCGTGAAGTACATGGCTCAAGGATAAGTGGGAGGAAACGGCCGGGCCGCACCCCTCGGGAGAGGGGTGCGGCCCGTCACGTACGGCCCGCGAGGGCGGCGGTTACGCCTCGAACACCTCGCGCACCAGCTGCTCCTGCTCCGCCTGGTGCCGCTTCGCCGAACCGACGGCGGGCGACGAGCTGTGCGGGCGGGAGATGCGCCGCAGACGCTCGCCGTGCGGCACCTCCGCGCCGACCGCCAGGTCCAGGTGGTCGATCAGGTTGAGGGCGATGAACGGCCAGGCACCCTGGTTCGCCGGCTCCTCCTGGGCCCAGAGGTACTTCTCGGCGTTCGGGTACTTGGCGATCTCGGCCTGGAGCTCGGCACCCGGCAGCGGGTACAGGCGCTCGATGCGGATGATCGCCGTGTCCGTGGCGCCGCGCTTCTTCCGCTCGGCCTCCAGGTCGTAGTAGACCTTGCCCGCGGTGAAGACGACCTTCTTGACCGCCGCGGGGTCCACCGACGCGTCGCCGATGACCGGACGGAACTGGCCCGTCGTGAACTCCTCCGCCTTGGAGGCCGCGGCCTTCAGACGCAGCATCGACTTCGGGGTGAAGACGACCAGCGGCTTGTGGTGCGGGTTGTGCACCTGCCACCGCAGGAGGTGGAAGTAGTTCGACGGGAGCGTCGGCATCGCGACCGTCATGTTGTTCTGCGCGCACATCTGGAGGAACCGCTCCGGGCGGGCGGACGAGTGGTCCGGGCCCTGGCCCTCATAGCCGTGCGGGAGGAGGAGCGTGACGCCGGACGTCTGGCTCCACTTCTGCTCCGCCGACGAGATGAACTCGTCCACGACCGTCTGCGCGCCGTTGACGAAGTCGCCGAACTGCGCCTCCCACAGCACGAGCGCGTCGGGGCGGGCCAGCGAGTAGCCGTACTCGAAGCCCATCACCGCGTACTCGGACAGCAGCGAGTTGTAGACGTTGTAGCGCGCCTGGTCCTCGGAGAGGTACATCAGCGGCGTGAACTCCTCGCCGGTCTCCCGGTCGATGATCACCGCGTGACGCTGGCCGAACGTGCCGCGCTGCGAGTCCTGGCCGGACAGCCGGACCGGAATGCCCTCCAGGAGGAGGGAGCCGACCGCCAGCGTCTCGCCCATGCCCCAGTCGATCGTGCCGTCCTCGACCATGGCCGCCCGGCGCTGCAGCTGCGGCAGCAGACGCGGGTGGACGGTGATGCGGTCGGGGATGTTCAGCTGGGACTCGGCGATCCGCTTGACGACCTCCGTGGAGACGGCCGTGTTGACCGCCACCGGGAACTCCGCCTGCGCGTCCGAGGGCTCCACGGCCGCCGGCTGCGCGGTGGCCTCGCGGACCTCCGTGAAGACCTTCTCCAGCTGGCCCTGGTAGTCCTGCAGGGCCTGCTCGGCCTCTTCCAGGGTGATGTCGCCGCGACCGATCAGGGACTCGGTGTACAGCTTGCGCACCGAGCGCTTCTTGTCGATCAGGTCGTACATCAGCGGCTGCGTGAACGCCGGGTTGTCCGACTCGTTGTGACCGCGGCGGCGGTAGCAGATGAGGTCGATCACCACGTCCTTGTTGAACGCCTGGCGGAACTCGAAGGCCAGCCGCGCGACGCGGACCACGGCCTCCGGGTCGTCGCCGTTCACGTGGAAGATCGGGGCCTCGATCATGCGGGCCACGTCGGTCGAGTACATGGAGGAGCGCGAGGACTCGGGCGCCGCCGTGAAACCGACCTGGTTGTTGATGACGATGTGGACCGTGCCGCCGGTGCGGTAGCCGCGCAGCTGCGACATGTTCAGGGTCTCCGCGACCACGCCCTGGCCCGCGAAGGCCGCGTCACCGTGCAGGGCGATCGGCAGGACCGTGAAGTCGGTGCCGCCCTTGTTGATGACGTCCTGCTTGGCGCGGACGACACCCTCGAGGACCGGGTCGACCGCCTCCAGGTGCGAGGGGTTGGCGGTCAGCGATACCTTGATCTGCTCACCGTCCAGACCGGTGAAGGTGCCCTCGGCGCCCAGGTGGTACTTCACGTCGCCGGAGCCGTGCATCGACTTCGGGTCGAGGTTGCCCTCGAACTCGCGGAAGATCTGCGCGTACGACTTGCCGACGATGTTCGCGAGGACGTTGAGGCGGCCGCGGTGGGCCATGCCGATGACGACCTCGTCGAGGCGGGACTCGGCCGCGCTGTCGATGACCGCGTCCAGGAGCGGGATGACCGACTCGCCGCCTTCGAGCGAGAACCGCTTCTGGCCGACGTACTTCGTCTGCAGGAAGGTCTCGAAGGCCTCCGCCGCGTTCAGCCGGCGCAGGATGCGCAGCTGCTCCTCGCGCTCCGGCTTGGAGTGCGAGCGCTCGATGCGGTCCTGGATCCACTTGCGCTGCTTGGGGTCCTGGATGTGCATGAACTCGACGCCGGTGGTGCGGCAGTACGAGTCGCGCAGCACGCCGAGGATGTCGCGCAGCTTCATCATCGACTTGCCGGCGAAGCCGCCGACCGCGAACTCGCGCTCCAGGTCCCAGAGGGTGAGCCCGTGCTCGGTGATGTCCAGGTCGGGGTGCTTGCGCTGCTTGTACTCCAGCGGGTCGGTGTCGGCCATGACGTGGCCGCGGACCCGGTAGGAGTGGATCAGCTCGAAGACCCGGGCGGCCTTGGTGACGTCGTCGTCGTGCGAGGCGTCGATGTCCTTGAGCCAGCGGACCGGCTCGTAGGGGATGCGCAGCGCCTCGAAGATGTCGTCGTAGAAGCCCTGCTCGCCGAGGAGGAGGTTCGCGACGATCCGCAGGAACTCGCCGGACGCGGCGCCCTGGATCACCCGGTGGTCGTAGGTCGACGTGAGCGTCATGACCTTCGAGATGCCGAGCTTGTTCAGGGTGTCCTGGGAGGTGCCCTGGAACTCCGCCGGGTAGTCCATCGAGCCGACGCCCATGATGACCGACTGGCCGGGCATCAGACGCGGCACGGAGTGCACGGTGCCGAGGCCGCCGGGGTTGGTCAGGGAGACCGTCACGCCGGTGAAGTCGTCCATCGTCAGCTTGCCGTCGCGGGCGCGGCGGACGATGTCCTCGTAGGCCTGCCAGAACTCGAAGAAGTTCAGCGTCTCGGCCTTCTTGATGCCGGCGACGACGAGCTGGCGGTCGCCGTTCGCCTTCACCAGGTCGATGGCGAGGCCGAAGTTGACGTGCGGCGGCTTGACGAGGGTGGGCTTCCCGTCCTTCTCCGCGTAGTGCCAGTTCATCGACGGCATGGCCTTGATGGCCTGCACCATCGCGTAGCCGATCAGGTGCGTGAAGGAGATCTTCCCGCCCCGGGCGCGCTTGAGATGGTTGTTGATGACGATGCGGTTGTCGAAGAGCAGCTTCACCGGGACGGCGCGCACGGACGTGGCCGTGGGCAGTTCCAGCGAGGCGTTCATGTTCTTCGCGACCGCGGCGGCGGGGCCGCGCAGCGTCACCAGCTCAGGGCCGTCGGGCGCCGCGGCGGGCTCGGCCTTGGCCGCCGGCTTGGCGGCGGCGGGCTTCGCGGCCGGAGCCGGGGCCTGGGCGGGCGCGGCGGCCTTGGCGGGCGCCGGAGCCGCGGCGGCGGGCTTCGCGGCGGGCGCCGGAGCGGCCTGCGCGGGAGCCGGGGCCGCGCTGGGCGCCGGAGCCTGCGCCGGCGGAGCCGCGGGCCGGGCCGGGGTGGTGGTCCCTGCGGCCCCCGCGGCCGCAGTACCCGCCGGAGCCGAGGCGGCAGCCGCCCCCGGCTTGTAGTCGGCGAAGAAGTCCCACCAGGCACGGTCTACCGAGTTCGGGTCCTGGAGGTACTGCTGATAGATCTCGTCGACGAGCCACTCGTTGGGCCCGAACGCGGCCGCGGGGTTCTTCCCCGCATGGTCGGTGTCGGTCGAGATGCTCGAGTTACTGGGGGACTGTGGCGACACGGCGGCAACCGCCCTCTTCCGCTTCACAAGGTGATGGACAGCGGGAATCAAGGCTACGCCCCCCTGACCGGGAAGGTCAGGTCGGGCCGGTCCATCGTCGTGTAAGTCACATCGAAGAGCGTGTTTCGGGGCTGGAAATGGCGGGAAACAAGCGAGGTTCCGCTTCAGGGGAGATGACTCGACCGGGCCTCGGCGCGCCGAGCGCGCGGGCCTGTGCCTGATCACACGTGTCCAGCCGTGCGGACGCCCGTGGATCTTGTGGTTCCGGTTCGAACTTTACGTCAACTTGGCAGAGATGGAAGTCCCGGAAGAGTGACAAGAATCCGGCAACCCCGCTCGGATTCGGCCACTCCGATCCGGCCACCGTGCAGATCCACCGCCCACCGGGCGATCGCCAGCCCGAGCCCCGTACCGCCGTCGCTGCCGGGTCCGTGCGGCCGGTTGACGCTGCCGCGGTTGAAGCGCTCGAAGACCCGGTGCCACTCCGACTGCGGAATGCCGGGGCCCTCGTCGAGAACCTCCAGCTCCAGGGACTCGGGCCGGCCCCCGCGCCGCGCCTTGACGGTGACCCGGCCGTGCGGCGGGCTGTGCTTGACCGCGTTGTCGATGAGATTCGCCACGACCTGGTGGATCCGCTCCGGGTCCGCGTGCGCGGTCAGCTCCGGCGGGGACACGTCGAGGTGCAGATGGACGTCCGTACGGGTGTGACTGCCGGAGCCGGAGGCAATGCCCGCGCGCGCGGAGGCCACCATGTTGGCCTCCTTCAGGACGCCCGACAGGTACGGCCACACCTCGAAGCGCCGTTTCCGCAGCGGTACGACCCCGTTGTCCAGCCGGGACAGGTCCAGCAGGGTCTCGACCAGCCGGCCGAGCCGTTCCGTCTGTTTCAGGGCCGTCCGCATGGTCTCCGGGTCGGCCTGGGTCACCCCGTCGACGATGTTCTCCAGGACCGCGCGCAGACCCGCGATCGGTGTGCGCAGCTCGTGGGAGACGTTCGCCACGAGTTCCTTGCGCTGCCGTTCCTGCGCCTCCAGGTCGTCCGCCATGCGGTTGATCGTCTGGGCCAGGTCGCCCAGTTCGTCGCGGCGGTGCTCACGCACCCGGCGGGTGTAGTCGCCGTGCGAGATCGACTTGGCCACCGCGTTCATGTCGTCCAGCGGCGCGGTGAGCGAATGCGCCACGAACTGCGTAATGAGCAGTGTGGCGATCATCGAGAACACCGTGATGAAGCGCAGCTCCGTCTTGGTGTGCACCGCGATCATCGACAGCCCGGTGGTGATCAGGACCGAGGTGACGACCAGTGCGCCCAGCTTGGTCTTGATCGAGAACGGGCTCACCACGCCGACCCAGGGCTCCCTGGGGTTTCTCCGACCGGTCGGCCCGTCGCTCATGGCGTGGGCGTCTCCAGGGCGTAGCCGACGCCGTGCACCGTACGGATCCGCTCGGCGCCGATCTTCCGGCGCAGCGCCTTGATGTGGCTGTCGACCGTGCGGGTGCCGGAGGCGTCCGCCCAGTCCCACACCTCGGCCAGCAACTGCTCCCGGGAGAGCACCGCGCGCGGGGTGTTCGCCAGGCAGACCAGGAGGTCGAACTCCGTGGGCGTCAGATGGACGTCCTCGGAGCGCACCCGGACCCGGCGCTGCGCGTGGTCGATCTCCAGTTCACCGAGCCGCAGGATGCCGCTGCGCGGTGTCGCGGCGGCCAGCGCGGCCCGCTCGACGCGGCGCAACAGCACGTGGACGCGTGCCGCCAGTTCCCGCATCGAGAAGGGCTTCGTCATGTAGTCGTCGGCGCCGACGCCCAGACCGACCAGCATGTCGGTCTCGTCGTCCCGCGCGGTGAGCATCATCACCGGCACCGGCCGGGCGGCCTGCACGCGACGGCAGACCTCCAGACCGTCGAAGCCGGGCAGCATGATGTCGAGGATCAGCAGATCGGGCTGCCAGGCCTCTGCCGTGTCCACGGCGGACGGACCGTCGACCGCCGTTTGCACGAGGAATCCCTCGGCGCGCAGGCGGGTCGCGATGGCGTCCACGATCGTCGGGTCGTCCTCGACGACCAGGACCCGGCGCTGAGCGCCCGGAGTCGCCGCCGTGCCGTTGTGGGAGGTGTGTGTCTGCTCCATCGCCCGCCCCTGAGAGGTGCTTTCCGGAACCAGTGGGGTGGTCCCTTGTCTGCGCATGACTGCGATTGACGCTTGAATGATCGGCGTCAGGGAAGCAGAGTACGGGCAGTTACCGCGCCTTTGCTATCCAGGCCGGACGGCGAGATGTACGACGTCCGGAACGCCCCGGGCAACGGGGATCTCTTCGGTACGCACCTGTTGGAACCCGGCATTCCGCAAGGTTCCCTCGAATTCCGGTGAGGGCTGGGCCGACCACACCGCCAGTACCCCTCCTGGCCTCAACACCCTTGCGCAGTCCGCGAGTCCGGCGGGTGAGTAGAGGCTGCCGTTGTCGTCCGTGACCGTCCAGTCGGGGCCGTTGTCGATGTCGAGACACAGGGCGTCGAACGTGTCGCATGTCTCATTGACGAATGCGACCACGTCCGTTTTCAGAATCTCTGTGCGGGGGTCGGCCAGGGCGGCGCAGGTGAGCGGTGACAGGGGGCCGCCGTCGCGGTGCCAGTCGATGATGGCGGGCTCGCGCTCCGCCACCGTGATGCGGGCCCAGCGGGGGTCGGCGGCGGCGTGGGCGAGCGAGAAGCCGACGCCCAGGCCGCCGATGAGCAGGGCGGGGCGGGGTTCGAGGGGGCCGGAACCGGGGGCGTGCGGTTCCCGCGGCGCGTATGCCGCGTCTGCCGCAGGGGGTGCGTGAGGTGCGTGGGGTGCGCTGAGTGCGTCCAGTGCCGCGTCGATCAGCCGTCTTTCCGAACGGCCGTCCGAGGTGTCCATCAGGAAGCAGCCGTTGGCGATGATCTGCAGCGTCCCGCCCTGCCGCCGCAGCACGATCTCGCCGTACGGGCCCTCGCGACGGTCCAGGACCTCGGCGGTGTCGGGGTGGTCGGAGATGTCGTACGGGGTGAGCACCGGCTCATCCTGGCACGAATGCGGTGCACGGGGGAGGGAGTTGGAGGGTGACGGTGGGCGGGGGGCTTTCTGGGAAGTTGCTGTGAATGGCGGCTTTCGTGGCGCCCGTCACAGACAGCGTCGCGTGGGACGCTGAGGGTGGGGCGGAACGGAAGGAGCGCCTCACCGTGGAACGGACTGCGAGGGCTGCCGACGTGACGCCGCCGGTGGGTGCGGCTGCTCCGCCGTACGACGCCGGAATCGCCGATGCGTCGGGGCTGCTGCCGGGACTGCCGGGGCAGCGGGGCGCCGAGGCTCGGGTCCCGGCGGCAAAGGCCGCGGAGGCCGTGGTGGCGGTCGCCGCTCGGCGTCCTCGCCCGTGGCGGTTGCTGCCGACGCCCGCCGGTACGCCGTTCACCTTCGGTTACGTCGTCGTCCTCGTGGTCACCTCGCTCGTCACGGAGTACGCCGCGCCCTCGCTCGTGCACGCCCTGCACCAGGGCTCCAGCACCGATGTGGCGCATCTCGTGCGGATGCCTGTGCTGGTGCTGCTGGCGAGCGCGCTGTGGATCGCGGGCGGGGTGCTGTCGCCGTACGCGATGGGGTTCGTGTTTGCCTTCACGGCGCTGGAGCGGCGGATAGGAGGAGCGCGGACGGCCTGCGTTTTTCTGCTCGGGCATGTCCTCGCCACGGTGGTGACCGAGGGGGCCGTGGGCCTCGGCGTACTGGTCGGGCACCTGCCGGACACCTCGCTGCATCGCCTCGACTACGGCGTGAGCTTCGGCGTCGCCACCGGAGTGGGAGCGCTGGCCGGGCTGCTCACGCCGTGGCTGCGGTGGCCGTTGGTACTCGGGGTCGGGGGCATGGTCCTGGCGGACCTGATCGCGTTCACGGACCCGATGACGAACTGGGGGCATCTGATGGCGTTCGCGGTGGGGGTGGCGTTGTGGCCTTCGGTACGGCGGTGGCGGCGGGAGTGGCTGTAGCGGCCCGATGGCCCGATGGCCCGGTGACCGGGTGACCGGGCGCCCCGGGTGACCCTGCCCCCACGGCCCCGGAGTTGAGCCGTCTCGCCCGTGTTCCTCCGACACTTGATGGCCCCGTGTTCCTCCGCCGCTTTGGCGCATCACCCGGGCGCATCTCTGTCCGGCCGCCCCACCCACCTCTTGACCGACCGGGCCCGGCCGTCCCGCCCCACACTCGACCGGGCCGGGCTCGGGTGGGTCCGGTGGGCGAGACCGGGCGGCGCAGCTCAGGGGGCCACAGGAGCGGCCGGCGAGGTGATCGCTCAGAGCGAACGAATGGTGGGGAACAATCGTGGGCTCCAGTGCATTGAGTCGGCATAGCTCAACTTGACTGCCGAAGGGGAGATCATGGCTTCGACGTCCACACCGCTCACTCTGCCTGTGCTGCCGCTCGACGACGAGGTCGTGCTGCCTGGAATGGTGGTTCCGCTGGACCTGAATGACGCCGATGTGCGGGCCGCGGTGGAGGCCGCTCAGGCCGCCGCGCGCTCGGAACCCGGGAAGCCCCGGGTTCTGCTGGTGCCGCGCATCGACGGGACGTACGCGAGCACCGGTGTGCTCGGCACCGTCGAGCAGGTCGGCCGGCTGGCCGACGGCGACCCCGGTGCCCTCATCCGCGGCCGCGGGCGGGTGAAGATCGGTGCGGGGACCACGGGGCCGGGTGCGGCGCTGTGGGTCGAGGGAACGAGGATCGACGAGAGCGTTCCCGAGCCGCTGCCGGGGCACGTCGCCGAACTCGTCAAGGAGTACAAGGCGCTTGCCACGGCCTGGCTGCGCAAGCGCGGTGCCTGGCAGGTCGTGGACCGGGTGCAGGCGATCGACGATGTGTCCGCTCTCGCCGACAACTCCGGGTACTCGCCCTTCCTGACCACCGAGCAGAAGGTGGAACTGCTGGAGAACGCCGACCCGGTGGCCCGGCTGAAGCTCGCCACCCAGCAGCTGCGGGACCACCTCGCGGAGCAGGACGTCGCCGAGACCATCGCCAAGGACGTCCAGGAGGGCGTCGACAAGCAGCAGCGGGAGTTCCTGTTGCGGCGTCAGCTGGAGGCCGTACGGAAGGAGCTGCGCGAGCTCAACGGGGAGTCGGAGGGCGAGGAGTCCGACGACTACCGGAGCCGTGTCGAGGCCGCCGATCTGCCGGAGAAGGTCCGTGAGGCCGCTCTCAAGGAGGTCGACAAGCTGGAGCGGGCGAGTGACCAGTCGCCCGAGGGGTCGTGGATCCGGACCTGGCTCGACACGGTGCTGGAGCTGCCGTGGAACGAGCGGACCGAGGACCAGTACGACATTCAGGGCGCCAAGGCGGTCCTCGACGCCGAGCACGCCGGGCTGGAGGACGTGAAGGAGCGGATCACCGAGTACCTGGCGGTGCGCAAGCGTCGTACGGACCGGGGTCTGGGCGTCATCGGCGGGCGCCGTGGGGGTGCCGTGCTGGCGCTCGTCGGGCCGCCCGGCGTCGGCAAGACCTCGCTGGGTGAGTCCGTCGCGCACGCGATGGGGCGGAAGTTCGTCCGTGTCGCGCTCGGTGGGGTGCGGGACGAAGCCGAGATCCGCGGTCACCGTCGTACGTACGTCGGTGCGCTGCCCGGGCGGATCGTCCGCGCCGTCAAGGAGGCCGGGTCCATGAACCCGGTGGTGCTGCTCGACGAGATCGACAAGGTGGGGTCCGACTTCCGGGGCGACCCGGCCGCGGCTCTGCTGGAGGTCCTCGACCCGGCGCAGAACCACACCTTCCGCGACCACTACCTGGAGGTCGAGCTCGATCTGTCGGACGTCGTCTTCCTGGCCACGGCCAACGTGCTGGAGGCGATCCCGGAGGCGCTGCTCGACCGGATGGAGCTGGTCCGGCTCGACGGGTACACGGAGGACGAGAAGATCGTCATCGCCCGTGACCACCTGCTGCCGCGTCAGCTGGAGCGGGCCGGACTCAATGAGGACGAGGTCACGCTCGACGAGAGTGCGCTGCGCAAGCTCGCCGGGGAGTACACCCGTGAGGCCGGTGTCCGCACCCTGGAGCGGTCCATCGCGCGGCTGCTGCGCAAGGTCGCGGCCCAGCACGAACTGGGCGAGCGGAAGCTGCCGTTCACGGTCCGGGACGAGGATCTGCGCGCTCTGATCGGCCGGCCGCACCACGTGCCGGAGGCAGCCCAGGATCCGGCCGAGCGGCGGACCGCGGTGCCGGGCGTGGCGACGGGTCTGGCCGTCACGGGCGCGGGCGGTGACGTCCTGTACGTCGAGGCGTCGCTGGCCGACCCGGAGACGGGTGCCGCGGGTCTGACCCTGACCGGGCAGCTCGGCGACGTGATGAAGGAGTCGGCGCAGATCGCGCTGAGCTTCCTGCGCTCGCGCGGTGCCGAGCTCGAACTGCCGGTGGGCGACCTGAAGGACCGGGGCGTGCACATCCACTTCCCGGCGGGCGCGGTGCCGAAGGACGGGCCGAGCGCGGGCGTCACGATGACGACGGCGCTGGCGTCGCTGCTCAGCGGTCGTCTGGTGCGTACGGACGTGGCGATGACCGGTGAGGTCTCGCTGACCGGTCGGGTGCTGCCCATCGGCGGCGTGAAGCAGAAGCTGCTCGCCGCGCACCGCGCGGGTGTCACGACCGTGATCATCCCGAAGCGCAACGAGCCCGACCTGGACGACGTCCCGGCGGAGGTGCTGGACAAGCTCGACGTCCACGCCGTCACGGACGTCCGCCAGGTCCTGGAGCTGGCGCTCGCCCCGGCGACGAACGGGGCCGCGTCGGAGGTTCCGGTGGCGGCGTGACGGACGCCTCCGGATGAGGCAAGGCCCGGGTCCCGTGAGGGAGGCCCGGGCCTTCGCCGTACGTGACGTGACGTGACGTGACGTGACGCGACGTGCGGGTCGGTGCGGTCGTCAGCCGTTGGCGAGGGCGACCACACGGTCGAGGGCGCCGTTGAACTTGTCGTGGTCGCCGACGGTCGGGCCGGAGGACGTGTACTGCCACATCGTGTAGTAGCTCCAGCCGGCCGGGAGCGTGCCCACGGTGGAGGCGTACCGGGCGATCCAGAGGGGGTTCGACGCGGCGAAGCCGGCGTGGTCGCCGGTGCACTGGGTCCACCAGCTGGTCGCCGTGTAGAGGACGGCGTCGCGGCCGGTGCGGGCCTTGTACCGGTTCAGGAAGTCGCGGATCCAGGTGACCATCGCGCTCTGGGTCTTGCCGTAGCAGGCGTCGCCGTAGGGGTTCCACTCGATGTCGAGCACCCCGGGCAGGGTCCTGCCGTCCTTGGACCAGCCGCCGCCGTGGTCGACGAAGTAGTCGGCCTGGGCGGCGCCGCCGGTGGTGTCGGGGGTCGCGAAGTGGTAGGCGCCGCGGATCATGCCGACGTCGTACGAGCCGTTGTACTGCTGGGCGAAGTAGGGGTTGCGGTAGTACGTGCCCTCCGTGGCCTTGGTGTAGGCCCAGCGGACGCCGCTGTTCCACAGGGTCTGCCAGGCCACGTCGCCCTGGTGGCCGGAGACGTCCACGCCCTCGGTCTGGACGGCGCGGGTGTCGGCCGGAACGCCCCCCTGGCCGTCATGGGCCACGACGCCCATGCCCATGTGGGCCGAGCCGCGGGCCGGAGTGGTGGCGTCGGCGGACGCGGACGCGGACGCGGTGGCGGTGGTGGGGGCGGCCGAGGCCGGGACGGTGAGGACGAGGGAGAGAAGGGCGAGCAGCAGGCCGGCGAGCAGGAAGCGCCGGGGGCGGACCGATCCGGGTCTGTGCACGGGCATGACGTGCCTCCGAAGGCTCGATGATGCTCGGTGGGGAACGCGGGCGGTGCGCATCGAGGCAGTGCTGGCGTGCGCATGCCAGTAACTGCCTGGTGAAGAACGCTACGCACGTAGACCGGTGGGTGGGAAGAGGGACCGGACGCTGCCGTTGGTCTGAGCCTGCGAAATACTGACGGAGCTGCGGCGATGACGGCGGTGGACGGAAACTTTCAGGACCGGGAAAACCGAGACAGGGGCTGACGTGCACGAAGACGGAAACGGCGACGGACGCGGAGTCGAATCCGAGGTGTCCACGAGCGGTCTGGACCACCCCGGCTTCCTCGCGCTGGAACGGGAACTGACCGTTCTGCTGCGGCGCGCCCGTGCCAACCAGGGCGAGATGGCCCGCGAGGTCCACCCGGACCTGGAATCGGCGGCGTACGGCCTTCTCGTACGCCTGGACGAGTGCGGCCGGCAGCGGGCCACCGCACTCGCCGCCTACATCGGCGTCGGCAAGGCCACGATGTCCCGTCAGCTGCGCGCCCTGGAGGACCTCGGCCTGGTGGCCCGCGAACCGGACCCGGCCGACGGCCGGGCCTGGCTGGTCGCCCTGACCCAGGAGGGGCACGACCGGGTCACCCGGGTGCGCGAGGCACGACGCGCCCGGTACGCCCGCCGCCTGGAGAACTGGGACTCGCGGGAGGTCACGGAACTGGCCCGGTTGCTGCACGAGTTGAACCGGGGGATGGAGAAGTAGCCCCAGGGGCCCACCGGTGTCTTCCGCCGGGAGATCCAGCAGGCGTCCGACCGCCCTCGCTCACAGCTCCACGTACACCACCGTCGCGTCGTCGTGGGTCTTGCTGCGGCCCAGGAACGTCCGGTCCGCGTCCGCCCGTTCGAGGGCCCGCACCCGGTCCACCAGGGCCTGCGGGCCCTCCTTGCGGACGTAGGTGAAGCAGTCCGTCCAGTCGCCCTCCCGGAACTTCTCCACCCAGCGGGTCGCGCCGTCCGTCAGGGCGGTCAGGGCGCGCACGTCGACGCGCGGCACGGTCCCCGTCACCGCCCGGTCCGCCACCGTCGGGTCCGCCGCCGCCGTGAAGAAACCGCCTTCCTTGTTGCGGACGGTGGCGTCGACGAGCGCGTCCGTGGCCAGGGCGGAGCGGGGGAGGAGGGCGAGACGGTCGTCGAGGCGGGGGGTCACCGTGCCGTCGGGGGACTCCAGCAGGAGCGCCGAGTCGGAGAGGATCAGGTACTCGACGGCCTCCGCCGACCAGCGGGCCACAACCACCGTGGCCTGTGGGGTACGTGGGTGAGAAAGGTCACAAGAGGATTGATGGGCCTCTGCTGTTCGAAGAATCGCCCGGGAGAGAATCTCCGACAGGGGTAGATCTCGGCAGGAAACGGTCAGTTCGGTCAGCGCCCCGCCGAGGCGCGCGGTGAACCACGGGACGGAATGCAGACAGCCCGTCGCTCCCTCGGGCGGCGTCACTCCGTCCAGGACCACCAGCGCGCCGCCCAGTCCGGAAGCCGGTAGGGCGAGGCCCGCGAAGTCCTCGTTCGGGCGGGCCCGGTCGCCGGGCTCCGAGACAAGTTCCGTACGCATCAGGCCAGTCTGCACGACCCCTTCACAAGGTGCGCGAAAGGCTGGCAACGATTGCGGAATTGACGCAGTCGTGCAGGTCAGACGCCTGGTTTGGGGTGGAATGGCTCGCTCCGGGAAGGCGTGGTGGCGAATATTGCCACCGCCCGCCGTGGACGTCCAACCGGCCCGCCGCGCAGGGCTGCCGCATGGGCCGCAGGAACTTGCCCGCCCGCTCCCGTCCGATGTTCACTCCTTCGGGTGGCGGGTCAGGTGATGCGCGACCACCGCCCACCGGCACTGGGAGGGTCGGGAACCGTACCGGGTGTATGCACCAGTTGGGCCCGATAGATGGGCTGATGGGGCGTCATCCGGGCCATGGGTATTCACGAGTCAGGAATGCGAGCACCGGTGCAGAAGACGCGGCCTCGTCGTACAGGCAAGCAGGCGGCCTCCGGCAAAGGCGTGGAGCAGACACCCGGCACGCCCGGCATCCCTCCCGTCGGCACGCCCGGCGTCCCCCACCCCGGAACACCCGGTGGGATCCCCGGCGCCGTTCCCGCCGTCGCCCCCGTCGGCAAGGGCCGTCCCGCGCACGTCCGCACGCGGCTGATTCTCGCCGTCGCGGTCGTGGCCGCCGCGATCGCCGGGGCCGGCACTCCGTCCCTGGTCACCGCCTCGGAGCAGCTCAGCGACTCCCAGGACCTGGTCACCCTCGCCGAGCAGACCCAGGACGCGCTCGCCCTCGGCCACTCGCTCGCCGACGAACGCGACGAGGTCACCTCGTACATCGCGGCCGGGCGGCCCAAGTCCAAGGCCCCCTCCGAGCAGGAGAGCGCCCGGGTCGACCGGCAGGTCGAGGAGCTGCGCGCCGACCCGGACACGCCCGCCTCCCTGCGCGGCGACCTCGACACCATCGCCTCCGTACGCCATGCCGCGCTCACCGGCCAGAGCAGTGCCCTCAAGGCCCACCAGGCCTACTCCGCCGCCATCACCGAACTGCACCGGCTCGCCGAGCAGCTGGCCGAGCGGATGCCGCCCCGCGCGGGTTCCGGCGCCTACGCGTTCGCCGAACTGGACTCCGCCGTCCAGCAGGCCGCCGCCACCCGGGGGCTGCTGCTCGCCGCGCTCAGCGTGCCGACGACGACCCGGACCGTCATCGACCCCATCACCGGTCTGCCGACCACGCGGACCGGCTCCTCGAACGCCGACTCCGCGCAGCGCGACGCCCTCAGCGCCGCCGCACAGCAGGCCCGGCTGCGCTCCGACGCGGCCCTCGCCGACTTCCAGGACTCCGCGCCCACCGACGCCAAGTCCCGCTACGACGCCACGGTCACCGGCCCCGAGGTCAACTCCGCCGAGAAGTACCTCGCCTCCCTCACCGACCAGCCGACCCTGAGCAACGGCGAACTCGACACCAGCGCCACCAGGGTCGACGCCGCCCTCTCCGCCCGGATCGACGCGATGCGCGGAGCCGAGGCCGCCCTCTACGAGCGCCGGGTCAAGGAACTCGCCCAGCTGCGCGACGACGACGTCACCGCGCTGGAGATCCGTATCGCCCTCCTCGGCGCCCTGATGCTGCTCGCCGTCGGTGTCGCCACCGCCATGGCCCGAACGCTCACCCAGCCGCTGTCGGTCCTGCGGCGGGGCTCGGCCCGGCTCGCCGGAGCGGAGAACCTCGTCGCCGAGGAACCGATCGCCTTCACCGGCCGCAACGACGAGTTCGCCCAGGTCGTCCGCTCCGTCAACGCCCTGCACGCGCACGCCGCAGCCCTCGCCGAGCGCGTCACCACCCTGGAGGCCGACCGCAAGCACCTGGTCGGCCAGCGGCAGCGGATGGCCGACGCCCGCGAGCAGCTGAAGGCCGAACTCGCCGAGTCCGCAGTCCAGTTGGAGCGGCTGCGCACCAGCATCTCCGCCACTTTCGTGAACCTCGCGCTGCGCACCCTCGGGCTGGTCGAGCGGCAACTGGCCGTCATCGAGGGCCTGGAGGAGCGCGAGCAGGACCCGGACCGGCTCGCCACCCTCTTCAAGCTCGACCACTTCGCCACCGTCATGCGCCGGCACAGCGAGAACCTCCTGGTCCTCGCCGGCACCGAGCACGTCCAGCAGACCGCCGGTCCGGTCCCGCTCGTCGACGTCGTACGCGCCGCGGTCAGCGAGATCGAGCGGTACGAGCGCGTCCGCATCGCCGCGCTGCCGCCGCACGCGCACGTGGCCGGCTTCGCCGCGGACGACCTCTCCCACCTGCTCGCCGAACTCATGGAGAACGCCACCTCGTTCTCCCCGCCCGACCTGCCCGTCGAGGTCTCCGGCTGGCTCCTGGAGAGCGGCGAGGTGATGCTCTCCGTCCAGGACGAGGGCATCGGCATGACCGCAGACCGGCTGACCCGGCTCAACACCCGCCTCGCTGACTTCACCCCGGACACCTCCTACGAGTCCTACGAGTCCCAGGGCTCCCGGGGGGCGGACGAGTCCGGCGCCTCCGCGGCGGAGAAGGGCGAGGAGGGTCTCGGCCTCGGCCTGTACGTGGTGGCCCGGCTCGCCCACCGGCACGGGGTGCGGGTGCGGTTGCGTGAGCAGAAGCAGGGCGGGATCGCCGCGGTCGTCGTCCTTCCGAAGGGCCTGCTGGCCGCCGCGCCGTCCGCCGCCGTGCCGATGGCGTCATCCGCGCCGGCGGTCGCCGGCACCCACGGTTTCTCCCTGCCCGGCGCGGACGCCGAGGTCAACTCCAATGTGCTGAGC
Organism: Streptomyces violaceoruber; assembly: GCA_000720805.1. Taxonomy (GTDB): domain Bacteria; phylum Actinomycetota; class Actinomycetes; order Streptomycetales; family Streptomycetaceae; genus Streptomyces; species Streptomyces cellulosae_A. The sequence goes on from JODI01000003.1 coordinate 148,533, forward strand.
GGCCGTTCGAAGGGCGACGACCCACTGGTGGCGCTCGCCGAGAAGGCCGTACGGCGGTCGACGGCGGAGGCGGAAGGAGACGGGCAGGCCGAGGGGGCCGAACGGCCGGCACCGGAGCCACGGACCGTCCCCGAGACACCGGCCGAGACCACGATGGAGCTCCTGCTCCCGGAACTCGCGGAGCTCCCGGAGCCCGCCGCCGACGCCCGCCCCGAGCCGACCGCTTCCGACGAGGCGACGGGCACGGACACCGGTCCGCACCCCGCCCCCGGTCCGCACCCGGCCAGGGGTTCGCACCCGGACCCCGGTCCGGCCACGGGTCCGCACCCCGACCCCGGTGCCCACCCGGACCCCGGTCCGCACACGGCCACGGGCCCGCACCCCGACTCCGGTCCGCACCCGGGACCCGACCCGGCCCCGGCCCCCTACACGATCGACCCCGACCGCCACGAGCGCGTCGCCGATCAGCCGGAAGAACTCGTCACCGACAAGGGTCTGCCCAAGCGCACCCCGAAGATCGCCGCCCCGGCCGCCGCCCCGCGCCCGCGGAGCGGGTCCGTCGACGCCGAGGCACTCCGCCGCCGGCTGGGCGGCTTCCGCCGGGGGGCGGAGGCCGGCTACCGCGACGTGGAGGCGGAGATCTCCGAGCACACGGGGCAGCACCAGGTACCCGCACAGGGCGCCGCAGGAACCGCACAAGCCGAAGAAGCCACGGGGGGCACCGTCGAGGAGGCAAGCAGTTGACCGCGCCCAGTACCTTCGGACTGAGCCGTGAGGCCCGCAATCTTCACTTCCTGCTGACCAATCTCGTCGAGGAGGTGCCGGGCATCCAGTCGGTGGCCGTTGTCTCCTCCGACGGCCTGCTCCTGCTCTCCACGGACTCCGCCCTCCCGCACGCTCGAACGGCCTCGCGCGGGGGGACCCCCACCGCCGGGGCCAGGGAGACCCGCGAGGCCAGGCCCCCCGGTCCGCGCGGCTCCGTCGCCGACCTCGCGACCGTCGTCTCCGGCATCGGCAGCCTCACGGTGGGTGCCGCCAAGCTGATGGACTCCGGCCCGGTGAAGCACACCATGGTCGCGATGGACGAGGGCAGCCTGTTCGTGATGTCGATCAGCGACGGCTCGCTGCTCGGTGTGCACGGCAACGCGGACTGCGACATGAGCGTGGTGGCGTACCACATGGCGCTCTTCGTGGGCCGCGCCGGGCATGTGCTGACGCCCGAACTCCGCAGCGAGCTGCGGGAGTCACTGGAGCAGGAGTCGACCGTGACGGGGAGTACGTCATGAGTGACGCGCCGAACAGGCTTCCCGTGCGCGGCGCCGACCGCAAGCCGGCCCGGGTGCGCCCGTACTCGCTCACCGGCGGCCGTACCCGCTTCGGGCACGTCCTCCTGGTGGAGACATTCATCGCGAGCACGGCGGCGCTCGAAGCGCCCGAGGAGCGCAAGGAACTGGCGAATGGTTCCCTCACCACCCGGGTCATGCCGGAGATGCGGGCCATCGTCGAACTCTGCCGCCGGATGCGCACGGTGGCCGAGATCGCCGCGCTGCTGAAGATGCCGCTCGGCGTGGTCCGGGTGCTGCTGAGCGACCTGGCGGACCAGGGAAAGATCCGTGTCTACGGGACGGGGACCGGTCACGGCACCGGCCGCCCGGACCGCGCGCTGCTGGAAAGGGTGCTGAGTGGACTCCGTCGTCTCTGACGCCGCTCGTAGCGTCGTCTCCCCGTTCGTCGAGGCCGAGGAGGACCTGAGGTCCTGGCAGACGGACCGCACCCGCGCCCCGATCGCCACGAAGATCGTCGTGGCGGGCGGCTTCGGGGTGGGCAAGACCACCCTGGTCACCGCCGTCTCGGAGATCACGCCGCTGCAGACCGAGGCGCTGATGACCGAGGCGAGCGAGGAGCACGACGACCTCACCGCCACGCCGCAGAAGCTGACGACCACCGTGGCCATGGACTTCGGCCGGCTCACGCTCGACGACGACCTGGTGCTCTACCTGTTCGGCACGCCGGGCCAGCAGCGGTTCTGGTTCATGTGGGACGACCTGGTGCGCGGCGCGATCGGCGCGGTCGTGCTGGCCGACACCCGCCGCCTGAAGGACTGCTTCCCGGCGCTGGACTACTTCGAGAGCTGCGGACTGCCGTACGTCGTCGCCGTCAACCACTTCGACGGCAGCGAGCTGTTCGATCCGGACGACGTGCGGGAGGCGCTCACGATCCCCGCGCGCATACCTGTCATGATCATGGATGCTCGGCGCAGGATCTCGGTGATCGAGACCCTCCTGTCGCTCGTCCGCCACGCGTTGGACGAGACCCCCGAGTAGTTCTGAGCAGTCCCCCGTAAGGAGCCAGCACCCGCATGCGGAAGATACTCGTCGTCGGAGCCGGTCAGTCCGGTCTCCAGCTCGCCCTCGGACTCCAGTCGCACGGGTACGAGGTCACCCTGATGTCCAACCGGACGGCGGACGAGATCCGTTCCGGCCGGGTCATGTCGACGCAGTGCATGTTCCACACGGCACTCCAGCACGAGCGTGATCTCCAGCTGAACTTCTGGGAGTCCCAGGCCCCGAAGATCGAAGGGCTCGGCGTCTCGGTGGCGGCCCCCGGCTCCTGGGGCGAGGGCCCCGCGGCCCGGGCGATCGACTGGGCGGGCAGGCTCGACGGGTACGCGCAGTCGGTCGACCAGCGCGTGAAGATGGCCGGCTGGATGGAGACGTTCGCCCAGCGCGGCGGCCAGCTGGTCATCCACGGCGCGGCCGTGGGCGACCTCGACTACTTCTCCCGCACGTACGACCTGGTCCTGGTGTCGGCGGGCAAGGGCGAGCTCGTCCAGATGTTCGCCCGGGACCCCGAGCGCTCCCCCTACAGCGAGCCGCAGCGGGCCCTGGCGGTGTCGTACGTGCACGGGCTGGGCCCGCGTCCCGAACACCCCGACCACGAGGCGGTCCGCTGCAACCTCGTCCCCGGGGTCGGCGAACTGTTCGTCATGCCGACGCTCACCACGTCCGGCCGCGCCGACATCCTCTTCTGGGAGGGCATACCCGGCGGTCCGCTCGACGTCTTCAACGGCGTCAAGGATCCGGCGGAGCACCTCTCCCTGACCCTGGAACTCATGGAGAGGTTCGTCCCCTGGGAGTACGCGCGGGCCACGAAGGTCGAACTGACGGACGCGGGCGGGGTGTTGAGCGGACGGTACGCGCCGACCGTGCGCAATCCCATCGGCCGGCTGCCCAGCGGTGGTCTGGTGCTGGGCGTCGCCGACGTCGTCGTCGCGAACGACCCGATCACCGGTCAGGGCTCCAACTCGGCGTCCAAGTGCGCGGCGGCCTATCTCGCGGCGATTCTCGAGCGGGGGGAGAAGGAGTTCGACGAGGAGTGGATGCGGGGGGCCTTCCAGCGGTACTGGGAGACGGCTCAGCACGTCACCAAGTGGACCAACGCGATGCTGGCTCCGCCGCCGGAGCACGTGCTGAACCTCATCGGGGCGGCGGGGCAGTTGCCGCCGGTGGCGGATCGGTTCGCCAACGGGTTCGACGACCCGGCCGATTTTGAGAACTTCTTCTATGAGCCCGAGAAGACCGAGGCGTATCTGGGGTCGGTGACCGGCGCCTGATCGCCGTCAGGGGCGCGGAGGTGTGCGGCTGCGGCGGAGTCGCACAGTGGCTCACCCCCGCGCCCCTTCGCGCCGGGCATCCGGGCGTACGGCTCCCAGGATCGGGTGGGACGCGATCGGGGAGAGCTTGATCTTCTCGCCGGGGCGGGGTGCCTGGACCACTTTGCCGCGACCCACGTACATCGCCACGTGCGTCGCCTCGGGGAAGTAGACCACCAGGTCGCCGGGGCGCAGTTTCCGCAGCGGGATCTTCGGGAGTTCCGCCCACTGCTGCCGGCTGGCGCGGGGGATGGGGGCGCCGGCCTTCCGCCAGGCCTCGGAGGTCAGGCCCGAGCAGTCGTACGACCTCGGGCCCTCGGCGCCCCCTTGGTACGGCTTCCCGATCTGGCGTACGGCGTAGCGTACGGCCTGCTGGCCCTTGCCCGACGGTTTGTCGTCGTCGTTGAGGGCGCCGGACGTGACGAGCTTCTGCTGGGCCTTGTCGACGCCGTTCTTCTCGAACTCGGCCAGGGCGGTGAGCTGTTCGGGGGTGAGGGAGGCGAGGAGCTCCTGGACGGCCTTCAGGCGCCCTCGGACGTCGTCGCGGGTCTTCTTCTGCCAGGCGGCGAGGGTGAGTTGGGTGTCGAGAGACGCGCGGGCCTCGCGGGCCAGGTCGGCGGCCCTCTTCTCGGTGCCGGCCAGGCGGCCGACCGTCCGGGCCCGCTCGCGGGCCAACTGGCCGATCACATGGCCCTGGTCGAGCGCGCGCTGGGGGTCGCGGGCGAGGAGGAGACGGACGTACGGGGAGATGTCGGTGCTGCTCTGGTACTGCTGCCGGGCCAGCCGGCCCGCCGCGCCCCGGCTGTCGTGCAGGGAGAGACGGACGCGGGCGAGTTCCCTCTCCAGCCGCCCGGTCTCGGCCCGCCGTCTCCTCAGCGTCTCCTCGGTGGCGTTGTAGGACTCGGTGGCCTTTTCGGCCTCCCGGTACAGTCGCTGAAGGTCCGTCAGCAGGTCGGACAGGGAACGGTGGCCCGGTTCCCCGGGCTCGGGGGCGGCCGTCGCGGGCAGGGGGGCGAGGGCCGTCGCGGCTGCCGTCACCGTCATCGCCGTCATCGCCGCCGTACAGACGAGGCGCACAAGCCTTCCTGACACTTCATCACCTCCGGTGCGGAGCGGGCGGTCCTTCCGCGGGGCTCCGCATCGCGAGCTTCAGACGTGTGCCGGAGGTCCGCGCGCCGGGTGTGCGCGGTTCGGCGCAACCGGGTCACCCGTGCGTGTCGGCCGGCTTGCCGCCCGGCGTGGCGTCTGGATCGGCGCCGGGTTCGGCGTCCGCGTGGAATCCGGTCAGGAGTCGGGGTCCGCGTCCCGTTTCGCGCCCGGTTTGGACCAGGGCCACTTCAGTCCGCCGTCCTGCCTGCCCTCCGGGTCGTAGGCGTACTTCCAGCCCTGACGGACGCCCAGCCTCCCCCGCGCTCGGCCACGCGGAACCCTGCGGTAGACGAGCACGGTGGGCGGACCGCCGTCGGCGTCCGGGACCGGGATGCGGTACGTCTTGGGCGGGTGCCCGGTGGGGCCCAGCAGCACGGGCAGGACCCGGCCGTCCATCGGGCCGCCCTCGAAGGGGGTGTCTTCGCTCTTCACGGCACCAGTGTCAGCCATCCGCGGCCCCTGCCGACGGTACGGCCCTCGTCAGCCCTCGACCAGCAGCGTCTCGACCAGCGCCGAGGTCTGCGGGTCCCGGCGCGCGGTCACCGACAGCACCGCCACGAACTGCTCCACGAGCCAGTCCCGCAGCTCGCCGGCGGGCGGCTGCTTGTCCTCGTCCAGCCAGATGAGCGAGGCCGCCTCGACCGCGGTGATCCACATACGGACGGTCATCCGCAGCCGGGGGCCCGGCTCCGTGACCCGCAGATGGCTGAGGATGTGCTCGGCGGCGGCCCGTCGTACGCCGTCCACGATGGCGGTCGTCCGGGACGTCTCGACCACGCTGCCGCCCTGCAACAGGGCGCTGAAGCCAGTGTCGTGCTGGTCGACGAAGGTGAGGTAGCGGTCCAGGACGCGGGCGAGGCGGGGGAGGGAAGGGCCCTCGCGGGGCTCGTCGAAGCAGTGCTGGAGTTCCTCGGCGGCGGACCTGAGGGCGGCCTCGTACAGCTGCTGCTTGCCGCCCGGGAAGTACCGGTAGACCAGTGGACGGGAGACCCCGGCCGCCTCCGCCACGTCGTCCAGCGACACCTCCTCGGGCGCCCGGTGCGCGAAGAGGGACAACGCGGCGTCCAGGAGCTGACTGCGGCGCTCCTCGACGCTCAGGCGGCGGTAGGCGGGGACGGGGGCGGAAGGGGTCATGACCGGCAGCGTAACCGGTGCGGCTTCGGCGGTACCCGGGCAAACAGGGCAGTGCCCTCGGGTCGTCCAGGCCGTCTACGCCAGCAGTCCCGACGACCGCCACAGCCGCCGCCCGACTCCCCGCAGCACCCCGATGTCGTCCAGGAAGTCCGTGAGCCGCTTCGCTCCCGTCTGCATGACCTCCCGGCGGTGGCCGCTCGCCTTCACCTGTGCGAGAGCCTCCCGCTGGTCCAGGCCCACGTCGGTGTAGACCGCGGGGTTCACGAAGGCCTCCGAGAACACCCGCGCGAACTCGCCGGAGGTGACGCGGGTGAACTCCTGCGACCACCTCGGCGCGGTGACCATCTGGCGCCGCAGCTCCTCACGGGCGTACCGCACATGGCGGGCCTCCTCCACGACGTGGATGCGGGTCACGCCCCGGATCAGCGGCTGCACCCGCTCGTCCGGGAAGGTCAGCCGCTGCATCCAGTCGAGGACCTCCTCGCCGAGCAGGGTGGCCGTGAAGGAGCCCGGGGTGGTGGAGATGGTCTTGAAGAGCCGGCCGAGGCGCTGGTGGGCCCGGCTGACCGGGTACCAGGGCGTGCCGCCGCGCGCGATGAGCCGGGCGAACATCTTCGAGTGGCGGCACTCGTCCTCGATCTCGGTGAGCGCGTACCGCACGTGCGCGCTCGTCGCCGCCTTGTCGTAGATGTGCCGGACCAGCAGCTGCATCAGGATGATTTCGAACCAGATCCCGAGCGAAGCGAGCGCCGCGGCCTCGTGCCGCGAGAGCAGGATCCGCTGCTCCTCGCCCATCCGCTTCCACAGCGGGGTGCCGTACAGCGACACCAGCTCCGGCGGCCAGAACCACTTGCCCTCCTCCAGGGGTGCCTCCCAGTCCAGCTCCTCGTCCGGGTCGAAGGAGTGCTTGGCGGAAGAGGCGAGCAGTCGTTCGGCGACCTGCTCGCGGTCCTTGAGCAGCCCGAGCGCGTCGCGCATGCCGTCCAGCGCGTCGGCTTCCGTCAGGGTCGTCATGGTTCTCCCACCTCGTTACCCGGGGTCACATCCTCCGCGACTTATGAGACTGCCTGTCAGCAAGGTCGTCAATCCCTCGCGCACGACTTGTTGACGTGCCGTCTAGCGCGTGTGAGCCTGCCGACATGCCGACTTTCGACCTGTACGCCACGGAACCGGGAGACTCCCCCTGGCAGGTGCCGGCGACCGGCGCGGCCCGTTTCAGCTGGGAGTACGACAGCGGCCGCGACCGGCTGCTCGCCCTGTACCAGAAGGGCAAGGACAAGCAGTGGGACGGCCGGCGGCGCATCGACTGGGACCTGGAGGTCGATCCGTACGACGCGCTCGGCACGCCCGACGAGGCGATGTCCCTCTACGGCACCAAGCACTGGGCGAAGCTCACCGACAAGGACAGGGGCGAGCTGCGCCGGCACTACGCGTCCTGGCAGTTCAGCCAGTTCCTGCACGGCGAGCAGGGCGCGATGATCTGCGCCGCGCGGATCGTCGAGTCCGTCCCCGACCTGGACGCGAAGTTCTACTCGGCGACCCAGACGATGGACGAGGCACGGCACGCGGAGATCTACGGCCGCTTCCTGCACGAGAAGATCGGCCTGGTCTACCCGATCAACGACAACCTCCAGTCCCTGCTGGACGACACCCTGCGCGACAGCCGCTGGGACATGCCGTACCTGGGGATGCAGGTCCTCATCGAGGGCCTGGCGCTCGCCGCGTTCGGCATGATCCGCGACACGACCGACAAGCCGCTGCCCAAGCAGATCCTGGCGTACGTCATGCAGGACGAGGCCCGGCACGTGGCCTTCGGCCGGATGGCGCTGCGGGACTACTACAAGCAGCTGACCGACGCCGAACTGCGCGAACGCGAGGAGTTCGTCATCGAGGGCTGCTACCTGATGCGCGACCGCCTGCGCGGGGTCGAGGTCCTGCAGAACTTCGGCATCCCCAAGGCCGAGGCGGAGGAGTACAGCGAACGCTCCGAGTTCCTCGCCCTGTTCCGCAAGCTCCTCTTCTCCCGCATCGTTCCCTGTGTCAAGGACATCGGCCTGTGGGGCAAGCGCCTCCAGCAGGCCTACGTCGACATGGGCGTCTTCGACATGGGCGACTCCAACCTGGACCTGCTGATGTCCCAGGACGAGGAGATCGCCGAGCAGCTCGACGCCGAGCGGTTCGCGGCGGAGGAGAAGGAGCGGGTGGCGGAGGTGGAGGGGGCGATCGAGGCGGGGGCGGAGGGCTGAGGGAGGTCGACCCGGCGCCACTTGATCACTCGATGAGCGGGCGAATCGGCATATTCCCCTGGGTACGCTGACTGTGCCAGGCAGACTCCGCCGCATGGGAGCAATCATGAGCGCCGCACGCGAGTACGGGCTGGACGACGACTACGAGTGGCCTCGTCCGCCGAAGGGCGGCTGGACGGCGGACGACCTCGACGAGCTTCCTAATCTTCCTCCGCACACGGAGCTGATCGACGGGAGTCTTGTCTTCGTGAGTCCGCAGACCAATTTCCACTCCCGTGCCATTCGGCTGCTGGACAACACGCTGCTGGATCAGGTGCCGGACGAGCTGGACGTCATCCGGGAGATGACCATCAAGCTCAACAAGCGCAATCGGCCGGAGCCCGATGTGCTGGTGTTCCGCGCGGACGCGGACACCGGTCCGAAGCAGACCTGGTACCGGCCGGAGGACGTCGTGATCGCTGTCGAGGTCGTCTCCGAAGACTCGGAGGACCGGGACCGCGAGGTGAAACCACCGAAGTACGCGCAGGCGGGTATTCCGCACTACTGGCGCGTCGAAGAGAACCAGGGCCTCCCCGTGGTCTACGTCTACGAACTCGACCCCGCGACCCAGTCCTACGGCCTGACCGGCATCTTCCACGACAAGCTCGAGCTGACCGTCCCGTTCGCCATCGACATCGACCTCACCGCGATCAACCGCCGCCGCTAGACCGACGTCCCGTTCCGGGCCCCGTCTCACGATGCGAGCACTGCCTTCATCACCGCCCGCGCGATCGGCGCCGCCACCCCGCCGCCCGTGATGTCCCCCCGGGCCACCGACGCGTCCTCCACCACCACCGCCACCGCGACCTTCGCCTCGAGGTCGTCGTCGCCCTGCGCCCAGGAGACGAACCAGGCGTACGGCGTCCCGGAGTTGAGCAGGCCGTGCTGGGCGGTGCCGGTCTTGCCGCCGACAGTGGCGCCGGGGATGGCCGCGTTGGTGCCGGTGCCCTCCGTCACCACCTGCGTCATCAGCTCCTTCAGCCGGGCGGCCGTCGCAGGCTGCATCGCCTGCCGTACGGGACGCGAGCCGGCCATGTCCACCGTGGCGCCGCCCGCCCGGGTCCGCCGCTCCACCAGATACGGCTCCCGCACCTGCCCCCCGTTGGCGACGGCCGCCGCGACCATCGCCATCTGCAACGGCGTGGCCCGCGTGTTGTACTGGCCGATCGACGACAGGGCGAGCTGCGCCCGGTCCACCGTCGTGTCGAAGGTGCTCTGCGCCACCGAGAACGGGATCCTGAGCGCCGTGTCGTTGAAGCCGAAGGCCTGCGCGGTGGCCGCCATGTCCGTGATGCCCACGTCCACGCCGAGTTTCGCGAACACCGTGTTGCAGGACCACTTGAAGGCCTCCCGCAGTGAGAGGTCCGTACAGCCGTCCGACTCGTTGGTCAGCGTGGTCGTCGTCCCGGGGAGCCGGTAGGGCGCCGGGGAGTCGGTCGGTTCGTCGAGGTCCGTGACCACCCCCGCGTCCAGCGCCGCCGCCGTGGTGACCACCTTGAAGGTCGAACCCGGCGGATACGTCTGCCGCACCGCCCGGTTGAGCATCGGCTTGTCCGCGTCGCCGTTGAGCCGGGCCCAGGACCGGGCGACCCCCGCGTCGTTCCCCGACAGCGCCGCCGGGTCGTACGACGGCGACGACACCAGCGCCAGGATCCGCCCGCTGGACGGCTCGATCGCCGCCACCGCGCCCTTGCGTCCGTCCAGCCCGTCGTACGCCGCCTTCTGCGCGGCCCCGTTGAGGGTCGTCTCCACGTCGCCGCCCGGGGGGTGGGAGCGCGTGAACTCGTTCCACAGCCGGAACGGCGCCGGCACCGGGTCCGTGCCGGACAGCACGCCGTCCTCCGCGTGCTCCAGAAGGGTCGTGCCGTACTCCTGCGAGGCGAACCCGGTGACGGGCGCGTACAACGGGCCGTCGGCGTACGTCCGTTCGTAACGGAGCTGCTCACCGGTGTCCCGGGACCCCGTGACCGGTCTGCCGCCGACCAGGATGTCACCGCGGGGCTGGCCGTAACGGGCGATCGTGGCACGGCGGTTGGCCGCGTTGCCGTCGTGGGCCCGTGCCTCGAGGACCTGGACGCGGGCGGCGTTGACCAGCAGCGCCACCAGCAGCAGGGCGCAGAAGACGGCGGCGTGCCGGATGTGCCGGGTCATCCGATCGCCTGCGCCGGCTCGTCGGACCGGCCGCGCGCCGAGTCGCTCACCCGGATCAGCAGCGCCACGATCGCCCAGTTGGTGACGACCGACGAGCCGCCCTGGGCCAGGAACGGCATCGCCATGCCGGTCAGCGGGATCAGGCCGGTCACCCCGCCCGCGATCACGAACACCTGGAGCGCCACGATCGAGGCCAGCCCGACGGCCAGCAGCCGGCCGAAGGGGTCCCGCAGACGTAGGCCCGCCCGGTAGCCGCGCTCCACCAGGAGGCCGTAGAGCAGGAAGATCGCCGACAGGCCTGCCAGGCCGAGCTCCTCGCCCGCCGTCGCCAGGATGAAGTCCGACTTGACGGCGAAGCCGATCAGGACGGAGTGGCCGAGGCCGAGGCCGGTGCCGAGGACACCGCCGGCGGCGAAGGCGAACAGGGACTGGGCGACCTGGTTCGGTCCCCGGCCCGCCTCGATGGAGGCGAAGGGGTGCAGCCAGTCCTGGACCCTGCTGTGCACATGCGGCTCCAGCCAGCCCACGGCGACCGCGCCCAGCGAGGCCAGCAGCAGGCCGACGGCGATCCAGCCGGTGCGGCCGGTGGCGACGTAGAGCAGGACGACGAAGAGACCGAAGAACAGCAGTGAGGTCCCCAGGTCGCGCTCCAGGATCAGCACCCCCACGCTCACCAGCCAGACGGCCACGATCGGGCCGAGGACCCGGCCGGTGGGCAACTGGATCCGCCTCAGCGGCCAGACCTGGCGGCCGGCGTACGCCAGCGCGTCGCGGTTGGCCGCCAGGTACGCGGCGAAGAACACCGCGAGCAGTACCTTCGCGAACTCGCCCGGCTGGATGGAGAACCCGGCGACGCGGATCCAGATCCGGGCGCCGTTCACCGCCGGGAAGAGGATCGGCAGGGCGAGCAGGACGAGAGCGGCGGCGACGCAGACGTACTGGTACCGGGTCAGGGCGCGATGGTCGCGCAGGAGGAGCACGACCACGATGAACAGGGCCACGCCGAGGGTGGACCACACGAGTTGGGTGGGCGCCGCCCGGTCGTACGGCGTCTCCAGGTCGAGCCGGTAGATCAGGACCAGGCCGAGCCCGTTGAGCAGGACGCCGATCGGCAGCAGCAGGGGATCGGCACAGGGGGCGCGCAGCCGTACCGCGACGTGCGCGAGCAGGGCCAGCACACCGAGCCCGGCGCCGTAGCCCGCGGCACCGGGCGGGACGGTGCCGTTCCTGGCGAGGCCGACCGCGCAGTACCCGTACACCGACAGCAGTACGGCGAGGACGATGAGGGCCAGTTCGATGCCACGGCGTCGGGGGAGGCGCACGGCGGGCAGGGGCGGGTCCGCTGTCCGCACGGTGGTTCCGGCCTTGGTCATGTCCGGAACCTACCCAAATGCAACGTCTTGTCTGCCTCCGTCATCCGCACCAGCGTGGCGCGGCCCTCGTCAGGGGGCCAGAGTCAGTTCGGCGATGGCTCCCCCGTCCGGCGCGTTGCGGAAGACCAGCCTCGCGCCCAGCACCTCCGCCTGCCCGCACGCGATGGTCAGGCCGAGCCCGTGCCCCGTCGCACCGCCCTCCGTCCGGAACCGCTGCGGCCCGTGCTCCAGGAGGTACCGCGGATATCCGTCCCCGTGATCCCGCACGGTGACCGCGGCCCCGTCGACGGTCACCACCACCGGCCCCCGCCCGTGCCGGTGCGCGTTCGCCACCAGGTTCCCCAGCACCCGTTCCATCCGCCGCCGGTCCGTCTCCACGACCGCCTCCCGTACGACGACGACCTCCGTGTCGGTTCCCGACGCCCGCACCGTCCGCTCGGCCAGCGAGCCCAGCCGCTCGGTGTCCACGTCCAGCCGCTCCCGCCCGGTGTCCAGCCGGGAGATCTCCAGCAGGTCCTCGGTGAGCGTGCGCAGCGCCGCCACCCGGTCCCGGACCAGTTCCGTCGGCCGGCCCGGCGGCAGCAGTTCGGCCGCCGCGTGCAGACCGGTCAGCGGGGTGCGCAGCTCGTGCGCCACGTCCGCGGTGAAGCGCTGCTCGCTCAGCAGCTTGCCCTGCAGGGAGGCCGCCATGGAGTCCAGCGCGGCGGCCACCGCGGCCACCTCGTCCTGCGGCCGGCTCGGATCCTTCGTACGGGGGTCGCCGACCCGTGCGTCCAGGTCGCCGGCGCTGATCCGCCGGGCCACCTGCGCGGTGCTCTGCAGCCGCCGGGTCACCCGGGTCACCGCGACCGCGCCGACCAGCAGCGTCGCGCCGATCGCCAGCCCCGACGACCAGACGATCGAGCGGTCGAGTCCGTCGATGGTGCGCTTGCCCTGCGCGTAGTCGACCTCCACGGCCAGCACCCGGCCGCCGTCGACCGGGCCCGCCGCCCACATCGTGGGCTGCCCGAGGTGCTCGCCGACCATCGTGCCGTGCTCCCCGGCCGCCGCCAGTTCCCGCAGCGGCTCGGGCAGGTCCGGGGGATCGACTCCGGCGCCCGGTGCCGGCGTCTCCCCGGCCTCGAACGCCGCCGTCGCTTCCGTCAGCCGGCTCAGGGCCAGGTCACGGGCCTGCCCGACGGTCTGGTTCGTCACCGACACATGGACGAGGACGCCGAGCAGCGCGGCCAGCGCACAGCACATCACGGTGATGAAGACCGCGGCTTTCGCGGCGAGCGTGCCGGCCCACCGGGGCAGCGCGGGCCGTCTCATGGACCACTCGCCGAAGGGGACACCGAGGGCGAGGGACGGGGCGGGACCGAGGGCGAGGACCGGGGCGGGACCGAGGGCGAGGACCGAGGCGGGACCGAGGGCGAAGCCGATCGGTGCTTCGCGCCGTTCCGCGCCCCCGTGCGCAGCATCTCGTCGTGGGTGAGCAGCATGACGCGCTGGTCCGGGTCCCAGGTCCACTGGAAGCGGTACTCGTAGCCCGCGATGTCGGACGGCGAACGGATGATCACGGATCGCCCGGCCAGCTCCACCCCGGTCACCGCGTCGTCGTTGGACATGACCTGGACCAGCCGGCCCGACTCGAAGGTGTACACGCGCACCGCCGTCTGGTTGCCGGGCAGCAGCCGGAACCCCAGGGTCAGATCGTCCCGTCCGTCGCCGGTGAGGTCGCGGTAGTACGGCGTCAGGACGGGGCACCGGCCGTGTGCCACCCCGTCGGCGCAGTCGGCCATCCGGCGGGCGGTCTCGTAGTACGTGGCCTTGCCGCCGGTGTACTCGTCGGGGTGCTGGGCGAGCTCCGCCCGGACGACGGCCACCGGGTTCACCTTGTGGATGTCGTCCCCCGGGGCCGTGACGCCCCGCATGAGCTCGGCCCCGCCGTCGTCGTAGTCCCAGGCCGGGCTGGAGGCGGGCGCCAGATCCGGCCACAGCCGGTCCGGGCTCATCGCGGTCGGCGTCGGACCCGCCCCGCGCAGCGCGCCGGTGTCGCCGCAGGCCGCCAGGGTCGCCAGCAGCAGGCCGACGGCGGCGGCGGTGCGGATGCGCGGGGCGGACACGGTACTCCTGCGGTTCGGGGCGGGACGGAATGCGGCAGGGCGGCCCCAACGGCGGGCAGAAACGATTACTCGGTGAGCTCCTCCAGCAGCCGTGCCGTCGGCAGCCCCGCCTTCAGGTACTCGACGAACAGCTCGTTGTGCAGTGCCCAGGGCGAGCGACGGGACCGTATCAGCCCGATCGCCTCGTCCGCGGAGCGCCCCTGGCGGATCAGGGCGTGCGCGACGACCAGTCCGGAGCGGTTGTACCCGTGATAGCAGCGGACGAGGACCGTGCGGCCCTCGTCCAGCGCGTCGCACGCGGCCCTGGCCAGCCGGATCACCCCGGCGAGCTGGGTACCGTCCAGCGGCCCGTCGGGAATCGGCCACACATGGTGCTCCACGCCCGGATCCGGCCCGTGCCCCGGCAGCCTCAGCAGCGTCTGCACGACATCGAACTCGTTGTGCACGAAGGCGAACTCGACCTGTCCCGGACGGCTCCTGAACTCGTGCCCGCCCATCCACAGACCGGGCACGATCTCGCTCCACGCACTGTCCGGAGCGGGCACGTCGGGTTGCTTCCTGCGCGTTCGCAACGGCGCCTCCCCAAGCCCCTGCCAACTCACACCACGGCCGACAGAACCTACCCGGGTCAACTCCTCCTCAAAGGTAACCGCCGCCTTGCGACGGGAGCGCCTCGCCTGTTCCCATGGTCGGGGGTGATGGCGCATGAGCGGACTACGCGTCGTACCGACCTGGCGGCACGGTCAGGAACGGCTCTACGTCTGCCTCACGGACGGCAGGAACATCGCCTGGTACGACCGTGAGGCAGCCCGGATCAACCTGCTCAGCGAGGACCGCGAACAGGACGTCCTCGACGTGCTGGGCCCCTTCCTGACCGGGCCCGTGGCCGTGGGCCCGCCCCCGGTCCCGACCCCCGCCGAACTGGCCCGGCTCGCCCTGCACCCGGACGACGACCTTGCGCCCAACCGCCCCGGCGAGGCGCTCCTGGTCGCCCTCGACCGGGAGCCGGGTCCCGCCCGCCGGCTGCGCCCCGACCCGCGCCGCCGGGCCCTCATGGCCGAGCAGGCGGTGGGGGAGGCGCTGGACCGGCTGGACGGCGCCGGCTGGCACACCCTGCACTCGATCCCGCTGCCCGGCGGCGACCGGGTGCACCACCTGGCCATCGGCCCGGGCGGACTGTTCGCCGTCCACACGCTGTACGCCCGCAAGCAGCGGGTCACCGTCGCCGGCCCGATGGTCGCCCTGGGCCGCCGCGACCCGCTCCCGCTGCTGCGGCGGGTCCGCGCCGACGCCGACCGCGCCTCCTATGCCCTGACGGCCGAGGTCCGCCCGGTCCTGGCCCTCGTCGGCCCCACGGACGTGACGGTGACCGTGCCCCTGCGCGAGGCCCGGGTCCTGACCGACGCGGAGATCGAGGGGCTGGCCCGCACCGGAGGGGTCCTGAAGCCGGCGGACGTGGAGGCGCTGCACGCGATGGCGCGGGACCGGCGGACGTGGACCTCCGGCGGGTGAGCTGTTCGGGGCGCGGGCCGGCTGGGGCGGCGGCGGACGTGGACCTCCGGCGGGTGAGCTGTTCGGGGCGCGGGCCGGCTGGGGCGGCCGTCGCGTCGCGGGCGACCGGGTGGTCGTACGGCGATGAGGGCGCCCCGGTCACCGGTGGCTGTCGTGTTCAGGGTGTTCAGGGCAGCTCAGGGTGTTCAGGGCAGTGCAGGGCAGTTCAGGGCAGTGATCCCGCGCGGTCCGTGTCGAGCAGCGGGGCCAGCAGGTCGCCGTGGTCCTGGACGCGGGGAGCGATGTCCGGTGCCTGGAAGGCCAGCTGGGCGGGCGTGCCGCACTCCTCGACCTCCGTCCAGGTGACCGGTGCCGAGACCAGGGGCTCGGTCCGGGCCCGCAGGGTGTAGGGCGTGGCCGTGGTCTTGCGGGCGGCGTTCTGGCTCCAGTCGACGAACACCTTCCCGGGCCTCAGGCTCCGCGTCATCCGGTGGACCACCAGCCGGGGCATCGCCCGCTCCGCCTCCACCGCCAGCTGCTTGGCGTACTCGGACACCGCCTCGGACGACGCTCCCCGCACCGCCGCCAGCAGGTGCAGCCCCTTGGAGCCGGCGGTCTTCGGGTGCGCCTCGATGCCGTCCGCCGCGAGCCGTTCCCGCAGCCAGAGAGCCACTTCGCAGCACTCGACGATCGTCGCGGGCGTCCCGGGGTCGAGGTCGAGGACCAGCCGGTCGGCCTCGCCGGGGGAGTCGACCAGCCACTGGTGGGTGTGGAACTCGGTGACCAGGTTCGCCGCCCACATCAGGCTCGCCAGGTCCTGCACCAACACCATCCGGGCCGGCCCCTCCGAGCGGGGCACCTCGGCGGTGGTGACCCAGTCGGGCGTACCCGGAGGGACGTTCTTGGCGAAGAACACCTGGCCCTCGGGTCCGTCCGGATACCGCAGGAAGGACACCGGCCGGTCACGCAGATGGGGCAGCAGGACCTGGGCGGTCGTGGCGTAGTAGTGCAGCACCTCGCCCTTGGTGAAGCCGGTCGCGGGATACAGCACCTTCTCCAGATTGCTGAGCGCGAGCCTTCGCCCCTCCACCTCTGTGATCGGCGTCATACGATGAGAATCCCAGACATTTGACTGAAAATGGATGTGTCTCATCGCAAACCGATCGAAAGGGTGCTGCACGTGCGATCCATCTGGAACGGCGCCATCTCGTTCGGCCTGGTCAGCATCCCGATCAAGCTGGTCAACGCGACCGAGAGCCACTCGATCTCCTTCCGCCAGATCCACAGCGAGGACGGCGGCCGGATCCGCTACCGCAAGGTGTGCGAACTGGAGGACCGAGAGGTCACCCAGGCCGAGATCGGCAAGGGCTACGAGGACGCGGACGGCACGATCATCCCGATCACCGACGAGGACCTGTCCCATCTGCCGCTGCCCACGGCCAAGACGATCGAGATCGTGGCCTTCGTACCGGCCGACCGGATCGACCCGCTCCAGATGGACGCCGCGTACTACCTCGCGGCGGGCGGCGCCCCGGCCGCCAAGCCGTACACCCTGCTGCGCGAGGCGCTCAAGCGCAGCCAGAAGGTGGCCATCGCCAAATACGCGCTCCGCGGCCGGGAACGCCTCGGGATGCTGCGCGTGGTCGGCGACGCCATCGCCCTGCACGGACTGCTGTGGCCGGACGAGGTCCGCGCCCCCGAGGGCCTCGCCCCCGACACCAAGGTCACCGTCAACGACAAGGAACTCGACCTCGCGGACGCCCTGATGGACACCCTCGGGGAGATCGACCTGGACGACCTGCACGACGAGTACCGCGAGGCCCTGGAGGAGGTCGTCGCCGCGAAGGCCGCCGGCGAGGCCCCGCCCGAGTCGCCCGAACCGGCCCGGGGCGGCAAGGTCCTCGACCTGATGGCGGCCCTGGAGAAGAGCGTGCGGGACGCGAAGGAGTCCCGGGGCGAGGGGGCGGCCGGGCAGGCCCAGGAGACCGGGGAGGCCGGGGAGGCCGAGGCGCACGGGGAGGTCAGACGGCTGCCGGCCCGGAAGTCGGCGCGGGCCGCGCCCAAGCAGGCGGGCGGCAAGAAGTCGACGGCGTCCGCCGCGAAGAAGACCGCCGGCAAGAAGACGACGGCCAAGAAGTCGACGGCGACGGCGAAGTCGGCACAGGGCGCGAAGAAGAGCGCGTCGGCCAAGAGCACGGCGTCGTCGAAGAGTACGGCGTCGGCGAAGAGCACCGCCAAGAAGACCCCGGCGAAGAAGACGGCGTCCCGCAAACGGACCGCGTGACCTGCGTACCGCGTGACTGCGCACCGCGTCGGCGGCGTGCCCGTGGCCGCAGGTCCCGGCAGCCCGTCGAGTGCTGTCGTCCCGTCAGCCGAGGACCTTGGCGGACTCGATGACCACCGACTGGGTGGGTACGTCCTGGTGGCCGCGGCTGGTGCCGGTGCGCACCTTCTTGATCTGGTCGACGACGTCCTGGCCCTCGGTGACCCGGCCGAAGACGGTGTAGCCCCAGCCGCGCGCGTCCTTCGACGTGTGGTTGAGGAACTCGTTGTCGGAGACGTTGACGAAGAACTGCGCGGTCGCCGAGTGCGGGTCGCCGGTGCGCGCCATCGCCACGGTGTACGCGGTGTTCTTCAGGCCGTTGTCGGCCTCGTTCGGGATCGGCGCCAGCGTCGGCTTCTGCGCCATCTCCGCGGTGAAACCACCGCCCTGCACCATGAAGCCGTCGATCACGCGGTGGAAGATCGTGCCGTCGTAGTGTCCGTTCCGGACGTACGTCAGGAAGTTCTCGACGGTCTTGGGGGCCTCGGCATCGTTGAGTTCAAGAACGATACGGCCGAAGTTCGTGGTCAGCTCGACCCTGGACATGGAATACGTCCCTTTCTGGCGGGGGTTTGGCCGCAGCATCTTGTCACACGGCCCCTTTCCCGCCGGTGGACCGGGCCGACCGGGGCACGGGGGGCCGCCGGGGCCGACCGGGCCGACCGGGCGTCAGGCGGCCTCCTCCACGGAGTCCTTGGCGGCGGGGTCTCCCGAGCGGGGCGCGGGCGGTCGTACGGAGAGCAGGCCGGGCAGGGCGACGAGGGCGACCAGTGCCAGACCCACCGCCAGCCCCACCGCGGGCAGCACCGGGAACCGGCCGTCGGGAGCGAAGCCCCGCACGGCGAAGCGGCTCAGCGCGACGACACTCGCGGCCAGAGCGAGCCACAGCGACCAGGTCCGGGCCCGGTCGGGCCCGGCGCCCGAACGGCCCCGCTCGTACGCGGCCGCCACCCCACGCTCCACCGGCCGCAGCACCACCAGCAAACCCACCATGACGAGCCCGAGCACCACCAGCCACGGCACCCGCAACGCCCACCACGTCAATGACCCGAACCCGGGCTCGGGTGCGATGCCGGTCAGATAGCAGGCGGCCGCGATCACCAGTACGGGCAGCATGTGCCACAGATACAGGGTCATGCTCGCCCCGCCGGCCGGCCGCACCAGCCGCCACACCCGCTCCCGTGCCACCAGCCGCCGTACCGCCGGCGCCACCAGGAGACACGCCCCCACCTGCGCCACCGCCCACGCCAGCATCGCCGCCGAGGGCGGATTGGTGTTGCTGGGGTGCTGCCCGGTCACCAGGATCAGGCTGACGGGGAACGGCCCGAGCGCCACCAGCAGCGCGAACGCCAGCCCACCGCCCGCGGCGAGCAGGGCAGGGACCGCCCGGCCCCCGCCCAGCAGCCCGTCCCGCCAGCAGAACCCCACCTGGTAGGCGACGCCCCATACCAGCACGTAGTTGAGCAGTCCCACGCACGACGGCTGCCCCGCGACCACGACGGCATCGGCCGCCAGCGCGACCGCGCCCATCACGACCGGGACGCGCGGACCCCAGCGCCGATGGGCCGCGTGCAGGACGGGAGTCAGCGCGCTGAGGACGAGATACACCGGCAGGAACCAGAACTGCATGGCCAGCGCCCACCCCACCAGCGAGAGCGTGTACGGATCCACGCCCACGCCCGCCGCGATCCCCACGGCGAGCAGCACCAGCCCGCTGTACACGCCCGTCGGCAACAGCAGCCGTACCGCCCGTCGGGCCACCCACCCGGCGGCCGTGCCGCCCGCTGCCCGCTCCCGCTCCCAGGACCCGCCCGCCGCGTGCCCGCCGGCCAGGAAGAACAGCGGCATGATCTGGAATCCCAGGGTCAGCCACTGGGTCCAGGGCACGGCCGCGAGCAACTCCGGTGCGCGGATGCCCCCGTCGGGCCCGTGCTCGAGCCCGGTGATCAGCCAGTGCCCGCACACCACGAGCAGGATCGCCCAGGCCCGCAGGAAGTCGACGTACCGATCTCTGCCCATACGTCGCGATGCTGCCCCGGCACCCGCGCCACCGGGCCGTTACGCCCATGCCGCAACCAATCCGTGCCCGGTACGTCACCGGCGCGACGGCACCAGGGCAGCGGCTCACCAGGGCGGTGGGGCATTGCGCCGGTGAGGCACCAGGGGGTGGGGCCATTGCGCCGGTGAGCCACCAGGGCGGCGCGGGTCATTGCGCCGGTGAGCCACCAGGGCACTGGCTCACCGGCGTGGAAGAACCGTCCGTCGGGCCGGAGTCGGGGAGCGTCAGGGCGTTGACGGCGGCCTCGGACCGAGCAGGCGGGCGTGCTGCCGGGATGGAGGCGCCCAGCGTGCAGGGCAGCCCTCACTGAAACGGGGACCACTCCCCAATTGCGTGCTAGCGTGCAGAGGAACAGGAAACGGGGAGTGGTCCCCGTCAGCGGTCGAGGAGGGGGCGGACGTGGCGGACACGGCACTGGTGTTGGGCGGCGGCGGGCTGACCGCGTACGCCTGGCAGGTCGGAGTCCTGGCGGGACTAGCCGACGCCGGGGTGGACCTCGGTGATGCCGATGTGTTCGTCGGCACCTCGGCCGGCTCGCTGCTCGCGGTGGAACTGGCCGCGGGAGCGGCGCCGGCCGGCCTCTACGCGGAGCAGGTCGCCCGTGAGCGGGCCATGCTGGAGGTGGACTTCACCCTGGCCATGACCGTCAAGTACTTGTGGGCCGCGCTCGGTTCACGCGATCCGGGCACCGTGGTCAAGCGGCTGAGCAGGCTCGCGCTGAGCGTGCGCGCAGTGTCGGAGGCCGAGGTCATCGAGAAGATCCGCCCCCAACTACCGGTCCAGCGGTGGCCCGAGAGGCCGGTGCGACTGATCGCGGTGGACGCGCTCACCGGCGAGCCGACCGGCTTCGGCGCCGACAGCGGGGTCGATTTGGTCCGGGCGGTGGCGGCCAGCTGCGCACTGCCGCCCCTGTTCCCGCCGATCACGGTCGGAGAGGGACGCTGGATGGACGGGGGCGTACGCTCCACGGCCAACGCCGACCTGGCCCAGGACTGCCGGCGGGTCGTCGTCCTGGCCCCCATCCCCAAGGGCCCCGGCGCCGTCCCGAGCACCTCCGACCAGGTGGCCACCCTCGTGGCCGGCGGCACCCGAGCCACCCTCCTGACCCCGGACCGCCCGGCGCGCCGGGCCTTCGGCCGCAACCCCCTGGACGCCTCCCGCATCCCCGCCGCGGCCCGGGCGGGCCACCGCCAGGCCACGACCCACGCCGAACAGATCCGCACCATCTGGCACGACTGACCCTTCGCCTGCCTGCCGGGGAAGCCCCGCGGATCAGTCGGTCGGGGCAGGGCGTCAGGAGGGGGAGGAGGCCGGCACGTTCTGTTCAAGGGCCCAGGAGGCGAGGATGCGCAGCCGTTCGTGGGTGGGGGAGCCGGGGAGGGCCGTCCAGACGGTCAGGTGCTGGTCGGGGTCGGGGTCGGTGTTGGCGGAGGGTGTCCCAGTCCAGGACGAGTTCGCCGACGACCGGATGGTTGAGGGTCTTGGTTCCCACGGTGCGGGCGGCGACGTGGTGTTCGCCCCACCAGCGGGCGAAGTGCTTGTCGGCCACTACTCCGAGCCTCTGCCCGACTGACCGCAGGACGAGCCTCTGCCCGACTGACCGCAGGACGAGCCTCTGCCCGACTGACCGCAGGACGAGCCCCTGCCCGACTGACCACAGGACGAGCCCGTGAACCCGGCCCCCCTTCGCTCTCTCGCGCGGGTGGCGCCGGCCGCCGCCCTGCTGCTGCTCGCGACCGCCTGCACCGGCGATCCGCCGTCCTCCACTCCCTCCGAGCCCGCGTCGCCGCGGGCTCGCGACAGCCCCGGCCGACACCGCACCGCCCGGCAGGACAACCGCCATGAACATCCGGCTCACCCTCGACGGCCACCACATCGCCGCCACCCTGAACGACGGTGCCACCGCCCGCGACCTCGCCGCCCAGCTCCCCCTCACCCTGGCTGTGCGCGACTTCCACCAGGCCGAGAAGATCGCCGACCTGCCACGAAAGCTGTCCACCTCCGGCGCCCCGGAGGGCGCCGACCCCAAGGCCGGTGACCTGGCGTACTACGCGCCCTGGAACCAGCTCGCCACCTAATACCGTGACGCCCCGTACGCGCATGGCCTGGTCCTCCTCGGGCACATGGCAGACGGCGGCACCGAACAGCTCGCCACCGCCGACGAGATCACCATCGAAGCCGCGCCCTGACCCACCCCGCGGCTCTGGGCGCCCCCCCGCAGAAGGGGGGAGGACATCCTCCCCTTTTCGCCCGGTTCAGTCCATGGAACCGTGAACGACGTGGCCGCGCCGCCCGCTGTCCACCGCGACGGCTCCGGCCGCCACCATGATCCGCCGATTTCCACGCAAGGAGAGACCACACGTATGCCTTCCGCGTCCGGGACCACCCCCGGCAAGCTCCCCTTCGTCGTCTGGGTGCTCGCCGCCGGCACGTTCCTGATGGGGACCACCGAGTTCGTCGTCGCCGGCCTGCTGCCGGAGCTGGCCGGTGACCTCGGAGCCAGCGTCTCCCACGCCGGCCTGCTGATCACCGCCTTCGCCATCGGCATGATCGTCGGTGCGCCGACCATGGCCATGGCGACCCTGCGCCTTCCGCAGCGCCAGACACTGATCCTGGCCCTGTCCGTGTTCTGCCTCGGACATCTGGTCGCCGCCCTCAGCACGTCCTTCACGATCGTCCTGGCCGCCCGGGTCGTCACCGCCCTGGCCACCGGAGCGTTCTGGTCCGTCGGCTTCGTCGTCGCCACCACCGCCGCGGGACCGCACAACGCCACCCGCGCGACGGGCGTCATGATCGGCGGGCTGACCCTGGCCAACGTCGTCGGCGTGCCGGTCGGCTCCTTCGCCGGCCAGTTCACCGGCTGGCGTGGCCCCTTCTGGGCCCTGGCCGTCCTCTCCGGGCTCGCCGCCGTATTCATCGGCCGCTTCATCCCGGCCCGGGATCAGCACGTCGAGGTGTCCATACGGGACGAGGTCCGGGCCCTGCGTCAGGGCCGGCTGTGGCTGGCGCTCGGCGCCGCGATGCTGATCATGGGCGGGGTCCTGGCGACGTACACCTATGTCACGCCGCTGCTGACCGACCGCGCGGGCATCCCAGCAGGTGCCGTACCGCTCGTCCTCATCGCCTTCGGCGTGGGCGCGCTGGGCGGCACCACCATCGGGGGCCGCCTGGGCGACCGACGTCCGATGGTCACCACCATCACCGCCGCCGCGGCCACCGCTCTGGTCCTGCTCCTGATGATCCCGCTGTCCGGCAACCCGGTGACCGCCACCCTCCTGGTCTTCCTCATGGGTCTGACCGGCTTCACGGTCAACCCGGTGGTCACCGCCCTCGCCATGCGCTTCGCGGGCGACGCCCCCACCCTCACCTCGGCGCTGACCACCTCCGCCTTCAACACCGGCATCGCCGCCGGATCGGCGATCGCCGGTACGGCCCTGGACTCCTCCCTCGGCCTGACCGGCCCGCCCCTGGTCGGCACCGTCATCGCCGCCCTCACCCTTCTTCCGCTGATCGCCCTCGCCGTCCACGGCTCTTCCCGCAAGGGCCGGATCGTCGCCAGGAGCAGCACTCCGACGGACGCGCGACACGACGAGCCCGCGCAGGTGCCGTCGAAGTACTGACGCACGCCGGGATCCGCGTAGCGAGCGAGACGAAGACGAACAGGACGACGTACCGGCGGACAAGCCGATGTACCGGTGGACAAGCCGCGTACCGACGGACAAGCCGACGTACCGACGGAGAAAGGCAGTCCGCAGCCCCGACACCACTCGCCGTGCACGCCCGGCGGCCGGCCCGCAGCGCCGTCCGAAGGCCGGCCGAGCTTCCGAAACCTCACCTGGGCACCTCACCTGGGCACCTCACCTGGGCACCTCACCGGGACCCCCGACCACGGGCATCCCCATCGGCTTAGCCAGATGTTCGATTCTCGGCCAGGTGCTCGGATCGCGGCCCGACGCGCTCACCAAGTACGTCCCATTCGGGTGAGTGACTGACGCGTGCTGCGCCTGTCCACCGACGGAGGGGACGACCATGCCGCCAAGGGGTTCATCCAAGGGAAAGGATCTCCATGCACCGCGCATTGATCGTCGTCGACGTGCAGAAGGACTTCTGCGAGGGCGGCAGTATTCCGGTGAAGGGTGGCGCGGGCCGAGCCGTTGCCATCGCCGACCTGGTTCGGCGCGCTGACGGGAGTTACGCGCACATCGTCGCCACCCGCGACCACCACATCGACCCGGGCACCCACTTCTCCGAGCAACCGGACTTCCAGAACTCCTTTCCCGAGCACTGCGTCGTCGGCGGCGATGGGGGCGAGTTCCACCCGGACTTCGCGCCCGCCGTCACCGCCGGGGCCATCGACGAGGTTTTCTACAAGGGCGCGTACTCCGCGTCGAAGAGCGGCTTCGAGGGCTCGACCGAGGACGGCACGTCACTGGCCGACTGGCTACGTGCCCGCGATGTCAGCGATCTCGACGTCGTCGGCATCGCCACCGACCACTGTGTGAAGGCCACCGCGCTCGACGGTGTACGAGCGGGCTTCGCCGTACGCGTCCTGCTCGACTACACCGCAGGTGTCGCCGCCGACACCACCAGCGCCGCGATCACCGAGCTGCGCCAGGCAGGTGTGGCGCTGAGCGGCGAGCCGGTCGTCCTCGCCTGAAACCGCTGAGAGGCCGCTTATCCCCTCCGCCGGCACCCACCTGTTCGCAGCAGGCGCGAGCCGCGCCCCGGCGGAGGGGTCCTCACCCTGACCTCAGCGGACGGGCACGCCAGTTGTCGCCCCGCAACAGCACCACACGGGGCTCAACGACTTGTCCGGCCTGTCAAGGCGATGCTGTGGTGAACGCGTCGAAGGCGGAGCGGGGCCCCGCCGCACGCCCTCCGGATTGCTCACCACACCGCTCGTGCGCCGGGTTCACGCCCTGACGGCGTCCTTCCGGTTTCCCCCACACTGAGGCTGCCGCCGGGTCCCGGGGAGGGCCTCGCGGGTCTCGACACCCATGGGGGGACCGTGTCGTTTCTGCCTGAGCCCGCACGTCATGCCCGGCCGCGAGGGGGCGGGGACGTGCAGGTGGTGGTGGTTGGCGCCGGGTTCTCCGGCATCGGTGCCGCTCTCCGGCTTCGCCGGGAGGGCTGGCGCGACATTCTGGTGCTGGAGAAGGCGTCGCAGCTCGGGGGCACCTGGCGGGAGAACACCTACCCGGGGTGCGCCTGCGATGTCCCGTCCTCGCTGTACTCCTACTCCTTCACCCCCAACAGCCGGTGGAGCAGGATCTTCGCCGGGCAGCGGGAGATCCACGACTACCTGCGGACGACCGCGAACCGGTACGGCGTCGACGAGGTGCTGCGGTGCGGTGTCCGTGTCGTGGAGGCCCGGTGGGACCAGAGCACGGGGCGCTGGCTGGTGCGGACGACCGACGGCGAGTACCGCGCAAGGGTTCTGGTCCTGGCCACGGGACCGTGGCATGAGCCACGGCGGCTCGTGGTGCCAGGCCTGGGCGAGTTCCCCGGGCCGGTGTTCCACACCGCTGAGTGGGACCACTCGGTGGAACTCGCCGGTCGGCGCGTGGCCGTCGTCGGCAGTGGCGCCTCCGCTGTCCAGGTCGTCCCGGCCATCCAGGCCCGGACGGCGGCCCTGCACGTCTTCCAGCGCACCGCGCAGTGGCTGCTGCCCAAGCCCGACCTGCCCGTTCCACCGGCTCTCAACTGGTGTGCGGACCGTCTTCCAGGCATACGGCACACCGTGCGGGCCGGCCAGTACGGCCTGCAGGAGGGCATCGGCTACGTTCTCCGCCACCCACGGCTGGTAGGACCTCTTGAGGCCGTGGCCCGGGCACATCTGCGACGCACGGTCCGTGACCCGGTGCTGCGCGGGGCGCTGACGCCCGACCACCGCCTGGGCTGCAAGCGTCTGTTGACGTCGAGCACGTTCTACCAGGCACTGGTCCAGCCCCATGTCCACCTCCACCCCACCGCTGTGTCCGCCGTACGCGGCCGGCACCTCATCGGTGCCGACGGCACCACGGTCGAGGCCGACGTGGTGATCACCGCCACCGGCTTCCGCGTCGGTGAGCCGGCGCTGGCCCGCAGCGTGCACGGCACGACGGGCCGGACGTTGCACGAGACCTGGGCGGAGGACGGTCCTCAGGCCTACCTCGGCACCAGCGTCACCGGGTTTCCCAATCTCTTTCTCCTCCTGGGCCCCAACCTCCTCTCCGGCTCCACCTCCGCCATCAGCGTGCTCGAAGCCCAACTCGCCTACCTCGCTGCCGCTCTGAGGCACCTGCGCCGCGAAGGCCACGTCTCCATGGACGTCAGACCAGCTGTCCAGTCCGCCTACAACGCCGCGGTTCAGGAAGCACTGCGGACCACCGTGTACAACGCGGGCGGCTGCTCCAGCTACTACTTCCACTCCAGCGGTCGCAACACCTTCTGCTGGCCCTGGTCCACCGGCCGGCTCATCCGCTCGCTGAATCGCTTCGATGCCGCTGCCTACACCTGCCACGCACCGTCCACCCCTGCTCCGGTGCCCGCACCCCGGTCGGTGGCGGAGGACATCTTCCCGGCAGGTGACGAAGGAATCACCGCATGACCCGACAACGCCCCAGGCCACAGCCGTACGACCCGGAACACTCGCACCACTCCCACCCGCGGGTCCGTGGTGGCTCTGTTCGGGTGCTCACGCGTGGTGGGTGAGTGCGAGGAGAACGAAGATGTCGGTGAGGACGGGGATGGCGTAGCGCAGGGGGCGGAGGGCGGCTTGGTCGGAGGGTGAGGCGTATCCGCCGTCGGGATTCTGTTCGCCCAGAAGGTAGCGCAGGCCGCTGTGGACGGTGGGGTGGGTGGGGGCCGAGCGCGGTGAGGGTGTATGCGGTGCTCATCGGGTCGCTGTCCTCCCCGGGGATCCGGCCCGACCCCCCGTCGGGGCTGGCGGTGACGAGCAGACGCTGCTGGATGGATTCGATGGCCGGGCCCAGGCGTCCTTGATGGCTCGAGGGCTTGTCGCCAAGCCCAGGTCGCCCATGACCATGGGGAAGACCGAGCGGTTCCATCAGACGCTGCGGCGTGAACTGCTCGACGGGCACGGCCCGTTCGCGGACCTGGCCGCCGCGCAGCGGGCGGTGGACGGGGGGGGTGCCTCTATGTCTTTCGTCAAGCGAGGCGTGGGGTTCGGGGGTCATAGAAGGTGCCGTCGCGGAGCATCGCGAACAGCACGTTGATCCGTTGCCGGGCAGGGAGAAGTGCCTGGGTGTGGGTCTTTCCGCGGGCTCGGCATTTGTCGTAGTAGGTGCGGGAGACGGGGTCGTGCAGGGCGGCGAACGCGGACAGGAACATCGCGCGTTTCAGGACGCGGTTGCCGCCGCGTGGTGCGTGTTCGCCGTGGATCGAGGTCCCGGACGACTTCGTGGTCGGGGCGAGGCCGGCGTAGGAGGCGAGGTGGGCGGCGGTGGGGAAGCTGGTGCCGTCGCCGACGGTGACCAGCAGGGTGGCGGCGGTCCTGACGCCGACGCCGGGCAGCGACGTCAGGACCTTCGAAAGACATCTCACGGCGCTAAGAGTCAAGCCGCGACCTCGACGAACGGTGCGAAGGCGCGTTGCTCGTCGAAGGGCACTCGGTGCTGCAGGCAGTGATAGAGCATCCCGAGCATGCGGTTGAACAAGTTGCGCTGGGCGGCTGCGTGCCAGTCGCCGCGCTCCCGGCGACGCCGGTAGTGGGCGTTGGCGCCGGGCGAGACGGTGATGGCGGCGAAGGCCCACAGATAGCCGGCGTGGGTGAGTCGGTCGTTCTTGACGAACCGGCGCCCGACGTAGCGTTTCTTCCCTGATGCTCGGGTGACGGGGGCTGACCCGGCGTATGCCTTCAGCGCTCGGGCATCAGCGAACCGGCTGCGGTCGTCTCCGATCTCGGCAAGCACCCGGGCACCGAGCAGGGCGCCGAGGCCGGGAAAGCTCGTGATCACCTCAGCGTCCGGGTGCTGCTGAAAAGACGCCTCCACCGCCTCGGCGAGGTCGTCAGCGCCTTCGGCGGCGGCGTCGAGCTGGCGGAGGAGGGCGAGCATCTGCTTGCCCATGGCTTCTTCGACGAGCGGGGGCTGATGGGCGTACTCGGCTCGGAAGATGTCCTGGAGGCGCTTGGTCTCGGCTTCGGTGTAACGCTGACGGCCGCCGCGCTTGAGAGCTGCCCTGATCTGGGGTTTCGTGAGCTTCGCAGCCGCGGTCGGGGTAGGCGCGATGGCCAGGACAGCACGGGCTTCAGCGTGGGCGAGGCCGCCCTTGCGGCCGGTCACAAAGGCATCCAGGGCGGCGGGGTAGTACTCGCGCAGCAGCGAACGGAGCTGGTTGGCGATCTGCTGGCGATTCCACACGGCGTCCTGCTGGGCGCGGGCGAGCACGGCGACAGCCCGGGCGAGTTCGCTGTCGGCTGGCAGTGAGCGGTGCATGGGCATATCGGTGCGCAGGATGTTGGCCAGCACGAGGGCGTCGCCGGGGTCGGACTTCTTGCGGGAGACGCCGTGCCGGTCGCGGTAGCGGGATGCGGCGAGTGGGTTGATTGCGAAAACTTGCCGTGCGCCGACCCGCAGGATCGCGACGAGCAGACCGCGGGAGGTCTCGATGGCCACCGGTATCGGCTCGGCCTCGGTGTCGCCGTGCTCAGCGAGCAGGTCCAACAGCTTGCGGTAGCCGGCCGCGTCATCAGTGATGCGGGCCTTGGCAAGCAGCTTCCCGGCCTCGTCGACCAGGGCCACGTCATGATGCTTCTCCGCCCAGTCGATCCCGCAGAACACCTTCACGTTCTCCCTTCGGTCGGTTGTTTGCGCTGGTGACGAGCGCATGCGGGCCACGCGACGCTCTAATGCCAGGACTCGTCGGTCCGCCATCTCACAAGCCGTTCGTGGCACCAGCGCACCGCACGGGCCTCGGTCTCGCCCAGAGCTCGTTGGCTCGCGGAGACGAAGGGGAGGTCACCATGCCGTGGGCTCGCACCACGGGAATCAACGTGCCTCGCATGCAGGCGAGTTTCGTGGCGGCCGGAGGACGCCGGGCGCTGCCAGTCTTTCCATAGGCATCGCCGTGCCGAAGAGGGTTCGGAGTCAGCCCGGTGCCCACCAGGTCGTCACGAAACCCGCCGCGGAGACGGTGCCAGCCTTCAGACAGACCTCACCGGTCAGAAGGATCCGAGTCATCCGCCCCGCACTGCATTAGAGGGTGGTCCTCCAGCAGGGCTGCGATCTGGGCTTCCGTCGCCCGGCGTTGTTCGTGGACGGCGCCGGGCGAGCGGGCCAGCGACGGGATGACGATGTCGAGGGTGCCGGTGCCGGGGACGACGACGGTCTGCTCGTCGAGCGCGTCGAAGACGTCGTCGATCAGCCGCGTGGCCATGCGCGGGGCCTTGGGCCGGATCACCTCGACGAGCCTGCGGCGTCCGGCCTTTCGCAGAGCGGCGGGGGATCCATAGCGTTCGAGGAGCCAGGTGACGGCCTGGTGATCGAGTCGGGGGCCGAGGACGCGTTCCAGGGACGGGTGGAACTGGGTGAGCAGGCCGCGGATCCGGTTGCTGGTGCGGGTGGCCTCGGCCGCGAGGTCCTGGTCGAAGCCGACGAGGACCGTGAGCTCGGCGGTGATCTCGTCGGTGAGTTCCAGCGAGCGCAGAGTGTGCGGCATGGTCCGGGCCGCGTCGGCGATCACGGCCGCGTCGCGGGCGTCGGTCTTCGCCTCGCCGGGGTAGAGATCGGCGATCCGCCGCATCGACAGACCGGGCAGGTAGGCGACCTTGCAGTCAGCATCCCGGGCCACCGTCAGCGGCAGGGCACCGATCGAGGCGGGCTGGTCCACGATCACCAGGACAGTGCCGAACCTGGCCTTCAGTTTCTCGAAGACCTCCCGCAGCTTCGGCTCGGTGTTGGGCAGCTGCTTGTCGAAGACCTTCTTGCCGGCCGGGGTGAGTCCGTGGCCGTGGTGGTGGCTCTTGCCGACGTCCAGGCCGAGGAAGACGCCTATCTCGTCGTACTCGTTCAAACCGTCCTCCCGAACGGGGTTGTGCGGTGCCGGCCTCGGCGTTGGCGTCGTGCGCGCATCCACGTTATGCAGACCTGCCGCCCGCAAGCGGCCGGGCATTGCGCCAGGCCAGGCGGTAGTCGGACCTCTCATCAGCGTCTCCAACGGCGCCTCCCGGGCCCGGTGACACCACCCCCCAGGTCATCCGTTCGACAGGGGGGAACAGCCATGCCGGGCCCGGAGGCCAGCTGTCCTCTTGCAGGACCGCGAAGAAGATAACGGGGGGGCGGACTGCAACCAGGCCCGCCCGCATCAGTCGCTGGGCATGCAGGCCCCTCGTCTCGGCGTCATCTCTCCTGTGCTACTTCCCCGGTTGTTACCAGGTCGGAGTTGATCGTGTGGAGGGGGGCGGCTCGACGATTGCGCGGGAATGTTGGCCTACGGGGGGGCAGTTGGGAGTTGTGGGATCACAACTGGGTTACCTTCTTCACCGATCCCTCACATCTGACGCACTGGTTAGGTAGTTTCACCGCTCACGTACTTAAGCAGGGGGTCCCGTGAGCAACTACCAGCCTCAACCGCCGTTCGGGCCTCCGCCGGGACCGCCGGCCACCCGTCCCGCACGGAAGTGGGCCCGCAAGCGCTTCGTACTGCCCGCCCTGGGCCTCGCGTTCGTCATCGGCGTGGGCAGCGCCGGCGCAGACGGCCAGAACCCGAACGCGACGAAGACGGCGGTCAGCGACAAGGCGCAGCCGACGGTCACGGCCACGGTCACCGCGACAGCCACGGCGACGGAGACCGCGAAGCCGAAGCCTGCGCCGACAGTGACGGAAACAGTCAAGGTGAAGGTGACCGTCACCGCGCACGCTGCTGCCACGGGGTCGGGAACGGCCGGTAGTTCCACGTCCGGCGGAGTGTCGTCCAGCGGCGGATCCAGCTCGTCGGGTGGCTCCAGCTCTGCGGGCGGCGGTGCGACGGCCATGTGTAATGACGGTACGTACTCCTACGCCGCTCACCATCAGGGAGCCTGCTCGCATCACGGTGGTGTGGCTGTCTTCTACCGGTAGTCAACGCCTTACAGAGTCGGTGCGTCAGCTGGTTGTGTGAGTACGGGACCGCTTGCCTCGCTGAATCGGGAGGCCGGTCTCGCCTCATCGGGACCTGTCGACCCGCACGGCGAGTCAGGGCGCACGGCCGCCCCGTCCCGGTATAAGCGTGGGCGGGGCGGAACCACGCGACAGGTGCGGCTATGGCAATCAGGCTTGGCCTGCAAAGGGCCAAGGCGCAAGGTCGTCGCACTCGTGGGGTGTCACCTGCGGGACTGCTCCAAGATGCAGTCCACGCCTCGTCCACACACCCCGACATGCGCCCGCTCCGAGCGGCACACGCCTGCACATACGCGAAGACCCCGGCTTCAGCGTTTCCGCTGACGACGGGGTCTTTGGGCACCTGATCCAAGGTGCACCCGGCAGGATTCGAACCTGCGCACACGGCTCCGGAGGCCGCTTGGGTTCCAATCAACAGTGCTGGTTAAGGCAGTGTGAGCCAGTATCGGCTGTCACCTCGTCCACGGATAGTCCACTGGATCAGACCTCACTCTGGGGAGCGACCTTGGCCTCTCGGCGCCAGCTCTCATTAGAACGGAAGGTCCGCTCGGCCATATCCCCAGTCCTCCTCCAACTCCATGTCAAGGGCCCCCAGACGCATGGGAAAGTGCGTCTGGGCGGCTCTGACCAGCCAGTCGTAGGTGCGGATCTGAATGTCCTCCGTCTCCGCGTACTGACTTCGCATGACACCGGTTCCCCCTACCGTGTCTTCCCGCCCGATAATGATCAATCCCGGAGGCCGGGTGCGGATGCCGGGCAACCCGAGTCCTCCCTGGTCGACGCTCTTCTGCGCGTTATCGAGGTTGTTGGCAAGCCACTCGCGCCAATCTCTGATCTGCTGGATGGCCTTGCGTAGGGTCTCCGATGCCTGGCGGCCATCCTTGAGGGTCAACTCTGCAGTGGGGCGCTCAAGCTCTACCAATAACCAGCGCATGCCCAAAGAGGTCTGACTGCCGATAAAGAAGTCGGCTACGTACGGCGTGCCGACCTGAGTCTGAGGTCGCACATACGTGCCGTGATTTCCTCGAACCAAGTGTCCAAGGATTTCCGGGTGCTGCTCCAGCACGATCTGCATGGGGCGTTCGTGCCGCTGACGGTCACCGCCATCTGCCTTTTCCAAAGCGGCGACTAGCGCCATCTGGGCCGCCAGCGAGGGCTCGCCTTGGACCTTCCATTTTTCCAAAGCAGCCAACTGCGCGCCACCGAGAAATTCTGGAGTAGAACGCCGGGCCGCCCCCTCCTGCTGGGCCCGGTAGACCGCTGCCCCGTGATCGGTATCAGAGATCCGGATGATCCGGAGGATCTCGTGTGGCCAGGCTCGCTGGCCGGGACCGCCGCGGAAATTTAGCCGCCCTGAGATGCCGATGGACGAGATGATGTAAGAGAGATTCTTTCCCGACTTCCCGATGATGACGACGTCACCACGCGCCGGGGTCCACTTTTCTAGGTACTCACTGGCCCGTTTCGCGTGCATCGCCTCAAGCCACCCGTTGAGAAGATCGCGATCACGAACGTCGACGGGGAAGGCGACACCGGTTTCCGCCGCGACTGTACGCAGTAGCTCGATCTCGCTGTCTGTAGCCTCCTGAGCTCGAGGCAGGTCCAGTGGCTTGCGCAACCAGGCTCGGAGCAGAGCCGCAGCTACCGGCGCTGGGACATCTTCACCAAGACCTGAGGCGATCAACCCTGCTAGCCGGCTCTGCTCATCGCTAGGACCAAGCCACTTCCTACGGAGGCGGGTCGCTACCGTTTCCCATTCTGCTGTAGCCATGACGGGTCCTCGTACGAATCCGGGTGGTGCAGCGCGTTGCTCTCGGTACCCCTGTGAGCTTGCTGCGCCGGTCTCCTGGCTCGGTCAGCAGAAGGCTCTCATGTGTGCGCCCACTCCTGGGCCCGATCGGACCAAGCTGAGTGTGGTGAAGGCCCACCCGACGGGGTCCGCCTGGCCACCCTGCAACGTGGGAGAACGTTCGTCGCACAGACGACGTGCTGCTCAGAGCCTCTGGGGGGAACAGCTGACGGGATGAGGGGCTGGAGGTACGGACGGGTTGTTCGCCCAGATGTCGTCTCCGTAGGGCGCTGCCATACCTGACAAAATCGCTGGTCACAGCGATGCGCGCCGTTGCAGTAACCGACCCTGTCCACGGAGTGGTCCAAGGACTGCAGGCGCTGTGCTGAGGTGCCTGTGCCAGGTGGGGTTGAGGCTGAGCGAGAGATGCGCCCCGAAAGTTCTCCTGTCTCACTATGATCTGTTCTCCGTGGACGAGGCACTTCACCGAGGGGAGGGGAGCGGATGACGGATACGGCCAGCGGGTCGGTCGAGGCACTCGCCAACCCGATCATTAACACGCCGTACGACATCCCGAGCCGCCACTTCGAGCTCGGGCCTAAGGGGCCTACGGGTGTGATCGTGGAGCGCCGCCGTCCCAGTGAGTCGTTCATCCCTGTGGCTCCGGTGCGCAAGGGGCGCAAGAAGGGCATTGACAACTCGATCCAGGAAGCCATCGCGCTCACCCACGAGCAGGTCGTCCCCAACACCCTTATCGACGAGCTGCGCCGGGAGGTTGCACTCTGGCGGGCCCGGAACTACGACGGCGTCACCCCGACTACTCGGAAGCTGCTCTTGCATTGGTCTGACCCTAACCGGGACAATAGGGTGCTCTTTGCTCAGCGTGAGGCTGCGGAGACAGCGATCTTCCTGGCTGAGGTGAGTGGCCGGAAGACGGCTTACGGCACGATTCGTGATTGGCGTGGCGAGCTGGCGGAGCGCAACGAGGAACACAACGCTGGCCTTCCGCGGATCGCTCTCAAGATGGCAACCGGCTCGGGCAAGACTGTGGTCATGGCGATGCTGATCGCCTGGCATACGCTGAATAAGGTTGCGAGCCCGCGTGACCCGCGGTTCGTGAAGCGATTTCTTGTTGTCGCACCCGGCATCACTATCCGAGATCGGCTGCGGGTGTTGCAGCCCAACGACCCGGGCAATTACTACGACCTCCGTGACCTTGTGCCGGCCGACCTCAAGGGGCAGCTCGGGAAGGCGCAGATCCTCGTTGCGAACTACCACGCGTTTCTACTGAAGGACTCTCGGGAGATCAAGGCTGTTACCAAGACCACCCGTCAAATCCTGCTGGCCGGGAAGAGGGAAGACCCGTTCAAGGAGACCGAGGGTGCGATGGTCTCACGCGTCCTACGCGGCTGGAGCGTCGGCAGCGGTAAAAAACAGAGTGACATCCTAGTCATCAACGACGAGGCACATCACTGCTACCAGGACAAGCCAATCACCATCGAGGGTGAGGAAGCAGACGCTGAGGCAAACGATCGCAATGCCGACGCCCGCGTCTGGTTCAGGGGACTGCAGGCAATCGCCCGCAAGGTTGGCGTGAAGGCGATCTACGATCTCTCGGCCACGCCCTTCTATCTCTCCGGGTCCGGTTACAAGGAAGGCTTTATCTTTCCTTGGGTAGTCAGCGACTTCTCGCTGATGGACGCCATAGAGTGCGGGATCGTAAAGGTGCCGCGGATCCCGGTCGACGATGACGCGGCTCACGAAGCAGTCACTTACCTGAACCTCTGGGAATCCGTCGGCAAATTGCTCCCCAAGCGTCGACGCAAGGACCTCGACGCCGGCAGTTGGGTTCCCCCCGACGAAATGGTCGGTGCCTTGTACAGCCTGTACAG
Organism: Streptomyces violaceoruber; assembly: GCA_000720805.1. Lineage (GTDB taxonomy): Bacteria > Actinomycetota > Actinomycetes > Streptomycetales > Streptomycetaceae > Streptomyces > Streptomyces cellulosae_A. Next base: position 183,035 of record JODI01000003.1, read on the forward strand.
GTCCTATCAGACTGCATTCGAGCACTGGGAGACTGAGCTGCAGCCTCTCGGTGAGACGCCGCCGGTCTTCATCGTCGTATGCCCCAACACTGCGGTTTCCAAGTTGGTCCATGACTGGATCGCAGGCTGGGATCACACACCCGGTAACTTGACCTTGTTCAGCAATGTCGTCGACGGCGAGCCATTGGACCGACCGCGCACCATCCTCGTTGACTCTGCCGAGTTGGAGTCGGGCCGTGCGATGAAGCCGGAATTCAAGGATGCGGCAGCAACAGAGATCGAGGCGTTCAAGGCCGAGCTCCGGCTGCGCAACCCCGGGACGGACGTTGATGTCACCGATGAGGACCTGCTCCGCGAGGTGATGAACACCGTTGGCAAGCCCGGGCACCTGGGGGAGCACGTCCGCTGTGTCGTCTCCGTCGCGATGCTCACCGAAGGCTGGGACGCCAACACAGTCACCCACATCCTCGGCATCCGTGCGTTCCGCAGTCAGCTGCTCTGTGAGCAGGTCGTCGGCCGCGGCCTACGGCGTCGTTCCTACGACGTGAATGAGCAGGGCTTCTTCGAAGCGGAGTATGCGTCGGTTTATGGAGTGCCGTTCGCGTTCATCCCCACTGACCGCCCGCAGATGAACCCCAACCCTCCGCGCCCAACGACGCTGGTCCGCACCGTTGAGGGCCGCGGTCACCTGCGGATCGCGTTCCCCAAACTCACTGGCTACCGGCTGGAGGTCCCTGACGCCGGGTTGTGCCTGGCGGACGATCTTGAGCCGTTCGTGGTAGGGCCCGACACCATCCCAACCTGGACCGAGGCCGCGCCGATAGTGGGAGACAGCGAGGTGATCGAGGATGCACCGGAAACCCAGCGTCCGCAGACCGTGGCGTACTGGCTCGCCAGGCGATTGCTCACCACGCACCTTCGGACGGAGAAGGATGTCGGCGATAACCGGCCGTGGCTGTTCCCGGAACTAGTTCAAGTGTGCAGGGATTGGATAGACCGAGCAGTGACGGTTGAGCACGGCTTCGACCTCGGCTTCCTGATTCGCTATGTCCAGTGGCAAGCCCGAGCCGCAGACGCGGTCTACGCTGCGGTGATGCGACAGGAGGAGAACCGTCGGGCTCGGCTGCGACCAATCCTGCGCCCGTTCGACCCCGTCGGCTCGACCGGGAACGTCTCCTTCCATACACGCAAGGTTGCTCTTGTCGCGGACCAGGACCGTTGCGAAATCAGTCACGTCGTCCTCGACGGGCCCGAAGGCAACACCTGGGAACAGCTATTGATGGCTTATGCCGAGAAGCACCGCGACGTGTTGGCATACGTCAAAAACGACCACCTCGGCTTCGAGATCCCTTACGTCCACGAGGGCACCCGACACAACTACGTGCCGGACTTCCTGATCAAGCTGCGGACCGAGCCCGACGACGTCGAGCGCACGCTCATCGTCGAGGTCTCAGGAGGGCAAAAGCGGCTGCATCTGCCGGGTCTGACAGACATGAAACGGGTGGCGGCGCGCGACACCTGGTGCGTCGCCGTCAACAACCACGGTGGCTTTGGCCGCTGGGGCTACCTCGAGATCACCGACCCGACCACCGCCCAGCCGGTGCTCGACGAGGCCATCCGCCGCTTGTACGCCGACGACGACGCGATCACCGGCGACCCAGACCGCAGTGACTACCACGAGAGGACCTCCGTTGCCGCCCCGTAAGAAGCAGACCGACCCCACTCCGGTCGCGTCGATCACCCACGGCGACAAGCGGACTAACCTGCCCACCGCCGACGCTCAGGAGTTCGTCACACCCGCTGTCGAGGAGGCCCGCAAGATCCTCGTTGAGCGCGACCCGAGTCTCGACCCGCAGCTGGTGTGGAGAGGTAAGTACGGCGACGAATCCCCAGGGGCCATTGAGTCCACCGCGGCGCTGGTGACGGATGCGCCGCCGATTTACATCCAGGAGAAGATCGACCCGCGGGTCCTTGTCGAGAACCTCCGGCGCACGGCGCCCCGGTCTGAGGACGAGCCTGCACTCACTCTCTTCGACATGTTCGATGGCCTTGATGAACTCGACTTGGTCGACTTCTACGAGCACCAGGCCAATTGGTCGAACCGGATGATACTCGGCGACGGACTGCTGGTGATGGCTTCGCTTGCCGAGCGCGAAGAGCTGCGCGGCCAAGTTCAGATGGTCTATATCGACCCGCCCTACGGGATTCGATTCGAGTCCAACTGGCAGGCGACGGCGCGATCCAGGTCAGTTAAGGATGGCAAGGTCGAGGACATCGTCCGTGAGGCCGAGCAGATTAAGGCCTTTCGCGACACGTGGGATCGCGGCATTCACTCCTACCTGTCATACCTTCGGGACCGGCTACTCGTCACGCGCGAGCTGCTCACCGAGTCAGGGTCGTGCTTTGTGCAGATCGGAACGGCGAACCTGCACCTCGTCACGACGCTGATGGCAGAAGTCTTCGGCCCGGAAAATCATGTCGAGACGATCGCCTTCCGAAAGAAGACGATGCCTCTCGGTGGCCGTCTGCTTGAAGGCGCGTACGACTACATCGTGTGGTTTGCCAAAGACAAGGAGCTTGTTAAGTATCGCCGGCTTTTCCAGAAGCAGGACATCCAAGGCGACACACACTGGAACGTCGCAGTCGCACCTGACGGCTCGAAGCGAACCATGAATCGTGCCGAGATCAACGCGCACCAGCTGCTCCCCGAGGGGACCGATGTTGCACAGCTCATCGGCCTCTATCCGGTGGGCGCGTTCGAGACTGGCATCTATGACTATGAGTACGAAGGACGGACGTACAAGCTTCCCCCGGGAAAGTCATGGCCCTCACCAAGGCCGGGCATGGATCGACTTGCCTTGGCAGGGCGCCTGCAGCCCTATGACGATGGCAATACGCTGCGCTATGTGCTTCGGCACTCGGACTACCCGGTTACGGTCTACAACAACGTTTGGACTGACACGTCAGCCGCAACAGGCATGACCTACGTGGTGGAGACGAGTCCGAAGGTCATTCAGCGTTGCATGCTCATGTGCACTGATCCGGGAGATCTTGTACTCGACCCGACCTGTGGCAGCGGCACCACGGCGTACGTGGCGGAGCATTGGGGTCGACGCTGGATCACGATCGATACCTCCCGCGTGGCACTCGCGCTGGCACGACAGCGTCTCATGGGGGGGAAGTACCCCTTCTACCTCCTGGCTGACTCCGAAAAGGGACGAATGGCGGAGAGCAACGCGAGCGGCACGGTACTCCCGCCGGCCCGGGTTTCTAACGACATTCGACACGGGTTTGTTTACAAGCGCGTCCAGCACATCACGCTCAAGTCGATCGCCAACAACCCCGACATCCGCAAAGGGATGACAAGGGATGAGATCGACGAGGCAATCAAGCGTCACGCGGACTTCGAGCTGCTCTACGACGACCCTTACGATGACAAGGGCACTGTTCGGGTGACTGGACCGTTCACTGTCGAGTCCTTGAGCCCCCACCGCTCGCTAGCCTTCGCCGGCGGTCCGGACCCCGCAAGCCGCGAGTCGATCAGCGAGATGAGTGGTGCGGAGCAGCCGGACGCCCCAAACTTCGAGCAATCGATTCTTGAGAATCTGGGCCGTGCAGGAGTGCAGAACGGGCGCCGGGGCGAGCGGATTGGATTCGCCTCGATCGACTCCTACCCGGGCAAGTACATCCAGGCGGTCGGCACGTCGACCAGCCTGTCAGGGGAGGGTGAAGCGAGGATCGGGATCGCGATCGGCCCGCAGTACGGCACGGTGAGCCAGCGTTTCGCACGCGACGCGGTCAAGGAGGCTATCGAGGCCCAAGATATCGACCTGCTGTGCCTCCTTGGCTTCGCCTTCGACGCCGCGACTGCTGAAGTAACCGAGTCTGATGGCGTCACAGTTGACACCTCGTCGGAGGGCTTCGCTCACGTCGAGGGTGAACGGGCATTCGGCCGGATCAAGCTTCTGATGGTCCGGATGAATGTTGACCTGCTCATGGGCGAGGACCTGAAGAAGACTGGTGCTGGCAACCTGTTCACTGTCTTCGGTGAGCCAGACATCGACGTACGCCACGAGGACAGCGATGTCGTGGTCGAGCTCAATGGGGTCGACGTCTACGATCCGACTACCGGTGAATTGCGGAGTAACGACACTGGCCAGATCGCCTTGTGGATGATCGACACCAACTATAACGGCGACAGCTTTTTCGTCCGGCACTGCTACTTCACTGGCGGCGGAGACCCGTACAAGAAGCTCAAGGCTGCGCTCAAGGCCGAGATCGACGCTGACGCTTGGGCGTCGCTGAAATCCACGGTTTCCCGCCCCTTCGCGAAGCCAGAGACTGGCAAGATTGCTGTCAAGGTAATCAACGACTACGGCGACGAAGTAATGAAGGTATTTGAGGTCTGAAACATGAGCGATCGGGCTACGGACGCGCAGGCTGCCCGGGGTACGTGCGCTCCCGATTCAGATCTGGGGCGCCCAGGTAGTCAGGCTACCGAAATCTGAGGCCTTGAAAACCGTCGTGGCAGCGATGTCACCGTGGGTTCAAATCCCACACCCACCGCAGGTGAACGGCCTCTGACCAGGGGAATTGGTCAGAGGCCGTGCCCGTTCCAAGGACCGTTACCTACCGCTGTTCCCCGTCGTTCCCCGCCTTAGCGGGCATGCATGGGGCACGCCCGAAACTGGGGAGGACAAGCGATGTTGGTTCGACCAGGCAGTGATCAGTACCCGTCGAAAGATCAGCTTTGCTTCCTGTGCTCGAAGCCGTTAGACGGTACTGGCACCGTCGTGATGTGGGCTGGTCCTGGACACTTCATTTACCTCCATGGCGCACGCTGTACAACCTCGTTCGTCCATCGGCTGAGCCGGGACGCTTTGGAGGTCGAACACGAACAGCGGTCGACAGAGGCTCCAGCGGGCTGAGGCAAGCCTGCAGCGCGTCCATGAGCACGGTCGGCGGAGTCTCTATGGTCGAGTCAGGGCCGCTGGGTGCGATCAGTAGCCGAAAAGTGAAGGGCCGGGTCCCTGACCTGCGGCCGAGCAATCGATCAACGCTGAGACCTGCGACTTAGCTGTCGGTGGTTGTCAGCGTTGGTCGTCGTTGAGCACCCTCCGACGGCCCGGAGACGGCCCAGTCGTACGAAGCGCCGCAGGTGGGTGACGGGCCGCTGGTACCGTCCTTCCATGGCGGATCTTGCGGGGGTGCTTCAGCTCCTCGGGGCGGGCAGCGTGGGTGCAGTCGTTACCCAGTACGTCAGCGCTGCACCGGAGCGCCGTAAGGCCCGTGCCGCTGCTCGCACCGCAATGACGGCTCTAGAAGAAGCGGTTTGGTCCTCGGGGGACCCGGACGAATGGCGCCGACTACGCGGGGCGGTTCATACTTTTGAGTCAGCCGCCATGATCGCCGGGGTACCACACGATGTGTCCGAGTGGTACGCGAGGACGCGGGTGGCCTTCTACTTGGCGAGTCGTCGCAGCTACGAAGAGCACCCAGATCCGGAGTATGGCGGAGGTTTTGCAACTCGGTATGTCCGTGGCTTGGACACGGCGGCTGAGGTCGTCTATCACGCACTTTGGCATCCACGACGCTCGCGACTTTTCTGGAGGGCACGTCTCAAAAGGGCCGTGGCCGACGCCCGAGCTGCTGTAGCCGATTCACCTGATCTTCTTAGGGACCTGAACGAACGCCGCAGGATCTGAGTACTCAGCACCACTAGGTCGGCGTAGCGACTTTGGGCTGGAGCTGCTTTGGGGCGAGTGATCATGGCCCCGTAAGCTTCCGGCGAGTCGGGCAGTCTGTGGACCTGCCCGTTAAAGCACGACGTTGGGGCCATGATCTTCGAGGCTCGCCCCAAAGCGGCTGCCTAAAGTCGTGGAGCCGACCGCCCCAGCCACGACGTGTTCTGACCTCATGCCCGTGTGCCTGCCTCTTGGGCGGGAGCGGGCGGCCGGCGGTGCCGAGCGGGGCGGAGACATTAGCGCGGGCGCCGACGGCCGCCCGCGCCCGCCCGGAGGAGCGAAGCGACGACGGGTGCTTGAAACCAGTAGAGAAAGTTGTAACTCAGTCGGTCGCAGGGGGATTGAAGTCGTCTACGCAGGCTGGGAGTTCGACGCCCTGGCGGTGGGCCAGGGGCAGGAAGAGCACTGGTCGGATCGTCCATGTGATGCGTGTGGTGGCATGGGTGACGGAGACCGTGCAGGGTTCCGCGCGTAAGAGTGCTCGCCTTGTCTCGATGCGGCCGTCGTAGAGCCACTCCCAGGCCTCGTCGGACGCGTCGGGGTCGAGTGCTGGACCCTATTCCCTCGGTGATGTCTTCGGTCCAGCACTCGCACCAGTAGCCCGGCTGTGGCTTGTCCGTCAGCACAGGTGGCCTCCCGCGCGAGGGGCTGTGAAGAGTTCCGCGGTGACCGTGTGGCCGCCGTCGCTGTCATGGACCACGACCCGGTGGGCGATCGCGCTGACCATCCCCAGGCCTCGGCCGTGCTCCGACTCCTGGCCCTGGTGCTCGATCTTCGGTGCCGTGCCGGCGCCGCCGTCGTCCGTCACCGACAAGGCGATGACCTGTGTGGAGACCGCAAGCGCCAGGTGGAAGCTGCCGGTTGTGAGGCCGCTGGCGGTGTGGAGGATCGCGTTCGCGCTGAGCTCGCTCACGATGAGTTCGGCGTCCTCGGCCAGGGGTGAGCCGCGCAGGATGTCTCTCGTCCAGCGGCGGGCCCGGCTGACCTCTTCTGGGAAACCTGGGCAAGTGAGGCCCCAGACCCGCGCAGTGCTCGTATACTCGTGCATACAAGTTCCTTCGTGCTGGTAGGCCGCCATGTGCAGCGGGTTCGGGCTAGACGAGTTTCACGCCGTCGTGGGCGCGGATGGCCGGCGGGGACGCCGCGTCCAATGCGTCCAGGACGCGGATCGCGTATGCCTCGTCGGCGAGGTCGGTGACTTCTTCGCGGGTGGCCCAGCGCAGTGCGCGGGTCTCGTCCCCGGTGGTGGGTGTGCCGTCGGCGGCTTCGCAGCGGAAGACCAGGGAGACGATCAGGCCGTTCATGTTCTTGTAGACGCCGGTGAGGGTCGCGGGGAGCGAGATCTTGATGCCGGTTTCTTCGAGGACTTCGCGCTGGAGGGCCTCGGGGATGGTTTCCTCACGTTCGAGGACTCCGCCCGGGGGTTCCCAGTGGCCGTTGTCGCGGCGCTTGATCAAAAGGGCGCGGTCCTGGTCGTCGACGATGACTCCGGCGACGCTCACGGAGTGCGGACGGTCAGTGCTCACGTTCCTCGGCCCTCTCGGCTGGCTAGGCTCTCCACCGTAGCAACAACACTTGCCCACTCGTCTAGATGTCTAAAGGAGTACACGTGACGTCTCTTCCGAGCCTTCTCGGCGACCTCGACCCCACGAGTGATCGTGCGGTCTTCCGGCAGATCGCCGACCAGCTGCGCGAGGCAATCGACCGTGGGCGGTTCAAGGAGGGTGAAAAGCTGCCCTCCGAGGCGGAGCTAGTCGAGCATTACGGGGTTTCCCGTATGACGGTTCGAAACTCCTTCTCCATCCTCCAAGGTGAGGGCCTGGTGCACGCCGAGCACGGCAAGGGCGTCTTCGTGCGACCACGGCCACCTGTGCGGCGGCTGGCCTCCGACCGGTTCGCCCGGCGTCACCGTGAGCAAGGTAAGTCCGCGTTCATCGTGGAGGCGGACGCCGCCGGCAGTCATCCTCAGGTCGACAGCCTGGAGGTCAAGGAAGAAAAGGCCAGTCAGGACATCTCCACCCGGCTCGGCTCCGTGCGGCGTGTCCTCGCCCGTCGGCGCCGGTACCTTCTCGACGGGCGGCCGGTCGAGTTCGCCACCTCCTACCTGCCGCTCGACATCGCCCGCGGTACGCAGATCGCCGAGCCCAATCCCGGTCCCGGTGGCATCTACGCCCGTCTCGAAGAGCTGGGCCACCACCTCGACCACTTCGAGGAAGAGATCCGCGCCCGGATGCCCTCGCCGACCGAGGTGAAGACGCTCCGGCTGGCCTCCGGTGTGCCCGTGATCCACCTGATCCGCACCGCGTACGACACCGAGGGGCGGGCCGTGGAGGTCTGTGACACGGTCATGGCGGCGGATGCGTACGTCCTGTCGTACCAGCTCCCGGCCACGTGAGGGCCTGACCGGCGGTGGTGCGCGGGGCCGCTTTCCCGAACTCGTACACCCCGACAGGCATACTCGTATAGACGAGTGGGCAAGTTGTGTGGCAGGGTGGTCGTCGTTCCCGAGGTCGGATTCGAAGGCTGCATCTTGTATAGACGAGTAGATGGGAAAGAATCTTGCGCACCATCCGTGTGGAGACCTCGGCCGCGACGATCCTGCTGACTGAGGCGCCCGAGCCCAAGGTCCGCGACCGGCAGACCGGCGAGATCGCCAAGGACGCCGTCAGCGGCGAGGCACTGATGACGATGGGCGTCGTCTACATCGAGGAGGGGGAGTCGTCTCTGGTCAAGGTCACCGTTCCGGAGAGCGGGGTGTCCGACGGGCTCGCGCTCGGTGCCCCCATCTCGCTGCCGGGGCTGATTGCCCGGCCGTGGGAAAGCGTGTTCAACGGGCAGCAGCGGCACGGCATCGCCTTCCGCGCCGCCGCCGTTACTCCGGCCGCGTTCCCGGCCGCTGTGGGGGCTACGGCCTGATGACCGACCTGGCAACGCTTCTGGAGGTGGGTGGTCCTGTCGCCGCGCTCGGCGGCGGGGCTGCCTACGCCCGGGCCAACCACCCCGGCCTCTACTGGTCCACCGTCGGCCTGCCGATATCCACGGCCCGACTGCTCAGCTCGTACAGCTCGGTCATGGAAGCCTGCGGCCTGACGGTGGCGCCCTCCCGACTGCGGGTTCTGGCAGTCAAGGCCACCACCCGACGAGAGGTCCGGCCCGTCCCGCCCCGTCGCGGAATCGTCCGCCCCACGTCGACCGGACTGCGACTTCGTCTGCGGCTCGCCCCTGGCCAGGAACCCGCCGACGTCGCCGCCTCCGCCGAACGGCTGCGGCACGCCTGGGGAGTTCACGCCGTCTACGTCACCACAATCAAGCCGGGCGTGGTCGAACTGCGGCTCGTCGGCTTCGACGTACTGCGCAAAGTCCGGATGCCGCGCAAAGCTGCGGAGGGGTTCCTGAAGGTCCCTGTGGCGTTGCGGGAGGACGCCACTCCCCTCGTACGCGACTACCGGACCGTGCCCCACGGCCTCACCCTCGGCGCGACCCTGTCGGGCAAGTCCATGTACCTGCGCCACCTCGTCGCCGGACTCGCACGGCAGCCCGTCGCCCTGGTCGGCATCGACTGCAAACGCGGTGTGGAGCTGGCGCCCTTCGCTCCGCGACTGTCGGCGCTGGCCACCGACCCCGACGCCATCCAGGCCGCCACTGCCGCCGTTCGCGTGGACGGGCCGGTCATCGACGGTCGCGCGCATGTCTTCACTTTCGGCCGACAGCTCGACGTCCGCACGATCCGTTCCGCCGACTTCGATGGCGGCCAGGAACTCACAGAGCGGGCCGTCGCCGCCTACATTGCCAAGTACGCGACCAAGGGCGCGGAAACCGCCACGGGGGCTCTCGACCGACCGCTGAAGTTCGTCGCCGAACTCGCCCAGTTCGACATCAGCGAGCACGCCTGCCGCCTGATCCGAACCGCCTGGGCGCTCGGCGCACGCAAGGACCTCGAACACCTACGCCTCCGCGCCTGGGCTCACATGCTCGGCTTCCGCGGCCACTTCTCCACCAAGTCCCGCCGCTACTCCACAACCCTTGGCGCCCTCCGCACCGCCCGCGCCGAATGGCGCCGCGCCCAAGCCGCCGAAACCCACACCGACCCGGACACGACCCTCGTCCTCGCCCACTGGGTCTACGCCGGAACCGGCCTCACTAACGCCGAAGCCTGGCTCGCCGAAAGCCTCGAACCCGCCCCCGGAACGGAAGGAGAACCGACATGGACCACCGTCGCGACGAGCTGATGACTGTTCGCCAAGTCCTGGACGAGCTGGGTGGTGTTTCTCGCCGGACGTTCTACCGCTGGCGGGAGCTCGGATACGGGCCGGCCGCGTTCAAGCTGCCCAACGGCGAGCTCCGGGTGTGACGGAGTGACTTCATCACGTGGCTGCGGCAGTTGGAGGCGGCAGCGTGAAGTCTCTCGACGTGAAGGTGTGGGCTGTACGCAGGCGCGACACCAAAACGCCCTCGTACGGAGTCCGCTGGTCGGTGGCGGGCAACGTCTTCTCTGACTCCTTCCGTACTAAGGCACTTGCCGATCACTACCGCACGAAGCTGATGCGTGCGATGCGCGACGGCGAGGAGTTCGACACGGAGTCGGGCCTTCCCGCCTCGATGGAAGAGAAGAAGTCGCCTGTCTCGTGGTACGACTTCGCCCTCAGGTACCTTGCGATGAAGTGGCCGCATGCCGCCCCCAACACGCGGGATGGCATCAACGAATCGCTCACCAGCGTGACAGTGGAGCTCCTCGACGAGCGCGCCGGACGACCGTCGGATGAGGTGATCCGCAAGGCGCTTCGGAACTGGGCTTTCGTGCTCCCGGGGCCCGACCACCGCGAAGTCCCGGACGACGTGCGGAACGTTCTTCACTGGGTGTCCAAGACATCCCGACCCCTCGCCGACCTTGCCGAGCCCGCCACGGCCCGTGCAGTACTCGACTCGCTGAAACTCCGGCTCGGCGGCACCGCCGCAGCAGCTGAAACCGTGCGGCGTAAGCGGCGGACGCTCGTCAACGCTGCAAATTACGCAGTCGACCTGGGGGAGCTTCGTGAGAACCCCATCACAGCTGTCCGCTGGCAGAAGCCGAAGGTGTCCAACCAGGTCGATCCCCGCGTTGTCGCCAACCCGGAGCAGGCCCGCAATCTCCTGGCGGCCGTTTCCTACGTGGGCGGATACCGGCGAGCTCGTGGCCGTCGCCTTGTGGGTCTGTTCGCCGCCATGTACTTCGGCGGTCTCCGGCCGGCTGAGGCGGTGGGGCTCGTTGAGACGGACCTGGTCCTCCCAGAGATGGGATGGGGATCGGCCTTGCTCCACCGAACTCGCCCGTCCGTCGGCAAGCAGTGGACCGACTCAGGGGAGACCCATGACGACCGCGGGCTGAAAAATCGACCGACTGAGGATGTCCGGCGAGTGCCCGTCCCGCCTCACCTCGTCGCCGTGCTTCGTGAGCACCTGGCGACCTTCGGCACGGCAGATGATGGGCGGTTGTTCTTCAGCGAGAAGGGGGCTGTCGTCCCGTCCTCGACGTACTACCGTGTGTGGCAGGAGGCTCGGTTGCTCGCGCTGCCCACGGCCGTAGCGGCTTCGCCTCTCGCGAGTCGGCCGTACGACCTTCGGCACTCCGCCTTGTCGACGTGGCTCAACGCGGGTGTCGACCCCACTGAGGTCGCCGAGCGTGCCGGCAACAGCGTTGAGGTCCTGCTGACCCGCTACGCCAAGTGTCTCGACGGACGCCAGGACGTCGCCAACCGACGTATCGAGGAATTGCTACGCGAATACGAGTGACGGCACCTGACCGTGCCCGAGGCCCCTTGGCATCCTGTCCAGGGGCCTCGTCGTTTGCTCTGTCCGTCCATAAATCTAGGTAGCTGGTCCGCTTGCCTGGGCTCCTTCTGCGGCCAGGAGACTTGCGAGGTTGTCCCGTGCGCTGTCGAGCGCGGCGAGCATCCGCGCCCGGCTTTGCTCGAAGTAGGGGTCGATCTCGACTCCGAGGTCATGTCGCAGCGCGACCCGCAGCAGATATACGCCGTCGGACAGTGGGCCGCTGAACCACGTGTTCGCCCGCTGATACGCCCCGTCAAGGTCGGGGCTGCTGGGCAGAAGCTTGACGACCGAGTACCCGATTCCAAGAGACCTGTTGAGGGCCGAGGCTACTTGCAGGACGTCCTTCGCCAGCGCCATCTGTGCCTGGGAGTACTGGTCCGCCCAGGCTTCCTTGGCAGTTTCAAGGAGTGCCGGGTCGACGTTTTCACCGCGCTTGGCTGCTTCGACGGCGTCTCGGGCGGCGACCCGGTAAGCGCGAGCGGTGGTGTTCAGACGGGCATAGAGATCCCGCCTGGCTTGTATCGCTTGCTCGTGGCGCTCCTGCTCCCGCTCACGATCAGCACGCTGGTTTTGCTCCCGGTTGGCGCGCTGGCTGAGCACCGCCCCACCCAAAGTTCCACCCAGCGTTCCTCCGACGCTGATGAGTGCGACGGCAAGCGTGGTCACATCCACGAGATCCCCCAACTCGTCCATTCCTGCTACCCGCAGGCGGCGACTGAGGCGTCGCAGCCATGCTCATACTCCCCACCCGCGACACATGGTCCAAGGCTGGGAGGACACGAATGAGGAGTAGCGCTGCTCGACTCTGAAGAGACCTCGTCACCTGCGGGAATGCTCCAAGATCCCGTCCACGCCTCGTCCACGGACCCCGACATACGGTCGCTTCGGGCGGCATCTGGCTGCACATACGCGAAGACCCCGGCTTCAGCGTTTCCGCTGATGACGGGGTCTTTAGGCACCTAATCCAAGGTGCCCCCGGCAGGATTCGAACCTGCGCACACGGCTCCGGAGGCCGTTGCTCTATCCCCTGAGCTACGGGGGCGTGTCGGCGGCGGAGCTGCTTGCTCGCGGCGACGGGTAGAACACTACCAGCTCCTCCGAGGTGATCAGGAACGGGTTTCCCGGCGTCACGGGGCCGGTGTCGCCCGCACGGGGTGGAAGTGGCTAAAACCCGGACGCGGTGGCCGGTCCCGACCTACTCTCGAGTTGTGCCAGGCGCCTTTGGCCGGGTGCTTGTTGTGGACGACAACAAGGTCATCCGGCAGCTGATCAGGGTCAATCTCGAACTTGAGGGTTTCGAGGTGGTGACCGCGGCCGATGGTGCCGAGTGTCTGGATGTCGTTCATCAGGTGCGGCCCGATGCGATCACCCTCGATGTCGTGATGCCTCGACTGGACGGCCTGCGGACCGCCGCACGGCTGCGTTCCGATCCGCGGACCCGTGATCTTCCCCTGGCCATCGTCAGCGCCTGTACGCAGTACGAGGTCGACAGCGGCCTCGATGTCGGCGTCGACGCCTTCCTCGCCAAGCCGTTCGAGCCTGCTGAACTCGTGCGTGTCGTACGGCAGTTGGTCGAGGGGGGCAGGGTTGCGAGGGCAGGGGAGGAAGGCGCCGAGGGGGCTGCGTTCGACGACATCCTCGGTGGCACCGGAGAGGCCGAGCGGGCCGCGCAAGCCGGAGGCTGACCGGACCAAAAGGGTCGGCGGCGGATCGAGACGAGTCGGCGGCTGATCGGCCCCGGCGAGTGGCCGGCTGGTCGAGACGGGTCGGCGGCTCACCGGCGGAGGGTGCTGACCCCACACCCTCGTCCACATGCCGGACCTCCGCTCAAATCCGCTCGCCTACCCACCCCCCTCCTCCCCTACGCTTGTCCCGTGACCCCCGTCGAGCTCTCCCGTACCGTGCTGCGCGCGGTGCGTCGTGCCGTTGACGCCGGGGAGCTGAGCGTGACCGTTCCGGAGCGGGTCGTGGTCACACCCCCCGGGCCCGGGGGGTGCGGGGACTACGCCACCAACATCGCCCTGCAACTCGCGCGGCCGGCCGAGCGGACACCCCGGTACGTCGCCGAGGTGCTCCAGGGGCATCTGCTCGGCGCCGACGGGGTCGACGACGTGGCCATCACGGGACCCGGGTTTCTGAACATCAGCCTCGGCGGCATCGGCTGCGCCGCACTCGTCGAGGAGATCCTGAGCAAGGGGCAGGCATACGGCCACACCGGCGCGCCCAGCGGACAGGACCGGCGGATCCGGGAGCCTGAGCACGCTCGGCCGGCCGTCCTTCGACTGCGCGCCGCCCACGAAGTCCGCGCCGTCGTGGTCGCGGATGCCGTCGCCCGCCTTCTCCGTTCGCAGGGCACCCTCGTGCGCGTCACCTGCGAGGGCCGCCCCGAGCCGGGATGGCAGAGCGTCCTCGGCGTGCGTGTGGACGCGGATGCGGATGCGGATGCGGACGTGGATGCCGCTGATGGGAATGCCTTCGCGTCCGGCGGTCCTGACGAAGCAGCCCCGGTCGAGGTTGACGAAGCAGCCCCGGTCGAGGTCGACGTACGGCCGGTTCCCGCCCCCGCCGATCCGCTCCCGCTCGGACGTGACGCCGGTCGGTGGGCTCTCCTTCATCCGGCCACCCATGACCGGCCCCGGATCCGCGACGAGCACCTCGTGCAGCGTGAGGGCAATCCCCTCTTCCGCGTCCGCTACGCCCACGCCCGCACCCGGGCCCTCGGCCGCAACGCCGCCGACCTCGGGTTCCACGCCGAACCCGGCGATGTACACCCGGGACACTGTGGCCACCCGAGTCACGCGGGTCCGACCACCGAAGCGCCCCCCACCTCCCTCCTCATCCCCCTCGCCGACCACCCCCGCATCCTCACCGCGGCCGCCGCCCACCGCGCCCCCGACCGTCTCGCCCGGCACCTCGTCACCGTCGCCGATGCCGTTCTGCCCTTTCTCGGTACCGTCCTTCCGCGCGGCGAGGAGAAACCCTCGGCCGCCCACCGTGCCCGGCTCGCTCTTGCCGAAGCCGCCGGGGCGGTGCTGGCCGGCGGCCTGGCCCTGCTCGGCATCGACGCACCCGACCACCTGTGACGTCAGCGCACAGAAAGCCGAAGAAGAGACCAAGACATGAGCCGTTCCGCACACCCAGCCGGGCCCCGTCACGCCGATGTGCTCCCCGAGGGGCACTACTCCGCCCCACCCGCGGACCTGAACACCCTCGACCCGAAGGTCTGGGCGCAGACCGTCGGCCGTGACGCCGACGGCGTCGTCACCGTCGGCGGTATCGATGTGAAGACGCTCGCCGAGGAGTACGGCACCCCCGCCTACGTCGTCGACGAGGCCGACTTCAGGCAGCGGGCCCGTGCCTGGCGCAGCGCCTTCGGGGCCGACGCCGACGTCTTCTACGCCGGCAAGGCGTTCCTGTCCCGGGCCGTCGTGCGGTGGCTGCACGAGGAAGGGCTCAACCTCGATGTGTGTTCCGGCGGTGAGCTCGCCACCGCGCTGACCGCGGGCATGCCCGCCGACCGCATCGCCTTCCACGGCAACAACAAGTCGGCGCAGGAGATCACGCGGGCCATCGAGTCGGGGGTCGGGCGGATCGTGCTCGACTCCTTCCAGGAGATCGTCCGCGTCGCCCACATCGCCCAGTCCCTCGGCAAGCGGCAGCGCGTGCAGATCCGTATCACCGTGGGCGTGGAAGCGCATACGCACGAGTTCATCGCCACCGCCCACGAGGACCAGAAGTTCGGCATTCCGCTTGCCGGCGGGCAGGCCGCGGAGGCCGTACGGCGGGCTCTGCAGCTCGACGGGCTCGAGCTGATCGGGATCCACTCCCACATCGGGTCGCAGATCTTCGACATGTCCGGGTTCGAGGTCGCCGCGCATCGCGTGGTCGGGCTGCTGAAGGACATCCGGGACGAGCACGGCGTCGAACTGCCCGAAATCGACCTCGGGGGCGGTCTCGGCATCGCGTACACGAGTGACGACGATCCGCGTGAGCCCCATGAGATCGCCAAGGCGCTCACGGAGATCGTCACGCGCGAGTGTGAGGCCGCCAGGCTCCGCACTCCCCGCATCTCCGTCGAACCCGGCCGCGCCATCGTCGGGCCGACCGCCTTCACGCTGTACGAGGTCGGCACCATCAAGCCCCTCGACGGACTGCGCACGTACGTCTCCGTCGACGGTGGCATGTCCGACAACATCCGTACGGCGCTGTACGACGCCGAGTACAGCGTCGCCCTCGTCTCCCGTAGCTCCGACGCCGCGCCGATGCTCGCCCGGGTCGTGGGCAAGCACTGTGAGAGCGGGGACATCGTGGTGAAGGACGCGTTCCTGCCGGCCGACCTGGCACCGGGTGACCTCATCGCCGTGCCGGCCACGGGCGCGTACTGCCGGTCGATGGCCAGCAACTACAACCACGTGCTGCGGCCGCCCGTTGTCGCGGTCAGCGAGGGGCAGGCGCGCGTCATCGTCCGCCGCGAGACGGAGGAGGACCTGCTGCGCCTCGACGTCGGGTGAGTCACCCCGGGAACGCACGGGAACGGACGGGAACGGACGGGAAAGCCCGGGAAAGCACGGGTGAGCCCGGAAAACAGGGGACGGAAGATCTCCTGTCCCCGGCCCCCGTACAAATGAAATAGATGTCTCACGATCCGGACATGGGATAGAAAGTCCCGTCCGGTGAGTGAGACTGGACCAACCGTAGACGGTATGAGGAAACGAGGTCGGATGATGCGTACGCGTCCGCTGAAGGTGGCGCTGCTGGGCTGTGGAGTGGTCGGCTCAGAGGTGGCGCGCATCATGACGACGCACGCCGCCGACCTCGCCGCCCGCATCGGCGCCCCCGTGGAGCTCGCGGGCGTGGCCGTACGGCGGCCGGGCAAGGTCCGTGACGGCATCGACCCGGGCCTGGTCACCACCGACGCCACCGCCCTTGTCAAACGCGGCGACATCGACGTGGTCGTCGAGGTCATCGGGGGCATCGAGCCCGCCCGTACGCTCATCACCACCGCCTTCGAGCACGGCGCCTCCGTCGTCTCCGCCAACAAGGCCCTGCTCGCCCAGGACGGCGCCGACCTGCACGCGGCGGCGGAAGCCAACAACAAGGACCTCTACTACGAGGCCGCCGTCGCCGGCGCCATCCCGCTGATCCGGCCGCTGCGCGAGTCCCTCGCCGGCGACAAGGTCAACCGGGTGCTCGGGATCGTCAACGGCACCACCAACTTCATCCTCGACAAGATGGACAGCACGGGGGCCGGTTATCAGGAGGCCCTCGACGAGGCCACCGCCCTCGGGTACGCCGAGGCCGACCCGACCGCCGACGTCGAGGGCTTCGACGCCGCCGCCAAGGCCGCCATCCTCGCGGGGATCGCCTTCCACACGCGGGTACGCCTCGACGACGTCTACCGCGAGGGCATGACCGAGGTGACGGCGGCCGACTTCGCCTCCGCCAGGGAGATGGGCTGCACCATCAAGCTGCTCGCCATCTGCGAGCGGGCCGCCGACGGTGCCTCCGTCACCGCGCGCGTGCACCCCGCGATGATTCCGCTGACCCACCCGCTGGCCTCCGTGCGCGGCGCGTACAACGCGGTGTTCGTCGAGTCCGACGCCTCCGGGCAGCTCATGTTCTACGGCCCCGGCGCCGGCGGCGCCCCCACCGCCTCCGCCGTCCTCGGCGACCTGGTCGCGGTCTGCCGCAACCGGCTCAACGGCGCCACCGGACCCGGCGAGTCCTCGTACGCGGCGCTGCCCGTGTCGGGCATGGGCGAGGTCGTCACGCGGTACCACATCAGCCTCGACGTCGCCGACAAACCGGGTGTTCTCGCCCAGGTTGCCACCGTGTTCGCCGAACACGGGGTGTCCATCGATACGGTTCGGCAGCAGGGGAAGGACGGCGAGGCCTCCCTCGTCGTCGTCACGCACCGAGCGTCCGACGCCGCCCTCGGCGGCACCGTCGAGGCGTTGCGCAAGCTCGACACCGTGCGTGGTGTCGCCAGCATCATGCGGGTTGAAGGGGAGTAACGAGCAATGACCCACCAGTGGCGCGGAATCATCGAGGAGTACCGGGACCGGCTTCCGGTGTCCGACACCACGCCGGTCGTGACGCTCCGTGAGGGCGGCACGCCCCTCGTACCCGCGCAGGTGCTCTCCGAGCGCACCGGTTGCGAGGTCCACCTCAAGGTGGAGGGCGCCAACCCCACCGGCTCCTTCAAGGACCGCGGTATGACCATGGCCATCACGCGGGCCAAGGAGGAGGGCGCGAAGGCGGTCATCTGCGCCTCCACCGGCAACACGTCCGCCTCCGCCGCCGCGTACGCCGTGCGCGCGGGAATGGTTTCGGCCGTTCTCGTCCCGCGGGGAAAGATCGCGCTCGGCAAGATGGGCCAGGCCCTCGTGCACGGCGCGAAGATCCTCCAGGTCGACGGCAACTTCGACGACTGCCTCACTCTCGCCCGCGCCCTGAGCGACAACTACCCCGTGTCGCTGGTCAATTCGGTCAACCCGGTACGTATCGAGGGCCAGAAGACCGCCGCGTTCGAGATCGTCGACATGCTCGGCGACGCCCCCGACATCCACGTCCTCCCGGTCGGCAACGCGGGCAACATCACCGCGTACTGGAAGGGGTACAAGGAGTACGCCGCCGACGGCGTGGCCGGAAAGACCCCCCGCATGTGGGGCTTCCAGGCGTCCGGCAGCGCCCCGATCGTGCGCGGCGAGATCGTCAAGGACCCGTCGACCATCGCCACCGCGATCCGCATCGGCAACCCCGCGTCCTGGCAGTACGCGCTGGCCGCGCGGGACGAGTCGGGCGGCTTCATCGACGAGGTGACGGACCGTGAGATCCTGCGCGCCTACCGGCTGTTGGCCGCTCAGGAGGGCGTGTTCGTCGAGCCGGCGTCCGCCGCGTCCGTCGCCGGACTGCTGAAGGCGGCCGAGCAGGGCAAGGTCGACCCCGGGCAGCGGATCGTGTGCACGGTCACCGGCAACGGCCTCAAGGACCCCGACTGGGCCGTGGCCGGCGCCCCGCAGCCGGTGACCGTCCCGGTCGACGCGGCGACGGCGGCCGAGCGGCTGGGCCTCGCCTGAGCCGTGCGACGACCTTCAGGAACGGGTAAGCACTAAGGGAAAGCCCGAGAAGGGGTGCACAAGGGGCTTACGACACGCATCGTGCGCCTCCTGTGCGCCCTATGTCGCCACAGAACCTTCCTTCGATAGGCTGTACTGAACCCGCCCGCCGCATATGCCTTCGCATCCGGCCGGGTGCCGCGCCGTCTCCACGGCCCGGAAGCGGTCCCACGGTCCTCAGAAGCCCTCGGAGGCCCCCGGGGTCACAGGGATCCCAGGGTCCTCAGATATGTATCGAATGTCTTCGACAGTCACGCAGCTCAAGGAGAGTCATCGAGCGATGGCCGGTCCAGCCTTCCGCGCCGCCGCCGTCCGGGTGCGCGTCCCCGCCACCAGCGCCAACCTCGGCCCGGGCTTCGACGCCCTCGGCCTGTCGCTGGGGCTCTACGACGACGTGGTCGTCCGGGTGGCCGACTCCGGGCTGCACATCGACATCGCGGGCGAGGGGAGCGAGAGCCTCCCGCGTGACGAAGACCACCTTCTCGTACGGTCCCTGCGCACCGCCTTCGATCTGCTGGGCGGGCAACCGCGCGGCCTGGAGATCGTCTGCGCCAACCGCATCCCGCACGGCAGGGGCCTGGGCTCCTCCTCGGCCGCGATCTGCGCCGGCATCGTCGCCGCACGCGCCGTGACCATAGGCGGCGACTCCCGGCTCGACGACGCCGCGCTGCTGGAGCTCGCCACCGAGATCGAGGGACACCCCGACAACGTGGCCGCGTGTCTGCTCGGCGGGTTCACGCTCTCCTGGATGGAGGCCGGGGCCGCCCGGGCCATCAGGATGGAGCCCGCCGATTCCATCGTTCCGGTGGTTTTCGTGCCCGGTAAGCCGGTCCTGACGGAGACCGCGCGCGGACTGCTCCCGCGCACCGTGCCGCACGTCGACGCCGCCACCAACGCGGGCCGCGCCGCTCTGCTCGTGGAGGCCCTCACCCGGCGCCCCGAGCTGCTGCTGCCCGCCACCGAGGACCGGCTCCACCAGGAGTACCGCGCGCCGGCCATGCCGGAGAGCGCCGCGCTGGTGGAGCGGCTGCGGGCCGACGGAGTCCCGGCAGTGATCTCCGGCGCGGGACCGACGGTGCTGGCCCTCGCCGACGAGGACAGCGCCGACAAGGTCGCCCATCTGGCGGGCGAGGGCTGGGCCGCGAACCGGCTGGACCTCGACGCCCAGGGAGCGGTCGTACTGCCGCTCGCGACCACCAGTGACATCTGACAGTGGGATGGGAAATCCGGCGACGCCCGCCGGATTTCGAGAGGGGGAATGTTTGTTGGATCCGGTAGTGTTAATCTCAAGTCTGCACCCGACCCCACCATGGCGAGGTGCTTCACGTCCCCGTCCGGGACAGACATTCTTCCGGGAGCCTCCCAAGTCGCACTGTGTTTCGTACGACGTACGCGGGCAGTACGCCGTACGCGGGCACTGAGCGACCTGCCGGGCACGCTCCGGAACCGGTGCGACCAAGTCACGTGACACGGACACTCAGTGCCACGGCTTTCGGAAGCGCCGTCACCACATTCCTCCGCCGCCTTAGGCGGACCACCGCCCCGGCACGGTCCACACAGCAAGGACCGAAGCCGGACAGCACAACCGGTCGCCGAGCCAGACAGGCCGACGTCCGCTCCAGGGAAGGACCCTTCGTGAGCGACACCACCGATCTGATGGGCGCACGTGTCGAGGAGACCGCTGCCGCGCCCTCCACGGACGCCTCCGCGCCTGCCACCGGTGCCGGCTCCCGGCGGCGCCGCGGTACCGGCCTCGAGGGCATGGTGCTGGCCGAGCTGCAGCAGGTCGCATCCGGCCTCGGCATCAGGGGCACCGCGCGCATGCGCAAGAGCCAGCTGATCGAGGTCATCAAGGAGGCGCAGGCAGGAGGCGGCGCCCCGGCCGCGAAGGCCGCGAGCGCTGCGAACGCCGCCGTCGACGCCACCGAGACCAAGCCGAAGCGCCGGGCCACCTCCAAGGCCCGTACCGGCGACGACGCCGCTCCCGCCGCCGGGAAGAAGACGGCCGCCGTGAAGGCCGAGGCGGCCGCCGAGAAGGCCGTGGCGCAGCAGCAGATCGAGATCCCGGGCCAGCCGGCCGGGGGCCCCTCCCGCGAGGGGGGAGACGACGCTCCCGCGGAGCGCCGTCGTCGTCGTGCCACCGCCGAGGCGGGCAGCCCCGAGACGGTCACCGCCGAGGCGAAGAGCGAGCCGAAGGCCGAGACCCCCGTACAGACGCAGCCGCAGGGCGACGCCAAGGGCGGCGACGCCGGTGACGGCGAGGGCCGTCGCCGCGACCGCCGTGAGCGCGGCCGGGACCGCGACCGTGACCGCCGTGGCGGCAAGGGCGAGGATCTGCAGGGCGGCCAGGGCGGCGGCCAGCAGCGTCAGGACCGTCCGGACCGCTCGGACCGTCAGGACCGGCAGGACCGTCAGCAGCAGGGCGGCGGACGGCAGGACCGTCAGGACCGTCAGCGCGACAACGGCCCGCAGGACGACGACGACTTCGACGGCGGCCGCCGTGGCCGTCGGGGCCGTTACCGGGACCGTCGTGGCCGTCGTGGCCGCGACGAGATGACGACCTCCGAGCCGCAGATCAACGAGGACGACGTCCTGATCCCGGTCGCGGGCATCCTCGACATCCTCGACAACTACGCCTTCATCCGCACGTCGGGCTACCTGCCCGGTCCCAACGACGTGTACGTCTCCCTCGCCCAGGTCCGCAAGAACGGCCTGCGCAAGGGTGACCACATCACCGGTGCCGTGCGTCAGCCCAAGGAAGGCGAGCGGCGCGAGAAGTTCAACGCGCTGGTGCGGCTCGACTCCGTCAACGGCATGGCGCCCGAACACGGCCGTGGCCGCCCGGAGTTCAACAAGCTGACGCCGCTGTACCCGCAGGACCGCCTCCGTCTGGAGACGGACCCCGGCATCCTCACCACCCGCATCATCGACCTCGTCGCGCCGATCGGTAAGGGCCAGCGCGGTCTGATCGTGGCCCCGCCGAAGACCGGCAAGACCATGATCATGCAGGCGATCGCCAACGCGATCACGCACAACAACCCCGAGTGCCACCTGATGGTCGTCCTGGTCGACGAGCGTCCGGAAGAGGTCACCGACATGCAGCGGTCGGTGAAGGGCGAGGTCATCTCCTCGACCTTCGACCGCCCGGCCGAGGACCACACCACCGTCGCCGAGCTCGCCATCGAGCGCGCCAAGCGTCTGGTGGAGCTGGGCCACGACGTCGTCGTCCTGCTCGACTCGATCACGCGTCTGGGCCGTGCGTACAACCTCGCCGCGCCCGCGTCCGGCCGCATCCTGTCCGGTGGTGTCGACTCGACCGCCCTGTACCCGCCGAAGCGCTTCTTCGGTGCGGCCCGCAACATCGAGGACGGCGGCTCGCTGACCATCCTCGCCACCGCGCTGGTGGACACCGGGTCCCGCATGGACGAGGTCATCTTCGAGGAGTTCAAGGGCACCGGCAACGCCGAGCTCAAGCTCGACCGGAAGCTCGCCGACAAGCGCATCTTCCCGGCGGTGGACGTCGACGCGTCCGGTACCCGTAAGGAAGAGATCCTGCTCGCTCCCGACGAGCTCGGGATCGTCTGGAAGCTGCGCCGGGTGCTGCACGCCCTCGACCAGCAGCAGGCGGTCGAGCTGCTTCTCGACAAGATGAAGCAGACGAAGTCGAACGCCGAGTTCCTCATGCAGATCCAGAAGACGACGCCGACGCCGGGCAACGGCGACTAGTCGTCGGCGAGTGGCACACGAGGGCCGTCCCTGTCAGGGGCGGCCCTTTGTGCTGGCCGCCGCCATCCGGCCGCCGGCACTGCCGCCATCCGGCCGCCACACCGCCGCCATCCGGCCGCCGGCACCACCGACGCCGAGATCTTTGCCACAAGAAGGCTCAGGTGCGGCTATTTCGCGCCGTACCCCCTCCTTGGCCGAAACCGCAGGTGGGCGAGGTTTGTCCCGGAGAGGGTGCTACGCGATGTGGCTGTCGGCGCACAGAGCGGTCACAGCGCGTTGTGCAACCCTTTCCCGAGTTTCGCCGTCTGACAGGCGGAGCGACCATGGTGCGGTACCTGATTCCCGGGTGACCGCGCCTGACCCTGAAAGCTGGGGGTAACCGACCGGACGAGAATTCGAGGAGCACATGTCCGCCGAAAGCACGCCGGAGTCCGGCATACCGGGCGAGGACGGCAGCACCGGGCGTCACCGCGCCAAGGGCAGCCGCCGCAAGCCCCGCAGAAAGCACAAGGGCGTCCTGATCATGGCCTGGACCGCGGCGGGGATCGTCGTGCTGGGTGGCACCGGAGCCGGATATCTGTACTTCAAGATGAACGGCAACATCAAGAGCGTGGACATCGACTCCGCCCTCGGCACCGATCGGCCCACCAAGGTCGACAACGGCTCCGAGAACATCCTCGTCCTCGGCTCGGACACCCGCTCCGGCAGCAACAAGAAGCTCGGCGGCGGCACCGACGACGGCAGCGCCCGCTCCGACACCGCGATGGTCGTACATGTCTACGAGGGCCACAGGACGGCCTCCGTGGTCTCCATCCCGCGCGACACCATGATCGACCGCCCCGAGTGCACCGACTCCAAGGGCGTCGAGCACGACGCGGCGTCCAGCGTGATGTTCAACTCCGCGTACTCCGTCGGCGGGGCCGCATGCGCGGTGAAGACCGTCGAGTCCCTCAGCGGTGTCCGCATGGACCACTACCTGGAGGTCGACTTCAGCGGCTTCCAGAAGCTCATCGACGACCTCGGCGGGGTCAAGGTCACCACCACCAAGTCCATCAAGGACCCCGACAGCCACCTCGACCTGAAGGCGGGCACCCACCAGCTCGACGGCGAGCAGGCCCTCGGACTGGTCCGCACCCGGCACGGGGTCGGCGACAAATCCGACCTCGGCCGCATCCAGCTCCAGCAGGCCTTCGTGAAGGCGCTGATCAACCAGGTCAAGCACGTCGACCTGTTCGGCAACCCGAAGAGGCTCTACGACCTCGCCAACACCGGGACCAAGACGGTGACCACCGACTCCGACCTCGGCTCGGTCAACGACCTCATGTCCTTCGCGAGCGGCCTCAAGGGCATCAGTTCCTCGAACATGAAGATGGTCACGATGCCGGTCCAGTACGACCCGGCCGACCGCAACCGCGTGATCGTCGAGAAGGCCAAGGCCAAGCAGGTGTGGACGGCCCTGAAGAACGACCGGGCGATCCCGAAGTCGGCCACCGAGGGCAACGCCACTGGCGACGCCGAGGGCGTCGTGAGCTCGTCCTGAGCCCGCGGGAATAGACCACGGCGGCCCCCGGTTTTGGGGGATGGCGCCAGTCCTGGCAGACTGGTACGTCGGCTCCGGTTCACGCTTCCGCATCCCGCGGCTGCGACCCGGCGCCCTCCCGAAACTAGGAGACACCTTGAAGCGCGACATCCACCCCGAGTACGTCGAGACGCAGGTCAGCTGCACCTGTGGCGCGTCGTTCACCACCCGTAGCACGATCCAGAGCGGCACCATCCGTGCCGAGGTCTGCTCCGAGTGCCACCCGTTCTACACGGGCAAGCAGAAGATCCTCGACACCGGTGGCCGTGTGGCCCGCTTCGAGGCCCGCTTCGGCAAGGCTGCTGCCGGCTCCAAGAAGTAGCGAGCCCCATTTCGCCGGTCCACGGTCGCGCCCCCTCCCGGGCGCACCGGGACCGGCGTTTTTGGTCGCCCGCCCTCCCTTTCACCGCAGTATCAGGAGCCCCAAGATGTTCGAGGCCGTCGAGGAACTCGTCGCCGAGCACGCCGACCTGGAGACGAAGCTCGCCGACCCCTCGGTCCACTCCGACCAGGCCAACGCGCGCAAGCTGAACAAGCGTTACGCCGAGCTCACCCCGATCGTCGCCACGTACCGCTCGTGGAAGCAGACCGGCGACGACATCGAGACCGGGCGCGAGTACGCCGCCGTCGACCCCGACTTCGCCGCCGAGGTCAAGGAGCTGGAGAAGCAGCGCGAGGAACTGACGGAGAAGCTGCGCCTGCTCCTCGTACCGCGCGACCCCAGCGACGACAAGGACGTCATCCTCGAGATCAAGGCGGGCGCGGGCGGCGACGAGTCGGCCCTGTTCGCCGGCGACCTGCTGCGGATGTACCTGCGGTACGCCGAGCGGGTCGGCTGGAAGACCGAGATCATCGACGCCACCGAGTCCGAGCTGGGCGGCTACAAGGACGTCCAGGTCGCCGTGAAGACCAAGGGCGGTCAGGGCGCCACCGAGCCCGGGCAGGGCGTGTGGGCCCGCCTGAAGTACGAGGGCGGCGTGCACCGCGTCCAGCGGGTGCCGGCGACCGAGTCGCAGGGCCGTATCCACACCTCCGCCGCCGGTGTGCTCGTCACGCCCGAGGCCGAGGAGGTCGAGGTCGAGATCAACCCCAACGACCTCCGTATCGACGTCTACCGCTCTTCCGGCCCCGGCGGACAGTCCGTCAACACCACCGACTCCGCGGTGCGTATCACGCACATTCCCACCGGAGTCGTCGCCTCCTGCCAGAACGAGAAGAGCCAGCTGCAGAACAAGGAGCAGGCGATGCGTATCCTGCGCTCCAGGCTGCTTGCCGCGGCGCAGGAGGAGGCGGAGAAGGAGGCCGCCGACGCCCGCCGCAGCCAGGTCCGCACCGTCGACCGCTCCGAGAAGATCCGCACGTACAACTTCCCGGAGAACCGCATCTCGGACCACCGCGTCGGCTTCAAGTCGTACAACCTGGACCAGGTCCTGGACGGCGACCTCGACGCGGTGATCCAGGCCTGCGTCGACGCGGACTCGGCCGCCAAGCTCGCAGCCGCGTAAGAGGCGCACCCACGCACGAGTACGACACGGAGGACTTGCGTGCAGCAATCATTTGGGGGGCGATCCCCAAGCCCCCGCAGCCTGCTGCTCGCTGAGGTAGCTCAGGCCACCCAGCGGCTGGCCGACGCCGGCGTGCCCTCGCCGCGCAACGACGCGGAGGAACTCGCCGCGTTCGTGCACGGCGTGAAGCGGGGCGAGCTGCACACCGTGAAGGACTCGGACTTCGACGCCCGCTACTGGGAGGTCATCGCCCGGCGCGAACAGCGCGAGCCGCTGCAGCACATCACCGGGCGGGCCTTCTTCCGCTACCTGGAACTCCAGGTCGGGCCCGGGGTGTTCGTCCCGCGTCCCGAGACCGAGTCGGTCGTCGGGTGGGCCATAGACGCCGTACGCGCGATGGACGTCGTCGAGCCGTGCATCGTCGACCTGTGCACCGGATCCGGCGCCATCGCGCTCGCCCTCGCCCAGGAGGTCCCGCGCTCGCGCGTGCACGCCGTGGAGCTGTCCGAGGACGCCCTCAGGTGGACCCGCAAGAACACGGAGGGGTCCAGGGTCGACCTGCGGCAGGGCAACGCCCTGGACGCCTTCCCCGACCTCGACGGCCAGGTCGACCTGGTGATCTCCAACCCGCCGTACATCCCGCTCACCGAATGGGAGTACGTCGCTCCCGAGGCGCGGGACTACGATCCCGAACTCGCCCTGTTCTCCGGCGAGGACGGCCTCGACCTCATCCGCGGCATCGAACGCACCGCACACCGGCTGCTGCGCCCCGGCGGGGTCGTCGTCATCGAGCACGCCGACACCCAGGGCGGCCAGGTGCCGTGGATCTTCACCGAGGAACGGGGCTGGGCCGACGCCGCCGACCACCCCGACCTCAACAACCGCCCCCGCTTCGCCACGGCCCGCAAGGCGACGCCGTGAGCAGCCCGCAGACTCTCGACCAGCAGACTCTCCATTCGCAGCAGTTCGTGTACTTCCTGTACGAGGAGGCCCGCTAGACATGGCACGGCGATACGACACCAACGACGCGACCGACCGCACGACCGGTCTGCGCGAGGCCGCGTCCGCCGTCCGCCGGGGCGAGCTCGTGGTACTGCCCACCGACACGGTCTACGGCATCGGCGCCGACGCGTTCTCCTCCGAAGCGGTGCACGACCTGCTGGAGGCCAAGGGACGGGGCCGCAACATGCCCACTCCCGTCCTCATCGGCTCCCCGAACACCCTGCACGGCCTCGTCACGGACTTCTCCGAGCTGGCCTGGGAGCTGGTCGACGCGTTCTGGCCGGGCGCGCTCACGCTCGTCGCCAAGCACCAGCCGTCCCTGCAGTGGGACCTGGGCGACACCCGCGGCACCGTCGCCGTCCGCATGCCGCTGCACCCCGTCGCCATCGAGCTGCTGACCGAGGTCGGCCCCATGGCCGTCTCCTCCGCCAACCTGACGGGCCACCCCGCGCCGGAGGACTGCGACGCGGCCCAGGAGATGCTCGGCGACTCGGTCTCCGTGTACCTCGACGGCGGTCCGACCCCGGGCAACGTGCCGTCCTCGATCGTCGACGTCACCCGCGAGGTGCCCCTGCTGCTGCGTGCGGGCGCACTGTCCGCGGACGAGCTCAGGAAGGTCGTACCCGACCTCGAGGTGGCGAATTGACGGCCCCTGACGCGGGGCGTGGCATATGGAACGGGGAAGAGACGCGGACCTTCACAGGTCTCCCGCGTGACAGCTTCCGCATCCTCCACGTCAGCACCGGCAACGTGTGCCGCTCGCCGATCACCGAGCGGCTGACCCGCCATGCCCTGGCGGACCGGCTCGGCGACCCGATGTGGGGCGGGCTGATCGTGGAGAGCGCGGGCACCTGGGGCCATGAGGGCGCTCCGATGGAGGCCAACGCGGAGGCCGTGCTGGCCGACTTCGGCGCGGACGCCTCCGGCTTCACCGGCCGGGAACTGCTCGACGAGCACGTCATCATGGCCGACCTGGTCCTGACGGCGACCCGCGACCACCGCGCCCAGGTCATCTCCATGGGCCACTCGGCGGGCCTGCGCACGTTCACGCTGAAGGAGTTCACCCGCCTGGTGAAGGCGATAGACCCGGCGACCCTCCCGCCCCTGGAGGACGGCATGGTCGCCCGCGCCCGGGCCCTGGTCCGCGCGGCAGCCGCGCTACGCGGGTGGCTCCTGGCCCCCACGGCCGAGGCGGACGAGGTCTACGACCCGTACGGCGCCCCCCTGACGTTCTTCCGCTCGATCGGCGACGAGATAAACCAGGCGCTGGATCCGGTGGTGACGGCGCTGACGGGGGTGCCCGCGCGGACGTGACTCCGGCGCGTCGGGGACGGGGAACCCGGTGCTGGATCCGCCGGCGACGGCGCTGACGGTCTGCCCGTGCCGACGTGATCCCCGCCGTCACCGCGCTCACGGGTGTCACCGCGAGGACGTGACGAACGGGCGCCCCACTCGTCCCGGGCCTACATTGGACGTACGTCACCGTCGACGCCCCGGAGTCCACCATGTCGGTCACCCCTGCCCTTGAGAGCGCCGTGAGCGCCGACGTCCTGCGGCGACAGGATCCCGAGCTGGCCGACATCCTGCTCGGGGAAGCCGACCGGCAGGCGACGACGCTGCAGCTCGTCGCCGCCGAGAACTTCACCTCGCCGGCCGTGCTCGCCGCCCTCGGCTCGCCCCTCGCCAACAAGTACGCGGAGGGCTATCCGGGCGCCCGGCACCACGGCGGCTGCGAGATCGTGGACGTCGCCGAGCGGATCGCCGTGGAGCGGGCGAAGGCGCTGTTCGGGGCCGACCACGCCAATGTGCAGTCCCACTCCGGGTCGTCGGCCGTCCTCGCCGCGTATGCCGCGCTGCTGCGGCCCGGCGACACCGTCCTCGCCCTCGGCCTGCCCTACGGCGGCCACCTCACGCACGGCTCACCCGCCAACTTCTCCGGCCGCTGGTTCGACTTCGTCGGCTACGGCGTGGACGCGGAGACCGGGCTCATCGACCGGGACCAGGTGCGCACCCTCGCCCGTACGCACCGCCCCAAGGCGATCGTCTGCGGCTCCATCGCCTACCCCCGGCACATCGACTACGCCTTCTTCCGCGAGGTCGCCGACGAGGTGGGCGCCTACCTCATCGCCGACGCCGCCCACCCCATCGGCCTGGTCGCCGGGGGAGCGGCGCCGAACCCGGTGCCGTACGCCGACATCGTGTGCGCCACCACCCACAAGGTGCTGCGCGGGCCGCGCGGCGGCATGCTCCTGTGCGGCTCGGACCTGGCGGAGCGCGTGGACCGCGCCGTCTTCCCCTTCACGCAGGGCGGCGCCCAGATGCACACCATCGCCGCCAAGGCCGTCGCGTTCGGCGAGGCGGCGACGCCGGCCTTCTCGGCGTACGCCCACCAGGTCGTCGCCAACGCACGGGTGCTCGCGGCCGGGCTGGCCGCCGAGGGGCTCGTCGTCACCACGGGCGGGACCGACACCCACCTGGTCACGGCCGACCCGGCGCCGCTCGGCGTCGACGGGCGCACGGCGAGGGGGCTGCTCGCGGCCGCCGGGATGGTGCTGGACTGCTGTGCGCTTCCCCACGCCGACGTCCGCGGCCTGCGCCTGGGCACGGCCGCGGTCACCACGCAGGGCATGGGGGAGGCGGAGATGGCCCGGATCGCGGCGTTGTTCGGGGCGGCACTGCGCCAGGAGTCCGGGATTCTCGACGAGGTCCGGGAGCTCGCGCGCAGATTTCCGCCGTACCCGCCCATGGGAGGCGTCTCTTGAAAGGGAAGGCCCCTCGCCTGGGAACGCGCATGTGAAGGGGTTCTGGAGACGCCCGCGAAACCGTGCCTGTGAGGCCTGCGGGGTTCCTGTGAGGCTTGAACTACGGGAAGGGGCGGAGCGCGCTACCGTCTAAGCTACTGGCTCTGATCGACTCCGGAACGCCAGGGAGCAGCCCGTGCGTGAATACCTGCTGACGCTCTGCATCACGGCCGCGGTGACGTATCTGCTGACAGGGCCGGTACGGAAGTTCGCGATCGTGGCCGGAGCGGTGCCTCAGGTGCGGGCCCGTGACGTGCACCGGGAACCCACTCCGCGGCTCGGCGGGATCGCGATGTTCTTCGGCCTGTGCGCGGGCCTCCTGGTCGCCGACCACCTCAGCAACCTCAGCGCGGTCTTCGACAACTCCAACGAACCGCGCGCCCTGCTGAGCGGGGCGGCCCTGATCTGGCTGCTGGGCGTGCTCGACGACAAGTTCGGGGTGGACGCGCTCATCAAGCTCGGCGGACAGATGATCGCGGCCGGCGTGATGGTGATGCAGGGGCTGACCATCCTCTGGCTGCCGGTGCCGGGCGTGGGTTCCGTGTCGATCACTCCGTGGCAGGGCAACCTCCTCACGGTCGCGCTCATCGTCATCACCATCAACGCGGTCAACTTCGTCGACGGGCTCGACGGTCTGGCCGCCGGCATGGTCTGCATCGCGTCGGGGGCGTTCTTCCTGTACGCCTACCGGCTCTGGTACGGCTACGGCATCGAGGCCGCCGCTCCCGCCACGCTCTTCTCGGCCCTGCTCATCGGCATGTGTCTGGGGTTCCTCCCGCACAACATGCATCCCGCCCGCATCTTCATGGGGGACACCGGCTCCATGCTCATCGGGCTGGTGCTGGCCGCCGGCGCGGTCTCGATCACCGGTCAGGTGGACCCGGACCGGATCGCGTTCAGCGCGGGTTCCCTGCGCAGCGCGGTCCACACGATGGTGCCGGTCTACAT
This sequence comes from Streptomyces violaceoruber, assembly GCA_000720805.1. GTDB lineage: Bacteria > Actinomycetota > Actinomycetes > Streptomycetales > Streptomycetaceae > Streptomyces > Streptomyces cellulosae_A. The sequence goes on from JODI01000003.1 coordinate 213,266, forward strand.
GCCGATCATCCTGCCGCTGACCATCATCGCGATCCCGCTGGCCGACCTGATCCTGGCGATCGTGCGCCGTACCTGGAAGGGGCAGTCGCCGTTCGCCGCCGACCGCGGGCATCTGCACCACCGGCTGCTGGAGATCGGCCACTCGCACAGCCGGGCGGTGCTCATCATGTACTTCTGGTCGGCGCTGATCTCGTTCGGCACGGTGCTGTACTCCGTGCATTCGGCGTCCCAGTGGATCGTGTTCGCGGTGGTCGCGATGAGCGCCATCGGTCTGGTGCTGCTGCTCCTGCCGCGCTTCCAGCCGCGCACCCCGCGCTGGGCCGAGGGCTTCGTACCGCCGCGGTACCGCCGTCGCCGGGCCGGTGCGGAGCAGGCCGGGGAGCCGGTCGAGGAGCCCGCGGCGGGCAGCTCGCCCACTCCCGGCGCCGATGCCCCGGCCGAGGGCCGCACGCCGGTCGCGGCCGGAGTGGCGGGTGCCAACGGGGCGACCGCCCTCAGCGCTCGCTCGCGACTCCTGGACGGCCTGGACGGGCCCAAGGCCGGGACCTCGCGCTGAGACCGCAAGGTAAGAATCTGACGAGAGCATTGCCAAGTCGTGGGGAAGCAAAGCTCCCCAATACCAGACAAGTAACCCCAGTTCCTGCACAGACGCGCACGGTCACTCTCATGTGTGACAGCGAGCACACCCACTTGGTAAAGACCGCATCAAATAGTTTGTGATACGGTTCACGAGAACCCGGGGTAGAGCCGAAGGGCCGTGGTGCGACGGTCCCTTGGCGTGAGGCTCACACTCCGCCCGGGACTACGCTCGTCCATGACGACACCCCTGCCCCCTGCGAAAGCGGAGTTGCCGCCATGCCGTCCAACGACGTCCGGATCCTGCTCCAGGCCGCTGTGCCCACAGCTGCCGTCGGCGCCATCGCCGCCGTCGTCAGTGGTGTGGTCGCCGGTGGCAAAGGGGCGATCGGAGCGGTCGTGGCGACGCTGGTCGTGATCCTTTTCATGGGGCTCGGTCTTTACATCCTGCAGCGCACTGCCAAATCGCTTCCGCACCTTTTCCAGGCGATGGGCCTCATGTTGTACGCGGCGCAGATCCTGCTGCTGTTCGTCTTCCTGGCCGCGTTCAAGAACACCACGCTCTTCCACCCCAGGGCCTTCGCGTTCACGCTGGTCGCCGGCACCCTCGCGTGGATCGCCGCGCAGACCCGTGCGCACATGAAGTCCAAGATCCTCTACGTCGAACCCGAAAAAACGGGGCACTCGTCGTGAGGGGTAGGGCCGGGATAAGGACGTCAGAGATCTCCTGCTATCGTCCGGTGCCAACTGCGGCATCGCGGGCGCGGGCATCCGAGCTGACGCCTGCTCAATCGCGAGGCGAGATGCCCAAGAGCCGCCCCCACATCCGAACCACCAGTCCCGTGCCGAACCGCGGCCGTGCGCCGCGCCGACACAACGAGGTTGCCGTACCCATGCGTCACGCTGAAGGAGCCCGCGGTGAGTGCTGACCCGACGCAGGTGCTCGCCTTCGAGACCGATTGCCACCTTTTCGACGGTTGTGGCTTCCCGGCTCCGGGCCTGCATTCGTTCCTCTTCGAGCCGCTCTGGGGTGACGCAGACGGCAACGGCATGTACTTCAACAAGCCGATGCTGCTGGCGCTGCTCGGTTCCATCATCGTGGTGGGCTTCTTCTGGGCGGCGTTCCGCAAGCCCAGGCTCGTCCCGGGCAAGCTCCAGATGGTCGCCGAGGCCGGCTACGACTTCGTCCGCCGAGGGATCGTCTACGAGACGATCGGCAAGAAGGAGGGCGAGAAGTACGTTCCGCTCGCCGTCTCGCTGTTCTTCTTCATCTGGATGATGAACATCTGGTCGATCGTCCCGGTCGCCTCGTTCCCGGTGACTTCGATCATCGCCTACCCGGCGGTTCTCGCGGCCATCGTCTACATCACCTGGGTCTCGCTGACGTTCAAGCGGCACGGATTCGTCGGTGCCTTCAAGAACTTCACCGGCTACGACAAGTCGCTGGGCCCGGTGCTCCCGCTGGCCATGACCATCGAGTTCTTCTCGAACCTGCTGGTCCGCCCGTTCACGCACGCGGTGCGACTCTTCGCGAACATGTTCGCCGGTCACACCCTGCTGCTGCTCTTCACGATCGCCAGCTGGTACATGCTCAACGGCATCGGCATCGCGTACTCGGGTGTCTCGTTCGTAATGGTCATCGTGATGACCGCGTTCGAGCTCTTCATCCAGGCCGTCCAGGCGTACGTCTTCGTCCTACTGACGTGCACCTTCATCCAGGGCGCGCTCGCCGAGCACCACTGAGCACCGCCCCCAACGCCCATAGTCGTCCGGTGGCCAACCCCCACCGGTCCGTAAAGAGAAGGAAGAACTGGCATGTCTACCCTTGCTGCTGTCACCGGTGACCTCGGCTCCGTCGGTTACGGTCTCGCCGCCATCGGTCCCGGCGTCGGCGTCGGCATCATCTTCGGTAACGGCACCCAGGCTCTCGCCCGTCAGCCCGAGGCTGCCGGCCTGATCCGTGCCAACCAGATCCTCGGCTTCGCGTTCTGTGAGGCGCTTGCCCTCATCGGCCTCGTCATGCCGTTCGTCTACTAAGACGAACACGACGACAGCCCCATTCGACGAAAGGCACTGATGTGAACCTCGCACTGGTTCAGCTGGCGGCCGAGGCGGAGAAGGAGAACCCCCTCATTCCGCCGTGGCCGGAGCTTGTCATCGGCCTGATCGCCTTCGTCATCGTCTTCGGCTTCCTCGCCAAGAAGCTCCTCCCGAACATCAACAAGGTTCTGGAAGAGCGCCGCGAGGCCATCGAGGGCGGTATCGAGAAGGCCGAGGCCGCCCAGACCGAGGCCCAGAGCGTGCTGGAGCAGTACAAGGCCCAGCTCGCCGAGGCCCGCCACGAGGCCGCGCGCCTGCGCCAGGAGGCGCAGGAACAGGGCGCCACGCTCATCGCGGAGATGCGCGCGGAAGGCCAGCGGCAGCGCGAGGAGATCGTCGCCGCCGGTCACGCCCAGCTCGAGGCCGACCGCAAGGCCGCCTCGTCCTCGCTGCGCCAGGACGTCGGCAAGCTCGCCACCGACCTGGCCGGCAAGCTCGTCGGTGAGTCCCTCGAGGACCACGCCCGGCAGAGCCGCGTCATCGACCGCTTCCTCGACGAGCTCGAGGAGAAGGCCGAGGCGTCGCGATGAACGGAGCGAGCCGCGATGCCCTGGCAGCCGCACGCGAGCGTCTTGACGCGCTGACGGACTCCACGTCCGTGGACGCGGCACAGCTCGCCGACGAGCTGGCCGCCGTCACCGCGCTGCTCGACCGCGAGGTGTCGCTGCGTCGGGTCCTGACCGACCCGGCGCAGGCCGGTGAGGCCAAGGCCGAGTTGGTGCAGCGCCTGCTCGGCAGCCAGGTCGGCGGTCACACCCTCGACCTGGTCTCCGGCCTGGTGCGTTCCCGCTGGTCGCGGTCGCGTGACCTGGTGGACGCGCTGGAGGAGCTGGCGGGTGTCGCCGACCTCACCGCCGCCCAGCGGGCGGGCACGCTCGACAGTGTCGAGGACGAGCTGTTCCGGTTCGGCCGGATCGTCGCCTCGAACACCGAGCTGCGCGCCGCGCTGACCAACCGCAAGGCCACCACCCCGGCCAAGAGCGAGCTGCTGCGCAGTCTGCTCGGCGGGCGGGCAGCGGTGACGACCGAGCGTCTGGTGACGCGCCTTGTCGCCGCGCCGCGGGGACGTAGCCTGGAAGCGGGACTGGAGTCCCTGACCAAGCTGGCCGCCGACCGCAGGAACCGCATGGTGGCCGTCGTCACCTCGGCGGTTCCGCTGAGCGACCCGCAGAAGCAGCGCCTGGGTGCCGCCCTCGCGAAGCTCTACGGCCGCACGATGCACCTCAATCTCGACGTGGACCCCGCGGTCCTCGGCGGGATCCGGGTGCAGGTCGGTGACGAGGTGATCAACGGCTCCCTCGCGGACCGCATCGAGGACGCCGGCCGCCGCCTGGCGAGCTGACAGCAACTTAAGAGCAGTACAGAGCAGTACAGCAGAGCAGTACGTACTTACGGCCCGGTTGGGTCGTGCAGAGGATTCACCTCGTTACGGGGGGAGTCCCCATCCCCCCAAAGTGAAACTTCGGGCCCAACAAGGAGAGCAGGGAACCCAGATGGCGGAGCTCACGATCCGGCCGGAGGAGATCCGGGACGCACTGGAGACCTTCGTCCAGTCGTACAAGCCGGACGCGGCCTCGCGCGAGGAGGTCGGTACGGTCACCGTCGCCGGCGACGGTATCGCCAAGATCGAGGGCCTGCCCTCGGCCATGGCGAACGAGCTGCTGAAGTTCGAGGACGGCTCCCTCGGTCTCGCGCTGAACCTGGAAGAGCGCGAGATCGGTGCCGTCGTACTCGGCGAGTTCAGCGGTATCGAGGAGGGGCAGCCGGTCACCCGTACCGGCGAGGTCCTCTCCGTCGCGGTGGGCGAGGGCTACCTCGGCCGCGTCGTCGACCCGCTCGGCAACCCGATCGACGGCCTCGGCGAGATCGAGACGTCCGGCCGACGCGCCCTGGAGCTGCAGGCCCCGGGCGTCATGGTCCGCAAGTCGGTGCACGAGCCGATGGAGACCGGCTACAAGGCCGTCGACGCGATGACCCCGATCGGCCGTGGTCAGCGGCAGCTGATCATTGGTGACCGCCAGACCGGCAAGACCGCCCTGGCCGTCGACACGATCATCAACCAGCGCGACAACTGGCGCACCGGCGACCCGAGCAAGCAGGTCCGGTGCATCTACGTCGCCATCGGCCAGAAGGGCTCGACGATCGCGTCGGTCCGCGGCGCGCTGGAGGAGAACGGCGCGCTGGAGTACACGACCATCGTCGCCGCCCCGGCGTCCGACCCGGCCGGCTTCAAGTACCTGGCGCCGTACACCGGCTCGGCCATCGGCCAGCAGTGGATGTACGAGGGCAAGCACGTCCTCATCATCTTCGACGACCTGTCGAAGCAGGCCGACGCCTACCGTGCCGTGTCCCTGCTGCTGCGCCGCCCGCCGGGCCGTGAGGCCTACCCGGGTGACGTCTTCTACCTGCACTCGCGTCTGCTGGAGCGCTGCGCCAAGCTCTCGGACGAGATGGGCGCCGGTTCGATGACCGGTCTGCCGATCGTCGAGACCAAGGCCAACGACGTCTCGGCGTTCATCCCGACCAACGTCATCTCTATCACCGACGGCCAGTGCTTCCTGGAGTCCGACCTGTTCAACGCCGGTCAGCGCCCGGCCCTGAACGTCGGTATCTCGGTCTCCCGCGTCGGTGGCTCCGCCCAGCACAAGGCCATGCGCCAGGTGTCGGGACGGCTCCGCGTCGACCTCGCCCAGTTCCGTGAGCTGGAGGCGTTCGCCGCCTTCGGTTCCGACCTGGACGCGGCGTCGAAGGCGCAGCTGGAGCGCGGTCAGCGCATGGTGGAGCTGCTGAAGCAGTCCCAGTACCAGCCGATGGCCACCGAGGACCAGGTCGTCTCCATCTGGGCCGGCACCAACGGCAAGATGGACGAGGTCCCGGTCGCCGACGTGCGCCGCTTCGAGAAGGAGCTGCTGGAGTACCTGCACCGCAAGGAGCAGGGCCTCATGACCTCCATCAAGGAGGGCGCGAAGATGTCGGACGACACCATCCAGGCGATCGACGACGCCGTTGCCGAGTTCAAGAAGCAGTTCGAGACCTCGGACGGCAAGCTGCTCGGCGAGGACGCCCCGTCCGCCGCCAAGTGACGTAAGGAAGGGACCTGACTCATGGGAGCGCAGCTCCGGGTCTACAAGCGTCGCATCCGATCCGTCACCGCGACCAAGAAGATCACGAAGGCGATGGAGATGATCGCCGCCTCGCGCGTCGTCAAGGCGCAGCGCAAGGTGGCGGCCTCCACGCCGTACGCGCAGGAACTGACCCGCGCGGTCACGGCGGTCGGTACCGGCTCGAACACCAAGCACCCGCTGACCACCCAGGCCGAGACGGTCACCCGGTCCGCGGTGCTGCTCCTGACGAGCGACCGTGGTCTCGCCGGTGCCTTCAACTCCAACGCCATCAAGGCCGCGGAACAGCTGACGGAGCGGCTGGAGCGGGCGGGCCGGCAGGTCGAGACGTACATCGTCGGCCGGCGTGGTCTGGCCCACTACAACTTCCGTGAGCGCAAGGTCGCGGAGTCGTGGACCGGCTTCACCGACGAGCCGACGTACGCGGACGCCAAGAAGGTCGCGGCGCCGCTGATCGAGGCCATCGAGACGGACACGGCGGACGGCGGGGTGGACGAAATCCACATCGTCTTCACCGAGTTCGTGTCGATGATGACGCAGACGGCGCTCGACGACCGGCTGCTGCCGCTCAGCCTCGACGAGGTCGCGCAGGAGGCGTCGCCGCAGGGCGAGATCCTCCCGCTCTACGACTTCGAGCCGTCGGCGGAGGACGTCCTCGACGCCCTGCTGCCGCGCTACGTGGAGAGCCGCATCTACAACGCGCTGCTCCAGTCGGCCGCCTCCAAGCACGCCGCCACGCGGCGCGCGATGAAGTCGGCCACCGACAACGCCGGAGAGCTCATCGAGACGCTCTCCCGGCTTGCCAACGCGGCCCGCCAGGCCGAAATCACCCAGGAAATCAGCGAGATCGTCGGTGGCGCGAGCGCCCTGGCCGACGCGACCGCGGGGAGTGACTACTAATGACCACCACTGTTGAGCCGACCGCTCCTGCTGGCGTGGCCACTGGCCGCGTCGCGCGGGTCATCGGCCCGGTCGTCGACGTGGAGTTCCCCGTCGACGCGATGCCGGAGATCTACAACGCCCTGCACGTCGAGGTCTCCGACCCGGCCAACGCGGGCGAGAAGAAGATCCTGACCCTCGAAGTCGCCCAGCACCTGGGTGAGGGCCTGGTCCGTACGATCTCGATGCAGCCCACCGACGGTCTGGTCCGCCAGGCCGCCGTCACCGACACGGGCACGGGCATCACCGTCCCGGTCGGCGACTTCACCAAGGGCAAGGTGTTCAACACCCTCGGTGATGTGCTGAACAGCGACGAGACCTACGACGGCGAGCGCTGGTCCATCCACCGCAAGGCGCCGAACTTCGACGAGCTCGAGTCGAAGACCGAGATGTTCGAGACCGGCGTCAAGGTCATCGACCTGCTCACCCCGTACGTCAAGGGTGGCAAGATCGGCCTGTTCGGCGGTGCCGGCGTCGGCAAGACGGTGCTCATCCAGGAGATGATCTACCGCGTCGCCAACAACCACGACGGTGTCTCCGTGTTCGCCGGTGTCGGTGAGCGCACCCGTGAGGGCAACGACCTCATCGAGGAGATGTCGGACTCGGGCGTCATCGACAAGACCGCGCTGGTCTTCGGCCAGATGGACGAGCCCCCGGGCACCCGTCTGCGCGTGGCCCTCGCCGGTCTGACCATGGCGGAGTACTTCCGCGATGTGCAGAAGCAGGACGTGCTGTTCTTCATCGACAACATCTTCCGCTTCACGCAGGCCGGTTCCGAGGTCTCGACCCTGCTCGGCCGTATGCCCTCCGCGGTGGGCTACCAGCCGAACCTGGCCGACGAGATGGGTCTCCTCCAGGAGCGCATCACCTCGACCCGTGGTCACTCGATCACCTCGATGCAGGCGATCTACGTCCCCGCGGACGACCTGACCGACCCGGCCCCGGCCACCACCTTCGCCCACCTCGACGCGACGACGGTGCTGTCCCGTCCGATCTCCGAGAAGGGCATCTACCCGGCCGTGGACCCGCTGGACTCCACGTCCCGGATCCTGGACCCGCGCTACATCGCGCAGGACCACTACGACTGCGCCATGCGCGTCAAGACGATCCTGCAGAAGTACAAGGACCTCCAGGACATCATCGCGATCCTCGGTATCGACGAGCTCGGCGAGGAGGACAAGCTCGTCGTCCACCGTGCCCGTCGCGTGGAGCGCTTCCTGTCCCAGAACACCCACGTCGCCAAGCAGTTCACCGGCGTCGACGGGTCGGACGTACCGCTGGAGGAGTCCATCAGGGCCTTCAACGCGATCTGCGACGGCGAGTACGACCACTTCCCGGAGCAGGCGTTCTTCATGTGCGGTGGCCTGGAGGACCTCAAGGCCAACGCCAAGGAACTGGGCGTCTCCTGACCCCCGTGTTCGTCTGAGGGGGCGGGGCACGTCCCGCCCCCTCTCCCATGCCTACTAGACTTGTAACCAACACCCGGCACACCCGCCGGGTGGTGACCCGAGGAGCCACCTTGGCTGCTGAGCTGCACGTCGCGCTGGTCGCGGCCGACCGAGAGGTCTGGTCCGGCGAGGCCACCCTGGTCGTCGCGCGCACCACGTCCGGCGACATCGGCGTCATGCCCGGTCACCAGCCGCTGCTCGGTGTGCTGGAGTCGGGCCCGGTGACCATCCGTACGAGTGACGGTGGAACGGTCGTCGCCGCGGTGCACGGCGGTTTCATCTCGTTCGCCGACAACAAGCTGTCGCTGCTGGCCGAGATCGCCGAGCTGTCGGACGAGATCGACGTCCAGCGCGTGGAGCGCGAGCTCGAGCGCGCGAAGGCGGAGGGCGACGCCTCCGCGGAACGTCGTGCGGACGTCCGACTGCGGGCGGCGACGGCGACGCGCTGACCCCGGCGGGCATATGACGTCACTCAGCCGCGGCAGGCACCGGAGCAATCCGGAGCCGGCCGCGGCTGAGGCGGATATAGGTGTTTTTTCCGTTCCGTTACCTATTTTCGGTACCTAGGAGACGAGGAGGTCGGTGTCGATGGTCCTCGCTCTGACTGTGTGCGGAGTCGTGGTCACCGTTGTGGTGCTGGCGCTGTTCGTCTTCGGCCTGCGCCGCAGGCTCATCCAGCGCTCGGGCGGCACCTTCGACTGCAGCCTGCGCTGGGGCGTCCCCGAGAAACCCGACACCAGCGGCAAGGGCTGGAGCTACGGCGTCGCCCGCTACAACGGCGACCGCGTCGAGTGGTACCGCATCTTCTCCTACTCCCCCCGCCCGCGCCGCGTCCTGGAACGCTCCGCGATCGAGGTGGCCGGCCGCCGGGTCCCCGAGGGGGAAGAGGAACTGGCGCTGATCTCCGACCACATCGTCCTCACCTGTCTGCACCGGGGCACGCGCCTGGAACTCGCCATGAGCGAGGACGCGCTGACCGGTTTCCTCGCGTGGCTGGAGGCAGCCCCGCCCGGTCAGCGAGTCAATGTCGCCTGACGGGCTTACCGCAGCCCGCTGTTGATGGCGCTCACCAGTTCGCCGTTGCCGGTGTCGCCGCTGAACTCCCAGAAGAACGCGCCGCCCAGGCCCTGGCTCTTGGCCCAGCTCATCTTCCCGGCGATCGTCGACGGGGTGTCGTACGACCACCAGTTGGTGCCGCAGTACGCGTACGCCGTGCCCGCGATGGTGCCGGTGGCCGGGCAGGAGTTCTTCAGGACCTTGTAGTCCTCGATGCCGGCCTCGTAGGTGCCCGGTGCCGGGCCGGTCGCCGTGCCGCCGGGGGCGGACTGGGTGACGCCGGTCCAGCCGCGGCCGTAGAAGCCGATGCCGAGCAGGAGCTTGGCGGACGGGACGCCCTTCGACTTCAGCTTGGCGATGGCGTCGGCGGAGTTGAAGCCGGCGGCCGGGATCCCGGAGTACGAGGTGAGCGGCGAGTGCGGGGCGGTCGGGCCGTCCGCGTCGAAGGCGCCGAAGTAGTCGTACGTCATCACGTTGTACCAGTCGACGTAGCTGGAGGCCCCGCCGTAGTCGGCCGCGTCGAGCTTGCCGCCGGAGGAGCCGTCGGCGGTGATGGCCGCGGTGACGAGGTAATTCGAGCCGAACTGGGAACGCAGCGCCGACATCAGGTTCCTGAAGGCCGCGGGGCCGGAGGTGTCACAGGTCAGGCCGCAGGCGTTCGGGTACTCCCAGTCGATGTCGATGCCGTCGAAGACGTCCGCCCAGCGCGGGTCCTCCACGACGGCCTTGCAGGAGGCGGCGAAGGCGGCCGGGTTGGCCGCGGCCTGCGCGAAGCCGCCGGAGTAGGTCCAGCCGCCGAAGGAGTACAGCACCTTGATGTGCGGGTACTTGGCCTTGAGCTGGCGCAGCTGGTTGAAGTTGCCGCGCAGCGGCTGGTCCCAGGTGTCGGCGGTGCCGCTGACGGACTGGTCGGCGGTGTACGCCTTGTCGTACGCGGCGAACGTGTCGTCGACGGTGCACTTGCCGTCCTTGACGTTGCCGAACGCGTAGTTGATGTGGGTGATCTTCGCCGCCGAGTCCGAGGTCACCAGGTTCTTGACGTGGTAGTTGCGGCCGTAGACGCCCCACTCGGTGAAGTACCCGAGCTTGACCTTGTCACCGGTCGGCGGGGGATCGGTGGTGCCGCCCGTGGTGCGCACAGCGGTCGCCGCGCCGGCCGGACCGGTCTGGTCGGCGGTGTCGCGGGCCTGGACGGAGTAGGAGTAGTCGGTGCCGGCGGTCAGGCCGGTGTCCGTGTAGCTCGTACCGGTGACGGTCGCGACCTTGGCGCCGTCGCGCAGCACGTCGTAGTTCTTGATGCCCTTGTCGTCCGTGGCCGCGCTCCAGGACAGCTTCACCGAGGTGTTGGTGATGTCGGAGGCGGTGGGCTTGCCGGGGGCGGAGGGGGCCGCGTCACCGGGGACCGTGCCGCCGTCGCAGCCGGTGCCGTTGAGCCTGCAGTTGGACGGGGAGCCGGTGCCGGCGCCGTTGAAGCCGAAGGAGACGGAGGCGCCGGGGGCGAGGGAGCCGTTCCAGGACTTGTTCCTGGCGGTCCAGTGGGTGCCGGAGGAGGTGACGTCGGCGTCCCAGGCGGAGGTGACGGACGTACCGGAGGGGAAGTCCCATTCGACGGTCCAGGAACTGAGGGCGGTGGTGCCGGTGTTCTTCACCGTCCACTTGCCCTCGAAGCCGGAGCCCCAGTCCTGGGTCTTGGCGTAGGTGGCGGTGGCCGTGGCGCTCGCCGCCGCCTGGGCGGGGCTGGTGAGACCGACCAGACCGGCGAAGGGGAGCAGAAGGGTCGCGAACCCCGCTGCGGCTCTGTGTCTGAAGCGCATGCTGTGCGCCTCCTTATGGGGGGGGGAGTGTCGGGGGCGTGATCTGAGCCATCAGGCCCTCAGTGCCGCGAGAATAGAAAGGTCTGGACCACGGGTCAATAGGTCTGGACCAGTCCTTGTCGAAGACTGTCAGATCCCCAACTCCTGTGCCAGCACGGCGGCTTGCACCCGGCTGCGCAGCTCCAGCTTCCCCAGCAACCGGCTGACGTGCGTCTTCACCGTCGCCTCGGCCATCTCCAGGCGGGTCGCGATGTCCGCGTTGGACAGTCCCTCGCCGAGGCAGCCCAGCACCTCGCGTTCACGCCGGGTGAGGGAGTCGAGCACGGCGGGATCGGCGGTCGTCCCGCGCACCGGCCGCGCCGCGAACTCGGCGATCAGGCGCCGGGTGACGGCCGGGGCGATCAGGCCCTCCCCGCGGCCCACCGTGCGGACCGCCTCCACCAGGTCCTTCGCCTCGGTGTTCTTCAGCAGGAACCCGGCGGCACCGGCCCGCAACGCGCCGAAGACGTACTCGTCCAGATCGAAGGTGGTGAGCACGAGTACGTCGGCGAGGTCCTCGGCGACGACCTGCCGGGTCGCCGACACCCCGTCCAGGCGAGGCATCTGAATGTCCATCAGGACCAGATCGGGACGCAGCTCACGGGCCAGCGTCACCGCCTGCTCGCCGTCCGCCGCCTCGCCGACCACCTCGATGCCGGGCGCGCTGCGCAGGATCAGGACGAGTCCGGCGCGGACGGCGGACTGGTCCTCGGCGACGAGGACGCGGATCATGCGGTCTTCCTTTCCGTCATGCGCTCTTCCCCTCCGTCACGCGGTCTTCCCCTTCCGTCATGCCGTCCTTCTCTCCGTCAGCGGCAGCGTGGCGCGTACCGCCCAGAGCTTGCCGTCGGCCGACTCCTCGGGGCCGGCCTCGAACGTGCCGCCCAGTAGTTCCGTCCGCTCCCGCATCCCGACGAGTCCGGCGCCCGAGCCGGGGGCGCGCGGTCCGTCCCGGTCGCCGTACGGGCTGGTCACCGTGACGGTGAGGGAGCCGTCCTGGTGGGCGAGGGTCGCGGTGACGCGGCCGGGACCGGCGTGCTTGAGGGCGTTGGTGAGGGACTCCTGCACGATCCGGTACGCGGCGAGCTCGACCGGCGCGGGCACCGGGCCGTGAGGGCCGTCGAGGCCGGCGTCCCGGTCGAGGCCGGCCAGGGCGAGGCTGACGTCGAGGCCGTTGGCGCGGGTGCCCTCGACGAGCGCGGGGAGTCCTTCGAGGGTCGGTGTGGCGGCCGGCTCGCTGTCGCCGTCGCGCAGGATGCCGATCAGCCGCCGCATCTCGGCGAGGCCCGCCACGCTGTTCTCGCGGATGACGCCGAGCGCCTCCCGGGAGGTCGTCGGCTCGTCCAGGGAGAGCGCGGCGGTGGAGTGGATGGCGATGGCGGACAGGTGGTTGGCGACCACGTCGTGCAACTCCCGTGCCATCCGGGCGCGTTCGGCGGTGATCGCCTGGGTGCGGTCCATCTCGGCGAGCAGAGCGGTCTGTTCGGCACGCAGCCGGGCGGCCTCGGCGGCGTCCCGGTGGTCGCGGACGATCCAGCCGGTGGCCGCCGGGCCGAACGACACGATGCCGATGACCACCCCGATCAGCAGCGCCTCCGGCACCCGCCACACCGCGAACGGCACCAGCATCCCGGCCACCGCGAGCAGCCCGGTGATCCAGGGGATGCGGCGGGCCGAGGCGGGCGGACCGTACAGGACGGCGGCGTACACCAGGTCGGTGAACATCAGCGCCGTGGCCACGTTGCCCTGGGTCACGAGGTCCGCGGTGATCGCGACCGTGCCGGTCAGCAGGGCCGCGCGCGGGGCGGTCCGGCGCAGCAGTTCGCAGCCGGCCATCACCGTCAGCGGCACCAGGACCGGCCAGGGGCCGTCGAGGAGCGTGATCGGATCGCGTGAGGCCCGCACTCCCAGCCCGATGACCACCAGGAGCACCCCGCCGAGCAGACCGCCGAGCGCGACGTACACGTCGAAGCGGTGCGGGCGGGGCGGTCGCAGGGCCATGACTCCATCCAACACGCCCCGCCCGCCGGACGCCTGATTCCCGGGAAGGGTCCGCGGCTGCATCTTTCGATGTACCGCGAGTTCGTCACCGCCGACGACGACCCCGCCCGCCCGGTCCGGAAGCCTGGAGGGTGACCGAGAGGAGCGACCCGTGGTCGTCGCGTTGATCATCGCCTGCGAGGTCGGGTTCTGGGTGCTGCTGGCCCTGGGCCTGGCCGTCCGCTACCTGTTGAAGTGGCCCCGGACGAGCGTGGCCCTGCTGCTGTGCGAGCCGGTCCTGGAGCTGGTGCTGTTCGTGGTGACCGCGATCGACCTGCGCAACGGCGCCGAGCCGGGCTGGCAGCACGGTCTGGCCGCGCTGTACATCGGCTACACCGTCGGCTACGGCCACTACACGATCCGCTGGCTCGACGGCCACGCCGCCCACCGTCTGGGCGGGGCGCCGAAGCCGGTGGGACCCCCGCGGTACGGCATGCCCCGCGCCCGGCACGAGGGCCGGCTGTGGCTGCGTACGGTCCTGGCCGCGGCCGTGGCGTGCGCGCTGCTGCAGGGGGCGGTCTGGTACGTCGGCGACCACGGCGACGTCTCGTCCCTGCGGGCGTTCCAGTGGGCGGCGCTGCGGACCGCCGGCATCCACGGCCTGGTCGCGCTGGGCTACCTGATCTGGCCGAAGAAGGCCCCGCCCCGGGCCGCCGAGGAGCCGCGGTTCACGTCACCGAAGGAGAGCGCACGCCGATGAGCCAGGCGTCCCAGAACCTGCTGGAAGGAGCCGGCACCTTCACGGCCGGCCTGCTGCTGTGGCTGTTCACCGAGGAGGTGGAGGTCCCGGTCGTCACCCTGACGAAGGTCGGCGTGGTCATGATGTGGCTCGGCGGCGCACTCGTCGCCCTGGGCCTGTACCGGGCGGCACGCTCCAGGTCCCGCTGACGCGCCCGGCTCCGAGTCGCGCTGACGCGCCCGGCTCCGAGTCGCGCTAACGCTCCCCGCCCGGCACCCACAGCACGTCCCCGGCCTCCTTGTTCGCCGTTCGCGCCAGGATGAACAGCAGGTCGGACAGGCGGTTGAGGTAGGTCGCGGTGAGCGGGTTCATCGTCTCGCCGTGGGCCTCCAGCGCGGCCCAGGTGGAGCGCTCGGCCCGCCGTACGACCGTGCAGGCCTGGTGGAGCAGGGCCGCGCCCGGGGTGCCGCCGGGGAGGATGAATGACCGGAGTTTCTCCAGCCGCTCGTTGAAGCGGTCGCAGTCCGCCTCCAGCTTGTCGATGTAGAACTGCTCGACCCTCAGCGGGGGGAACTCCGGCTTCTCCACCACCGGCGTCGACAGGTCCGCGCCCACGTCGAACAGGTCGTTCTGGACGCGGGTGAGGACCTTGACGATCTCCTCGTCCAGGTTGCCCAGCGCGATCGCCGTACCGATCACCGCGTTCGCCTCGTTGACGTCCGCGTACGCGGAGATCCGCAGATCGGTCTTGGCGACCCGGCTCATGTCACCGAGGTTGGTGGTGCCCGTGTCGCCGGTCTTCGTGTAGATGCGCGTCAGATTGACCATGAGGTCAGACTAATTACGCTCCGGTCGTCCGGAAGACCCGTGTGCCCACTGTCACGGACAGCGCGGCGAGCCCGACGGCCACCAGGACGCCGTACAGCATGGTGGTCGTGGCGTACGAGCCCACGTACGCGTCCCGCATCGCGTCCACCAGATAGCGGAACGGCATGAAGTGGGAGAGGGCGTCCAGCCAGGCCGGCGCCAGGGTCATCGGGAGCATCAGGCCGGACAGCAGCATGGACGGCATGCTCACCGCGTTGATCGTGGGGCCGAACTCCGTCGGGGTGCTGACCTTCATGGCCAGCGCGTACGACAGCGAGCCCAGCGAGACCGTGAGCAGGGCGACGAACGCGAAGCCGATCAGGACGCCGGGCAGCGGCGCCCTGAGCCCCATGACGACCGCCGCCAGTACCAGCAGCACCGCCTGGAAGACGAAGACGGTGGCGTCGCGCAGGACGCGGCCGAGCAGGAGGGCGAGACGGCTCACGGGGGTGACCCGCATCCGCTCGACCACTCCCTGGCCCTTCTCGATAATGATCGAGAAGCCGGCGAACGACGCTCCGAACAGGCCGAGTTGGAGCAGCAGCCCGGGAACCAGCAGCTGCCATGAGCTGCCCTGCCCGCCGAGCGGCAGGTCGGTCAGCAGCGGGCCGAAGAACACCAGGTACAGCAGCGGCATCAGCACGCCGAAGAGCAGCGCGAAGCGGGAGCGCAGGGACTGGCGGAGGTACCGGCCGTAGATCAGCGCGGTGTCGTGGAGAAGCATCGGATTCCTCTGGGGGCGGGGGTGCCTCACGGGTCTAGACGGCTACGGGCGTGGCGTCGGCCGGCGCGGCGCTGCGGCCGGTGATCGCGAGGAACGTGTCCTGGAGGCTCGCGTCGATCGAGCCGCCGTGGCGGAGCTTCAGCGCGCTCGGTGTGCCCTCGGCCACGACCGTGCCGCGGTCGACGATCACGAGTCGGTCGGCGAGGGCGTCGGCCTCGTCGAGGTAGTGGGTGGTCAGGAAGACGGTCGTGCCGTGCTCGTCGCGCAGTCGCCGGACCAGGTCCCACAGGTCGGCGCGGCTGCCGGGGTCGAGGCCGGTCGTCGGCTCGTCCAGGAACAGGAGCGCGGGGCGGTGCGTGAGCGCCATCGCGATGTCCAGGCGCCGCCGCTGGCCGCCGGAGAGCGCGCCCGCCTTGCGGTCGAGGAGCTCGGTGAGGTCCAGGTCATGGGCCAACTCCTCGGCCCGCTGCGTCGCCTGAGTCTTCGTCAGCCGGTACAGGCGGCCCTGGGTGACCAGTTCCTCCCGCACGGTGATCTGCGGGTCGACCCCGCCGGACTGCGCCACGTAGCCGCACGCCCGCCGTACTCCGGCCGGGTCGGACACCAGGTCGCGGCCGGCGACGGTGGCGGCGCCGCCGGTAGGGGCGAGCAGCGTGGTCAGCATGCGCAGGGTGGTGGTCTTCCCGGCGCCGTTGGGGCCCAGGAAGCCGAGGATCTCGCCCTCGCGGACGGTGAGGTCGAGGCCGCGCACGGCGTCCACGGGTCCGTTCTTCGTCCGGAAGGTGTGGGCCAGGCCGGCCGTACTGATGATTGCCATGACCCCAGAAAAACAGAGTCTCTTAAATTTTGCAACGGCCCCAAAATTTCAGAGAGCCCAAGAAGCGGTAGGATCCGGACATGGCTGAGGGACTCAGGGAACGGAAGAAGCGCGAGACCAGGCAGCGCATCTCGGACATCGCCACCGGGCTGTTCCTGGAGCACGGCTTCGTGACCGTGACCATCGCGGACGTGGCGGAGGCCGCCGACGTCTCCGTCAACACGGTCTACAACTACTTCCCGACCAAGGAGGACCTCTTCCTCGACCGCAGCAAGGGCGTCGTCGACCGGCTCTCACGCTGGGTGCGCGCCCGCGACGTGGGCGAGTCCGCGGCCGCGGCCGTGCTGCGTGAGCTGCGCGACGAGGTCGAGGCGGTCTCGCCCCGGGTCGGTCTGATGGAGGGCTACGAGCGTTTCATGCGGGTCATCCACGACGCGCCCCCGCTCCGCTCCCGGCTCTGGAGCATCCAGCAGGAGGTCCAGGAGAACCTGGAGGCGACTCTGCGCGAGGAGACGGGCGCCGCGACCGGCGACACCCTCCCCTCCCTGATGGCCGGTCAGCTCACCTGGGTCCACCATGCCGTCATGGGGGCCATCGGCCGTGAGATGGTGGCCGGACGCAATCCGGGCGAAGTGTCACGAGAGGTGCTCGTGCTTCTCGACGACATCGAGGACCTGTTGAGCGAGAAGGTGCTCAACTACGCCGTACGACGCCTCCCGTGACCCGTGCCGGTGTGATGTCCGTCAGTTGAGACGTGACGCGCATTACTTAGCGGTCACAGCGCCCCTCACGAGCGCTATGGTCCGCCCGAGAGGCATTCGTAAACAGCGTGTGAGCGCTCGTGTGCAGTCATCAAAGGGGAGTCGCACAGTGGCACGGAAGCTTGCCGTCATCGGCGCCGGCCTGATGGGTTCCGGTATCGCTCAGGTCTCCGCGCAGGCGGGCTGGGACGTCGTCCTGCGCGATGTGACCGACGAGGCGCTCCGGCGGGGTACCGACGGCATCAAGGCCTCGTACGACAAGTTCGTCGGCAAGGGCAAGTTGGAGGCGCACGACGCCGACGCCGCCCTCGCCCGGATCACCGCGACCACCGACCTGGACGCCGCCGCCGACGCGGACATCGTCGTCGAGGCGGTCTTCGAGAAGCTCGAAGTCAAGCACGAGATCTTCCGCGCCCTCGACAAGATCGTCCGAGAGGACGCCGTCCTCGCCTCCAACACCTCCGCCATCCCGATCACCAAGATCGCGGCCGTGACGGAGCGCCCGGAGCGCGTCGTCGGCGCGCACTTCTTCTCGCCGGTCCCGATGATGCAGCTGTGCGAACTCGTCCGCGGCTACAAGACGAGCGACGAAACCCTCGCCAGGGCACGGGAGTTCGCCGAGTCCGTCGGCAAGACCTGCGTCGTCGTCAACCGGGACGTGGCCGGCTTCGTGACCACCCGGCTCATCTCGGCGCTCGTCGTCGAGGCCGCCAAGCTCTACGAGTCCGGCGTGGCCACCGCCGAGGACATCGACCTCGCCTGCAAGCTGGGCTTCGGGCACGCGATGGGTCCGCTCGCCACGGCGGACCTGACCGGCGTCGACATCCTGCTGCACGCCACCAGCAACATCTACACCGAGTCGCAGGACGAGAAGTTCGCCCCGCCGGAGCTGATGCGCCGGATGGTGGACGCCGGTGACATCGGACGCAAGAGCGGGCAGGGCTTTTACAAGCACTGAGACCGCCGAGAACCGCACATGCCCCTGCTCACACGCCCGGGTGAATTCGGTATCGGTTCGCTTACGGACGGCAACCTCTGAGGGTCGAACAGCGTCAGAAGTTGCATCACCTGGCACACGGCAAGGCAACACATTCGCGGAGCACGGCACGCAGGCACAGGGGAGCGCATATGTACATCAGGGGCGACCACGCCGAGCTGGTCGTCGGGGGCCGCCTCGACGTCCGCAGCGCGGCGGACGCCCGTACGGTCCTGCACTCGGCCGTCGACGACGGAGTCGGCGATCTGGTGCTGGACCTGTCCGAGCTGGACTCCTGGGACGCCACCGGACTCGGGGTGATCATGGGAGCGCACCGGCGGGCCGGCCGCTGCGGCCGACGCCTGGTCCTGCGTGGCGTGCCGCCGCAGATGCAGCGTCTGCTCGTCGCCACCAGGCTGCACCGCATCCTGGCGATCGAGGGCGGCATCGGGGTGGAGTCCCTGCCTCGGGTGTGACCCCCGGCACGGGTGGGGGCCGACGGGCGGAGGCTATCCTTCCGGTTGTATGACGAAACGTACGACGCGCGCGCAATCCTCATGAGACTGTGACGTCTCGGACGGCGCGGTACCCCGGTCTGTCGTAGATACTGTGCGAAGGTTTAGGGTTCGGTCGCCCGCCGCCTGAAAACCCTCGAGCGGGCCCGGACCAGAAGCGACAGCGCGGTGTGCAACAGGCCGGGAGGGGCCGGAGCTGGCACACGACGCTTTTGGGGGGCTTGAACCTATGGACCCGAACAACCGGGAACCCGAGGACTACGGCCACGACGATGCCGCGCCGCGCCCGCGTCCGCCCAGGGACTCCCTCGCATCGTCCGACTTCGCCTCGCACGCGCCGGTCCGCACGGTGCGGCTCGTCACGGGCGACTACCTGCTCACGGTCAATCCGGTCGACGGCAGCGAGATAGAGCTCTGCCCGCCCGGCGAACGCCCCGGCCGACCTGAGAAGCTCAGCACCGCCGAACGCGCCGAGGTCGCCCGCGCCGCCAGACCGCCCGTCCCGCCCGGCACGTCCTGGCCCGAGCTGCCGCTGCTGGCCCGCCAGGACGAACGCGAACGCCTGGTACGGCTGCTCGCCCGCGGCCGTTCCGTCCGGCTGACCGGCCCGGCCGGCTCCGGCCGCACCAGCCTCCTCGACGTGGTCGCCGGGGACTGCGCGGACCTCGCACCCGACGGCGTCATCCGCCTCAGCGGCTTCCGCCGCACCGCGAGCGACCTGCTGTACGACCTCTTCTACGCCGTCCACAAGGCGCCCCTGCACCGCCCGGACCGGGACGAGCTGCTCACCCACGTCCGGGAGATCGGCGCGGTCGTCGTCCTCGACGACATCGAGTTCGGCGGGGCCGGCCTCGACGACCTGCTGGGCGCCACACCCGAGTGCGCCTTCCTCGTCGCGGCCACACCCGACGTGCCCGCCCCGTCCGTCGACTCCGTGCTGGAAGAGGTCTTCCTCGCCGGCCTGGAACGCGCCGACGGAGTGGAGATCCTGGAGCGCGCGGTCGGCCGGGTGCTCACCGAGGAGGAGTCCAACTGGGCCGGCGACCTCTGGTTCGAGTCCGAGGGGCTGCCGCTGCGCTTCGTCCAGGCCGGGGCCCTGCTGCGGCAGCGCGACCGGCTGCGGGCGGGCGCCGGAGCCGTCGACGAGTTCGGTGTCTTCGCGGACACCCTCCCGTCCGACGTGCCCCTCGAACCCGACGAGACCGAGAGCCCCCCGCTGCCCTCGCTCGGCGAGGCCGCCGCGCCCGCCCCGCTGCTCGCCGCCCGGCTCGGCGAATCGGCGCGCGCCACCCTGCGGTTCGCCGTCGCCCTCGGCGGCGAGGTGCCCCACCAGGCCCACCTGCCCGCCCTCGTAGGCGACACCCACGCGGACGCCGCCCTCGGCGAACTGGCCGCCTGCGGACTGGTCTCCCCGGTCGGCTCCCGCTACCGGCTCGCCGCCGGCGTCCAGACCCAGCTGGAGGCCGCCGGATACGGTGACGAGGTCGAGGCCCGAGCACTCACCGCCGCCCAGCACTACACCTGGTGGGCCGGGCACCCCTCGGTCACCCCGGAGCGGGTGTGCGCCGAGGCGGACGCCCTGCTCGCCGCCCTCACCACCCTCGTCCCGACCACGACTGCGCCCGCCGAGGACGAGGAGAGCCCCGGCGTGCAGCTGGCCCGCACGGCGGCGCCGGCGTTCGCCGCGGGCGGTCACTGGAGCGCCTGGGAGCGGGCGCTGCGCTCCGGCGCCGAGGCCTCCCGGCTCGCCGGAGAGGTCGCCGAACAGGCCTACTTCCACCACGAACTCGGCATCCTCGCACTGTGCGGCGGACAGCTCGACCGCGCCCGCTCCGAACTGGAGGCCTCCATCGGCCTGCGCGGGGCCCTCGCCGACAAGCGCGGCACCGTCGCCGGCCGCCGCGCCCTCGCCCTGGTCGCCGACCGCTCCGGCGACACCCCCGGCATGGCCCTGCTGCCCGACCTCGGCGCCATGGCGGGGGAGGAGGTGCCCGACGCGCGGTCCGAGGAGTCCCAGTCGCCCCCGGGCGGCGTCCCGGCGGCGTTCCCGGCGCTCCAACCCCCCTCGGACAGCGGCACGCTGGTCACCTATCGCTCGTCGTCCGCCGTGGCCGCCTCGTCCCGGCCCACCGGGCCGACTGCGGCGACGCACAAGGCGCGTGGCGGCCTCAGGGGCCTGGCCCGGCGCAACCTCGTGGCGGCGGGCGCGGGCGCGCTGCTGGCGGCCGTACTGGGCACGGTGGTGACGCTCGGCGCCACGTCCGACAACGACGCCAAACCCCCGTCCAACCAGGTGGGCCCCAACCCGTCCGCCAGCCAGGGCGTGGACGACGGCAGCCTGGGCGCGGACGTACCGAAGAACGACGACGGCGAGAACAACCCCGGCACGGTGACCAGCCGGCCGACCGACCCGGGCCCCGACGGCATGCTCGGTACGGCAGACGACCCGACCCCGACGGACCCGGCGATCCCGTCCGACGACCCGAGCGGGACGAAGCGGCCGAGCACCCGCCCGTCGAACGGCCCGTCCAAGCCGCCCTCGTCCTCGAAACCGCCGTCGTCGTCCAAGCCGCCCACGTCCACGTCGAGGCCGCCGACCGATCCGCCGACCGATCCGCCGACGGACCCGCCGACGGACACCCCCACGGACACTCCGACGGACCCGCCCACGAACCCGACACCGACCTCCCCGGAGACCTCCGACTCGGCCAGCGGTCCGGCGTCCTCCAGCGCTCCCGTGCAGACCAGCAGCTCGGCGAGCGCACCGCAGAGCGGCGAGGCGGGCTCACCGACCGGTTCGGGTCCGGTGATCTGACGGTCCGTCCATCGCGCTGGCACGGAAGTGCACAAGGGCCCGGTCCGGGAAAGCGGACCGGGCCCTTATCGTCGTGGGGATGGTGACGGTATGGCGGAGTGACCGTGTGGCGCGGTGACCGTCAGAACAACCGCAGCTTGTCGTCCTCGATGCCGCGCAGGGCGTTGTAGTCGAGGACCGTGCAGCCGATGCCGCGGTCGGTGGCGAGGACGCGGGCCTGGGGCTTGATCTCCTGGGCCGCGAAGATGCCGCGGACCGGGGCGAGATGGGGGTCGCGGTTCAACAGCTCCAGGTAGCGCGTGAGTTGTTCCACGCCGTCGATCTCGCCACGCCGCTTGATCTCCACCGCGACGGTCTGCCCGTCGGCGTCCCGGCACAGGATGTCGACCGGTCCGATGGCCGTCATGTACTCGCGGCGGATGAGCGTGTAGCCCTCGCCGAGGGTCTCGATGCGGTCGGCGAGGAGTTCCTGGAGGTGTGCTTCCACGCCGTCCTTGATCAGGCCGGGGTCCACGCCGAGTTCGTGCGAGGAGTCGTGGAGGACTTCCTCCATCGTGATGATGAGCTTCTCGCCCGCCTTGTTGATGACGGTCCAGACGCCTTCTGTGCCCTCGGGATAGTCCCCGGATTCCTCCTTCAGCGTGCAGGGCGGCGACATCCAGTTCAGGGGCTTGTAGGCCCGGTCGTCCGCGTGGATCGAGACGCTGCCGTCCGCTTTCACCAGGATCAGACGGGGGGCCGAGGGCAGGTGGGCGGTGAGCCGGCCCGCGTAGTCGACGGAGCATCGGGCAATGACGAGACGCATGGTCGGCAACGCTACTCGACGGGCACGGGTACACGCGATCCGGCCCGTTATAGACGTGTTCGGTTGTGGCCGATTGTGTGCCCAATGAGGCCTGGCTATGTACGCATTCTCCTGGTGCCGTCACCGCCCGGTGCTTACCGTAGTAAACGGGAGGTCGCGAGTCGTGTACGCAGCGTGTTTGAGTCCCGAACTCCCTTTATCTGTCCGGCAACCCCTGTGACCCGGGGGTGCGAGAGGAGAACCCATGTCGCTCGACGTCTCACCGGCCCTACTGGAACAGGCCGAGCGAGGCGAGGTCGACGAAGCCGCCTTCGTCGACTGCGTCCGGACCTCCCTGCCCTACGCATGGGAGATGATCAGCTCCCTGGTGGCCCAGCTGAAGGTCGACGGCGGACCGTTCGCCGACAACCAGACGCCTCCGCCGGACGAGCAGGCACGCGGTCAGCTGCTGCGTGCGCTTGCGAGTGACGCGATACGCGGCGCGCTGCAACGGCACTTCGGGATCCGGCTGGCCTTCCAGAACTGCCACCGGGTGGCCGTCTTCCCGTTGGACTCCTCCGTCGACGAGACGCTGGCCCGCTTCACCTCGGTGCGCAACCAGCTGTTGAACCAGTCCCCGGAGCTTCGGGACTGCTGACGCTGTCAGCAGTCGGCTTGCCGCTCCGTACGCGGGAGGTGCATTCGTACCGGAGCGGCAAGCTCCCTGCGGCACAGACCAGTCGGCAGAGGGGCCGACCGATCGAGGCGGACCGACCGATCGACGCGGACCGACCGATCGACGCGGACCGACCGATCGACGCGGACCGACCGATCGACGCGGACCGACCGATCGACGCGGTCGATCGAGTCGGGTCAACCGAAGGAGGCGGTTCAAGCGAGCTGCGGGATGACTTCAGCGCCGAGCCGCCGTACGTTCTCCTCCGTCGCCGCCAGATCTCCCGAGCCCTCGACGAGCAGGGCGAACCGGGAGACGCCGGTCCGCTCGCTGGTCGCCGCGAGCCGGTCGGCGCACAGCCGTGCGGGGCCCACCGGGTGCAGCCCGCAGAGCAGTTCGGTGTACGCCAGCGGGTCGCGCATCCCGCGCTCGCGGCCGTCGACCGTGACATGGGCGCCGAGCCCCTGCTTCAGCCAGCCCGGCATCGCCTTCGTCAGCGTCTCCACCGCGTCCTGGCGCCGGTCCGCGATCTGGCAGACACCCGCCGAGACATGGGCCGCGCCGACGACGCGCTCCGGCGGATGTCCGCAGGCGCGCGCGTGCCGGCGCCACAGGGCGACCATCTCGGCCTTCTCCTCGTCCCCCACATGCATCCCGAGCAGCATCGGCAGCCCGCGCTCGGCGGCCAGCCGTACGCTCGCCGGCGAGGTGCACGCGACGATCACCTCGGGGCCCGCGGTGTCGGTCAGCGCCTCCGACGGGCGGGGGACGACAGGCACCTCGCGGAAGGAGAACCGCTCGCCCGAGGCCCCGACCGCCGGTTCCCGCAGCCAGCGCACCAGCAGATCGAGTGATTCCGGGAACCCCGACTCGTACGCCTCGAGTCCAGCGCCGAACACCTCCAGGTCGACCCACGGACCGCCGCGCCCCACGCCCAGCGAGAAGCGGCCGCCGCTCGTCAGGTGCAGCAGTGCGGCCTGTTCGCCGAGGGCCACGGGGTGGGCGGTGGGCAGTACGCTGACGGCCGTGCCGACCCGGAGGCGGCGGGTGCGGCCCAGCAGGAACGCGGCCAGAGTGACCGCCGACGGGCAGGTGCCGTACGGCACGAAGTGGTGTTCGGCCAGCCATACCGCGTCCAGCCCCGCCTCCTCGGCCACCTCGGCCGACCGGACCGCGCGGTGGAGCGCCTCTCCCTGGCCCTGCCCCGGGAACTGGGCCGCCAACACGAAACTACCTACGTGCATTGCTCTTCCTGCTTCCTTGGCTCCGACGCGGAGCTCCCCCACCCGGCATAACCGTCTGACACGTGCCGAGGACACGGCCTGGCGAAGAGATTTGCGGATTGTCTGCAGAATGGGCCCCCGGGGGAAGGGGACTTGTGGGGGTTGGTTCCCTACGCCTACCCCGGTCCGTGCCGCGTAGGCTGGACGCGAGCCCTGCATCCTGTATAGCCCCGTGAGGTGTCCTGTGTCCCCGCGTCGCAACCGACCCAAGGGTTCCGGCTCGTCCGGTCCCAGCGCCGAGGACGACCGGCCCGGCCGTTACGGCGGCTGGCAGAGCGCGGAGGACTGGCGGGGCGAGCAGTGGAGCGTACGGCACGTGGCCGGGGCGAGCGCCCAGGGCAAGACGTACCGCTGCCCGGGCTGCGAGCAGCTCATCCCGGACGGCGTCCCGCATGTGGTGGCCTGGCCGGAGCACTCGGGCGTGGACGAGCGCCGGCACTGGCACAAGGCGTGCTGGAACGCGAAGGACCGCCGCACCACGCGGGTGCAGCGGTCCCGTAACGCGCCGAGATTCTAGGAACCCCGGGTTCTGGCGGGGAGTTACACGTCCCGCTTCTCCAGCAGCGCGTAGGCGCCGGCGAACGCGGCGGCGGTGACGCCGAGGGCGATCCACAGCGGGTCCCAGCCGGACGGGCCGGACTCGCTGAGCGAGTTGGCGTAGAAGACGCTGAGCTGGTTCGGGATGGAGTACTCGAACAGGGCCTCGCGCAGGCCCTCCAGCGACTGCGCGAACATGAACAGCGCGATGACCAGCGGGGCCAGCAGCAGGCCGATCATGATGGTGATCGCGCCCGCCGAGTGCCGGATGATCGAGCCGATGATCAGCGAGAGCAGCCCGAGCAGCGCGATGTAGAGCGAGACGCCGACCGTGCCCTTCAGCCACTCTCCACCGGTCGGCTCCCTGGCGTCGTCCAGCAGGGCGACGTCCGCGAGGGCGACCACGACGGCCGACACCAGCGTGACCACGAACGCGACCACGAAGAACACGATCGCCTTGGCCGCGAGGACGCGGCCGCGGGAGGGACAGGCGACCATAGTGGTGCGGATCATGCCCGTGCCGTACTCGGAGGCCGTGGTCAGCACGCCGAGTGTGATGACGCAGATGCTGCCCAGCAGCAGCCCGAAGAACCCGAACGACAGCGGGTTCTCGCCCTTCAGACCTCCCGGGTCGGTGTTGGCGGCGACCAGCGCGGCGGCCCCCAGCCCGACACCGATGACGAGCAGGACGAAAACGCCGAGCGTCCACATCGTGGAGCGCACCGACTTGATCTTCGTCCACTCGGAGGCGATCGCGTGCCCGAGGTGCGTGGTCACCACCGGGATCGGCGAGGTGTAGCCGGGGTGGGACGGTCCGGGCGCCGCCTGCCAGGTGGGGGCGGCCTGCGGCATCGGGGGCTGCGGGGTGCTCATCGGGCGTCCTCGGGCTTGGTCAGGTCGGAGGAGGGAACGGAGTTCGGTGCGGCGGGCTGCGGCGCCGACTGCGCGTACGGGTTGGGCGAGCCACCCGCGGCGGGAGCCGCACCGGGCGCGGGCGCCGGAGCGCCGTACGGACCGGCGGCCGGCTGCCCGGGCGCACCGGCCAACCGCTGTCCGCCCGCGAAGGGCTGTCCCCCCTGCTGGGGCGGCGGCGGGGCGTACCAGTCCGGCTGACCCTGCCCGGGCACCGGCATCGGCGGCTGCGCGCCCGGCGGCAGCGGCTGCATGAGCCCCGCCTTCTGGTCGATGGTCGAGCGGTAGTCGACGGCGCCCTGCGTCATCCGCATGTACGCCTCCTCCAGCGAGGCCTGATGCGGCGACAGCTCCCACAGACGTACGTCGGAGTCGTGGGCGATGTCGCTGATGCGGGGGAGGGGCAGGCCCGTCACACGGAGCGCGCCGTCCTGCTCCGGCAGCACGTGGCCGCCCGCCTCGGTGAGCGCGGACGACAGCTTCTCGCGCAGCTGCGGCTCGGTGTCCGGCGTCCGTACGCGCGCGAAGTCCGCCGAGTTCGCCGAGATGAAGTCCTTGATGCTCATGTCGGCGAGCAGCTGTCCGCGCCCGATCACGATCAGGTGGTCCGCGGTCACCGCCATCTCGCTCATCAGGTGGGAGGAGACGAAGACGGTCCGCCCCTCCGCCGCGAGCGCCTTCATCAGGTTGCGCACCCAGAGGATGCCCTCGGGGTCGAGGCCGTTGACCGGCTCGTCGAACAGCAGCACCTGCGGGTCGCCGAGCAGCGCGGCGGCGATGCCGAGGCGCTGTCCCATGCCGAGCGAGAAGCCCTTGGACCGCCTCTTCGCCACGTCCTGCAGGCCGACCACGCCCAGCACCTCGTCGACCCGGCGGGCCGGGATGCCGGAGAGCTGGGCCAGGCACAGCAGGTGGTTGCGGGCGGCCCGGCCGCCGTGCACGGCCTTGGCGTCCAGCAGGGCGCCGACCTGGCGGGGCGCGTTGGGCAGCCTGCGGTACGGGTAGCCGCCGATGGTCACCTGCCCCGAGGTGGGGTTGTCCAGGCCCAGGATCATCCGCATCGTCGTCGACTTGCCGGAGCCGTTGGGCCCCAGGAAGCCGGTGACGGTACCGGGCCGCACCTGGAAGGAAAGGTTGTACACAGCGGTCTTGTCGCCGTAGCGCTTGGTCAGGCCGACTGCCTCGATCATGCTCCGCACCCATCGCAAGGTTCAGGACAGCGGGGCACACGCCCCCGTAAGGGTTAGGAGCTTATCCGGGCGCTGACGGTTCCGCTCAAATGAAAGCAAAGCCCGGTGCTGAAACGGAGCAGAAGCGCACAGCTTCACGCGTCTCTCTTCTTGAGCAGGACGTACCCCCCGATGAGCGCGGCCAGCACCCACAGTGCCATGATCCCGAGGCCGCCCCAGGGGCCGTAGGGAGTGTCGTCGTCGATCGGGGCGACCACCTGCATGATCTTGCTGCCGGCCTGGTCGGGCAGGAACCGGCCGATCTTCTTCGTCGCCGGGACGTTCCCCAGGATGTTGGAGATCAGGAAGAAGAACGGCATCAGGATGCCCAGCGACAGCATCGGCGAGCGCAGCATCGCGGCCACGCCCATCGAGAACATCGCGATGAGGGTCATGTAGATCCCGCCGCCGATGACCGCCCGCAGCACGCCGGTGTCGCCGATCGACGCCTTGTGCTCGCCGAGCATCGCCTGCCCGAGGAAGAAGGTGACGAAGCTGGTGACGAGGCCCACCACGAGGGCGAGGCCGGTGGCCACCGCGATCTTGCTGATCAGGAAGGTCGCGCGTTGCGGTACGGCGGCCAGCGAGGTGCGGATCATGCCGGTGCTGTACTCGTTCGACACGACGAGCACCCCGAACACGATCATCGCGAGCTGGCCGAGGCTCATGCCCGCGAAGCTGATGAACGTCGGATCGAAGGAGAGCCGGTCGTTGCGGCTCATGCGGTCGAAGTCGTTCTTCGACAGTGCCGAGATCAGCATGCCGAGCGCGATGGTGACGACCACGGCCAGCGAGAGCGTCCACACCGTGGACGCCACCGACCGGATCTTGGTCCATTCGGACCGGACGACCTGGATCGCCGCCATGCTCAGTTCCCCTTCCAGCCGTCGCCCCACGCCTGCTGTGCCACCGCGGGCGCGTCGGAGTGTGCGTGGTACTCGACCGACTCCGCGGTCAGCTGCATGAACGCCTCCTCCAGGGAGGCCTGCTGCGGACTCAGCTCGTGCAGCACGATGTGATGCTGCGCGGCCAGCTCGCCGATGTACTCCGCCTTGCTGCCGTCGACCTCCAGCGAACCGTTGCCGCTCTCCACGACGGTGACCCCGACCTCGTGCAGGACGTCGAGCAGCCGCTCGCGCTGCGGGGTGCGGATGCGCACGTACGACCGCGAGTTCTGCGCGATGAAGTCGGCCATGGAGGTGTCGGCGAGGAGCCGCCCCTGCCCGATGACCACGAGGTGGTCGGCGGTCAGTGCCATCTCGCTCATCAGGTGCGAGGAGACGAAGACCGTACGGCCCTGCGCGGCCAGCGACTTCATCAGGTTGCGGATCCAGTGGATGCCCTCGGGATCGAGCCCGTTGACCGGCTCGTCGAACATCAGGATCCGCGGGTCGCCGAGGAGCGCGCCGGCGATGCCCAGCCGCTGTCCCATGCCGAGCGAGAAACCCTTGGCCTTCTTCCTGGCGACCGCCGTGAGCCCGACGGTGTCCAGCACCTCGTGCACCCGTTTGTTCGGGATGCCGTTGCTCTGCGCGAGGCACAGGAGGTGGTGGTAGGCGCTGCGCCCGCCGTGCATGGCCTTGGCGTCCAGCAGGGCGCCGATGTACGTCAGCGGGTCCTTGAGCTGGTCGTAGTGCTTGCCGTCGATGCGCACGTCCCCGGCGGTGGGACGGTCGAGGCCGAGCATCATGCGCATGGTCGTCGACTTCCCGGCACCGTTCGGTCCGAGGAAGCCCGTCACGATGCCCGGTCTGACGGCGAAAGTCAGGTTGTTGACCGCCACCTTCTCGCCGTACCGCTTGGTCAGCCCCTCGAGCTCGATCATGCCGACCACGCTAGGGCGCGTGCCGGACGTATGCCACCCGGGCGGGCAAACGGAGACCGACGAAGACGTCAACAACCGCACAAGCGTGCCGAAGGCCCACGCCCCGGGAGGGGAACGCGGGCCTTCGGCCACCACTACTCAGGACTTCTCACAGACGTACCGCGACTGCTTACCGGGACTGCTGAGCCGGCACACCCCGGGAGATCGGCTCGTCCTCGGCCGGCGAACCGGCCGCGGCCACCGCGGCGCCGGTGAGCGTGGCGAGCATCTCGCGCACGTTCGTCAGCTGGGCGTTGATGGAGTCGCGGCGGTTGGTGAGAGCCGCCAGCTCCCGCTCGGACTCCGAACGGATGCGGTCCGCCTTGGCGTTCGCGTCGGCCACGATGTCCTCGGCCTGGCGCTGCGCCGTCTCCACGGTCTGGCGGGCGCGACGCTCGGCGTCCGTGCGCAGCTTCTCCGCCTCCAGCCGCAGCTGCTCGGCGCGGTGCTCGATCTCCGCGAGACGCTTCTCCGCCTTCTGCTGACGGGACGCCAGGTCGCGCTCCGACTGCTCGCGGCGCTTGGCCAGGTTCGTCTCGAAGTCGGCGGCGGCCTGCGCGGCCTTGGCGCGGGTCTCCTCGAAGAGGGCGTCGGCCTCCTCGCGCTTCTGCTGCGCGTCCTTCTGGGCCTCCGCGCGCAGCTGCGAGGCGTCACTCTTGGCCTTCTCGATGACCCGGACGCCCTCGTCCTCGGCCTTCGCCTTGCGCTCCGCAGCGAACGATTCCGCGTCGTTGCGGACCTGCTGGGCCGCCGACTCGGCAAGCTCGCGGTGCTGCTCGGCAGCGCGCCGTGCCTCCTCGCGCAGATCCTTGGCCTCTTCCTCGGCGAGGCGGAGGATCTTCTCGACACGCGCGCCGAGACCGGCGTACGACGGCTCGGCGTCGCTCACCTGAGCCTGGGCGTTCTGCGTCTCGAGGTGGAGCTCCTCGATGCGCTTTTCCAGAGCCGTGATGCGGGCGAGAGCGCTGTCACGATCGGAGACGAGCTTGGAGATCCGTTCGTCCACCTGAGCGCGGTCGTACCCACGCCGCACAAGCTCGAAGCCGTAGGGGGAAGTGTCGCTCATGGGGTTCCTGTCGAATGAGACCGGTGAGGTGATAGAGGGAATCCTAGGGGCCGAAGCGGTGTGTCATCGAGCGGTTGCACGTTTGGTATGGAGATTGAGACCCCTTTTGGGTGGCTAACCGTCGGACGACTTGCCAAAGAGTTGGTCAAAGGCCTCAGAAGGCACCGGATCCGGTCTCGGTTCTAGTCGCCGAAGGGGTCTCGGCGCTACCCGTCCGCCGCCTTGCCACCCGAACGAGGGGCGCCGACCGTGGCGCCCGCCTTGACTCCGTCCTTGCCCGCCGCCGGTGCCTCGAAGGACTCCAACGCCTCCAGGACGTCCTGGACACGGGAGATCTCGGCGTTGATGTCCTCGCGCCGGCGCACCAGGATCTCCAGCTCGCGCTTGCCCTCCTCGACCGTGCGCCTCGCCTCGCGGATCGCCTCGGCCTTCAACTCCTCGGCCTCGCGGATCAGCGTGGCCTTCTTCTGCTCGGCCTCCTTGAGGAGCCCCTCCGCCTTCTTGACGGCGGCGATCCGTACCTTGCCGGCCTCGGAATTCGCCTCCGACACCAGCTCCTTGGCCTTCGCCTGCGCCTTCTGCAGCTGCTCCTCGGCGGCCTTGATGAGCGCGTCACAGCGGTCGCCGGTCGACTTCATCGTCTCGGCGGCCTCGCGGCGGGCCCGCTCGTGCAGCTCCTCGATCTCGCCCGTGATGCGGTCGCGCAGTTCCTCCGCGCGCTCCCTGATCGCGGTGGCGTCCCGGCGCGCGCCGACGAGCAGTTCGTCCGCGTCCGTACGGGCCTTCTCCACCGTCGCGTTGCCCTCGACCGTCGCCTCGGACACCAGCCGGTCGGCCTCGGTGCGGGCCGCGCCGACCATGGTGTCGGCCTGCGACTCCGCCTCCGCGGTGGTCTTCTGCGCCTGCTGCTGCGCCTCGGAGAGCAGCTTGTCGGCCTCGGCGGTGGTCTCCGAGATGAGCGTGTCGACCTGCTCGGCCGCCTCGGAGCGCCGCTTGTTGGCCGCCTTGCGGGCCTCGTCGAGGGTCCGCTCGGCTTCCTCGCGCGCGGAGTTGACGAGCCGTTCGGCCTCCTGGGCCGCGTCCGTCCGGACCTGCTCGGACTCGCCGCGGATCCGCTCGGCGTGGCGCTGGGCCGCCCCGACCGTCTCGGCTGCCTCGGCCCGTAGGCGCTCGGCCTCGCCGGTGGCCTCGCCGACCAGCTGCTCGGCCTGGGCACGCGCCTCGGCCCTGACCCGCTCGGCCTCCGCGACCGTCTCGGAGCGCAGCCGCTCCGCCTCGGCGACGGTGTCCTGGCGCAGCCGGTCGGTGTCCTGGAGCGTTTCGGCGGTGAGCCGCTCGGCCTCGTTGCGGGCCTCGGTGATGAGGGTGTCGGCCTGCGTCGCCGCGTCCGAGCGGATGCGGTTGGCGTCCTCGCGGGCGTCCGCCCGGGTGCGCGCGGCGGCCTGGTCGGCCTCGGCGATGGTGTCCGACGCCTGCGTCCGCACCCGCTGGGCGTGCTCGGCCGCGTCGGAGCGCAGCCGCTCCGACTCCGCGATCGCCTCCGACACCGTGCGCTCCGCGAGCGCCTTGGCGGCCTCGGTCTCCTCACTCGCCTCCCGCCGTACGCGGGTGGCGTCCTCGCTGGCCCGCTCCCGCTCGGCGTAGGCGTCGGCGCGGACCCGGTCCGCCTCCTCCTGGGCTTCCCGGCGCATCCGGTCCGCCACGTGCTCGGCGGCGCTGCGCAGCCCGGCGATCTCCTCCTGGGCCTGCTCGTGCAGTCCGGCGACCGAGTCCCGCACCTGCTGGGCGTGCTGTTCGGCGGCCGACACCATCTCGGTGGCCCGCCGGTCCGCCTCCTCGACCAGGCGTACCGCCTCGGCCTGCGCGTCCTCCACGCGCCTGCGCGCCGACGCCAGCAGTTCCTCGCTCTGCTCGCGGGCCCGCTCGCGCTCCTGGTCGGCCTCGGTGCGGGCCGCGCCGAGGTACTCCTCGGCCTCGCGGCGGCGCCGGTTAACCTCCTCCTGGGCGGCGGCCAGCGTCTCCGTGGCCTCCGTCGCCAGCCGCTCGGCGGCGGCCTGCGCCTCGGCCCGTACCCGGTCGGCGCTGTCCTGGGCCTCCGACTTCAGCCGCTCGGCCTCGGACGCCGCCTCAGACCGCAGGCGTACGGCGATGGCCTCGCCCTCCGCGCGGGACGCGGACGCGTCCGCGGCGGCCTCGGTGCGCAGTCGCTCCGCCTCGGTCTCGGCCTGCTGCTGGAGCGTACGGATCCGCTCGGCGGCCTCGGTGCGCAGCCGGTCGCTCTCCTCGGCGGCCTCGCGGCGGATCCGGGTGGCCTCCTCGCGGGCGTCGCTGAGCGCCTGCTCGGCCGCGGTGAGCCGTTCCTCGGCCTGCGTCTGCAGCCGGGTCAGTTCCTCGGCGGCCTCCGCGCGGCGGGCCTGAACGGCCCGCTCGGTCTCCTCGCGCAGCTCGTCCGCGGTCCGCTCGGCGGCGGCCGTGATCTCCTCGGACAGTTCGACGGCCTCGGCGCGCTGCCGCTCGGCCTCGTTGCGGGTGCGCTCCAGGGTCTCCTCGGCCTGCCGGCGCAGCGTCGTCGCCCGCTCGATGGCCTCGGTACGGACCTTCTCGCTGTCCGTGGTGGCCTTCTGGCGCAGCTCGTCCGCGTCCTGCCTGGCCTTCGACAGCAGTTCCTCGGCGGTCTTGGCCGCCTCCTCGATCTGCTGGACGGCTTCCCTGCGCGCCTCAGAACGGATCTTCTCGCCCTCGGCGACCGCCTCGGAGCGCAGCTGCTCGGCCTCGCCGCGCAGCCGGCGGGCCTCCTCCTGCAGCTCGACCGTCTTGGCGCGGTACTCCTTGGTGTCGTCCTTCGCCGTGCCCTTGAGCTGCTCGGCGATGTCATGCGCCTCGGCCCGCAGCCGGTCCGCCTCGGACTCGGCCTCCCGGCGGATCCGCTCGGCCTCCTCGGAGGCCGCCTTGGTGGTGCTGCGGGCGTCCTCCTGGGCCTTGTTGAGGACGTCCTCGGCGGTCTTGGCCGCCTTGGACAGCTGGGTCGCGCTCTCCTCGGCGGTGAGCGTGCGGGCCTTCTCGGCGGCCTCGGTCAGCAGCTTCTCGGCCTCGGCACGGGCGTCCGCGACGAGCTGCTCGGCGTCCGCCTTGGTGGCCTCGGCCTCCTTGGTGGCCTCCGTGACCAGCCGGGCGACCTGCTCCTTGGCCGTACGGGTGCGCTGCTCGTTGGCGGACTCCGCGCCGGCGAGCGCCTTCTCCGCGGCCGTCTTGGCCTCGGCGACCAGCTTCTCCGCCTCGGCACGCGCCTCCCGCAGGGCCGTGTCGGCCTCCTGGATGCGCTGCTCGGCGGTGCGGCTCAGCTCCAGCGCCTCTCGGCGGGCCGCCTCCGACTCCGAGGTGGTGGAGGTCCGCAGCTGTTCGGCGTGCTCGGTGGCCTCCTGGGCCTGGGTGGAGGCGGCGTTCAGCAGCCGTTCGGCGTCCGCGCGGGCGCGGCGCAGCAGCTGCTCGGCCTCGGCACGGGCCGACTCGGCCTCGGTCTGCAGCCGCTGGCGGGCCTCGGCGGTCACCCGCTCGGCCTCCGCCCGGGCGGCCGCCATGGCCTGCTCGGCCTCCGCGCGGGACTCGTCGAGGAGCCGGCGGGCCTGCTGCTCCGTCCGGGCGCGCAGCTGCTCCGCCCAGGCCACGTTCTCGTTGACGTGGGACTCGACGGTCTGCCGGCGCTCCGCCAGCTCCTGGTCCAGTTGCTGGCGGCGGGTGACCGCCTCCTGATGCAGCTCCGCCTGGAGGCGGGCGGCCTGCTCGGCGTGCTCCTGGAGGATGCGCTGGGTCTGTGCCCGGGCCTGGCTCAGCTCGCGCTCGGCCTCCTGGCGCAGCTGGTCGGCCTGCATCTGGGCGTTGCGCAGCAGCTGCTCGGCCTGGTACCCGAGGTCGCCGCCGTCGAAGGCGGGCCGGGACATGATGGTGCGCCGCGCCTCGTGCAACTTGGCGCGCAGCACCTCGACCTGGTAGCCGAGGTCCTCGGCGTGCTGGATCGCCTTTTCCCGCTCGGTCTTCAGCCGCTTCATCTCGGCTTCGAAACGAGTGAGGTGATCGACGTCAGCCGCCGGTTCCCGCTCCTGGCTCTCGTAGCCCCGCACTGCGCGGTCCCATCCGTCCCCTGGTCGCAAGTCTCTCCGTACGAGCCCTGTCCGTCCGCCGGACGGGGCTCCCGGGGAATGGTGTCAGATCAACGGCGGAGCATGGGCTGCTGCCCCGACGCTCGTCCCCCGAAACCCGGACCCCGGCCAGGTCCCGCCGTCACGACAGGACCCTGGTCGCCCTGGTTGGGAGCGGCGACCGCCCCCAACCCTACCGGCCCATATGTACGAGGGTCAGTGCTCAGGTGACTCAACAGGCGCGGAAGTGACCAGTTCTGTCAGTACGCCGTGGCAATCCTTCGGATGCAGGAACGTGATCCGTGACCCCATGGAGCCGCGTCGCGGCTCTTCGTACAGAACCCGTACGCCCTTCTCCTTGATGTCGGCGGCCTCGGCGTCCACGTCCGCCGTGCCGAAGGCGATGTGGTGGACGCCCTCGCCGTTCTTCGCGAGCCACTTCGCGACGGTGGAGTCCTCCCGCGTCGGCTCCAGGAGCTGCAGGTACGACGCCCCGCCGTCGGACGTATCGTTGATCTTGAGCATGGCCTCGCGTACGCCCTGCTCCTCGTTGACCTCGGAGTGGAACACCTCGAAGCCGTACGTGGCCCGGTAGAACTCGACGGTCGCGTCGAGGTCGTGGCAGGCGATCCCGATGTGGTCGATTCGCGTCAGCATGGTGCTAGTGCAACTCTCCTCGGGTGGTTACGCAACGTGCGCGCGATCACACCGACAGCCCGGTGACGCCGCGGACTACCGGTCAGTACATTCGAAGTAAACCCTCGTTCACTCCTCGGCCTGTGCAGGCCGGTAAGGGGATCGCACCTCATGACTGGATCGAACAGCACGACCTCGGTGATCGTCGCGGGGGCCCGCACGCCCATGGGACGGTTGCTGGGCTCGCTCAAGTCCTTCTCCGGAGCCGACCTCGGCGGCTTCGCGATCAAAGCCGCCCTCGACCGTGCGGGTGTCGGTGGCGACCAGGTGCAGTACGTGATCATGGGCCAGGTGCTCCAGGCCGGGGCAGGGCAGATCCCGGCACGTCAGGCCGCGGTCAAGGCGGGCATCCCGATGAGCGTCCCGGCGCTCACCGTCAACAAGGTGTGCCTGTCCGGCCTCGACGCCATCGCATTGGCCGACCAGTTGATCCGGGCGGGTGAATTCGACGTGATCGTCGCGGGCGGTCAGGAGTCCATGACCAACGCCCCGCACCTGCTCCCGAAGTCCCGTGAGGGCTTCAAGTACGGCGCGATCGAGATGCTCGACGCCATGGCGTACGACGGTCTCACCGACGCCTTCGAGAACATCGCCATGGGCGAGTCCACGGAGAAGCACAACAGCCGCCTCGGTATCCAGCGCCCCGAGCAGGACGAGTTCGCCGCCCTGTCCCACCAGCGCGCCGCGGCCGCCCAGAAGAACGGCCTGTTCGACGCCGAGATCACCCCGGTGGAGATCCCGCAGCGCAAGGGCGAGCCGGTCGTCTTCGGCAAGGACGAGGGCATCCGCGCCGAGACCACGGCCGAGTCCCTGGGCAAGCTGCGCCCGGCGTTCACCAAGGACGGCACGATCACGGCGGGCTCTGCCTCGCAGATCTCCGACGGTGCCGCCGCGGTCGTCGTGATGAGCAAGGCGAAGGCGCAGGAGCTCGGCCTGGAGTGGATCGCGGAGATCGGCGCCCACGGCAACGTGGCGGGCCCGGACAACTCTCTGCAGTCCCAGCCGTCGAACGCCATCGCGCACGCCCTGAAGAAGGAGGGCCTGGAGGTCTCCGACCTCGACCTGATCGAGATCAACGAGGCCTTCGCGGCGGTCGCGGTGCAGTCAATGAAGGACCTCGGAGTGTCCACCGAACGGGTGAATGTCAACGGCGGCGCCATCGCCCTCGGCCACCCGATCGGCATGTCCGGCGCCCGTCTCGTCCTGCACCTGGCGCTGGAGCTCAAGCGGCGCGGCGGCGGCGTGGGCGCGGCCGCGCTGTGCGGCGGCGGCGGTCAGGGTGACGCGCTGATCGTGCGGGTACCGAAGGCCTGAAGTCCGCCGGAGTCCGGCAGAGGCCTTCGTGTTCGTCTCACTGATCTGAACTGATCTGAACGGAGCTGTGATGCAGGACGTCTCCTCGCTGGTCGCCCAGGCCAGGGAAGGCCGGCCCCGGGCCGTGGCCCGGCTGATCTCCCTGGTGGAGGGGGCGTCCCCGCAGCTCAGGGAGGTCATGGCGACCCTGGCCCCGCTGACCGGCGGGGCGTACGTGGTGGGGCTGACGGGGTCGCCGGGTGTGGGCAAGTCCACCTCGACCTCCGCCCTGGTGACCGCGTACCGCAAACAGGGCAAGCGGGTCGGCGTCCTGGCCGTCGACCCGTCCTCCCCGTTCTCCGGCGGCGCGCTCCTGGGCGACCGCGTCCGCATGTCCGAGCACGCGTCCGACCCGGGCGTCTACATCCGCTCCATGGCCACCCGCGGCCACCTGGGCGGCCTGGCCTGGGCCGCGCCGCAGGCGATCCGTGTCCTGGACGCGGCGGGCTGCGACGTGATCCTGGTCGAGACGGTCGGGGTGGGCCAGTCGGAGGTGGAGATCGCCTCCCAGGCGGACACCAGCGTGGTCCTGCTGGCCCCGGGCATGGGCGACGGCATCCAGGCCGCCAAGGCC
This sequence comes from Streptomyces violaceoruber, assembly GCA_000720805.1. Classification (GTDB taxonomy): domain Bacteria; phylum Actinomycetota; class Actinomycetes; order Streptomycetales; family Streptomycetaceae; genus Streptomyces; species Streptomyces cellulosae_A. The sequence goes on from JODI01000003.1 coordinate 249,664, forward strand.
GGGATCCTGGAGATCGGCGACGTGTACGTCGTCAACAAGGCCGACCGTGACGGCGCCGACGCGACCGCCCGCGAGCTCAACCACATGCTCGGCCTCGGCGAGTCCCGCGGCCCCGGCGACTGGCGCCCGCCCATCGTCAAGACGGTCGCCGCGCGGGGCGAGGGCATCGAGGAGGTCGTCGAGGCGCTGGAGAAGCACCGGGCGTGGATGGAGGAGCGGGGGGTCCTGGCGGAACGCCGCGGGGCCCGCGCGGCCCGCGAGGTGGAGACGATCGCCGTCACGGCCCTGCGGGAACGGATAGCGGACCTGCACGGCGACCGGCGGCTGAGCGCGCTGGCGGAGCGGATCGTGGCGGGTGAGCTGGACCCGTACGGGGCGGCGGACGAACTGGTGGCGGGGCTGACGGAGGGGTCCGCCTAGGCGGATGGTGAGCGGGTTCCGGCCAACGGAACGGTGGTCGACTCCGGGACCCCGCTGGTACGGTGACCGGCATGTTCCTCCTCTTGGCATAGGGGCCGTCCAGGCCCGCGACGGACAGGCGGCAGTCGGCCGCGGTCGTCGCGGCGATCCGGTGTCCCCTCGTCGCCTCCAGTTGAGGAACCTCTCGCATGTCCGCGCCCTCTCCGCGGCCCTCCGGTGCCGCGCGGCCTTCGTATGCCGCCGTTCTGCGTGTCCCGTACGCCCGCCGCACCTTCGCGGCCGCCCTCGTCGGACGGCTGTCGTACGGCATGGTCTCCCTGGCCGTGATGCTCGCCGTGACCCGGACGACCGGGTCGTACGCCGTCGCCGGTACCGTCATGGCGCTGTTCGGGGCCATGACGGTCTTCCTGTCGCCCCTGCGGGCCGCCCTGGTCGACCGGTACGGGCCCCGGCGGGCCCTGATCCCCATGGCCTCGCTCTACGCGGGGCTGCTCTGCGTGCTCACGGCGGCCGTCTGGCGCCCGGGGACACCCCCGGTGGTGCTCGGCACCATCGCCGCGCTCACGGGCTGCTTCGCGCCCCCGCTGGGCCCCACCATGCGTGCGGTGTGGAGCGAACTCCTCGCGGACCGTCGGCTGCTGCAGCGGGCGTACAGCCTCGACGGCGTCGCGGAGGAGCTGTTGTTCGTCTCCGGCCCGCTGGCGGTGGGCGTGCTGGTGCGGTTCGCGCCCCCGGCCGCCGGGGTGGCGCTGAGCGCGGTACTGGTGGCGACGGGGACGGCCGCCTTCGTCATGTCGCCGGCCGTGGGCGCGGTGCGGGGCGTCGCGGCGCGGTCCGTGCGGTCGCCGGGGTCGTCCCTGTGGTCCCTGTGGTCCGTACGGCGCGAGCGTCGGCCGGCCGGTGGGCGGGGGCTGTCGCAGCCGGTGGTCGTGGCGGCGGGCGTGGGACTCGCGTTGAGCGCCGTCGATCTGCTGGTCATCGCCTTCGCCGAGCAGCGCCATCACGGGGACGACGTGGTCGCCTGGGTGCTGGCCGCCCTGTCGGCGGGCAGCGCGGTGGGCGGCCTGCTCAACGGCGCGGTCGACTGGCGGGCGTCCGCGCGGGTCCGGCTGCCGCTGCTGACGGCGGGTCTGGGCCTGGCTCTCGCCGCCGCGAGCCTGGCACCGGGACTCGGGGTCCTCGCCGTGACCGTCGCCTGCGCGGGTCTGTTCGTCTCCCCGGCGCTGACGACGGCGTACCTGATCGCCGACGAGAGGGCCCTGCCGGGTTTCCGTACGCGGGCCGGGGCGTGGGTCAACACGGCGGTGAACGCGGGGAACTCGGGCGGGACGGCGGTGATGGGGCTGCTGCTGGGGCGGTTGCCGGTGGGAGTGTGTTTCCTGCTCGCGGGCGGTGTGGCCGTGGTGGCGGCGGTCGGCTCCGAGTGGAGCGTTCGGCGTACGGCGGCCGCGGCACGCCGAACGCCGGAGGCGCTGACCGAGTCAGCGCCTCCGGCGTTCGCGGACGGGGCCCTGCAGGCCCCTCAGGCGGCGCAGGCGGCTCAGGACACTCAGGACGCCGTCAGTCGTCGTCCGAGTGGTCCGCGGTGACCTTGCCGGTCTTCAGGTCGACCAGCCAGTCCTGCTCCGCCCCGTCGGCCGCGCGGGTCTCCGCCTCCCAGGCCTTGGACGCGCCGTCCTCGTCGAGATCCACCGACGTCACCTTGCCCTTGGCCGCGGCGGCCTTCGCGGCCTCCGTCGCCGACGTGGACGCGCCCTTCAGGGCGGCCCGCACCTGGGCGGTGTCGTCCTCGTGCTCGGCGTGGGAGGAGAGGACCTTCCCGGTGCCGGGGTCGATCCGGACGCTGTGCCAGGCGTCGTCCTTGGCGAGCACGTCGACCTCCCAGGCCACGGACCCGTCGTCATCGTCGTCGAGGTCGGCGGAGACGGCGGTCCCCGGCGTCTGCCGCAGGGCGGCGGAGATCGCGTCGGCGGCCGTCACCTTGGCGGACGCCGCCTGCGCGGCGTCGTCGTCCCGGCCGTCGTCGTCCCCGTCCTTCAGTCCGTCGTCGTCCTGCCGTACGCCACTGTCCTGCGCGTCGTCGTCCGTCACCCGCGCGTTCGACGCCCGCGTGGCCGCGGCCCCGTCGTCGCCGGAGACCGCCAGGGCCGTTGCCGTACCGCTTCCGACCAGGGCCGCGGCGGCGACGGTGGCGATGACGATGTTGCGCTTCATGAGGGATTCCTCCCGAGTTGGTCGTCTTGTTGCGTTCCGACGAGAACCAACCTCTCTGACAGGCCCTGAAGCCCGCCTGAAGCCCCCTGAAGTGATCTTCAGCTTCCCTTTGCGAACCTTTAGGGCATGCGATTGTTGATCGTGGAGGACGAAAAGCGGCTCGCCCTGTCGCTCGCCAGGGGACTCACCGCCGAGGGCTACGCCGTGGACGTCGTCCATGACGGGCGGGAGGGCCTGCACCAGGCCACCGAGGGGACGTACGACCTCGTGATCCTCGACATCATGCTGCCCGGCCTCAACGGCTACCGGGTCTGCGCCGCGCTGCGCGCCGCCGGGCACGAGGTGCCGATCCTGATGCTCACCGCCAAGGACGGCGAGTACGACGAGGCGGAGGGCCTGGACACCGGCGCCGACGACTACCTCACCAAACCGTTCTCGTACGTCGTCCTCGTCGCCCGCGTCAAGGCGCTGCTGCGACGTGGCGGGCAGGGCGGCGCGGGGGCCTCGCCCGTGCGCGTCCACGGCGACCTCAAGGTCGACACCGCCGCCCACCGGGTGTTCCTCGCCGAGGACGAGGTCACCCTCACCGCGAAGGAGTTCGCCGTCCTGGAGCAGCTGGTGCTGCGGCCCGGCGAGGTGGTGTCCAAGGCCGAGATCCTGGACCACGTCTGGGACTTCGCGTACGAGGGGGATCCGAACATCGTCGAGGTGTACGTCAGCACCCTGAGGCGCAAGCTGCGTGCCGGGCTCATCCGGACGGTCCGCGGCGCCGGCTACCGGCTGGAGGCACAGCAGCGATGAGACGCCTGCTCGGTTCCGTACGGGCCCGGGCGACCCTGGCCGCCTCCCTCGTCGTCGCGGTGGCGCTGGTCGCCGCCGGGACGGCCGTACTGCTGTCCCTGCGCTCCAACCTGATCGGCCATACCGGTACGGAGGCGGAACACTCCGCGCGGACGGTCGCCTCCGAGCTGGCCCTGGGGAAGAGGGCCGACCAGGTGTCCCTGGACGGCGACGACGGTCCCGTGCAGGTGGTCGACGAGAACGGCACGCTGCTCGCCGTCAGCGAGGACTTGCAGCGGATCGACGGCACGGGCACGCCGGACGTAAGGCCGCAGAAGCCGAAGACCTCGGATGCCGGCGACGAGGACGACGACTCCAACGACGACGACTCCAACGACGACGCCGACGCCCTGGAACCCGGCGAGCTCGACGACTCCACCACGTTCCGCAACGGCTCCGCGACCGTCGACCAGGACACCGCCGACTACCGCTTCGCCGCCGTGAAGGTGGCGACCGACAAGCACGGCACGCTCACCGTCTACGCGGGCGCCCCCCTCTCCGCCGAACAGGGCGCCGTGAGCACCGCGCTGACGGTCATGCTGATCGGCTTCCCGCTGCTGCTCGCCGTCGTCGCCGCCGTGACCTGGCTGGTCACCCGCCGTGCCCTGCGCCCGGTCGAGGGCATCAGGGGCCAGATGGCCGCGATCACCGCCTCCGAGGACCTCGCGCGCCGCGTCCCGGTGCCGGACACGCACGACGAGGTGGCCCGCCTCGCCCGCACCACCAACGAGACGCTGGCCGCGCTGGAGACCTCCGTGGAGCGTCAGCGCCGGTTCGTCGCCGACGCCTCCCACGAGCTGCGCAGCCCGATCGCCAGCCTCCGCACCCAGCTCGAGGTGGGCGCCGCGCACCCGGAGCTGCTGGACCTGGCGGGAGCGGTCGAGGACACCGTACGACTGCAGGGCCTCGCCGCCGACCTGCTGCTGCTCGCCCGGCTGGACGCGGGGGAGAAGCCGGCGGGCGGGGCGCGGTTCGACCTCGCGGATCTGGCGCGGGAGAAGGCCGAGGGGCGGACCGGCGCGCATGTGGAGGCGGCGGGGGACGTGGAGGTGGCAGGGTCGCGGGGGCAGCTGGGGCGGCTGCTCACCAACCTGCTCGACAACGCGGGGCGGCATGCCCGGTCGGCCGTTCGGGTGAGTGTGCGGCGGGCGGGGGAGTGGGCCGTCGTCGAGGTCGCCGACGACGGGGACGGGGTGCCCGAGGCGGACCGGGAGCGGATATTCGAGCGGTTCGTACGGCTCGACGACGCCCGCAGCCGGGACGACGGGGGTGCCGGGCTCGGCCTGGCCATCGCCCGGGACGTCGCCGTACGGCACGGCGGAACGCTCACGGTGCGTGACGCGCCGACGGGCGGAGCCCTGTTCGAGCTCCGCCTGCCGGTCACCTAGCGCACGTCGGGGTCACGGACGTCCCCGCTGCCCGCGGAGGTGGTCCGCGATGGGCTTGAGGGCCTTGTCGAGTTCCGTCATGGTCTCGGGGTCCAGCAGGTCGATGAAGTGCCTCCGCACAGACTCCACATGATGGGGCGCGACCTTCTTCATCGTCTCCATGCCGTGCTCGGTGAGGACCGCGTACAGACCCCGGCGGTCCGACTCGCAGTTCTCGCGCCGCACGAGATCCGCGTTCTCCATGCGTGTGATCTGGTGGGAGAGGCGGCTCTTGGACTGGAGGGTGGCGGACGCGAGGTCGCTCATCCGCATCCGTACGTCCTCCGACTCGGAGAGATTCACCAGGATCTCGTAGTCGTTCATTGTCAGGCCGAACGGCTGCAGGTCCTTTTCGAGCTGGTACGTCAACAGCCTGTTGACCTCCAGGTGGGTGCGCCAGGCGCACTGCTCCGCATCGGTCAGCCAGCGCGTGGCCGTCTCGGTCTCCATGAATGAAGTCTACCTAAAAGGTTGAAAGGCGAACTAGTGAGGGTGGTGTGACGTCGACGCGCACACGTTCGACGTCACACTCCGCAGACTACCGCTCACAGCCCGAAGCGACGCTGGAGGTCCCCCAGCTGTCCGGGAAGGCGCGGTACCCCCGGCTGCTGTCCGGGGCCCATCGGACCGCCGCCCCCGCCGGGCACTCCGGCCTGCTGCGGAACCGCCCCCGTGGCCTGCTCGGCCATGAGCGCCTCCGACGACTGCAGCAGGACCGTGCCGGCCCCGACGAACTCGAACTGGTGCTCCTCGCCGGAGGCCCCACCGACGCCCGTCATCGCACGTAGACCGCCCATCAGGCCGGTCATGTACCCGTGGTCGTAGTGATGGCACGGGGAGGGGCAGTCGGCCCATCCGACAAGCGCTTGCGGGTCCACCCGGATGGGGGGCTCCATGAACACCACCGGTCCGTTGGACGCGGCCACGAACTTTCCGGTTCCGATGAGTGTCAGAAAACCGGGCACGATCGACTGTTTGAGGGCAAGACTTGGCTGAAAAGCGAGCAAGTTGCCCGAGCGAATGGTCAGGTTGCCGTTGTCGAGGTCGTAGGAGTTCACGTCGAAGGCCCGGTCGGCCAGGAGCATCTTGCCCGAGCCCTCCGCCACGACCCAGTCGGCGGCGTGCAGAGGCGAATGGAAGGACGTACGGACGAGGCGGTCCAGCCGGCCGTGCCCGATGCCGTTGAAGTCCATCTGGCCGTAGTAGGCGATCATCTTCCCCTTCTGCAGGAACCACTGGCTCCCCTTGAGCTCCACGCAGAAGGTGTAGTTGTTGACATTGTCGTCGACCGGCAGGGTCATGGGGTCGTAGACCGTCGGGCCGCCGCCCGGAGCCCCGTACATGCTCACAGTTTCTCCTCCGAGGCCTGGACGTACACCGCGCCGTTGCCGCTGAGCTCCAGCTGGAACGCCTCTCCGGAGCCGCGGCCGACCATGTCCCGCCAGCCCAGCGCGGTGGACAGCTTGTTGCGGACGTCGCCGTGGTGGGCGACGTAGGCCTGCGGGTCGACGTGGACCGGGCGCTGCGGGGTGATCGGGACCTCGATGACCCCGCCGTGCGCCATCACCGCCACCGCGCCGTGCCCGCGCAGCGTGGTCGTGAACAGGCCCTGGCCGGTGACCTGGCCGCGGACCATGCCCATGACGCCGCCCTGGGAGCCCATGAACATCGTGCCCTGCTCCAGGGTGCCCTCGAAGGCGAGCAGCCGGTCCGCCTCCACGTACAGGGTGTCGCCGGTCATGGTGATCACCTGGACGTGGTGGCCGCCGTGCCCGAACAGCACGGTGCCGCTGCCCTCGACGGTCATCAGCGGCGTCGCCTCGTTGGCCACCCGCCGTCCGATCATCGACATGACGCCGCCCTGGCCGCCCTGGATGTTCGGGGTGAAGGACACCTCGCCCCGGTAGGCGAGCATCGCCCCGCGCTGACTGAACAGCCGCTGTCCGGGCATGACGGTCGCCTCGACCATCTTGGAGTTGATCTCACGCAAGGCCATGTCAGACGTCCCCCGCGATCGTGTTCCGCTCGCTCGGCTGGACGTACACCAGGCCGTCCCCCTCGAAGCGGATCTGGAAGGCCTCGCCGCCGCCCTCGCCCATGAACGTGCGGAACGTCACGCCGGACTGGAAGGACTGGCGCAGGTTGCCCTGGTGGGCGATGTACGCCCCCGGGTCGACGGTCAGCGGGTACTGCGCGCTGACCCGCAGCACGACCGCGGGCCCGTCCGACATGATCGCGGCCTGGCCGTGTCCCTCGATCGTCGTCGTGAACAGCCCGTTGCCCTGCGAGGCCCCGCGCACCCCCGTGAACGACGTGCCCGTGCGCAGGGTCGAGTCGGTCGCGAGCAGGTTGCTCGACTCCACGTAGAGCTTGTCGCCCTGGAGGGCGACGAGGTTGATCTCCGAGGCCCGGTCCGCGAACCAGCACGTCCCGTGCCCCTTCACCTCCATCAGTGTCATCTGCTCGCCGGTGATCCGCCGGGTCACCATCCCCCGGATGCCCTCACCGCCGCCGCTGAGCTTCTTGAAGTCCATTTGACCGTCGTACGCGACCATCGAGCCGTTCTTCGCCTTCACGGCGTCCCCGGTCATGTCGACGGCGAGCACCTTGCTGCCTTGAAGTCGGAACATCGCCACGGAGCGAAGGTAGCCGTCGGGAGGCTCCGCCAACAGGGTCTACGGGGGGGGGAGGCGCACCCTGATCACACCGTTCCTAAAGACTGAGCGGGAATGAGCCCTGTTGCCAGGACTCGTGCTCAGCCGAACACCCCGAACGGTGTTGGGTGTTCTGGTCCACCGCGTTCGCTCCGCGTCCGGGCCGTACGGATCGTGTCCGTGGTCCGGGGATGCGGGGGCGGTTTCCCTCACGCCCCGGGGCTTCCGGTCGGGCCTGGACGGTCCGATGCCCCATACGATCACTCCGGTCGTGTGGGGGCGGTGCTGTCCGTCGCCGGATCGGGTGTCCCAGGGCGCGTCTTCCGATGGCCACGGCGGCCGCGTCGTGGCGGGTGGTCTTCCTGGTGGTGGTGGTGAGGGGCTTTTGCCAGTGCTGGGCTCCCCACTTGCTGGTGTAGGCGGGGTCGACGGCGATGACGGGGATGCCGAGTTCGGCCGCCATGGACACGAGCCGGGCCCGCAGCCTGGCCACGGGCATCCCGGAGATCAGCTTGCGGAACCGCTTGCGGCGGCCGTGCTTCTCGCGGGTCTTCTCCGTACTGAAGTCGAGATCCTCCACCGCGAGGGCGAGTCCGTGGCGTTGGGCGAAGTGCAGGAGGCGGATGAGGGCGTGGCGGATCTGGGCGTCGCGGTGGTCGGCGGTGCCGGTGAGGTCGTAGCCGAAGCGCAGTGGCTGGCCGACGGGGTTGCCGTGTGCGTCGAGACGCCAGGCGGCGAGGTGGTCGGCGTTGGTGTCCACGCCGACCAGGCCGTTCGCCCGTGCGGTGGCCAGGGGCACCCTCTGGACGGGCGGGATGGTCCAGGACGCGGTCAGGTACCAGCGGTCGCGGTCGGTGTCTTCGTGGATGCGGTAGGCCACGGCCCGGTTCACGGTGATGCGGTCGCGCCAGGTCTCGCCCCGGTGCGGGAACGTGACGCGCGCGGCGAGGACGTAGCGGCCGTGCGGGGCATTGGCGAGGTGGGCCAGCGGGGCCGGGAGCCGGATGCTCACCTTCCCGTCCGGGCTGACACGGATGGTCTCATTGCCGTACCGCTTGCCGGACTCGCCGTCGGCCTGGAGGAAGCGGCGGGAGGCTTCCCACCGGCGGCGCCACGCGTCCTGGGTGAGCTGGGCCTGCTCCAGGTGGTGGCGGGTGGTCAGCAGCCGTTTCCCGCCGCGTACCACCCGTACCCGTCCGGCCTCCCGGTCGGCCCGCTCCCGTTCCAGCCGGTCTTCCAGCACCCGCAGGCGGCGACTCTTGGCGAACCACTCCTTCTGGCTGCGGTAGCCGCCCGCCGCCCGCTTCGTCCCCTTCGCCCCGACCGGCAGCGACAGCCGGCGCCGGACTGTGTCGACCCCGGCTTCCAGGCTGTTCAGGTGCGCGGCCTGGCCGCGCCGGGCCAGCGCCCACTGATCGTGTGTGGCCTTCGTGAGCGACCCCGCCCACCGCGACGACGACCGGCCGGTCAGCTCCCGCTTCCGCTCGGCCCACCGATCGCCGTCGTGCTCCAGACCGTCCGCACACCGCGTCTTCAGATCACGGGAGGCCAGCGTGCCCAGGTGGTCCCCGACCAGGCGCAGCACCTTCTCGTCGTCGGCGGTCAGGCCCTTGAGGCGGTCCCGGACCGCAACCCCCGAAGGGCCGGGCACCAGGAACGGCGCCGCCACCTCCCGCAGCCCGCCCAAACCCCTCACCCCCACCCGGCATCGAAGACCCTGTCACCGCACTCAACGACCACCGCACGCGAAGGTCACGCATTCGACGGAAGAACTCCCGTTCCTGTCGGCCGGAAGTCCGTCCTCACTCATGCTGACGAATGCGCACTCGTACACGGTCAAGCGCCAGCAGTCACCCCTGAGGGAGGCGAAGCCCGGCCCCGAGGGGGCCGTCGCCCACCGACCGGGAGCCGTTTGCCACAATGGGCGAACGTTTGTGCTCGCATTCACAAACACCGTTCCCACCATCCACCGTCCGACGTCTCTCCCACCGAAGGTGACCCGTGGACATCAAGACCGCCACCGCCCTCCGCCGCCTCCGCCTGGTCTCCGCCCCCGAGGCCGTCTCCTTCCTGCTCCTGCTGGTCTGCTCGGTGCTCAAGCGCACCACGGACTTCAACGCGGTCCCCGTGATGGGCATGATCCACGGCGTTCTCTTCATCCTGTACGTGATCTTCTGGGCGGACGCCTGGAACCGCACGAAGTGGCCGCTGAAGACCGGCGTGCTCTACTTCGTCCTCTCGGTCCTGCCCACCGGCGGCTTCTTCGCCGAGCGCAAGTTGCGCCGCGAGGCCGAGGACGCGGTCATCGCCTCCCGCGCCCGCCAGGAGAAGGAAGGGGTTGTCGGCGCATGATCGTCGCCTTCTCCGTGACGCCGCTGGGAGTCGGCGAGGACGTGGGGGAGTACGTCGCCGACGCCGTCCGGGTGGTCCGCGAGTCCGGGCTGCCGAACCGCACCGACGCGATGTTCACCTCGATCGAGGGTGAGTGGGACGAGGTCATGGACGTCGTCAAGCGCGCCGTGGCGGCCGTGGAGGCCCGGGCACCACGCGTGTCACTGGTCCTCAAGGCCGACATCCGCCCCGGAGTGACGGACGGTCTCACCTCCAAGGTGGAGACGGTGGAGCGCCACCTGTCCGCGTAGCGGCTTGTACGAGGATCCCCAGGATTCCTCCGGGTTCACAGGGGCGCCGACGTCGGCTCAGCCCGGATCCACCGGCTTGATGCCCGTGGATGGTTCACCCATAAAGGAAGAAGTGCCTTGCGACCTGCGATGATGGGGTTTCTCTAGGACCGCATCAGGCCACGATCGGCAAGGCACTTCCGAGATGCATTCTTCCCATGCCGCGGTGGCGGTCTCATCCGCGTTCGATGATCCGAACCTGATCGCGTACGGCGGGCTGGAGCCGGTGGTGCGGCTGGCCGAGCGGTGCGGTCTGCCCGCGCTGGTCGGGGAGACGGACCCTAGCCTCAATCGTTCATGAGTCCTCGTCGGTGTGCTGACGGGGACTCTGTGTTTGCGAGGTGCGGTCTTTTCAGGTTTGGTGCAGGCTGAGGGCCTGGCTCTCGTGTCGGGTGGGCGCCGGGTTCCACTTCGCCGGGCGGTGGGGCGGATTGTCGGGACGGTCGAGTTGCTGGTCAGCCGGGGTTCGGGAGAGCGTGCAGCCTGCCGATCGCGTGGGTGATGACGGGCGCCAACGCCGTCGATATCGCGGTGTCCAGACCGGACTTGCGGACCGTCTCGACCAGCAGCACCGCCCCGGCCTGCCAGACCGTCCCGTTGCCGCTGCCCTCGACGCGGACACGCAAGTACAACGCGATACGCCTGCTCACCTGGAGAGTGCTTCTTTCCGAGCAGCTGACAGGACTCTCGACAAGTCCCATCGTTGCAGTTCAGAAGCACTCTCCGCATATTTGATCAAGGCATGGACGAACCCGCTCATGAAAGCGCGAGGCTAGGGCATCGGGCATCGGGCATCGGGCATCGGGCACAGGACGTGGGATGTCATGTCCTCGGCGGAACTAGCGCGCACCGAGGGACAGGGCAATGCCTCTGCAGCCAAACAGCCTCGTAGGGACAGGACTTGGCGGCGGCGCTCAGACCGCCCCGGGTATCACGAGCCCCGACTCGTACGCCCCTATCACCAGCTGCACCCGGTCACGTGCCCCCAACTTGCCCATGATCCGGCTGACATGGGTCTTCGCGGTGAGCGGGCTGAGCCCCAGCGCTTCGGCGATCTCGGTGTTGTTGAACCCGCGCGCGACCAGGGTGAGCACCTGCCGCTCCCGCTCGGACAGCCCGTCCGGGCCGCCCACCGCTGACGTCGTCGTGTCGGGTGCGCGCAGGAAACGGGCGATGAGCCGTGAGGTGGGTCCTGGCGAGAGCAGGGAGTCCCCGGCGGCCACGGTCCGGATGGCGTCGAGGAGTTCGGCCGGCCGGATGTCCTTCACCAGGAAGCCGGACGCCCCGGCCCGCAGCGCGTCGACGATGTGCTCGTCGGTGTCGTACGTCGTCAGGACGAGCACCTTCACGCCCGCCAGGTCCTCGTCGGCGGCGATGAGCCGGGTCGCCTCGATGCCGTCCAGGTCGGGCATGCGGATGTCCATCACGACGAGGTCGGCCCTCGCGGAACGGGCGAGGTCCACGGCCTGCCGCCCGGTGCCCGCCTCGGCGACGACCTCCATGTCCCCGGCGGACGCGACGAGCATCGCGAACGAGGCCCGTACGAGGGTCTGATCGTCGGCGAGCAGTACGCGGATCGGCTTTGGGGCCGTCACGAGGGCTCCTCCCGGGGCAGCGGCAACTCGGCGGTCACTTCGAAGCCCACGGTGGGGCCCGGTCCGGCGTCCAGTGTGCCGCCCACGCTACGGGCCCGCTCACGCATCCCGACGAGCCCGAACCCCGGCGCGCCGCCGACGGCTCCCTGCCCATGCCCCACCCCGTTGCGCACCGCGCTACTCACCCCGTGTCCCGTCCCCTGGCCCGTCCCGTCGTCGGTGACGGTCACCCGCAGGGTCCCCTCCGCCGCCCGCAGTCCCACCCGGACGGTCAGGTCGTCGCGGCCCCCGTGGCGTACGGCGTTGGTGAGAGCCTCCTGCACGATCCGGTAGGCGGCGGCGCCCACCGAGGGCGGTACGCCGTCCGCGTGGACGGACAGTTCGACCTTGGTTCCGGCCACCCTGGCCGCCTCCGCGAGCGCGCCCAGCCCGTCGAGCCCGGGCAGCGGCCCGCGCCCGTCCGGAGAGCCGAGCCCGGAACCGGAACTCGATCCGGAGCCGGGTTCGGCCACCCACTCCCGTTCCCCTCCGACACTCACGCTCACCTCGTTCGCCCGCAGCACCTCCAGCGTCGTACGCAACTCGCCCCGGGCCGTCCGGCAGGTCTCCGCGATGTCGTCGAGCGCCTGGGCGACCGCCTTGCGGTCGAGCCGGTCCGGATCCGCGGTGAGGACGTGGGCCGCCACGGACGTCCGCACACCGATCAGGGTGATGCTGTGCGCGAGCAGGTCGTGCAGGTCGCGGGCGATCCGCAGCCGCTCCTCGACGACCCGGCGCCGCGCCTCCTCCTCGCGGGTCCGTTCGGCCCGCTCGGCCCGCTCGACGATGGAGGCGACGTACTGGCGGTAGAAACGGGCGTCGACGCCGAAGAACAGGACCGCGATGACCCAGCCGGAGATCCGCAGGAGCTCCAGTGCCCCGTCCGGGTTGGTGAAGCTGTTGATGATCAGCGTCGGGCCGAGGACGACGACAGCGGTGAGCAGCGAGCGGCGTACCGTGCCGGTCGCCGCGACCGTGTAGAGCGCCAGGAGGGTCGCGGGGATCGGTACGGCGTGGTTGTAGTCGAGGGCGTGGTACGGGGTGACGCAGGCCGCCACCGCGAGCAGCACGAGCAGCGGACGGCTGCGCCGCCACACGAGCGGCACATGGGCGCCGGCCAGCAGGGCCCAGCCGGGCGGACCGAGCGGGAGTCCGTCTTCGAGGAGCAACGCGAAGACGACGGCCAGCACGGCGACACCGACGGCGAGGAGCGCGTCGTTGCGGGTGCGGTGCGGCGCGGTGAGCGGGTCCCGGTTGACGACCGCCATGACGCGCTCGATCCGGCGGGGCCGCGCGTCACCCCGTACGACGGTGGTTCTCAGGTCCCCTGCGGCTGAGGTCGCTCCCTGATCTTGCACGACTCCATCTTCCGTCACGGGGGCGCCCCTCCGGCAGAAGGCAGGAGAGGCGCCCGGTCGGCTGTGGTGGGCCCGGCAGGTCAGGGCGCGCCGACCTGTTCCGGCTGCCGCGGCGGCTCGGTCGGTTCGGACGGCCCGGCGCCGGGCGCGGGTTCGCGGGAGAGGCCGCCCGGCCACCACATCTTCCGGCGCAGGGCGACGCTGGCACTGGTCACCAGGTACGTCCGTACGAGGAAGGTGTCGAGGAGTACGCCGACGGCGATCACGAAGCCGAGTTCGACGAGTTGCACGAGCCCCATGTTCATCAGCACGGCGAAGGTCGCGGCGAGGACCAGGCCGGCCGAGGCGATGACGGCGCCTGTGCTCCGCAGGGCGGTGAGCGCGGCGGCGGCCGGTTCCGCGCCGGCCAGGGACTCCTCCCGCATCCGGTGCATGAGGAAGATGCCGTAGTCGACGCCGAGGGCGACGAGGAACACGAAGGACAGCAGCCCGAGCCCCGGATCGGTTCCCTTGATGCCGAGGACCGGCCCGAGGACCAGCCCGGCGATCCCGAGGGCCGCGCCCCAGACCGCGACCACGGCGGCCACCAGGATGAGCGGCGCGACGAGACTGCGCAGCAGGACGAACAGGATGAGCAGCACCGAGACGAGGACCAGGGGTACGACGATCTTCGTGTCCCGGCTGTTGGTGTCCTCCAGGTCGATCTGCTGGGCGCTGTCCCCGCCGACGTACGAGCCCTTCAGTTCGCTGCGCAGGGACTTGATGGTGGCGGTCTCTCCCGCCGACTGGGGTGTGTCCTTCGCGATGACGGAGATCTCGGCCCAGCCGCCTCCGGTACGGCCCTTCTCGGCGCTCTCGACTCCCCGGGTGGCCCGGATCGCCGCGAGGGTCCGGTCGGCGCGGTCCGCCGGGGTGATCACGTCGATGGGCTGGGTGCCGCGCTCGGGGTAGGCCCTGGCGAGGGTCTCCATGGCGGTGACGGCCTCCGGCTTGGTGACGAAGGAGTCCTCCTGCTTGACCGGTCCCGGCAGGTTGAGCGTGCCGAGGGCGAGCGCGCCGAGCAGGACGGCTCCGGTCGCCAGCACGGTCAGCGGCCTGCGTCCGGCGGAGTCGCCCATCGCCGCGAAGAGGCTCCGTCGCTGTGTGGGTTCGCTGCCGTAGGCCGGTACGAGCGGCCAGAAGACCCGCCGCCCGAGCAGTACGAGGACGGCGGGGAGCAGTGTCAGCATCGCGATCAGCGCGCACAGCACGCCGACCGTGCCGAGCGGGCCCATGCCGCGGCTGCTGTTGAGGTCGGCGGCGAGCAGGCACAGCAGCCCGGCGGCGACGGTGCCGGAGGAGGCGAGCACGGCGGGCCCGCAGCCGCGCAGGGCGGCGACCATGGCCTCGTACGGGCGCTCGATGCGCCGCAGTTCCTCCCGGTAGCGGGAGACGAGCAGCAGTGCGTAGTCGGTGCCCGCGCCGAACACGAGGATCGTCATCACGCCGGAGCTCTGGCCCGTGACGGTGGTACCGAAGGCCTGGTTGAGCCCGTACGCGACACCCATCGACATGTAGTCGGCAATGCCGGCGACGACGAGCGGCACGAGCCACAGCACCGGGCTGCGGTAGATCAGGATCAGCAGGAGGGCGACGACGGCGACGGTGGTGTAGAGCAGTGGGCCGCCGAGTGAGTCGTAGACCTTCCCGGCGTCGGTGCCGAGCGCTCCGGTGCCGCCCACCTCGACGCTCAGCCCGTCCTGGCCGCGGGCGATGCCCCGGACGTCCTCGACGAGCGCGTCCCGCAGCTTCTCGTCGCTCCCGGGCTCGTTGCTGACGACGGGGTACATGAGGGTCGTACCGTCGTCGGACGGAATCCCCTCGGGCGCCCCGCCGACCAGCTCATGCGCTCCGGCGATCTCCTCGACCTGCCCGGCCGCCACCCGCCGGTCGTCGGCGCTCAGCCCGCCGCCCCGGTGATACACAATCACCATCTCGGTGCTCTCGCCCCCGGGCAGCGCGTCCTGTATCCGGGCCACTTGGGTCGAGTCGGCGCTGGAGGGCAGGTAGTCGGTGGCCCGGTCGTGCTGCACTTCGCCGAGCTTCGCCGCGAACGGGCCGACCAGCGCGAGCACGGCCACCCATAACCCGAGCAGCGCCCAGGGCACGGCCCGCCTGCGTCCCACGCCCTTCGTGGTTGTCTTCCCGACCGTCATGAGCAGATCTCCCTCGCTACGACGACTACCGTTTCAGCTGTCAGCCTTCCGGCACGGGGAGGGGTTTACGTCGGACGGGAGGGGGAGCCTGCGGGTACTGCCTGGGGTGGCGGAGGGTGCGAATTACTCCCCCGGGAGTAATGGGAGCCGCGGGTGCGTGTTCGCCTGCGGGTGGGTGGGGGCTGGTCGCGCAGTTCCCCGCGCCCCTGAAAGACGGGGCTACGCCCCAGTTTTTCGCCTTCAGGACCTTCAGGGCTTTCAGGGGCGCGGGGAACGGCGCAGCGACGAGCGGATGA
Organism: Streptomyces violaceoruber; assembly: GCA_000720805.1. GTDB lineage: Bacteria > Actinomycetota > Actinomycetes > Streptomycetales > Streptomycetaceae > Streptomyces > Streptomyces cellulosae_A. The sequence continues at coordinate 265,383 of JODI01000003.1, forward strand.
TGGCGAAGGGTTTCTTCCAGGTCGCGGTGGCGTCCTGCTTCTCGGAGTGCGCGAGGACGAGCACGCCGTCGATGTCCACGGTCACCTGGCCGTCGCCGGCCGGACCGTTCGCCCCGGCCAGTTTCCAGACCCGCGACCACGGTCGTCTCCCCGCGCGGCGCGCTGGTGATCACGGTGTGCACGTTCCTCAGCTCCGCGCTGCTGCTGCGCCTGCGCACCCGGCGCAGGCCCGCACGGGCCGGGGGCGGCTCGCTGATGCGGTACTCGCTCGCGGGCGCCCGGCAGGTCCTGGGCCACCGCAGGATCCGCGCGCTGCTGCTGCTCCTGTGGACGCCGCCGCTGTTCGTGGTCGCGCCCGAGGCGCTGGCGGCGGCGTACGCCGACGAGATCGGCGTCGGCACCGCGGGCGTCGGACTGCTGATGTGCGCGATGCCGGTCGGGACGATCGCCGGCGAGGTGTACGCCGGGGCGGTTCTGACGCCCGCCGCCCGGTCCCGGGTCGCGCTGCCGCTCGCGGCCGGCGGACTGCTGCCGCTGCTGGTCTACCCGTCGGCCCCGGGCCTCGGCTGGATCCTGGCGGCGCTGCTGGTCACCGGGCTGAGCGGGGCGTACACCCTGGGCGTGGACCGCTGGTTCGTGGACGCCGTGCCCGGGGAACTGCGCGGCCGGGCGATGACCGTGCACACCGCGGGGCTGATGACGATCCAGGGAGTGGGCATGGCGCTCGCCGGGGTCGCGGCCGAGTTCTGGACGGTCGGGACCGTGGTCGGAGGGGCCGCAGTGCTCGGTACGGTCTGCTGCGCGCTGCCGGCCCTGGAAGTACGGCGGACCGATGGGCGGGACGGGGCTGACCGGCATGTGACCGGCCGGTAAGGTCAAAGGCGTGCCGAAGCCGCTCAGTCTTCCCTTCGATCCCATCGCGCGCGCCGACGAACTCTGGAAGCAGCGCTGGGGAAACGTGCCGTCCATGGCCGCGATCACCTCGATCATGCGCGCGCACCAGATCCTGCTCGCCGAGGTCGACGCGGTGGTCAAGCCGTACGGACTGACGTTCGCGCGCTACGAGGCGCTGGTGCTGCTCACCTTCTCCAAGGCCGGCGAGCTGACCATGTCCAAGATCGGCGAGCGGCTCATGGTGCACCCGACGTCCGTGACCAACACGGTGGACCGCCTGGTGAAGTCGGGTCTGGTGGCCCGGAAGCCCAACCCCAACGACGGCCGCGGCACCCTCGCCGTGATCACCGACAAGGGCCGCGAGGTCGTCGAGGCAGCCACCCGCGACCTGATGGCGATGGACTTCGGGCTCGGGGCGTACGACGCCGAGGAGTGCGGCGAGATCTTCGCGATGCTCAGACCGCTGCGGGTGTCGGCGCACGACTTCGACGAGGCCTGACCCGGGCACGGAACCTGGGCGCTGACCCCGGGCAAGATCTCCCGGAGTGCGTGGTTACGCTCGTACGCATGAAAAAGAGCGTGCTGACCCGCTACCGCGTCATGGCCTACGTCACCGGTGTGCTGCTGGTTCTGCTGACCCTCGGTGTGATCGCCAAGTACCTGCTCGACATGGACGGCGCCGACAGCTTCACCCGCGTCGTGGGCATCGCGCACGGCTGGCTGTACGTCGTCTACCTGGTCTTCGCCTTCGACCTGGGCTCCAAGGCGAAGTGGCCGGTCGCCAAGCAGCTGTGGGTGCTGCTGGCGGGGACCATCCCCACGGCCGCCTTCTTCGTGGAGCGCAAGGTCACGCGTGAGCTGGAGGCGAAGATCGCCGAGGACGCGCCGGTGGCCGCCAAGGCATAAGCCAGGGCATGACCGTCGGACGCCCGGGCGTGGGCCGGTCCGACTCCAGCCGGTGTGCCGTCGTGGTCCGGCGCACCCGGACACATTCCGCCGTACGGAACACGTATGGCGGTGTGCCGTCGACATTTACTAGGACGTCCTAGTAAATTTGGGGGTATGGACGCTGACGCCATCGAAGAGGGCCGCCGACGCTGGCAGACCCGATACGACACCGCACGCAAGCGTGAGGCCGACTTCACCACGCTCTCCGGAGATCCGGTCGAGCCGGTGTACGGGCCGCGGCCGGGCGACCGGTACGAGGGCTTCGAACGGATCGGGTGGCCGGGGGAGTACCCCTTCACCCGAGGTCTGTACGCGACCGGGTACCGGGGCCGCACCTGGACCATCCGGCAGTTCGCCGGGTTCGGCAACGCCGAGCAGACCAACGAGCGCTACAAGATGATCCTCGCCAACGGCGGGGGCGGACTGTCCGTGGCCTTCGACATGCCGACCCTCATGGGACGCGACTCCGACGACCCGCGCTCGCTCGGCGAGGTCGGACACTGCGGGGTCGCCATCGACTCGGCCACCGACATGGAGGTCCTGTTCAAGGACATCCCGCTGGGCGACGTGACCACGTCCATGACCATCAGCGGGCCGGCCGTGCCCGTCTTCTGCATGTACCTCGTCGCCGCCGAGCGGCAGGGTGTGGATCCGGGGGTGCTCAACGGGACCCTCCAGACCGACATCTTCAAGGAGTACATCGCGCAGAAGGAGTGGCTCTTCCAGCCGGAACCCCATCTGCGCCTGATCGGCGACCTCATGGAGTACTGCGCCGCCGGGGTCCCCGCGTACAAGCCGCTGTCCGTCTCCGGCTACCACATCCGCGAGGCCGGCTCGACGGCCGCGCAGGAGCTGGCGTACACGCTGGCGGACGGCTTCGGATACGTGGAGCTGGGGCTGAGCCGCGGGCTCGACGTGGACGTCTTCGCCCCCGGCCTGTCCTTCTTCTTCGACGCGCACGTCGATTTCTTCGAGGAGATCGCCAAGTTCCGCGCGGCACGCAGGATCTGGGCGCGCTGGATGCGGGACGTGTACGGGGCGACGTCCGAGAAGGCGCAGTGGCTGCGCTTCCACACGCAGACGGCCGGCGTCTCCCTGACGGCCCAGCAGCCGTACAACAACGTCGTACGTACGGCGGTCGAGGCGCTCGCGGCGGTGCTCGGCGGCACCAACTCCCTGCACACCAACGCCCTGGACGAGACCCTCGCGCTGCCCTCCGAGCAGGCGGCGGAGATCGCGCTGCGCACCCAGCAGGTGCTGATGGAGGAGACCGGCGTCGCCAACGTGGCCGATCCGCTGGGCGGTTCCTGGTACGTCGAGCAGCTGACGGACCGGATCGAGGCGGACGCCGAGAAAATCTTCGAGCAGATCAAGGAACGAGGCCTGCGGGCCCACCCCGACGGCCGGCACCCCGTCGGCCCGATCACCTCCGGCATCCTGCGCGGCATCGAGGACGGCTGGTTCACCGGCGAGATCGCCGAGTCCGCCTTCCAGTACCAGCAGGCCCTGGAGAAGGGCGACAAGCGGGTCGTGGGAGTCAACGTCCACACCGGGTCGGTCACCGGCGACCTGGAGATCCTGCGGGTCAGCCACGAGGTCGAACGGGAACAGGTCCGGGCACTCGGCGCCCGCAAGGCCGCACGGGACGAGGGCGCCGTGCGCTCCGCCCTGGACGCGATGCTCGCCGCCGCGCGAGACGGTTCGAACATGATCGAGCCGATGCTGGACGCCGTACGGGCCGAGGCGACGCTGGGGGAGATCTGCGGGGTGCTGCGGGACGAGTGGGGGGTGTACACGGAGCCGGCGGGGTTCTGAAGCCTCGAGGACGCGGGAGCGGGTGCGTTCGGCTCCCAGGTGAAGACGAACCTCAGGGTGTCGCCGCGGTCAGGCCGTTCAGCAGGAGCGTGGTGAAGGACCGGGTCCATTCCGGGTCTACGGGCTCGGCGCTCACCAGGGCGCGGTGGACCACCGCGCCCGCGATCACGTCGAAGATGAGGTCCGCGGTGCGGGCCGCGGCTTCGGGGTCGGCCTCGGTCGGCAGTTCCCCGCGTTGCTGGGCACGTGCGCGGCCCTCCAGGACGAGCCGTTTCTGGCGGTCGACGATCGAGGAGCGGATGCGGGCTCGGAGCGCTTCGTCCGTCGTCGACTCGGCGATCAGGGCCATCAGAGCGGTCCTGGCCTCGGGGCGCTCGAGGAGGGCGGCGAAGCGGAGTACCACGCCCTCGATGTCGGCGGCCAGGGTGCCGCGGTCGGGCGGCAGGCGCAGTTCGTCGAAGAGTTCCGCCACCGCGTCGACCACGAGGTCGTTCTTGCCGGCCCAGCGGCGGTAGAGGGTCGTCTTCGCAACCCCCGCCCTCGTCGCCACGTCTCCCATGGTGAACTTCGACCAGCCGAGCTCCACCAACGCCTGCCGGGTGGCCGCGAGGATCGCGGCGTCCGCGGCGGCGCTGCGGGGGCGTCCTGTGGCGCGCGTGGCAGGAGTGCGGCTCTGCATCCACTGACCATAAACCGACTGACCATGAACCGACGGTCCGTGTGAGGGCGTGAGGTAGATCACCGGGGGGTGCTGGCGGCGAGGCACTCGGTGCCATTACGCTACGACTCGTAGCGAAACCACGGGCGTGGCGCGGGGTGGGGATCCGGCGCCGAACACCACGTCTTACGACCGGCTTTCACCACGCTTTTCACACCTGCGCGCTGACGGGGGAGGATAGACGCATGCAGCCACGGAACATGTCCATGAGCGGAGTCGTCGACCTCGCCGCGGTGAAGGCGGCCCAGGAGGCCAAGGCGAAGGCGGAGCAGGCGCGAGCCCAGGCCGCACGGCAGGGCGGCGGCGCCGGCGGCGTCTCCCCGGCCGATCTCGTCATCGACGTCGATGAAGCAGGGTTCGAGCGGGATGTCCTGCAGCGGTCCGCCGAGGTGCCCGTCGTCATCGACTTCTGGGCCGAGTGGTGCGAGCCCTGCAAGCAGCTGAGCCCGGTCCTCGAGCGGCTCGCCGTCGAGTACAACGGGCGCTTCCTGCTCGCCAAGATCGACGTCGACGCCAACCAGATGCTGATGCAGCAGTTCGGGATCCAGGGGATCCCGGCCGTCTTCGCCGTCGTCGCGGGTCAGGCCCTGCCGCTCTTCCAGGGAGCGGCCGGCGAAGCGCAGATCCGGCAGACCCTGGACCAGCTGGTGCAGGTCGCCGAGGAGCGCTTCGGCCTGACCGGCCTGGTGGTCGACCCGGACGCCGAGCCGGGTGGTGCGGGTGCCGACCAGTCGGCTGCCGAGGTGCCTGACGGACCGTACGACTCGCTCCTCGAAGCCGCCGTACGGGCCCTGGACGCGGGGGACTTCGGCGGTGCCGTCCAGGCGTACCGGAACGTACTGAGCGACGACCCGGGCAACACGGAGGCCAAACTGGGTCTCGCGCAGGCCGAGTTGCTCCAGCGGGTGCAGGGTCTGGACCCGCAGCAGGTGCGCAAGGAGGCGGCGGAGAAGCCGGCCGATCCGCAGGCGCAGATCGTCGCCGCCGACCTGGATCTGGTGGGCGGGCACGTGGAGGACGCCTTCGGGCGGCTCATCGACACGGTGCGCCGCACGGCGGGCGACGACCGGGACGCCGTACGCCTGCGGCTGCTGGAGCTGTTCGAGGTCGTCGGCGGTGACGATCCGCGGGTGGCGGCGGCGCGCAGGGCGCTGGCGCGGGCGCTGTTCTGACCGGGCCCGGCGGGCCGGTTCTGACCAGTCGTTAAACGTCACGGCATGTGATGCCCGAGTGAAAGATTGGCCGACAGACGGCCACTGCGGCCGCGCTTTACCAAAACTTGGTAAACGCGGCCGCTGTTACTTCCAGTAAGCCAGGGTCGTTGATCTGTCGGATTCTGTCCGCCGATCAACAGTTTTGTACTCCCCTCTGTTGCCACCCAGCGTCGTCGGCCGATACCGGCGGGTCGTTGTTCGGTTATCCGGCCGTTACTAGCGAGTAACGAACCCCCTTGTGTCAGCGGCGAGAATGGACCACGATCGGCGACGCTCGGTCCATTCCCGTACCCCGGCAGCCGGTTGGGTCGACGGGAACCCAGGGTCCCCACCGAGCAGAGCCGGCGGCAGTGGCGCCGGCTCTGGGACAGGGGGGTCTTCGCCTATCCGGCGAAGCCTGTCCAGCAGGGTTGTGCGTGATGCGTGTCAGGCGCGACCAGTGGTTGTCGCTCGGGGGTGATCGCCGGTGATTCGGGTGCGATTCGCGCCTCCGAGCGCAGGCGCTCTCCTTCCCGAGGACGTAGCACTTCTCCCATCCCTGCCCGGATGAGCCGTCGACACGACAGGCGCAGCCAGGGCCAGGAGATGTACGTCCGAGAAGGAGGAAATATGGAGTCCCAGGTGCGTGGCGGGACAAGATGGAAGCGGTTCGCTGTGGTGATGGTGCCCAGCGTTGCCGCCACGGCATGTATAGGTGTCGCTCTCGCACAGGGCGCGCTCGCTGCGTCGTTCAGTGTGTCGGGGCAGGAGTTCAAGGTCAGCGCGGGCAAGCTCGTCGGCCACGGCATGACTCAGTACGGGGCTTTGGACTCGGGCACGAGTCTTAAGGGCGAGTCCGAGAAGCATCCGGTGGCGGTTTCGGCGTTCAACACGGCCGAGATCACCAACTTGTGCCAGTCCGTGGTCACTCCGATTCCGGGCTTCGGCAACGTCACGCTGAAGCTGACCGCGGGCAACAAGGGTACGGATGTCAAGGCCGAGCGGCTCTACATCGATACCTCCGTACTCGACTCGCAGAACGCCGTGTTCGAGGACATCGACATCGGCGTCCCCGCAGGGAGCGCCACCAAGGGCCCGAAGCCCAAGGACGGGGAGGGAAGCCCGTTCGCGTTCGCTCAGCAGGCCAAAACGGCCACGCTGACCAAGGTGCAGCAGACGTCGTGGGCCACCACGGCCGGCACCTTCACGCTCTCCAATCTCCATATGGATCTGAGCTTGGGCAAGGGCGACGGAATCGAGTGCTACTAGGCGCTCAGTGACGGGCGGGGGAGCCGGTACGGTCCCCCGCCTGCCATCTCTCCGCCGTCACCTTCACATCCCCTCACAATCTTCATCGCGTTACACCCTCATCAAGAGCAACGCCGCACCAGGGAGCTGTTTTCCATGAGCGCCGAGAGTCCTGCCGCGCCCGGCCAGTTCGCCCGCCGGAGGCAGCAGTTCCGCGCCTGGCGGGGCACCCGCCCGTTCTGGGCGGGACTGTTCGTCATGATCAGCGGCTTTCCGATCATGTACTTCCCGTATGCGCACATCAAGCTCGGTGCCCTGACCGTGGCCATGGCCACCACGGCCGGCGCCGGTTCCCTGATCATCGGCGCGCTCCTCGTCGTCCTGGGCATCACCCTCTGGTTCCAGAAGCACGTACGCACGTTCGCGGGTGTCGCGGCGATCCTGCTCGGGCTGGTGTCCCTCCCCGTCTCCAACTTCGGCGGCTTCATCATCGGCTTCCTCTTCGCGTTGATCGGCGGGGCGATGGCCGTGGCATGGGCACCGGGCGTGCCGCCCGCGGAGGAGCCGGCCAAGCAGGACACGACAGGTGAGGGCGGCGCGCCCGAGGCCACGGACTATGACACCGCGCTCCTGCGGCCCGTGAACCCGCTGGGCGAGCCGAACGATCTGTCAGGAACGAGCCCGGTCAACGGGGCGAACGGGAGGCACAGTGCCGGCTGACGAGGTGACCCACGGGACTGACGTGGAAGCGTCCCGTGTGAGATCCGGGCCCCGCCACGCGGCACCCAAGAAGCCACTGTTCACTAGGTTCCACGTGCCCGCGGGCAAGGCGATAGCCCTGGCGGCGATGCCGACGGCGGTCCTCATGGGAATGGGCTTGACGCCGACGCTCGCGCTCGCGGACGACCATCCGACGTCGAAGTCCCTGACGGCGGACGAGTACAAGGACTGCATGGCGGCGCTGGAGGACGGCGCCTCGGCGTCGGCCAGCCCGTCGCCGTCCGCGAGCGAGTCCAAGGACCCGTCCGCGGACGCCTCCAAGGACGACTCCTCCGGTTCCTCGGACAAGGGTGACGGCACGGCCGACCCGAAGCCGTCCGCCTCCCCGGACGGTTCCGGTTCCGCGGGCGACTCCTCTTCGTCGGGTTCTTCGGGTTCGTCGGGTTCAGGTTCCGACGACAAGACCGATCCCACGCCGACCCCCACGGCCGGCGGCTCGGCCTCGACGAGCCAGGAGAGCGGCGCCACCGCGTCCCCCTCGCCCTCCGAGACCGACAAGAACCTGCTGGACGACATCGGCGACGCGATCACCGGTATCTTCACCGGCGGTTCCAAGGCGTCCGAGAGCGCCGGCCCGACGCCGTCCGCCACCCCGTCCGCCTCGCAGAGCCCGACGTCGGGCACGGACGGCTCCGACGACTCGGCGAGCACCGGCAAGGACACGTCGGACGCCCTCAAGGACACCACCAAGAAGCTGACCGACACGGTGGACGGCACCGTGAAGGGCGCGACGGACACCGCCTCCAAGGCGGCCGAGGACACCACCGAGGCCGTCGAGAAGGCCGCCCAGGACGCCAAGGACGCGGCCGGTAAGGCCACCTCCTCGCCCAGCCCGTCCGCGAGCGCCTCCACGGACCCGGAGGACTGCCCGGCCGCCACAGATGCCGACGGCGCCGTCGACAACGACGTCCTCGTGCCCGACGACCCCTGGTACCTCAGCGCCAGTTCGCTGACGTTGAAGGGGGCCGACTACAAGGGCGTCGTCGAGGTGCGGACCGGGAGCGGCAAGGTCAAGAAGGTCCTGAAGTACGTCATATCCGACGGCACCGACATAGTCGACCTGCACCAGACCGTCAAGGACAAGGCGTCCGGCAAGACCTACCACGTGCAGGCGGCCAAGGGCTCGACGTCCAAGATCGAGCACGGCAAGACGGTGATGTACACAGAGAGCATCTCCGGCAACCTGCTCGGTCTGATCCCGCTCACCTTCACCCCGGACAACCCGCCGCCGCTCAACATCCCGCTCATCATCTTCACCAACGTGAAGGTCGTTCAGGCCGGCCAGTTCGGCGGCACGCTGAGCATTCCCGGGATGCGCCAGTACATCACGGACTGAGCCTCACGCCACGAACCCTTCCGGGAGCCGCAACAGGCTGTGCCCCCACCGGGAGTTGAACCCGGTGGGGGCACAGTCGTGCGTGAGGGCGGCGAGGAGGCCGGCTTTGAAGGCGATAAGGGCGAGGAAATGAGTGCTGCGGATGAGCTTTCCCGGACCTTGGTGACGGGCACGTTCCTCGGCGTCGGCGCCGGATCTCCGCTGGCTGAAGTGGAGAAACGGCTCGGAGTCGGTGTTCGTCAAATCCACAGGCGGAAGCCGAATCGATTCCTTCGGGTCGATTTCGGATTGGTGGAGGTCACCTTCGACGGTGAACCCGACTGGGTGTGCCGGTGGCTGACCATTCACATACACCGGCTCGACGAAGTCCGCGGGATGGCCGCGGAAGTTCTCGAGAAATACGATCTCGACCTCTCCGGCGGAGTCACCTGGGAGCAGTTGTCGCCCGAAGTCCGGCAGGCTGCTGAACCTGTAGTCCCGCCGACCGCAGAGGGGCTTCGTCCCCCGGTGGCGCCGCTGCGCTACAGGATTCCTACGGTGAAGGCGACAGTCCATCTGTCCCAGCTCGTGGAAGGCGATGAGCTCAGTAGGGTGATCGAGAAGATAACGATCGGCGTCTGAGCAGCGCATCCACAGGGAAGGGCCACTCCTCCGGGAGCGGCCCTTCCCGGTCGGCCGGCAGTGAGCCGGGCGCGCTCCTCAGCCCAGTTCTGAGGCGCCGGTACGACGTTCGTGGAGGTAACTACATTGACTATGATTTTGACGACGTCGCGACCGGCGTGAAAACAAGGTTCAAGGCGCGTGACTGCTGATCCCTCCCCGGCCCTGACCGAGGCGCTGCGGCAACTCGCCCAGTCCGTCGGCCGGTACGAGGACGACGCCTCGTTCGCGGACGGTCACGACCGCTGGTCCCTCTACCGTGTGGCGATGGACACTCCCGCCGCACTGCCGCTGCTGTTCGAGGCGGTGTCCCTGGAGCCGGACGGTCCGCTGGCATCCGGAGTCGTCGGTGACGTACTGGAACGAGTTCCCGGGGACGAGCGCGAGCGTTGGGTACGGATCCTCCCGCCGACTGTGCGCGACTTCTCCGCGCGCAGGGCGCGGGACCTCGGGGTCCTGGAATCGCTCGAGCAGGGCGCCATGTCGGCAGAGACCGTCGACGATCTCATCGACGGATGGTCCGACTGGCTTCAAGGGAGAGCGGTCCGTGTGACCGCCGACCAGGACGTTCTGCGTGTTGTCTCTCAAAAGGGCCGGACCAAGAGGACCAGGCAGGCCGCCGTGGATGCCCTCCGGCAGCGCTGAGTGCTCCGCATAAAACGTCGCGATCGGACGGCTGTGCCCCACCGGGCGTTGACCCGGCGGGGCGCAGCCTCGTGCGGCTGACGTCCGGCGGATGTCACTGAGGGCGCCCCCTGCCCAGGGGGCGCCCTCAGTGCCGTACAACCACCGTCAACCGCAGGTCAGTTGGCGCCGCCCAGGTGGTGGACGCGCAGCATGTTGGTCGTGCCCGCGACACCGGGGGGCGAGCCCGCGGTGATGATGACGATGTCGCCGGGGTTGAAGCGCTTGGTCTTGGTGATCTCCTGGTCGACCAGGTCGACCATCGCGTCGGTGCTGTTGACGAACGGCACGACGTGCGACTCCACACCCCAGCTGAGCGTCAGCTGGTTGCGGGTGCCCTCGTCGGTGGTGAAGGCGATGATCGGCTGGACCGCGCGGTAGCGCGAGAGGCGGCGGGCGGTGTCGCCGGACTGGGTGAAGGCCACCAGGCCGCGGCCGCCGAGGAAGTCGGCGATCTCGCAGGCGGCACGGGCGACCGAACCGCCCTGGGTGCGCGGCTTCTTGCCCGGGACGAGCGGCTGCAGGCCCTTGGACATCAGCTCCTGCTCGGCCGCGGTGACGATCTTCGACATCGTCTTGACGGTCTCGATCGGGTACGCGCCCACCGAGGACTCCGCCGACAGCATGACCGCGTCCGCGCCGTCCAGGATCGCGTTGGCGACGTCGGAGGCCTCGGCGCGGGTCGGACGGGAGTTGGTGATCATCGACTCCATCATCTGGGTCGCCACGATCACCGGCTTGGCGTTGCGCCGGCACAGCTCGATCAGGCGCTTCTGCACCATGGGGACCTTCTCGAGCGGGTACTCGACGGCCAGGTCGCCACGGGCGACCATCACGCCGTCGAACGCCATCACGACGTCCTCCATGTTCTCCACCGCCTGCGGCTTCTCCACCTTGGCGATGACGGGGACCCGGCGGCCCTCCTCGTCCATGATCTTGTGGACGTCGGCGACGTCCGTGGCGTCCCGGACGAAGGACAGCGCGACCAGGTCGCAGCCCATGCGCAGTGCGAAGCGCAGGTCGTCGACGTCCTTCTCGGACAGCGCCGGAACGTTCACGGCCGCGCCGGGCAGGTTGATGCCCTTGTGGTCGGAGACGACACCGCCCTCGATGACGATCGTCTTCACCTTGGGGCCCTCGACCTCGGTGACCTTCAGCTCGACGTTGCCGTCGTTGATGAGGATCTGGTCGCCCTTGGTCACGTCACCGGGCAGGCCCTTGTAGGTCGTGCCGCAGATCTGCTTGTCGCCGGGGACGTCCTCGGTGGTGATGACGAACTCGTCACCCCGCTCCAGCTCGACCGGGCCCTCGGCGAAGGTCTCCAGCCGGATCTTCGGGCCCTGCAGGTCGGCGAGGACACCGATGGCCCGGCCGGTCTCCTTGGCGGCGGCACGGACGCGGTCGTACCGGCCCTGGTGCTCGGCGTGGGAGCCGTGGCTGAAGTTGAAGCGGGCCACGTTCATGCCGGCCTCGATCAGCGACACGAGTTGTTCATGGGAGTCGACCGCGGGGCCGAGAGTACAGACGATTTTCGAACGGCGCATGGGGCGATCCTATCGGTTTGTTTCACTACGGAATATTCCGCTTGGTGGAAGAACAAATGGGCGGCTCTGTGCTCAGGCGTGTTACTGGCGTGTATTCCTCAGCCGGCCACGCGGCGGAGCCGCATATTGTTACTGCCCGACCAGTGCGTAGGTCTGTGTGGCGATCTCCAGTTCTTCGTCGGTCGGCACCACGGCGACGGCCACCCGCGCGTCCGCCGGCGAGATCAGTCGCGGCTCGTCACCGCGTACGGCGTTGAGCGCACCGTCCACCGCGAGGCCCAGCTCCTCCAGGCCCGCCACGGCAGCCTCCCGCACCGGGCTCGCGTTCTCCCCGACGCCCGCCGTGAACGCCACCGCGTCCACCCTGCCGAGTACGGCGTAATAGGCGCCTATGTACTTCTTCAGCCGGTGAATGTAGATGTCGAAGGCGAGCTGGGCTTCTTCGTCGCCCTCGTCGATCCGGCGGCGGATCTCCCGCATGTCGTTGTCTCCGCACAGACCGATCAATCCGCTCTTCTTGTTGAGAAGAGTGTCGATCTCGTCCGTGGACATTTTGCCAACACGCATCAAATGGAAGATGACGGCCGGGTCCATGTCTCCGGAGCGCGTACCCATCACGAGCCCCTCCAAAGGCGTCAGCCCCATGGAGGTGTCCACGCACTTCCCGCCCCGTACGGCGGAGGCGGACGCCCCGTTGCCCAGGTGCAGCACGATCACGTTGACGTCCTCGGGCGCCTTGCCCAGCAGCTTCGCCGTCGCCCGGGACACGTACGCGTGCGAGGTCCCGTGGAAGCCGTAGCGCCGGATCCGGTGCTCGTCGGCGGTCTTCACGTCGATCGCGTAGCGGGCGGCCGACTCCGGCATCGTGGTGTGGAAGGCGGTGTCGAAGACGGCGACCTGGGGGAGGTCCGGACGCAGGGCCTGGGCCGTGCGGATGCCGGTCAGGTTGGCCGGGTTGTGCAGCGGGGCCACCGGGATCAGCCGCTCGATCTCGGCGAGCACGGCACTGTCGATGACCGTCGGCGCGGTGAAGAGCTTCCCGCCGTGCACCACCCGGTGCCCGATCGCGGCCAGCTCCGGCGAGTCGAGGCCGAGCCCGTCGTTGGCCAGCTCTTCCGATACGGCCTTCAGGGCGGCCTCGTGATCCGCGATCGGTCCGGTCCGCTCACGGGACTCCCCGCCGCTCGTGAGGGGCGTGTGCTTGAGCCGGGAGGTCTCCTCGCCGATGCGCTCGACGAGCCCCACGGCCAGCCGGCTGCTGTCGCGCATGTCGAGCAGCTGGTACTTCACCGAGGAGGAACCGGAGTTGAGGACGAGGACACGCGTGGAGCTCACTGTGCGGCTGCCTTCTCGATAGGGGACGCGGCGACAGGGGACGAGGCGAGTGTCTGGGCCTGGATCGCCGTGATGGCGACCGTCGTGACGATGTCTGGGACGAGCGCACCGCGAGACAGGTCGTTGACCGGCTTGCGCAGACCCTGCAGCACCGGACCGACGGCGATGGCCCCGGCCGAACGCTGCACGGCCTTGTACGTGTTGTTGCCGGTGTTGAGGTCCGGGAAGATCAACACGCTGGCCTGACCGGCGACTTCGGAGCCCGGCAGCTTGGTCTCGGCGACCGACGGCTCCACGGCGGCGTCGTACTGGATCGGCCCCTCGATCTTCAGGTCGGGGCGCCGCGAGCGCACCAGCTCGGTCGCCTCCCGCACCTTGTCGACGTCGGCGCCCGAGCCGGACGTACCCGTCGAGTACGACAGCATCGCGATCCGCGGCTCCACGCCGAACTGTTCGGCGGTGGACGCCGACTGGATGGCGATGTCGGCGAGCTGCTCGGCGTTCGGGTCCGGGTTGACCGCGCAGTCGCCGTAGACGAGGACCTTGTCGGCGAGGCACATGAAGAACACCGACGAGACGATGTCGGCCTCCGGCTTCGTCTTGATGATCTCGAAGGCCGGGCGGATGGTCGCGGCCGTGGAGTGCACGGACCCCGACACCATGCCGTCGGCGAGGCCCTCCTGGACCATCAGGGTGCCGAAGTAGTTGGCGTCCGAGACGACGTCGTACGCCAGCTCCACCGTGACGCCCTTGTGGGCGCGCAGGGCCGCGTACCGCTCGGCGAAGGCGTCCCGCAGTTCACTGGTGGCCGGGTCGATCAGCCGGGCGTCGCCCAGGTCGATGCCGAGGTCGGCGGCCTTCTTGCGGATCTGGTCGACCGGGCCGAGCAGGGTGAGGTCGCACACCCCACGGCGCAGCAGCACCTCGGCCGCGTGCAGGACGCGCGGCTCGGTGCCCTCGGGCAGCACGACGCACCGCTTGTCCGAGCGGGCCTGCTCCAGGAGCTTGTGCTCGAACATCATCGGGGTGACGCGGTCGCTGCGCGGCGCGGAGACCCGCATGTCGAGGGCGGCGGTGTCGACGTACCGCTCGAACAGGCCGAGCGCGGTCTCCGCCTTGCGCGGGGTGGCCGCGTTCAGCTTCCCCTCCAGGGAGAAGAGCTCGGCGGCGGTGGGGAAGCTGTTGCCGGGCACCGAGAGGACCGGGGTGCCGGGGGCGAGGCGGGCGGCGAGGGTGAGGATGTCGTCGCCGGGGACCTCGTTCAGGGTGAGCAGGACGCCGGCTATCGGCGGGGTGCCGGCGCTGTGCGCGGCCAGCGAGCCGACGACCAGGTCGGCGCGGTCGCCCGGGGTGACCACCAGGCAGCCCGGGGTCAGGGCGCCCAGGAAGTTGGGCAGCATCGCGCCGCCGAAGACGAAGTCCAGCGCGTCCCGGGCCAGCCCCGAGTCGTCGCCGAGGACGACCTTGGCGCCCAGCGCGTGCGCGATCTGGGCGACGGTCGGGGCGGACAGGGCGGGCTCGTCGGGGACGACGTAGCAGGGCACCGCGAGGCGGCCGTCGAGCTGTTCGGCGATCTTGTCCCGGTCGTCCCGGGCGACCCGGTTGGTGACCATGGCGAGGACGTCGCAGCCGAGGCCGTCGTAGGCGCGGTAGGCGTTGCGGGTCTCGGCCAGCACCGACTCGGCGGTCTGCCCCCGGCCGCCCACCACCGGGATCACGGACGCGCCGAACTCGTTCGCCAAGCGCGCGTTGAGTGACAGCTCGTCCGGGAACTGGGTGTCCGCGTAGTCGGTGCCGAGGACCAGGACGACGTCGTAGTCCCGGGCGACGCGGTGGAAGCGGTCGACGAGCGTCGACACCAGCTCGTCGGCGCCGCGCTCGGCCTGCAGGGCGGACGCCTCGTGGTAGTCCATGCCGTAGACCGTTGCCGGGTCCTGGGAGAGCCGGTACCGGGCCCGCAGCAGCTCGAACAGGCGGTCGGGACCGTCGTGGACAAGGGGCCGGAACACGCCCACCCGGTCGACCTGCCGGGTCAGGAGCTCCATGACCCCCAGCTCGACGACCTGGCGGCCGTCGCCGCGGTCGATCCCGGTCACGTACACGCTGCGCGTCACGTGTGATCTCCGTTCCGTCTCTCGTCCAGTCCGTCTCTTGTCCAGGAAGCCGGAGAAGCCGGAATCCGGCGGGAATCCGGTCCGGTTTCCGGGGTCCGGTCCATAAAAATCGCCCACCGCGGTGAGCAGAACCCTCTTGACAATACCTCCGGCGCTATATAAGGCACCCGTCAGGTCCGGCGGCGACAGCGCCGCCGCGGAGCATGAAACAATCGGATCTGGCTCACCGGTATCCACAGCGAGCAGGAGACACAGCACGATGCGCATCGGAGTTCTCACCGCAGGCGGCGACTGCCCCGGCCTGAACGCCGTGATCCGGTCGGTCGTGCACCGAGCGGTCGACCACTACGGCGACGAGGTCATCGGCTTCGAGGACGGGTACGCCGGCCTGCTCGACGGCCACTACCGCACCCTCGACCTCGACGCGGTCAGCGGCATCCTGGCCCGCGGCGGCACCATCCTCGGCTCCTCCCGCCTCCAGCGCGACCGGCTGCGCGAGGCCTGCGAGAACGCGTACGACATCGCGCGCGACTTCGGAATCGACGCGCTGATCCCGATCGGCGGCGAGGGCACGCTGACGGCCGCGCGGATGCTGGCCGACGCCGGGCTGCCGGTGGTCGGCGTCCCGAAGACGATCGACAACGACATCTCCTCCACCGACCGCACCTTCGGCTTCGACACCGCGGTCGGCGTCGCCACCGAGGCGATGGACCGCCTCAAGACCACCGCCGAGTCCCACCAGCGGGTGATGGTCGTCGAGGTCATGGGCCGGCACGCGGGCTGGATCGCCCTGGAGTCCGGCATGGCGGCCGGCGCCCACGGCATCTGCCTGCCCGAGCGCCCCTTCGACCCCGCCGACCTGGTCAAGATGGTCGAGGAGCGCTTCGCCCGAGGCAAGAAGTTCGCGGTGCTCTGCGTCGCCGAGGGCGCCCACCCCGCCGAGGGCTCCATGGACTACGGCAAGGGCGAGATCGACCAGTTCGGCCACGAGCGCTTCCAGGGCATCGGTACGGCGCTGGCGTACGAGCTGGAGCGCCGGCTCGGCAAGGAGGCCAAGCCGGTCATCCTCGGGCACGTGCAGCGCGGCGGTACGCCGACCGCGTACGACCGTGTGCTCGCCACCCGCTTCGGCTGGCACGCGGTGGAGGCCGCGCACCGGGGCGAGTTCGGCAGGATGACCGCCCTGCGCGGCACCGACATCGTGATGGTGCCGCTGGCGGAGGCGGTGACCGAGCTGAAGACGGTCCCGAAGGACCGGATGGACGAGGTGGAGTCGGTCTTCTAGGGCGGCCCGCAGGGGCGTTCGGTCTTCTGGGGCGCCCTGCACGGGTGCCCGCTAGCCGGTGCTGTTCTGGACCGTGGTCCAGAAGTGGTCGATCACCTGGTCGAGGAAGTCCTGGCCGCTCTCATCGGCCTCGCTTCCGCCACCGCCCGGGCTGAGGGCGGCCACCGTCCGCCGTCGGTACTGCCGGTGCAGCGTGTGGAGGGTGTCCTCCAGGAGCCGTCGGCCCAGCGGCACGATCTTCCCGACCGGACGGACGTACGCCTGCCACCGCGAGGTCACGGCGTTGCGCAGCAGCTCGGCGAGTTTCGGCTCCCGGCCGGTGACGGCGACGAGATCGGGCAGCGTCAGCTCCAGCAGATCGGCCAGCGCGGACGACTGACGGTCGGTTCCGCGCCACTCGTCGTGCTCCTCCATGGCGAGGTAGACGAGCAGTTCGAGCCCGACGGCGCGGGCCACGTCCTCGGCCGCGAACCCGCGGGAGAGCCGGTGCTGGCGCAGGGTGCGCGGTCTGCCGATGAGGTCATCGGGGGCGCACCACAACGCGCACGCGAGCGCGGTGAGTTCGCTGTGGTCGGGGGAGGTGATCCCGCGTTCCCAGGCGATCACGAGGGCGGGTGAGACGTAGGGGAGCCCGTACGAGGCACGCAGGTCGTGGGCGACGTGCTCGGGTGCCATTCCGAGAGCGGTCCGCAGCCGGCGGGCCGCGGGGGCGTCGAACGGCGGAGGCGGCGGCGGGCTGGGCGGATTCGGCTGTGAGGGACGGCGCACGGGCCACAAGTTAGGGGCGTGGGCGTGCGGTGACTACGTTCAGTTCGGCCAGGATCACGGATTGTAGGAACATACGGTTTCGGCCGTGGGTTCGGAGTGGCCGAAGATCGTCCGTCGGTCTGCCGGGACGGGGCGCACGGGCGGCGGATGCCCGCCCGGGCGGGCATCCGGGAGGCGTGCGGCTTCCCTGCACGAGGCGAATGGCAAGGTAGAGAGGCATATGCGCGAACGTCCGCCGTTGCCGGACGTCCGGCACCTCGCGCCGACCGGTCCCCGTCGGGACGTCACGGGTCTCGCCCGTGCGGGCGGACCTCGAAGGTGTGTACGTCGTGACGGACGCGGCGATCGGCCAGGTGAACGAGAAGAACCCGCGGCGCAAACCGAACGGTCCCCCTCTCCCGGGCGTCGGGCGGAATCCGGGGGCCCGGTGAGCGCCCTACGCCTGATGCACGATCTGGATCAGGTTGCCGCAGGTGTCGTCCAGTACCGCGGTGGTGACCGAGCCCATCTCCAGCGGCTTCTGGGTGAACCGCACCCCGAGTCCGCGCAGCCGGTCGAACTCCGCGTGCACGTCGTCCACGGCGAAGGCGGTGGCCGGGATGCCGTCGTTGAGCAGGGCGTCCCGGTACGGTTTCACCGCGGGGTGGCCGGCGGGCTCCAGCAGCAGTTCGGTCCCGTCGGGATCCTCCGGCGAGACCACGGTCAGCCACCGGTCCTCTCCCAGCGGGACCTCGGCCTTCTTCACGAAGCCCAGCACCTCGGTGTAGAAGCGCAGGGCCTTGTCCTGGTCGTCGACGAACACGCTGGACAGGTGGATCCTCATGGTTTCCGCTCCCGTTCGTCGGGCCTGATCCACCGCTCGGCGATGCGCATCAGCGGTGCTGTGTTCAGGTCGTGGAATGTGCAGCGCCCCGGCTGGGTCACCACGCAACCCCCACTTTCGCCAGACGCTCAGTGATCCGGCAACCACATCACTCTCCGTGTCCCGCACCTCGGGCTCCACGGCGGCCTCGCTCATCGTCCGTCGCTTCCATGATCAGCGGATCCGCCGTTGATCGGAAACCTCCTTGCGCGTTGGCCTGGCGCCACGGATGGCGGCGATGACGGTGCGGGCCCACTCGTCCGGAGACGGGGTGTCGAGCAGGCCTTCCAGGCGTGTGATGTGTGCGGCGCGTTCGCGCACCGTCATGGCCAGTGCGGCGCGCAGGGTGTCGACCAGGTCCCGTGGACGCAGTGGATCGGTCAGCAGGGCCGCGGTTCCCAGGTGCTGCGCGACCCCCGCGTGACGGGACAGAACCAGAACGCCGGGACGGTTCATGGCGTGGCACGCGATGATGTATTCCTGGGCGGTGAGGTTCATCCCGTCGGCCAGTGAGGTCACCCAGAACACGTCGGCTGCCAGGTAGTGGTCGACGACTTCGGGGAAGTCCAGATTGCCGGGGACGTAGTCGACGGGCTCCCACCCGTGCGTGCCCCAGCGGTGGTTGATCCGGTCGATCGCGTTCTCGAGTTCCGACCGGGTGGAGTCGTAGGCGCGGATGCCGGCCTCCGGCGGTGGGCATACCAGGCGGTAGCGCACGTGTCCGCGTAGCCGGGGCGAGCTTGCCAGGAGGGCGTCCAGTGCGCGGACCTTGTGGACGGGCGCCTTGGCGTAGTCGAGTCGTTCCACGGACAGCACCAGTTGGCTGCCGTCCTTCCCCCGCCGCGGCTCGGGGCGCGTCCTGGCGAGGTCTGCGACGGCCCGGCGGTCGATGCCGAGGGGGTGCACGCCGACGCGCGGCGTGGGTGCGCACCGCGAAGCCAGGAGCTGACGGAAGTTGTCGGCGCAGTCGGCGGTGTGGAAGCCGGCCCAGTCCAGGCATGCGAGCGAGTCAAGCAGCTGCCCGGCTGCGGGAATGCGACTGAAGACGTCAGGTGGGGGGAACGGCGTGTGGTGGAACAGCCCGACGGTCACGTCGGGCCGCTGGACCCTGAGGAGGGCCGGTACGAGCCACAGGTTGTAGTCGTGCAACCAGACCGTGCCTCCCCGCGCGGCGAGAGAGCCGATATGGCGGGCGAACGCGGCGTTGACCTCCTCGTAGTCGGCCCAGTGGGCAGGCCGGTCCCGGATGAGGCCGGGCTGGGACATCAAGGCAGGCCAGAGTGTCTCCTTGCAGACGCGGTGAAAGTAACCCGCCCATTGTTCGGCACGCAGCGGCAGCAGGGACAGCGGCAAGCCGTCGACAGCCGTCACGGGCTCGGCGGGCGGCGGTGCCTCACCGACGCAGGCGGCTGCCCACACGGCGTCCAGGCGCGGGTCGGTGAGAGCGGCCCGCAAAGTCGGCAGGATGCCGTTGGGGCTGGACGGCGGCTGCCAGCCATCGCCGAGCCGGATCACCGGTGGGCGGTGATAGCCGACGACCACTGATCGGCGGACCAGCCAGCCGAGGCGTTCCATCCCCTCCAGGACGGCGGCGGCTCCGTCCAGGGCGGAGTGGTGGACCCGCTTGCTCGCCGGGACGCCGGCGACCAGAGCGGGCTCCGCGTCGGCGACCACGACCGCGTGCGTGCCCTGGCAGAACAGGGAGAGGTCATTGAGTGAGTCCCCGGCCACAAGCACCGCCGGCCGGGGCCACCCCAGCCTGCGGCCGAGCAGCCGCAACGCACGTCCCTTGCTCGCCCTGGCCGGCAGGACGTCGAAATACCGGCCCGAGGCGTACGACCAGGAGCAGCCCAGCGCTTTCACCGCGGCCTTCAGATCGTCCGACAGACCTCGGGGGTTCAGATAGAAGGAGCAACGTCCCTCCTGGGGCACGCCTTCCTGGTACACGAGCTGCGGGAACTGCCGCAGCGCCACTCGAACCCGGTGGGCGCCCGGCCATCCGGCGCGCAGCTTCCGTTGCGTGTCTTCGAGGTGGACCATCCCGATGGCGTCGATGACGCTGGCCCCGACGTCGGCGATGATCCAGCGCGGGGACGGGACCAGGGGATCGTCGCGCAGGAGTGCCTGTACGGAGACAAGACTGCGTCCGGTCGCGAAGACCACTGTGATGTCCGGATGCCGGTTCAGGACGTCGCGAAGGCGCCGCCGGTCGCGTCCGTCGCCTGCCAGCAGCGTGCCGTCCAGGTCGGTCACCAGCACCCTGGCCGAGCCGGTCTCTTCTCCCACAGGCGGTCCCTTCAGGTCCTGACCGATCACCGCAGCGCGAAATCCGCCTGGTGCCGGAGTCTGTGGGCGCTTCACCAACCAGGGTCGTGGGTCACCGGGTCGATGACAGTCCCCGCATCAGGTGCGTCCGGGCGCGACCGGACTCTCTGAACGTCGCGGATCGCCTCCCCAAGTCGCGTCTCGCGCAAGTCGTCGCTTTCCACGAGCCGGGCGATCAGACCCGCAGGCGCATGGCGCGCAGCCTCCACCAGTCGATCGACCGCGGGGTCGGCTGGCGACACCGGAACCTCCAAGATCACGGCAAGGCGACATCGGCACGGCGTGGAGACCACCGTCGACCGCGTGGCTGGTCCCACGCGCGGCTGGTCCCATCCGATCGGGCTGTCGCGGCAACACTCACAACGACCGTTGTCCACAGCTCTAGCCGCGCGCGGCCCCACCTCATTCACGGGGCCCGGATTTTTCACTCCGCTGCCCTGGGCCGGGGACTGCACCACGAGACACGACCACCGCGCGGCCCAGCGACGGGCTTCCGCGGCGGTGTGCGGTCGCGAAGGTTCATCCCGACGAGCCGACGAGCCGACGAGCCGACGAGCCGACGTCAGTGACGCCCCCGCCCCACGGCCCCCCGCACCCACCGGTACACCAGCTCCGGCCGCCCCACCTGTCCGTACACCGGGGCCCGTTCCGCCCGCCCCGCCTCCACCAGGTGCTCCAGATAGCGGCGGGCCGTTATCCGGGAGATGCCCACGGCCTCCGCGATCCGGGCCGCCGTCAGGCCCTCCTGCGCGTCGCGCAGGGCGCCGGTGACGCGCTCCAGCGTCGGTCCGCTCAACCCCTTGGGCAACGCCGCCGGTCCCGGTGCCCGCAGCGTCGCCAGGGCTCTGTCCACCTCGTCCTGCCCGCTCGCCTCGCCGGCCGCCGCGTGGAACTCGGCGTACCTGACCAGCCGGTCCCGCAGCGTCGCGAAGGTGAACGGCTTCAGTACGTACTGGACGACCCCCAGCGAGACCCCCTCCCGCACCACCGTCAGGTCCCGCGCCGACGTCACCGCTATGACGTCCGCCTGATGCCCCGCCGCTCGCAGCGAGCGTGCCAGTTGCAGGCCGTGCACGTCCGGCAGATGCAGGTCCAGCAGCAGCAGGTCCACCGGCGTACGTTCCAGCGCGCGCCGCGCCTCCGCACCGGTGTGCGCCTTGCCGACGGCCGTGAAGCCGGGGACCCGGTCGACGTACATGACGTGGGCGTCGGCGGCGACCGGGTCGTCCTCCACCACCAGGACCCGGATGGCCGGCTGCTGCTCGCTCGTCGTCATGCCTCGCCTCCAGAAACCGGGCCCGCCGGGACCGCGCCCTCGGACACCCGCTCGGTCTCGGCCCCGTCCCGCAACGGCAGCCGTACCTCGAACTCCGCCCCGCCGCCGTCGGCCTCCGCGACCGTGAGGGACCCCTCGTGCCGGTACACCGCCTGCCGTACGAGGGCCAGGCCGAGCCCGCGCCCGCCCGGCCCCGCCGGCTTCGTCGAGAAGCCCCGCTGGAACACCGCCTCGGCGTGCGCCGGGTCCACACCCGCCCCCGTGTCCGAGACGCGCAGGACCAGCCGGCCGTTCGCCTCGCCCTCGGTGTACGCGGTCACCGTCACCCTCCCGCGCAGGCTCCCCTGCGCCGCGTCCACCGCGTTGTCGATCAGGTTGCCGAGGATGGTGACCAGGTCGCGGGAGGACAGCGACTTCGGCAGCAGCCCGTCGTCGAGCCGGCTGTCCTCCGACACCACCAGCTCCACGCCCCGCTCGTTCGCCTGGGCCGTCTTGCCCAGCAACAGGGCCGCCAGCACCGGCTCGCTCACCGCCGCCACCACCTGGTCGGTGAGCGCCTGCGCCAGCTCCAGTTCGGCGGTGGCGAACTCCACCGCCTCCTCCGCGCGGTCCAGTTCGATCAGCGAGACGACCGTGTGGAGACGGTTCGCCGCCTCGTGCGCCTGTGAGCGCAGCGCCTGGGTGAAGCCGCGTTCCGAGTCCAACTCGCCCATGAGGGCTTGGAGTTCGGTGACATCGCGCAGGGTCACCACCGTCCCCCGGCGTTCGCCTCCCGACACCGGGGAGGTGTTGATCACCAGCACCCGGTCCGCCGTCAGATGCACCTCGTCCACCCGCGGCTCGGACGCCAGCAGCGCCCCGGTGAGGGGGGCGGGCAGGCCGAGTTCCGCGACCGAGCGGCCCACCACGTCCGCCTCCGAGGTCACGCCCAGCAGCTCCCGTCCGCCGTCGTTGATCAGCGCGACGCGGTACTGCCCGTCCAGCATCAGCAGTCCCTCCCGCACCGCGTGCAGTGCGGCCTGGTGGTAGTCGTGCATCCGGCTGAGCTCGCTCGCGTTCATGTTGTGGGTGTGACGGCGCAGGCGGGCGTTGATGACGTACGTGCCGATGGCGCCGAGCGTGAGCGCGCCGACCGGGACACCGAGCAGGGCCGTCAGCTGGTCCTGGACCCTCTCGGTGATCACCTTGACCCTGATGCCGGCGCTGACCAGGCCCACGACCCTGCCGTTGTCCTCGATCGGGGTGACCGCGCGGACCGACGGGCCGAGGGTGCCCGCGTACGTCTCGGTGAACGTCCTGCCTTCCAGCGCGCCACCGATGTGGCCGCGGAACTTCTGGCCGATCTGGTCCTCGACGGGGTGGGTCCAGCGGATGCGCCGCGGGTTCATGATCGTGATGAAGTCGACCTCGGTGTCGCGCATCACCTGCAACGCGTACGGCTGGAGCTCCGCCGAGGGGTCGGGGGTGCGGATCGCGGCCCGGACGGAGGGGGAATCAGCCACCGAGCGGGCCACCGCCGTGGCCTGGCGGGTGGCCGCCTCCTCGGCCTGGCTGCGGTCGCTGACGTACGTGAACAGCGCGTATCCGGCGACCACGACCGCTATCAGCACGGCCTGCATGGCGAAGAGCTGACCGGCCAGGCTGCGGGGAGTAGGGACACGGGGGGCGCGCATGCCGTCAGTCTGCCCCTTGGCTGATTGTGAACTAAATGAACGGAAGGGTGACCGCCCTCACACGACGGGAGATAGTCACCGCATCCCCCCATGCAGGACCCGCAGTAACCCCAGCCAGTTCGCCCGGACGTGAGCCGCACGCCGGTGATGCCGACGACGTCGTCAAGGAGGGCCACCGTGACCAGCGCAGCCCATACGGCACCTGCCGCACCCAAAGCCAAGCGGGACCGCACCCACTACCTCTACATCGCGGTGATCGTCGCGGTCGCCATCGGCATCGCCGTCGGTCTGGCCGCGCCCGATTTCGCGGTCGAGCTCAAGCCCATCGGTACGGGCTTCGTGAACCTGATCAAGATGATGATCTCACCGATCATCTTCTGCACGATCGTGCTGGGCATCGGCTCGGTGCGGAAGGCCGCCAAGGTCGGTGCGGTCGGCGGTATCGCGCTGCTCTACTTCACGATCATGTCGTTGGTCGCGCTGGGCATCGGCCTGGTCGTCGGCAACATCCTGGAGCCGGGCACGGGCCTCGCGGTCACCGACGCGATCAAGGACGCCGGTCACGCCCAGATCGACGGGGAGGCCAAGGACACCACCACCTTCCTGCTCGGCATCATCCCGACGACGATCGTCTCCGCCTTCACCGAGGGCGAGGTGCTGCAGACCCTGCTGATCGCCCTGCTGGCCGGCTTCGCGCTGCAGGCCATGGGTCCGGCCGGACAGCCGGTCCTGCGCGGTGTCGAGCACATCCAGCGGCTCGTCTTCCGCATCCTCGCGATGGTGATGTGGGCCGCCCCGGTCGGCGCGTTCGGCGCCATGGCCGCCGTGGTCGGTTCCGCGGGCGTCGACGCGCTCAAGAGCCTCGCGGTCCTGATGCTCGGCTTCTACGTCACCTGTTTCCTGTTCGTCTTCATCGTGCTCGGCGTCATGCTGCGGGTGATCGCGGGACTGAACATCCTCACGCTCTTCAAGTACCTGGGCCGTGAGTTCCTGCTGATCCTGTCCACTTCGTCCTCGGAGTCGGCGCTGCCGCGGCTCATCGCGAAGATGGAGCACCTGGGCGTCAGCAAGCCGGTGGTCGGCATCACTGTCCCGACCGGCTACTCCTTCAACCTCGACGGCACCATGATCTACATGACCATGGCGTCCCTGTTCATCGCCGACGCCATGGGTACGCCGATGTCGATCGGCGAGCAGATCCCGCTGCTGCTCTTCCTGTTCGTCGCCTCCAAGGGCGCGGCCGGTGTCACCGGCGCCGGCATGGCGACCCTGGCCGGTGGCCTGCAGTCGCACAAGCCCGCCCTGGTGGACGGCATCGGCCTGATCGTCGGCATCGACCGCTTCATGAGTGAGGCGCGCGCCCTGACCAACTTCGCGGGCAACGCCGTCGCCACGGTCCTGATCGGCACCTGGACCAAGGAGATCGACCGCGAGCGCGTCGACCAGGTGCTCGCCGGCCAGATCCCCTTCGACGAGACGACCCTCCTCGACGACGGCCACGACGACGGCCACGACACCCGCGCCGAACTCCCCGAACAGGGCGGCGAGAAGGAACTGGCCAAGGCCTGACGGCCTCGCCCCCGACCGGCAAGCACTCCCGGCCGGGCCGGGCCCGGAGCCTGAACCCGGGCTCGTCCCGGCCGGGGCCGGCTTCTGAGGGCCTCGTGTCCTGCGTGTGGCGGGCGGTGCCCGGCCGGGTCGGCGGGCGCCTCGCCCCCGACCGGCAGGCGTTTCCGGCCGGGCCGGGCCCGGAGCCTGAACCCGGGCTCGTCCCGGCCGGGCCGGGAGCCTGAAGCCGGGCTCGTCCCGCCGGGTCTGGTGTCTGGGGGGCTCGTGCCTTGCGTGTGGCGGGCGGTGCCCGGCCGGGTCGGCAGGCGCCTCGCCCCCGACCGGCAGGCGTTTCCGGCCGGGCCGGGCACGGAGCCTGAACCCGGGTTCGTCCCGCCGGGTCGGCAGGCGCTTCGCGTCCAGTCGGGCCAGCGGATGCCTCGCGTCCAGCAGGGCCAGCGGGTGCCTCGCGTCCGGCCGGCAGGCGCTCCCAGCCGGCCGGGCCCGGAGCCTGAACCCGGGCCCGGTCCGTCGACTCCGGGCGGCTGAGTGCTCCCCCGTGTCTCAGCCGCCCGGTCCACCTTTCCTCACGCCAGTTGCGCCACCAGGTCGGTGGCCACGGAGGCGGGCACGCCCGCCGCGGTCAGTACGGTGACCGCGGCCGAGCGGCCCGCCTCCTCCGCGTTCAGCAGGCCGTCGTTCACCGCCTCCATCAGCGCGATCAGCGTCTGCTCGTGCACGTACGCCAGCGCCGGCGCCGGCAGCGGTGAGGCGAAGACGCCCTCCTCCAGCCCCCGGCGCAGCAGTTCGACACTGGCCTGCCGGACCGGGGTGAGCCGGTCGCGGATGCCTTGCATGGTCACGCTGCGCTGAGCGAGCGCGACCAGGATGCGATAACGGTCGGCGACCTCCCAGACCGCCAGCACCGAGCGGGCCACCGCCTCCGCCGGGTCCTCCACGTCGTCCCGGCCCGCCGCGTGCGCCGCCGCCACCGACTCCACGGCACCGTCGACGAGCGTGCCGACCAGCGCCTCACGGCTGGGGAAGTGGCCGTACACGGTCCGTCGTACGACCCCCGCCGCGCGGGCGATCTGGTCCATGGACGCGTCGGGGTCGCGCAGCAGCTCGGCGAGGGCGACGTCGAGGATGCGGCGCCGGTTTGCGTCCGCGCGACCGGTGATACCCGTGCTCATGGCTGCCATTCTGCACACCCCTGGACGGGTACTCGCGCTTCCTCCATCAGGGCTTCACCTCCTCTATTTGCACAGAGCTGTGCAGTAGTCGTACATTGCACATGGTTGAGCAATTGCACAGCATTGAGCAAACGACGTACCCACTCTGCTCCGCACTCTGCGAGGAAGGCGATCTGCGCCCATGCGACTCGTCATGAACGAACCGGTCGAAAGGATGGACCACCCCTACGCCCGGCGCTGGTGGGCACTTCTGGTCCTGTGCCTGAGCCTGCTGATCATCGTGATGGCGAACACGGCACTGACCGTCGCCGCGCCCGACATGACCCGCGACCTGGGCCTGTCCAGCGCCGACCTGCAGTGGGTCATCGACGGCTACACCGTCCCGTACGCGGCGCTGATGCTGCTGCTCGGCGCGATCGGCGACAAGTACAGCCGGCGCGGCGCCCTCATCCTCGGGCTGTTCGTCTTCGGGTCGGGGGCCGTCGCCGGATCCCTCGTCGACAGCTCCACCGGGGTCATCGCGGCCCGCGCGGTGATGGGCGTCGGCGCGGCCATGATCATGCCCGCGACGCTCTCCCTGCTCGCCGCCACCTTCCCGCGCGCCGAACGCGCCAAGGCGATCACGCTGTGGACCGCGACCGCGGGCCTGGCGATCGCGGCCGGACCGCTGCTCGCGGGTGCGCTCCTCGAGCACCACAGCTGGACCTCCACGTTCCTGATCAACGTCCCCGTCGCCGCCCTCGCCGTCGTCGGCGCGCTGGTACTCGTGCCGCCGTCCAAGGCCCACGACAAGGGCCGGATCGACTACGTCGGCGGGCTGCTGTCCGTCGTCTGGATCGGCTCGCTGGTCTACATGATCATCGAGGGGCCGCACTTCGGCTGGGGCGTCAAGGCGATCACCGCCGCGGTCGTCGCGGGCGTCGGACTCACGCTGTTCGTGGTGTGGGAGCTGCACCACCCGCGCCCGGTCGTGGACGTACGGCGCTTCACCGACCGCCGGTTCGCGGGCTCCAACCTCGCCGTGGCCCTGTTCTCCTCGCCGTCTTCGGCGCCTTCTACTACCTCACGCAGCACCTCCAGTTCGTCCTCGGCTACAGCGCCCTTCAGACCGGACTGCGCATGCTGCCGCTGGCCGGCGCGGTCTTCGTCGGCTCGGCCCTCACCGGGTACCTGACGCCGAAGGTCGGTATGAAGTGGACCGTCACCGCGGGCATGGTCGGCGGCACGGCGGCCCTCGTGCTGCTCACCCGGGTCGACGCGGGTTCGTCGTACGGCGATCTCGTCGCCCCGCTCGCCATCCTGGGCCTCGCGATCGGGCTCGCCCTCTCGCCCTGCACGGACGCGATCATGGGCGCCTTCCCCGAGTCCGAACTGGGCGTCGGCGGCGCGGTGAACGACACCTCGCTGGAACTCGGCGGCTCGCTCGGCATCGCGATCCTCGGTTCGCTGTTGGCGACGTCGTACTCCGGCCACCTCACCGACGCCACCGCCGGCAGCAAGCTCCCCGCCTCGGCCCTGACCACCGCCCAGGACTCGGTTGGCGCGGGGTACGGGGTCGCGCAAGGCATCTCCGAGCAGGCCCGGAAGGCCGCCGCGCAGGCAGCCAGGGCCACCGACCCGCAGCAGGCGGCCCAGCTGAAGGGCCAGGCCGACCAGCTCGCCCGGGGTGCCCGGCAGATGGCCGACGCGGTCGGCTCCTCCTTCTCCGACGCGGTCGCCCACACCAGCCTGATCGGCGCGGTGATCCTGGGCGTCGGCACGGTGGTCGTCGCGCTGCTGCTCCCGCGCGGCAAGGCGACCGAGCCGGTCGAACAGCCGGCAGCGGAGAAGGAAAGGGAGAAGGAGAAGGTGGAGGAGAGGGAGACGGCCTCCGCCCGTTGACTCACCGGACTCTTACCCGGCCCCACTAGCCTGCCGCACCGGACCGACCGGTGCGGCAGGCACATGCGGAGGCACGCGGGGGATGAAGATCGACTGGGACCGGCGGACCTGCGCTCGGCGCGGGCACGTCACGTACGCGCCGGACGAACCCGCGCTGCGGGAGCGCCTGCACGCCGAGACCGCCCTGGGCGTGGCCTGGCGCTGTCTGCGCTGCGGTGACTTCGCCCTCGGCGACCCGCACGGCTCCGGGCCGGCCGCCCGGGCCCCGCTCGTCCCGCGCGGCACAGTGCTGCGCGACCTGTTCATCCTGCGCTTCCTGGCCATCGAGCGGGCCGTGCGCGGGGTGTTCATCGTCCTGGTCGCGGTGGCGGTGTGGAGGTTCAGCAACTCCCAGGACGCGGTCCGCCGGCTCTTCGACGAGTACCTGGACGTCTTCCGCCCCGTCTTCCGGCACTTCCACTACGACCTCGACCACTCCCCGGTGGTCGGCACCCTGCAGAAGACCTTCGGCTACCGGCACTCCACCCTGCTGCTGGTGGCGGTCCTGCTGCTGGCCTACGCGCTGATCGAACTCGTCGAGGCGGTCGGCCTCTGGTACGCCAGACGCTGGGCGGAGTACCTGACCGTCGTCGCCACCGCCGCGTTCCTCCCCCTGGAGATCTACGAACTCACCGAGCACATCAGCGGGTTGAAGATCGCCACACTGGTCCTCAACGTCCTCGCAGTCGTCTACATCGCCCTCGCCAAGCGCCTGTTCGGCCTGCGGGGCGGCCATCGCGCCTTCGAGGAGGAGCGGCACAGTGCCTCACTTCTCGAAGTGGAGGTGGCCGCCGAGGCGGGCGTTGAGGCGCTAGGTTGACCGCGAACATTCAGAGATAAAAAACGACCAATAGGGTGATGCACTTGCGTAAAGATTCCCAAAGCGGTGAAGTGAATGGCGTAAGTCGCCGCACGCTCCTCCGGACTGGCACAGGGATGGCTGCCGTCGCCGCGAGCGGCGGCCTTTCCTTGTTCTCGGCTCAGACGGCGAACGCGACCGTCGCCACGTCGCAGCACTTCGTGTTCGGCGGGGACGGTGACAATCCCGTCTGGCGAAAGACACTTCACCAGCCCTACTGGGCGATGCAGTCCTTCGCCTACGACCACGTCTACGGGCACATCTACTTCGTGCAGACCAAGGTCGGGAGCACGAACGGTGACCTCTGGATGACCCGGACCGACCTGGCGGGCAATGTACTGGGAGCCATGGCGATCCACGGGTTCGACCATGGTTCGTCGATGGGGATCGAGCCGGACACGTCCGGATCTCCGTACGTGTGGCTCGCGGGCGACTGGGAGAGCCTGTCCGCCGGGACGTCCCCCAACAGTCACAAGATCGCCCGCTTCAAGTACAGCGACGGGGGCGACCTCGACTACTTCGATCACCCGGGTCAGTACCTGCGAGAATTCCCGATCGGCCTCTCCGACTTCGTGGACTGCCCGCGACCGGCGATCGACCCTTACACGAACCGGTTGCTCATCCGGTACATGGGCACCACGAGTCCGTGGCGCGTCGCACTCTTCGACCTCGCCGCCGTCCTGAACGCGGGCATCAGTGACAGCACCCCCTGCCTCACCAAACGCGCCCTCCCGACCAACGCCCAACTCGGTATCGCCGACTCCGCCTCTTTCCAGGGCATCACCTCATACGGCCAGTTCGCCTACTGCTCCTTCGGCGGCCCGCCCCCGACGCCCGCGGACGCGAACCCGCCGTCCTACCTGGTCCGTCTCGACATGAACAAGACCGGCGCTACGTTCGAGGAGGTGTTCCAGACGACAGCGGGGAACTCCCTGCCCGGCCGCGAACCTCAGGGAATGGCGATCTGGCGATCGCCGAGCGGCCCGCGGCTCGCATTCGGCTTCTCCGACAAGATCAGTGGCAGTCCTGACCAGTTCGAGGCGAGCGTCTTCTACAAGAGTGAACTCACGTCGTAGGTCACGAGTGTGAAGCACGTACCCCCTGCCTGCTGACCAGCCGAGACGTCGCCCTGCACCCGGCGTGGGCCACGGGTACGGCCGTGTACGGGAAGACGGGACCGGCCGTGCGGGGCAACCCGCACGGCGGTTCCCCTGCTGCCACGGCAATGACGCTCTTGCCTTGACCTCGGCGTCAAGCCTTACGGTCGTGGACATGCGCATCGGCGAGCTGGCCGCGCGGGCCGGGACCACGACCCGGACGCTGCGGTACTACGAGTCACGGGGTCTGCTGCCCGCGAAGCGGAACGGCAACGGATACCGCGTCTACGACGAGGACGACCTGAAGCTGCTGCGGCAGATCAGGACGCTGCAGGACTTCGGGTTCGACCTGGAGGAGACGCGGCCGTTCGTGGAGTGTCTGCGGGCCGGGCATCCGGAGGGCGACACGTGTCCGGCCTCGCTCGCGGTCTACCGGCGCAAGCTGGACGAACTGGACGCGCTGATCGGCGAGTTGCAGGCCGTGCGCGCGCAGGTCGGGGCGCAGCTGGTGCGGGCGGAGCGGGCGCGGGACGAGCTGGCTGTCGAGGCGCTGGCTCCGGGGGGTCCGGAGCCGCAGTGCGAGCTGGGAGGGAACCTCAGGTGATCAAGGCGGCGGGTGTGGCCGAGGTGACGGACGCGGACTTCGAGGCGGAGGTGATCGGTGCGGAACTGCCGGTGCTGGTGGAGTTCACCGCCGACTGGTGTCCGCCGTGCCGGCAGATGGGGCCGGTGCTCAGTGCGCTCGCCGAGGAGGAGGGCGAGCGGCTGAAGGTGGTCCAGCTGGACGTGGACACGAACCCGGAGACCACAAACGCGTACAAGGTGCTGTCGATGCCGACCTTCATGGTCTTCCGGGGTGGCGAGCCGGTGAAGGCGATGGTGGGGGCGCGGGCGAAGCGACGGCTGCTGGAGGAGCTGGCGGACGTCCTCTGACCTGCCCGCACCACAAGGAAATCCCCCGAGCAATTGCGCTCGGGGGATTTCCTTGCGTATATTTGATGGTTCGCGACTTCACCGGTATTGGGTCGCAAAGAAGTTCAGTAGCCACAGTGTATCCGGGCGGGAGCGGAATTGTCAAACAACGACTTTCCAGATCGTGAATTGCAGCGCGAGCAGGAATTCATCGACGGGCTGTACGCGCGCGTGGACGCGCTGCGCGGCGACACCGAGGTCTCCGTCACGGACGCGCTCGCCCAGGGCAACACGCCCATGCAGGCACGCCTGGAACGGGACATCCTCGTCGCCGAGCGCTCGGGGCTGCTGGCGGCGCTGAACGCGGTCGACGGGTCGCTCTGCTTCGGCCGCCTCGACCTCACCTCCGGCGTCACCCACCACATCGGCCGCATCGGCCTGCGCACCGAGGACGCCGAGCGCACCCCGATCCTCATCGACTGGCGGGCCGACGTCGCCCGCCCCTTCTACCTGGCCACCGGCCACACCCCGATGGGCCTGCGCCGGCGCCGGCACCTCACCACCGAGGGCCGCCGGGTGACCGCCCTGCA
This sequence comes from Streptomyces violaceoruber, assembly GCA_000720805.1. Classification (GTDB taxonomy): domain Bacteria; phylum Actinomycetota; class Actinomycetes; order Streptomycetales; family Streptomycetaceae; genus Streptomyces; species Streptomyces cellulosae_A. The sequence continues at coordinate 296,960 of JODI01000003.1, forward strand.
CGACGAGATCCTCGACCTCGGCGACGCCACCCGCACCGGCCACGAGGACCCGAGCGGCGACGCCGTCCTGCTCGCCGCCCTCAACTCCGCGCGCACCGGCCGGATGAGCGACATCGTGCAGACCATCCAGGCCGAGCAGGACGAGATCATCCGCGCCCCGCACCGGGGCGTGCTGGTCGTCGAGGGCGGTCCCGGCACCGGCAAGACGGCGGTCGCCCTGCACCGGGCGGCCTACCTCCTGTACGAACACCGGGAACTGCTCGCCAAGCGGGCCGTCCTCATCGTCGGCCCCAACCCCGCCTTCCTCGGCTACATCGGCGAGGTGCTGCCCTCCCTGGGCGAGACCGGCGTGCTGCTGGCGACGGTCGGCGAACTCTTCCCCGGCGTGAAGGCGACGGCCACCGACAGCCCTCAGGCGGCCACGGTGAAGGGGCGCGCCGACATGGCCGACGTCCTCGCCGCCGTCGTACGCGACCGGCAGGCGCTGCCCGACCCGGTGATCGCGATCGAGCACGACCGCGAGATCCTCATGCTGGACGACGACCTGGTGAACGTGGCGCGCGAGCGCACCCGGGCCGCCGGGCTCCCGCACAACGTGGCCCGCGAGCACTTCGAGGGCCACATCCTCAACACGCTCACCGACATGGTCGCCGAACGCATCGGCACCGACCCCTTCGACGGCTCCAACCTGCTCGACCCCAGCGACATCACGCAGATCCGCGACGAGCTCGCCGAGAACCCCGAAGTCTGGTCCGCCATCGACCAGTTGTGGCCAAGGGTGACCCCGCGGCGGCTGGTCACGGACTTCCTCGCCGCCCCGGAGGGGTACGTGAGCGACGAGGACGCGGCCGCCATCCGCCGTCCGGTGACGCGGGCCTGGACCGTGGCGGACGTACCGCTGCTCGACGAGGCGGCCGAACTGCTCGGCGAGGACGACCGGGTGGCGCGGGCCCGTGCGGAGCGGGAGAGGAAGACCCAGATCGCCTTCGCGCAGGGCGTGCTGGACGTGTCGTACGCCTCCCGCACCTACGAGTTCGAGGACAAGGAGGACAGCGACCCCGAGTCCTCCGAGGTGCTGTCCGCGCACGACATCATCGACGCCGAACGGTTCGCCGAACGCCACGAGCAGGACGACCACCGCAGCGCCGCCGAGCGCGCGGCGGCCGACCGCACCTGGGCGTTCGGGCACATCATCGTCGACGAGGCCCAGGAACTGTCCCCGATGGCCTGGCGTTTGCTGATGCGGCGCAGCCCCACCCGCTCCATGACCCTGGTCGGCGACCCCGCGCAGACCGCGGAGGCGGCCGGCGTCGGCTCGTGGGCGGGCATCCTGGAACCGTATGTCGAGGACCGCTGGGAGCACACCCGGCTCGGGGTCAACTACCGCACCCCGGCCGAGATCATGGACGTGGCGGCGGCCGTGGTCCGCGCCCGGCACCCCGGCTTCGAACCGCCGAGTTCGGTGCGCTCGACAGGGGAACGACCCTGGGCACGCGCCACCGACGACCTCCCCGGCGCCGTCGCCGAGGCCGTGGCGGAACTGACCCCGGCCGAGGGCCGTCTCGCCGTCATCGCGCCGCGTGAGCTGCACCGGAGGCTGGCCGCCCGTCTGGACGGTGTGACGGCGGGCGCCGAACCCGACCTGACGCAGACCGTCGTCCTCCTCGACCCGCGCCAGGCCAAGGGGCTGGAGTTCGACTCCGTCCTGGTGGTCGAGCCCGGCCGGTACGGCACGAGCGACCTGTACGTCGCCCTGACCAGGGCGACCCAGCATCTCGGTGTGCTCTACACCGGGGCACTGCCGGCACCCCTGGTCCAGGCGTTCGGGATCGTGGAGGAACCGGGCTCATGACCGCGGCTTCGTATAGGAGCCGTAACAGTTCGTGACGCGGTCACTGCGCGTGCACGGCCGGTGCGGTAAGCGTGTGCGTTATGGAAGCGCATCCTCGTCCGACCGCACCGGCCGGCAGTCCCCCGCTCGGGGCGCTGCCCGTCGAGCCGCTGCTCACCTCCGAGTTCGACGCCGACCCGGGCGCGGTGTACGAGCGGCTGCGCCGCAGGTACGGCCCGGTCGCGCCGGTCGGCCTGATGGGCGTACCGGTGTGGCTGGTGCTCGGCTACACCGAGGTCACGGAGGTGCTCAGGAACGAGAGCCTGTGGCGGCGGGACGTCCGCTACTGGCGGACCCGGGCCGAGGGCGGGCTGCCGCGGGACTGGCCTCTGCTGGCCGGCTACGAGGTGCGGCAGATGATGTTCATGGACGACGAGGAGCACCTGGCGGCCCGCCGCACCCACCACTCGGCGCTGAGCCCCTTCCAGGACGCGCGCAGCCCCGAGGGCTGGGAGCTGCGGGCCTCGGTCGCCCGCTACGCCGACGAACTCGTCGCGATGCTGGCGGCGGTGTCCGGATCGGTGGGCTTCGCCGACCTCGGCGCGCAGTACACCCGGCCGCTGCTCCTGATGGTCACCACCCGGCTGTTCGGCTGCCCCGTCGAACTCGGCGACGAACTCGTCATGGACCTGTGGCGGATGCTGGACGGCGGCCCGGACGCGGCCCCCGCCACCGGCAGGGCGCTGGCCGCGTTCACCCGGCTGGCCGCCCACCGCAGGGCCCGCCCCGGCGACGACCTCACCTCGTACATGCTGCTCGCCGACCCCGACCTGAGCGACGAACAGCTCGGCCGGGAGCTGTTCATGAACGCCGTCTACCTGAACGACATCACCGGCAACATGGTCCTCAACACCCTGCTGGAAGTGCTGCGTGGCAACGCCACGGTCCGCCGCAGCCTGTCCGCCGGGCAGCTCGGCGAGACGGTCAACCGGGCCGCGCTCGCCAACCCGCCGGTCGCCAACATGTGCTTCCGCTTCGCCGCGCGGGACGTGCGGCTGGGCGACGTCTGGGTGCGGGCCGGGGACGTCGTCTCCCCGTCCGCCGCGGCCGCGCACCAGGACCTGCTGGCGCTCGGCTCCTCCCACATGGTCGGCTCCACCGTCTCCACCCGGGCCCACCTGGGCTGGGGCGCAGGCCCCCACCAGTGCCCGAGCGCGGCCCGCGAACTGGGCTCCCTCATCGTGACCACGGCGGTCGGCCGGATCTTCGACCACTTCACCCAGGCGGAACTGACCCTCCCCCCGGACCAGTTGCCGTGGCGCTCGGGTCCGGTGGTGCGAGGGCTGCGGATCCTGCCGGTGCGCTACGAGATGGACGCACCCCACCGGCCGGAGGCCGTCCCACCACCGGCCGGCACCGCCGCCCACGCCGCCGACGGCCAGACGAAGGGCCTGCTGGCCGCGCTGCGGCGGCTGATGTTCGGCGGCCGGGACAAGGGCGTCTCCGGCTCCTGACTCCCCGGACTCGTCGAGTCCTCGGCGGAACCCGGGGAGGAACCGGCGGCGGCTCCGCCGGGAACTGCGACAAGGCCGCCGCCGGATCTCTAGGCCGGACGCAGCCAGATGGTCGCCAAGGGCGGCAGCGTCAGGCGGATGCTCGCCGGGCGGCCGTGCCACGCCGTCGCCTCCGGCTTGACGGCGTCGGGGTTGGTGACGTCGCTCCCGCCGTACCGCGCCGCGTCCGTGTTGAGGGCCTCGTACCAGGCGGGGACGTCGTCGGGGACGCCGAGCCGGTAGTCGTGGCGGACGACCGGGGAGAAGTGGGACACCGCCAGCAGCGGGACGCCGTCCGCGTCGTAACGCAGGAACGCGAAGACGTTGTCCTCGGCCGCGTCACCGACCACCCACTGGAAACCGGAGGGGTCGATGTCCCGCTGCCACAGGGACGGGGTGTGGCGGTAGACCGTGTTGAGGTCGCGGACCAGGTCACGCACGCCCCGGTGGTCGGCCTCGGCCCCGTACTCCGGGTCCAGCAGCCACCAGTCCGGGCCGCGCGCCTCGGACCACTCCGCGCCCTGCGCGAACTCCTGGCCCATGAAGAGGAGTTGCTTGCCGGGATGGGCCCACATGAAGCCCAGGTAGGAGCGGTGGTTGGCGCGCTGCTGCCACCAGTCGCCCGGCATCTTCGACACCAGTGAACCCTTGCCGTGCACCACCTCGTCGTGCGAGATCGGCAGCACGTAGTTCTCGCTGTAGGCGTACACCATCGAGAACGTCATCTCACCGTGGTGGTACTTGCGGTGGACCGGCTCGTGGCTCATGTAGTCGAGCGAGTCGTGCATCCAGCCCATGTTCCACTTCAGGCCGAAACCGAGGCCGCCGAACCCGCCCGGACCCATGTGGTGGGTGGCGCGGGTGACGCCGTCCCAGGCCGTGGACTCCTCCGCGACCGTCACCACACCCGGCACCCGCCGGTACACGGTGGCGTTCATCTCCTGCAGGAACGCCACCGCGTCCAGGTTCTCCCGCCCGCCGTGCTCGTTCGGAACCCACTGGCCCGGCTCGCGCGAGTAGTCGAGGTAGAGCATCGAGGCCACCGCGTCCACCCGCAGGCCGTCGATGTGGAACTCCTCGCACCAGTACACGGCGTTGGCGACCAGGAAGTTGCGCACCTCGCGCCGGCCGTAGTCGAACTCCAGCGTGCCCCAGTCGGGATGGGCGGACCGGAGGGGATCCTCGTGCTCGTACAGTGGGCGCCCGTCGAACTCGGCCAACGCCCAGTCGTCGCGCGGGAAGTGCGCGGGCACCCAGTCCATCAGCACCCCGATCCCGGCCTGGTGCAGGGCGTCGACCAGGAACTTGAAGTCGTCGGGGGTGCCGAGGCGGGCCGTCGGGGCGTAGAAGCCGGTGACCTGGTAGCCCCAGGAGCCGCCGAAGGGGTGCTCGGCGACCGGCATCAGCTCGACATGGGTGAAGCCCATCTCCTTGACGTACGCGGGGAGTTCCTGAGCCAGCTGACGGTAGGTCAGTCCGGGTCGCCAGGACGGGAGATGGATCTCGTAGACCGACATCGGGGACTCGTGTGCGGGGGCGGCCCCGCGGCGTGCCAGCCACTCCTCGTCGCCCCACTCGTAGTGCGAGGCGTGCACGATCGACGACGTGGCGGGCGGGACCTCGGTACGGCGGGCCAGCGGGTCGGCGCGCACGGTCTTCGAGCCGTCGGGGCGGGTGATCTCGAACTTGTACAGCTCGCCCTCGCCGATACCGGGCACGAACAGCTCCCACACACCGGTGCCGCCGAGCGAGCGCATCGGGAACGCCGAGCCGTCCCAGAAGTTGAAGGTCCCGGCCACCCGCACGCCCCGCGCGTTCGGCGCCCACACCGTGAACCGGGTCCCGGACACGCCCTGGTGCGTCATCGGCTCCGCCCCGAGCGCCCGCCACAGCTCCTCGTGTCGGCCCTCGCCGATCAGGTGCAGGTCGAGATCTCCCAGCGCGGGCAGGAAGGCGTACGCGTCCTCGGTGTCCTGGACCGACCCCTCGTACGCCACGAGGAGGCGGTACGCCGGGACCTCCGGCAGCGGCAGCAGCCCGGAGAAGAACCCGTCCCCGTCGTTGTACAGCTCCGCCCGCAGGTCACCGGTGACGACCGTCACGGACAGCGCGTACGGCCTGAACGCCCGGAAGGCCACCCCGCCGGGCACCGGATGGGCACCGAGCACGCCGTGCGGGTTGTGGTGCGTGCCCGCGATCAGCCGCTCCCGGTCGTCGGCGTCGATGACGGGGGAGACGACGACGGGCGCGGGGGCCTCCGGCGGTGGAACGGGGGCCGGCTCGACGAGGTTCTCCGGGGTGACTTCCTTGGCGGTGACTTCCTTGGCGGTGACCTTCTTCGCGGTGGCTTTCTTGGCCGGGGCCTTCTTTGCGGCGGTGGGAGTCTTCTTTGCGGTGACCTTCTTCGCGGCCGCGGGGGTCTTCTTGGCGGTGACCGTCTTCGCGACCGCCGGGGTCTGCGTCGCCGCGGCCTTCGTGGCCGCGTTCTTCGCGGCAGCGGTCTTCTTCACGGCGACGGTCGGTTTCTTCGCGGTCGCCTTCGTGGCAGTGGTCTTCGCGGTGGGTTTCGTCGCCGTCGCCTTCGTGGCCGCGGCCTTCGTCGCGGCGGCCTTCGCGGTCGTCTTGGTCGCCGTGGTCTTCGTCGCGGTCGTCTTCTTCGCGGCGGGCGCCGACTTCTTGGCCGCCGCCTTCACCGGGGCGGCCTTCGCCGGGGTGGTCTTCGCCGGGGCCGCCTTCTTCGCCGCGGCCTTCTTCGTCACCGCCTTCTTCGCCGCGGCCTGCTTCGTGGCGGTCTGCTTGGCGGCAGTCTCCTTCGCGGCAGTCTCCTTCGTCGGCGCCGCCTTCTTCGCGGCCGTCTCCTTCGTCGGCGCCGCCTTCTTCGCGGCGGGCGTCGTCTTCTCGGCCGCCGTCTTCTTCGGAGCCACTGCCTTCTCGACCTTCTCGACGGCCTTCTTCACACTCTTCGCGGCCTTCTTCGCGGCCGGCTTGGCGGCCGTGTTCTCGGCTTTCGCGGCCGTCTTCTTCGGATCCGGTCCGTTGGACGGGGAGCGGGGGGTCACGGGGGGAGCCTCCTCGGCGAAAACTCTGGTCGGTCAGATCAGGTCGGACGTGGCGTACCGCTCTATCGCGGCCATCGGCACGGCCATCCAGTCGGGACGGTGCCGGGCCTCGTAGACGACCTCGTAGATCGCCTTGTCAGTCTCACAGGCCCGCAGCAGTACCGGGTCGGTTCGCGGATCCACGCCGCTGACCTCGGCGTATCCCGAGCAGTAGGCGGCCCGGCAGGCCTCGGCCCAGCCGGGATCCGGCGGGTCGGCGGAGAGGGCCGCGTAGTCGAAGGAGCGGAGCATGCCCGCGATGTCCCGGGCCGGCGGCTGCGGCATCCGGCGCTCGGCGAGCGGCTTCGACGGCTCGCCCTCGAAGTCGATCAGCGACCACTGCCCGGCGGCCGAGCGCAGGCACTGGCCGAGGTGCAGATCGCCGTGGACGCGCTGCGCGGTCCAGGTACGGCCCTCGGCGGCCAGGTCGGCCAGCGCGGTGAACGCGGAGTGCAGTGCCGGGGCGTACGGCCGGAGCGCGGGAACCGCCTGGGTGGCTGCCTCCAGGCGCTCGGTCATGCCGTCCACCAGGAGGTGTAGCTGGGCGTGGCCGAGGGTCACCGTGGGCAGTGCGCGGGCGAGGGCCGTGTGCACCTCGGCGGTGGCCCGCCCGAGGGCCCGTGCCTCCGCGCTGAAGTCCTCGCCCTTGGCCAGCTCCCGCAGCGCCAGCTCCCAGCCGTCGCTGGCACCCTGCACGAACGGCTGGAGCACGCCGAGGACGTACGGGTCACCGGACAGCTCCGCCCGCAGCCACCCCGTCGGCGCGGGCACCCTGGGGCAGCCCTCGCGGGCCAGCGCCAGCGGCAGTTCCAGGTCGGGATTGACACCGGGCAGGACCCGGCGCAACAGCTTCAGGATGAACGTATCTCCAAAGACGATCGACGAGTTCGACTGCTCGGCGGTCGTCAGTCGGGGCACCAGCCCGTCACGGATCTCCTGGTGCGGGTCCCGTTCGAAACGCAGCCCGCCGATGCGTGCCTGGGTGCGTATGGCTTCCAGGAGCAGTTCGGCGGGCCGGGCGTCGTGCAGGGCCTCGTACACCGTGTGTCCGGCCAGCGGGCCCTCGTCGACGTGTCCGATCAGCGCGGGCGCGAGCCGGGGCGGCAGCGCCTCGCGCACGCCTATGAACAGCTGGTAGCAGTCGCCGGGGTGCGGCGGGGCGCCCAGGCCGAGCGGCTGGTGGGCGCGCACCAGCAGATGGTGGAGGCCGAGGCCGGCCCTGGCAGGCAGCAGTTCGGTGGCGGCCACCAGCGAGAAACCGGTGATCGGACGGCCCTTGCCCGCGAACCAGCGTTGCCGCGGCAGCCAGTCCCGCAGCAGCGGATCCAGTGACGCAAGGAGGCCGGGACTGCCGGAGCTGGCGGTGGCGGTACGGATGACGGCTTCCGACATGGCGTCGCGTCCTTTCCCCGGGGTGGGCGGGGTGTTACTGATGCGTGCCCCGGGCGGGACGGAGGAAACCGCCCCGCCCGAGGTTGAGCCGGGCTTTTCGCGGCCCTATGCGGCGTCTTTGCGCAGCCGGAACCAGTAGAAGCCGTGGCCGCCGAGGGTCAGCAGGTACGGCAGTTCACCGATGGCCGGGAAGCGCACCCCGCCGAACAGCTCCACCGGATGCCGGCCCTCGAACGCGCTGAGATCCAGCTCCGTCGGTTGCGCGAACCGGGAGAAGTTGTTCACGCACAGAACGAGATCGTCCTCGTACTCCCGCAGGAAAGCAATGACCGCCGGGTTGGACGAGGGGAGTTCCGTGTAGGAGCCCAGTCCGAAGGCGTGGTTCTGCTTGCGGATCTCGATCATGCGGCGGGTCCAGTGCAGCAGCGAGGACGGCGAGGCCATGGACGCCTCGGGGTGCGGACGGCGTCGCGGTCGCCGAGCCAGATGTTGTCGCCCATGCCGATCTCGTGCCGCCGGCGGATGCCGATGTTGGCGCGCATGCGCGGATCCTTGGCGTACTCCGCCCACATGTAGTCGCGTTCCTCGTCGGTGACCATCTCCAGGGTCCGATCTCCTTGCGGACCCGCTTGAGGAACTCATGGGTCGCCGGCAGGTTCTCGCAGTTGGTGCCCTCCTCCTGGTAGAGGTACGGCACCGCGTCGAGGCGGAATCCGTCGATCCCCAGGTCCAGCCAGAACCGCAGCGCGGAGATCATCTCCTCCTGGACCGCCGGGTTCTCGTAGTTGAGGTCCGGCTGGTGGGAGAAGAAGCGGTGCCAGTAGTACTGCTTGCGCACCGGGTCGAAGGTCCAGTTGGACGCCTCGGTGTCGACGAAGATGATCCGGGCGTCCTGGTACTGCTTGTCGTCGTCGGCCCACACGTAGTAGTCGCCGTAGGGGCCGTCGGGGTTGGCGCGGGACTCCTGGAACCACGGGTGCTGGTCGCTGGTGTGGTTCATGACGAAGTCGATGATCACGCGCATGCCGCGGTGGTGGGCGGCGTCGACGAACTCCACGAAGTCGGCGAGGTCACCGAACTCCGGCAGGACGGCGGTGTAGTCCGAGACGTCGTAGCCGCCGTCCCGTAGCGGTGACTTGAAGAACGGCGGCAGCCACAGGCAGTCGATGCCCAGCCACTGCAGGTAGTCGAGCTTGGCGGTCAGGCCCTTGAGGTCGCCCACGCCGTCGCCGTCGCTGTCCTGGAAGGAGCGGACGAGGACTTCGTAGAAGACGGCACGTTTGAACCACTCCGGGTCCCGGTCTTTCGCGGGGGTGTCCTCGAAGGTGTCCTGGACGGGCTCATTGACGATCATGTTGTGGGTGACCCTCCGATCTGCGGGGTGGACGGTCGCAGGACGGTGTTGTGCTCGTCCGAGGACGCCACGTCGACGGATTCCGCCGCGTGACCCTCGGGCCCCCGGCCGACCGTAAGCACATGTGCCCCGCCAGGCCGAAGCCGCACATAATTGGCCCTGCCCCAGTGATAGGTCTCACCGGTGAGCTCGTCGCGCACCGGCACCGACTCGTGCCATTCCAGGCCGAGTTGCGGCATGTCCAACGAGACCGTGGCCTCCTGGGTGTGGTGGAAGTCGAGGTTCGCGACCACCAGAACCGTGTTCGAACCGCTTCGTTTCGAGTATGCGATCAACTCTTCCTTGTCCGCCTGGTGGAAGTGGATGTCGCGCAGCTGCCGCAGGGCCGGGTTCGCCCGTCGGATGGCGTTGAGCCGGGTGATGAGGGGGGCGATGGTGCGGCCCTCGCGTTCGGCTGCTTCCCAGTCGCGGGGTTTGAGCTGGTACTTCTCCGAG
>JODI01000004.1 GCA_000720805.1 Streptomyces violaceoruber
GTCCGGCCCCGCTCCCGCCCCGCGGCCACAGACCCCCGCTCCCCAGCCGGCCCCCGTCCCCAAGCAACGCAGGCGTCGCCGGGGCAGTGCCCGCTTCGCCGGGATGGCCGAGGGGGAGGCCGCCCCCGTCGTCGTACCGCCGACGGCCGTACCGCCCACCGCCGTACCGGATCTGCCCGCGGCGCACGCGCCCGGCGGCCGTACACCGCGCGGGGCCCGGTTCGCCGGGTCCGCACGGGCGGAGGCGGAGCCGGAGCCGCAGGGCGAGCCGCTGGACGGGGAGGACCGGCGGGAGACGGTCCGGACCGTGGAGCGGCTCATGCGGCTGCGCCGTGAGGGCCGCAGCGGCGAGGCACACGCGCTGCTGGCCGAGCTCGCGTCCTGGCCCGCCGCCCGCTACCCGCTGCTCGCCGTCGAGATGCAGCGCGCCGGGCTGGGCGCCGACTGGGCCACCCTGCTCTGGGAGGCCGCCTCGCTGCCCGCCGACCGCCTCGTCGCCGCCGCCGACGCGCTGGTCGAGGCCGGGCGGGGCATCGACGGCGAGCAGATCCTGCGGCAGGGCGTCGCACGGCCCGCCGCCGAGATCGGGCAGGCCGTGCTGGCGCTGGCGACCGAGGGCCGGCGCCGTGAGGTGCGCGCGCTCCTCGACGCCTACGTCCGCGTCCGGACCCCGGAGGAGGCCGCCCGCAGCGCCGAACCCGACCCGCGGACGCTCGTCCCGCTTCTGGTGGAGGCCGCCCAGCAGGTCTCGGACGAGCGCCACTGGGACCTGGTGCACGCCCTGCGCGTCGCCGGATTCAGCGCCTGACGCACCGCCACCGCCGAGCCCCCGCGACACTCCGCTCACCGGCCCAGTGACTGACCCACAGGAGTGTGAAACGTGATCGACTCAGCGGGTTAACGACGATGGTCTTGGCAAGCCCCTCCCGGAGGCTTACGTTCGTGCCTCTACGACCTGCGTCTACGGGCGTAGAGGCTCTGACGTCCCGTCGAAGGAGCAGCTCATGGCCAACGTCGTACGCGCCGCCCTGGTCCAGGCCACCTGGACCGGCGACACCGAGTCCATGGTGGCGAAACACGAGGAGCACGCCCGCGAGGCGGCCCGCCAGGGGGCCAAGGTCATCGGCTTCCAGGAAGTGTTCAACGCCCCCTACTTCTGTCAGGTCCAGGATCCCGAGCACTACCGCTGGGCCGAGCCGGTGCCCGACGGGCCGACCACGCGTCGTATGCAGGAGCTCGCGCGCGAGACCGGCATGGTGATCGTCGTGCCGGTCTTCGAGATCGAGCAGTCCGGCTTCTACTACAACACCGCGGCCGTGATCGACGCCGACGGCACCTTCCTCGGCAAGTACCGCAAGCACCACATCCCGCAGGTCAAGGGCTTCTGGGAGAAGTTCTACTTCAAGCCGGGCAACATCGGCTGGCCGGTCTTCGACACCGCCGTCGGCAAGGTCGGCGTCTACATCTGCTACGACCGGCACTTCCCGGAGGGCTGGCGGCAGCTCGGTCTGAACGGCGCCCAGCTCGTCTACAACCCGTCCGCCACCCACCGCGGACTGTCCAACTACCTCTGGCGCCTCGAACAGCCCGCCGCCGCCGTCGCCAACGAGTACTTCGTCGCCGCGATCAACCGGGTGGGCGTCGAGGAGTACGGCGACAACGACTTCTACGGCACGTCGTACTTCGTGGACCCGCGCGGGCAGTTCGTGGGCGAGACGGCCAGCGACAAGGAAGAGGAACTCGTCGTCCGTGACCTCGACTTCGACCTGATCGAAGAGGTACGGCAGCAGTGGGCTTTCTACCGCGACCGCCGCCCCGACGCCTACGACGGGCTGGTGCGGCCGTGACCAAGGACCTGCTGGGCCGCCACCGGTCCGTCCTGCCCGACTGGCTCGCCCTCTACTACGAGGACCCGCTGGAGATCACCCACGGCGAGGGCCGCTACGTCTGGGACGCCGAGGGCAACAAGTACCTCGACTTCTTCGGCGGCATCCTCACCACCATGACCGCGCACGCCCTGCCCGAGGTCACCAAGGCCGTCAGCGAGCAGGCCGGGCGGATCATCCACTCGTCCACGCTCTACCTCAACCGCCCGATGGTCGAACTCGCCGAGCGGGTCGCCCAGTTGAGCGGCATCCCGGACGCCCGCGTCTTCTTCACCACCTCCGGCACCGAGGCCAACGACACGGCCCTGCTGCTGGCGACGACGTACCGCCGCAGCAACACGATCCTGGCGATGCGCAACAGCTACCACGGCCGGTCCTTCAGCGCGGTCGGCATCACCGGCAACCGCGGCTGGTCCCCGACCTCCCTGTCACCGCTGCAGACGCTGTACGTCCACGGAGGCGTGCGCACGCGCGGTCCGTACGCCTCGCTCGGCGACGAGGACTTCATCGCCGCCTGCGTCGACGATCTGAACGACCTGCTGGGCCACACCCGCCCGCCCGCGGCCCTGATCGCCGAGCCGATCCAGGGCGTCGGCGGCTTCACCTCGCCGCCCGACGGCTTGTACGCGGCCTTCCGCGAGGTGCTGCACGAGCGCGGCATCCTGTGGATCGCCGACGAGGTGCAGACCGGCTGGGGCCGCACCGGCGACCACTTCTGGGGCTGGCAGGCCCACGGCCGGAGCGGCCCGCCCGACATCCTCACCTTCGCCAAGGGCATCGGCAACGGCATGTCCATCGGCGGGGTGGTGGCCCGCGCCGAGATCATGAACTGCCTCGACAGCAACAGCATCTCCACCTTCGGCGGCACCCAGATCACCATGGCGGCCGGCCTCGCCAACCTGACGTACCTCCTGGAACACGACCTCCAGGGCAACGCCCGGCGCGTCGGCGGCCTGCTCCTCGAACGGCTGCGGACGGCCGCGGGGCGGATCCCGGGCGTACGGGAGGTGCGCGGGCGCGGGCTGATGCTGGGCATCGAACTGGTCAGGCCCGGGACCGACCAGGCCGATCCGCAGGCCGCGGCCGCCGTGCTGGAGGCGGCCCGCGCGGGCGGGCTGCTCATCGGCAAGGGCGGCGGGCACAACACCAGCGCCCTGCGGGTGGCCCCGCCGCTGTCCCTGACCCTCCCGGAGGCCGAGGAGGGCGCGGCGATCCTCGAAGACGCTCTGAGGAGCATCCAGTAGCACCATCCTGAACAAGGGCCCGCACGAGGTCCTGAACAAGGGAAGCACCGCCATGACCACCACCTCGGAGACCTGGGGAACCGTCGAACCCGTGGAGCCGACCCTGTCGGTGCGGCAGGTTCTCACGCTGGAACGGGTCCTCGCCGGGGAACCCGAGGTGGTGGCCGGCGCGGGCCAGCTCGACCGGCTGGTGCGGTGGGTGCATGTCGCCGAGGCCGCCGACGTGGGCGTGATGCTCAGCGGCGGAGAGATGGTCCTCACCACCGGCGTACTGCTCGCGGGCGACGAGGGCGCGCAGGCCGAGTACATCCAGTCCCTGCACCGCGCGGAGGCCGCCGCCGTCGTCCTGGGCCTGGGACGGGCCTTCCCCGCCCCGCCGGACGTGATGCGCCGGGCCGCCGAGCGGTGCGGGCTGCCCATGATCGTCCTCCACCGGCCCTTCCCCTTCGCCGAGTTGACCGAGGAGGTCCAGGCCCGGCTGGTGCGGCGCAAGTTCGCCGCCGTCAGCCTCTCCGAGGCCGTACGGACCGCGCTCACCGGACTGATCACCGCGGGCGCGCCCCTGCAGCCTCTGCTGGACGAGGTCGCCCAGCACAGCGGCTGCCCCGTCGTCGTCACCAACCTCGCCCACCGCGTCCTCGCCACGGCGGGGGAGCGGTCGGCGGTCGACGACGTGCTGCGGGACTGGGAGCGCATCGCCCGGCAGGCCGGCGGCAGCGAGGGCGACGGCTGGATCCGCGCCGAACTCGGCGGGCGCGGGGAACGCTGGGGCCGGATCGTGCTGTGCGGCTACCGCGGCGACACCGCCACCGGGCGGCTGCTCGCCGACCGTGCCGCCGAGTCCCTCGTCCTGCACCGCATGCTCGGCGGCACCTCCGCGCACACCTGGGAGGAACAGTCCGCGCAGAGCCTGCTGACCGACCTGGTCAGCGGGGTCGTACCGGCCCGGCAGCTGCTGCCGAGGGCCCGCGCGGCCGGACTGCCGGTCAACCGGCGCACCTTCGTCCCACTGGTCGTCCGCGACGCCGACCCGGCCGGGCTCGACCGGGTGCTGCGGATGCTCGGGCTGCCCGGGATCGTCGCCGAACTCGCCGACGGCGCGACCGCCGTGCTGCTGAGCCTGGCCCGCGACCAGGACGCCTCGGCGCTCACGGCGAACTTCGCGGCCCGGGTGCGCTCGGAGTCCGGCCGGACGGTGATCGCCGCCGCCGACGCGCTCACCGCCTGGGACGACGTCCCCGCCGGTCTGCGCGAGGCCCAGCACGTCGCCGACGCCGTCGCGGACTCCTCGGCCGTCCTGGTCCTGCCGGACGTGGTCCGGCTCAAGGACGTCCATCTGCGCGGCCTGGTCCGGCTGCTGCGGGACGACCCGCACGTCCAGTCCTTCGCGGAGCGGGAGCTGGACGGGCTGCTGTGCGCGGCGGGCGAGGACCTGCTCGCCGTCCTGCGCACCTACCTCGCCACCGGCCGCAACAAGTCCCGCACCGCCCAGCTCCACCACGTCTCCCGCCCGGCGCTGTACCGCCGCCTGGAGGCGATACAGACCCGGCTCGGCGTCGACCTCGACGACTTCGAGCAGGCGGCCTCCGTACACATCGCGCTCCTCGCGCACGACGCGCAACAGGGCTGACAGCACGCTGCGAAACAGCTGAGAAACACACGACGACCTGGGAAAACGGCGGTGAAACATGGGCTCACGACGGGGTGACACCGTGGCACGCCGGGCGCCCGCAGACGTGACACCGTGCAACTCAAACCGGACCCCCGGGCTTCTTAGGCTCCTCGCACACCGAGTGACCGGAGGTCCCGATGAGCACAGTGATCCGAGCCGCCCTCTTCCAGACCGCCTGGACCGGCGACAAGGAGTCGATGATCCAGGTGCACGAGCAGGCGGCCCGCGACGCGGCCGCGCAGGGCGCACAGGTCCTGTGCTTCCAGGAGCTGTTCTACGGGCCCTACTTCTGCCAGGTCCAGGACAAGGCGTTCTACGAGTACGCCGAGCAGGTTCCCGAGGGCCCGATCGTCCGGCGCTTCCAGGCTCTGGCCGAGGAGCTGGGCCTCGTGCTGATCCTGCCGATGTACGAGGAGGAGCAGCCCGGCGTCCTCTACAACACGGCCGCGGTGATCGACGCGGACGGCTCGTACCTCGGCAAGTACCGCAAGCACCACATCCCGCAGGTCCCCGGCTTCTGGGAGAAGTTCTACTTCCGCCCCGGCAACCTGGGCTGGCCGGTCTTCGAGACCGCCGTGGGCAAGATCGGCGTCTACATCTGCTACGACCGGCACTTCCCGGAGGGCTGGCGGGCGCTGGGCCTGGAGGGCGCCGAGATCGTCTTCAACCCGTCGGCCACCTCGCGCGGCCTGTCCGGCTACCTGTGGCAGCTCGAGCAGCCGGCGGCGGCCGTCGCCAACGAGTACTTCGTCGGCGCCATCAACCGGGTGGGTGTCGAGGAGCTGGGCGACAACGACTTCTACGGGACCTCGTACTTCGTGGACCCGGAAGCCCAGTTCGTCGGCGAGGTGGCGAGCGACAAGGAGACCGAACTGGTCGTCCGCGACCTCGACCTGGCCAAGCTGCGCGAGGTGCGCGACCGCTGGCAGTTCTACCGGGACCGCCGCCCGGAGGCGTACAGCCCGCTGACCGCTCCGTAGGACCTGTCCGGACGCCCGCCGGTCCGGCGCACGCGGGCCGGGCCGGCGGCACCGGCCGACTTGCACCACACCAGTGTTGATCACGGCAGGAGAGGGAGCCATGAGCAGCCGTACCGTCATCCGCGGTGGCCTCGTCATCACCGCGTCCGACGAGATCCACGCCGACGTCCTGATCGAGGACGGCCGCGTCGCCGCCCTCGCCGCCTCCGGCACCCCGGCCGCCGAGGCCTGGACGGCCGAGCGCACCATCGACGCCACCGGGAAGTACGTCATCCCGGGCGGCGTCGACGCCCACACCCACATGGAGCTGCCGTTCGGCGGCACCTTCGCCTCCGACACCTTCGAGACCGGCACCCGGGCCGCCGCCTGGGGCGGAACCACCACGATCGTCGACTTCGCCGTGCAGAGCGTGGGCCACAGTCTGCGCGAGGGCCTGGACGCCTGGCACGCCAAGGCGGAAGGCAACTGCGCGATCGACTACGGCTTCCACATGATCGTCTCCGACGTGCACCAGGAGACGCTCAAGGAGATGGACCTGCTGGTCGAGGAGGGCGTGACCTCCTTCAAGCAGTTCATGGCCTACCCCGGTGTCTTCTACAGCGACGACGGCCAGATCCTGCGCGCCATGCAGCGTTCCGCCGACAACGGCGGCCTGATCATGATGCACGCGGAGAACGGCATCGCGATCGACGTCCTCGTCGAACAGGCGCTGGCCCGCGGCGAGACCGACCCCCGCTATCACGGGGAGGTCCGCAAGGCGCTGCTGGAGGCCGAGGCCACCCACCGCGCCATCAAGCTCGCTCAGGTCGCGGGCGCCCCCCTGTACGTCGTGCACGTCTCGGCCATGGAGGCGGTCGCCGAGCTGGCCAGGGCGCGCGACGAGGGGCTCAACGTCTTCGGCGAGACCTGCCCGCAGTACCTGTTCCTGTCGACGGACAACCTCGCCGAGCCGGACTTCGAGGGCTCCAAGTACGTGTGCAGTACTCCGCTCAGGCCCAAGGAGCACCAGGCCAAGCTGTGGCAGGGCCTGCGCACCAACGACCTCCAGGTCGTCTCCACCGACCACTGCCCCTTCTGCTTCGTGGGCCAGAAGGAGCTCGGCCGCGGCGACTTCTCGAAGATCCCCAACGGTCTGCCGGGCGTCGAGAACCGGATGGACCTGCTGCACCAGGCCGTCGTCGACGGGCACATCTCGCGCCGCCGCTGGATCGAGATCGCCTGCGCGGCCCCGGCCCGGATGTTCGGCATGTACCCGAAGAAGGGGACCATCGCGCCGGGCGCCGACGCCGACATCGTCATCTACGACCCGCACGCCGAGCAGGTCATGTCCGTCGACACGCACCACATGAACGTCGACTACTCGGCGTACGAGGGCAAGCACGTCACCGGCCGCGTCGAGACGGTCCTCTCACGGGGCGAACTCGTCATCACCGAGCGGGAGTACACCGGGCACGCCGGACACGGCACGTACACCCCTCGGTCCACCTGTCAGTACCTCAACTAGGAGTGGCGCAGATGGACTTCGGACTCGTCCTGCAGACGGACCCGCCGGCCTCGAAGGTCATCAGCCTGATGAAGCGGGCCGAGCACAACGGCTTCACCTACGGCTGGACCTTCGACTCCGCCGTGCTGTGGCAGGAGCCGTTCGTGATCTACAGTCAGATCCTCTCGAACACCTCGAAGTTGAAGGTCGGCCCGATGGTCACCAACCCGGGCACCCGCACCTGGGAGGTCACCGCCTCCACCTTCGCCACCCTCAACGACATGTTCGGCAACCGCACGGTCTGCGGCATCGGCCGCGGCGACTCGGCGATGCGGGTGGCGGGCCGCAAGCCCAACACGCTGGCCCGCATCAGCGAGGCCATGAAGGTCATCCGGGCGCTCGGCCGCGGTGACGAGGCCGACCTCGGCGGTACGGTGATCAGGTTCCCGTGGATCAAGCCGGGCGCCGAACTCCCCGTATGGATGGCCGCCTACGGGCCCAAGGCACTGAAGATGACGGGGGAGGAGGCCGACGGGTTCATCCTCCAGCTCGCCGACCTCTACCTGACCGAGTACATGGTCAAGGCCGTCAAGGACGCGGCCGTCGCCGCCGGACGCGACCCGTCCGAGGTGAAGATCTGCGTCGCCGCCCCCGCCTACGTCACCGAGGACGACTCGCCCGAGGCGTTCGCCCACGCGCGCGAGCAGTGCCGCTGGTTCGGCGGGATGGTCGGCAACCACGTGGCCGACCTGGTCTCCAAGTACGGTGAGCACTCCGCCGCCGTACCCGACGAACTCACCGACTACATCAAGGCGCGTGAGGGGTACGACTACTCCCACCACGGACGCGCCGACAATCCGGACACCCAGTTCGTCCCCGACGAGATCGTCGACCGGTTCTGCGTGATCGGCCCGGTCGAGAAGCACATCGAGAAGCTGAACGCGCTGCGGGAACTCGGCGTCGACCAGTTCGCCGTCTACGACATGCACGACGCGCAGGAAGCCACCATCGACGCGTACGGGTCGACGGTGATCCCGGCCCTCAACGGCTGACAGCTCCACACCCCTCGTAGAGACCGCTCACCTCCCATCCCCCCACTCCTGTTCTCCCCTCCTCCGCTTCCGGAGGAGGGGTGCCGGAGCCCGCACGGCCTTTCCGGATCCGCCCCTCGTTTGATTGGCCTGCCCATGACCGACACCGCTCCGACGGCCATATCGCCGTCCGCCCAAGTCACCCTCCCCGACGGCCGGGTGGAGCTCGCCCCGGGCGCCTCCGCCCCGAGCGGCCCCTACGCCAACGAGGACCTGCTGCCGGTTCCGGTGGAGAAGCGCACCTGGACCACGTACAACTTCTCCGCGCTGTGGGTCGGCATGGCCCACAACACGGCCTCCTGGACCCTGGCCTCCGGTCTGATCGCCGTCGGCATGGACTGGAAGCAGGCGGTGTTCACCATCGCCCTGGCCAATGTGATCGTGCTGGTCCCGATGCTGCTCACCGGGCACGCCGGACCCAAGTACGGCATCCCCTTCCCCGTCTTCGCCCGTGCCTCCTTCGGGGTGCGCGGCGCCAACCTGCCCGCCGTCGTACGGGCGTTGGTGGCGTGCGGCTGGTTCGGCATCCAGACCTGGATCGGCGGCGAGGCGATCTACTTCCTCGCCGGGAAGCTCATCGGTGACAGCTGGGCGAACGCCTCGCACATCGGCGGCTACGCCTGGACCATGTGGCTGTCGTTCGCGCTGTTCTGGGTGCTCCAGGTCGCGATCATCTACCGGGGCATGGAGACGATCCGCCGGTTCGAGAACTGGGCGGCGCCCTTCGTGCTCGTCGGCGCGCTGGTGATGCTGATCTGGATGAGCAACAAGGCGGGCGGGTTCGGTCCGCTGCTCGACCAGCCCTCCAAGCTCGGCTGGGGCGGCGACTTCTGGAAACTGTTCTGGCCGTCCCTCATGGGCATGATCGGTTTCTGGTCCACGCTGTCCCTGAACATCCCCGACTTCACCCGCTACGGAAAGAGCCAGAAGGCGCAGACGTGGGGGCAGGCCCTCGGGCTGCCGACCACCATGACGCTGTTCGCGTTCCTGTCGGTGATGGTCACCTCCGGTTCGCAGGCCGTGTACGGCGAGGCGATCTGGGACCCGGTACAGCTCGCCGCCAAGACCGACAACGTCGTGGGCCTGCTGTACGCGCTGGTCACCGTGCTGGTGGCGACCCTGTCCGTGAACATCGCGGCCAACCTGGTCTCGCCGGCCTTCGACTTCTCCAACATCGCCCCCCGGAAGATCAGTTTCCGGGCCGGCGCGCTCGTCACCTGTGTCCTCGGCGTGCTGATCTTCCCGTGGAAGCTGTACTCGGACCCGCAGGGCTACATCTTCACCTGGCTCGGTCTGGTCGGCGGTCTGCTCGGCACGGTCGCAGGCATCCTCATCGCCGACTACTGGATCCTGCGCCGCGGCAAGCTCGACCTGACCGACCTGTACCGCACGGGCGGCCGCTACTGGTACGAGGGCGGCTGGAACTGGCGTGCCGTCGTGGCCTTCGTGGCCGGCGGTGTCCTCGCCGTCGGCGGCGCCAGCTTCAAACCGCTGATCGACGGGCGGCCCGTCCCGGCCCTGGAACCGCTTGCCGACTACGGCTGGGCGGTCGGCCTGGGCACGTCGATGGTGGTGTACCTGGTGCTGATGCTGGCGCGCGGAAGGGACCGTCTCGAAGCCTGATCCGGCCCCTGGGAGGACGGTCAGCTCTTTTGGCCGTCCTCCAGTGCCGCCACCGCCTCCTTGGCGGCCTTGATGGCGCCCTTGTTGATCACATCGGTGCTGGGCGCCTTCTTGGTCTCGAAGTCGCTGCCGTTGTACGTGACGGTCAGCAGCACGTTGGAGGCCCGGATCAGCACCATGCCCTCGCGGGTCTGCTGCTTGTCCTCGGTGCTGAGGTTCACGACGGAGTACCCCGAGTCGCCGACACCGGGCACGTCCCCGCCGCCGCTCTTCTCCGACACCGTCTCCTGGTACGACTGCCGCGCCTCGTCGTCCGAGTCCATGACCTCGTAGGAGACGTCCAGCCAACGGTAGTCGTATCCCTTGAGCGCGTTCCAGGAGCAGGTGCGGCGCACCTTCGCGTCCGTGGACGCGATCTCCTTGCCGGCCGTCTTCGCACCCGGCACCAGCGATGTGATCGTCTTCTTCGCCACGCTCGCGCACGGCGCCGGTGCGGCCGAGTACGTCTTGGAGGCCGCCGACGTCGAGGGGGCGGAGGCGGACTGGGTCGCGGTCGTCCGCTCGTCCTTGTGCTCGCTGGCCGGTGTCGCGGCGAACGGGCCGGACGACAGCGCCCAGCCCGCCGCGGCGAGCACGACGACGGGCGACAGACGCGCGGTGAGGGCGAGCGGCAGGGGAAGAGAGCTGGAACGCACGGCGCACTTTTCGTGGGGGACGGTGCGGAGCGGGTCCGCACTGCGGACGGTACGCCAGTGTCACACGAGTCACTGCAGGGCGAAAGTGCCAACTCGCTCCGTGGTGGCGTGGTGACTGCGACCCATCACCGATGCGCCAAGTGTCCGCTTATGTCCGGGTGATGGGGTGGTTGAGCGTCGACTCGATACGGTCCACGGCCATGAACGCCCCGTAGGCCACGAGATGCACCAGACAGTGATCGGTGTGCTCCGGCCGCCGCCAGGCCGCCACGTCCTCGTCCGTGATCCGGTGCGGCGCGAGGGCCGCCGGCGGCGCGAGACGCGCACCGGGACGCTCCCGACGGTCCGGGAACCCGCTCAGGCCGAGCGGCGGATGCGCTCCGTCCCAGTCCGAGAGTGTCTCCTCCACGAGGTTCTGGTCGTCCGCGTCGAGGAGGCCGGCGCCCGCCATGGCCGCCCTGAGCAGCGCGAGGCCCTCGCCGGGCAGCGCGGGGCGCCGTACGGTCCGTGCGAGCGAGCGGCCGGCGACGCTGCGGACCGCCCTGAACCGCTCTCCACCCCCCCGGCAGCAAACGCTCGGTCAGCAGGGACGACACCATCCGGTTGATGAAGTGGAAGGCGTTTCCTCCTGAAGGACACCGAACCCGCCGACCTGCTGCAGGCCGTCGAGGTGGCGGCCCGCGGCGAGGCCCTGCTCTCCCCGTCGGTCACCCGCGCCCTGATCGGCGCGTTCGTGTCCAGACCGCCCGACCGCGCCACCGCCCCCGGCCTGGAGTGCCTGACCCGCCGCGAACGCGAGGTCACGGCCCTGGCCGCCCGCGGCCTCTCCAACGAGGAGATCGCCCGGCACATATCCCGTTGCGCGCGGTGAGCGGCGATCAGCACCCTGAGTCGATGACCGACATGACACGGCGGCAACATCCCGCGGTACCCGAGGAGATCCTCGCCTACTACGCCCGGGGCGCGGAGGACGCCCGTCTCAGAGACGGCGGCGCGCCCGCCGGGCGGCTGGAGTTCTGGCGTACGCAGGACGTGCTGCGGCGCCTACTGCCCGCGGCCCCCGCACGCGTACTCGACGTCGGCGGCGGCAGCGGGGTGCACGCGGAGTGGCTGGTGCGGGACGGGTACGAGGTCGAACTCGTCGATCCGGTACCGCTCCACGTCGAGCAGGCCTCCCGGCTGCCCGGAGTGAAGGCCCAATCCGGCGACGCCCGCTCGCTGCCGGCCGACGACCGTGCGTACGACGTCGTCCTGATGCTCGGCCCGCTGTACCACCTGCCCGAACGAACCGATCGCGTACGGGCGTTGACCGAGGCGTACCGCGTGGTCCGGCCGGGCGGGCTGGTGGTCGCCGCCACCATCAACCGCTTCGCGCAACTGCACGACCTGTTGCGCGAGGAGCGCTACTTCGTTCCCCTGCACCGCGAACGCACCGACACCGTCCTGCTGGACGGCCGGCACCCCTTCCACGACGACGGCTTCTTCACCGTCGCCTATTTCGCCCGACCGGACGAGGTGCCCGCGGAATTCACCGACGCGGGGCTCACCGTCGAGGGCCAGTACGGCGTCGAGGGCGTCGCCTGGCTCATGGGCGGCGTCGAGGACTGGCTGGACGACCCTGAACGCCGCGAGGCCGTACTGGCGGCGAGCCGGCACATCGAGTCCGACCCGACGCTCCTCGGGGCCAGCGGCCACCTGCTCACCGCGGGGAGACGGTGAGCACGGCCGCGTACGGTCACCGGACCGCCGCCGCGCGGTGACGGGTCCGCCGTGGTCACCACGTGGCCCATGCTCCGGGGCACCTTCGGTCCTCAGCCTTGCCACCAGCGCACCTGCGCCAACCACCCGGCCTGGGGCAAGGTTTGAGGCTCCGGCGACCGGGAGAGACGTGGCCGGGCCGCGTGACACTCACGCGTTCATCAGATCTTCGGCCTCGGCGCGGTGGCGACCCTTCGGCAGTGCCGTCCTCGCGGTCAGTCCGCGGGACTGCCACGCGTTGTCGCGGAGTTTGAACAGTGCCCAGTAACGGGTGGGGCACAGGAGCACGATGTTCATGAACACGGCCGTCGGGGTTCCGACGAGCCACGAGCGCCACCGCTGGCGTGTGGTCATGTCCGGCCGCATGAGGACGTACAGACCTGACTGGCCGTACCGGACCACGAGGTACACACCGAGGTAGACGAGGGCTACGCCGGGGTTGTCGTACCGGCCGCCCAGGGTCATCAGCGTCATCACGAGAGTCCAGGCCAGCATCACGGGGGTGATGACGAGCTGGAGGAGGCCGAAGGTCGGCGATATGAGCTGCTTGAGGGAAAGCCGGGCGTAGACGAACGGCAGCATCCACCACCATGACCGGGCCCAGCGCAGGCGCTGACGGTAGGTCTTCTTGAGCGTGGTCGGCATGTCCGTGACCACGCCGGCCTCGTTGACGGCCACGACCTCACCGCGCATGAGGGCCCGCAGCGCAAGCCAGCGATCGTCGCCCGTGCCGCACTCCACCTCGTAGGCGTCCAAGTGGTCGTAGAGCAGCTCGGCCCGGTACAGGGCCAGTGCGCCCGAGGTGGTCTCCAGCGCTCCGAGCATGGAGCGCGAGGAGCGCATCATCACGCACGAGGTGCCGATGTCGATGTCGGCGGCCCGGGAGACCCAGGTCTCCTCGAAGTTGCGGATGTAGATCATCCCGGTGGTGGCCTGGATCCTCGGATTGCTCATGGCCCGCAGCTGCTGCTCCAGCGCATCCGGGAAGGGCTCGCCGTCCGAGTCGATGGTGAGCACGAAGTCGAAGCGTTTGCCCTCCGACTGCAGGTGGCGCAGTACCGTGACCTGCGCTCCGCGCTTGCCCTTGTTCTCCTGCCGGTGCCAGTGGACCCGGGGGTGCTCGAAGGGCTGAACGGGGTGCTGCGTGGAGCCGTCGTCGATCACGTGGATCTCGTCGACCGGGTGTGTCTGGGCCAACAGTGACCACACCGTGCGGTGCAGGTTTTCCGTGGGTTCCTCGAAGGCCGGGATGATGGCTACCGTCCGGCCAGGAGCCACCGGCAGGTGTGTGAAGGACCTGCCTTTCAGGAACGAGACCAGGCAGAGCACGATCACCGACATGCCGAGCCACCAGTAGGCCGTCAGGATCGGGCTCTTCGACTGAAGGTGCACCACCACGGTGGCGGCGGCCAGAGCCGCCACCACCACAATGGTCACCACGGAGAAGCGGATCCGTGATGACGTGCTCAAGCGGTCACCCGCTTGCCGCGGGTGGCCAGACGGAAGACCGCCACGCCGCTGATCACGAAGAGCATGGCCGCCAGTACGATCCACCCCAGAGCGGTGCCGCCCGTAGCGGCCAGCGCGGCTCCCCCCGTGGCCGTGCCGATCGCGGCACCTACACCATTTTGTCCGTACATGTTGTCCCCTTTCTCGGGGTTCTCGGGTTTCTTGGGTTTCTCGGGCGTCAGAGACACCCGGTTTGTCGCGGTTCGATAGGGAACCGCGTGTGTTCGGCGCACGGCCGCCTCGTCGGCGAACTCCGTGACGTTGCAGGCGCCCGTGGATGTCAGCCGACTCAGCCGACTCACGGACACCTGATTTCTGGCTGTCGGCCCTCTGTTCCCTAGAGCCGCTCGACGTGCGGAGCTGTCGCCATGACGCCACGGGTGTCGAGGACATAGGCGGCCTCGGCAGCCACCCGGGCGAGATCGAACTCGGCGTGCGCGGTGAGCAGGACCACCGCGTCGAAATCGGCGACGCTCGCGTCGTTCTCCACAGCGGCGAAGGGAATCTCCCGTGATCCGCCGTCCGGCACATAGGGGTCCACGACAGTGATGTCCGCGCCCATGTCGCGCAGCCGGTCGATGACTTGGACGGCCGGTGATTGACGGGCGTCCGCAGTCCCCGGCTTGTAGGCGGTGCCCAGGGCGAGGATGCGAGCACCGTGGACGCTTCGGCGGAAGCGGCGGCTGAGCGCGTCCTGCAGACGGCGCACCACGTAGTCGGGCTGGCTGTCATTGATGTCCTGCGCCAGCTCGATGAGCCGGAACGTCTGCCCGTGCTGCGTCTTGACGTGATGGCTGAGGTAGACAGGGTCGATGGGCAGGCAGTGCCCGCCGACGCCCGGCCCGGGCAGGAACTTGGTGAATCCGAAGGGCTTGGTCGCGGCCAGCTCCAGGGTGTGCCACACGTCGACGCCCAGCGTGTGGGCCATCCGGGACAGCTCGTTGACCAGCGCGATGTTGACATGCCGGTAGGTGTTCTCGAACACCTTGGCCAGCTCGGCCTCCTCCAGCCCTGAGGCCGACACGGTGGCGTCGGTGACCGTGTCGTAGAAGGCCTTCACCTGACTGAGGCACGCCTCGGTGAGCCCGGCGACGATCTTGGGCGTGTTCTCCAGCCGCCACACGGCGTTACCCGGATCGATGCGCTCGGGGCTGAACCCGACATGGAAGTCCCGTCCCGCTGTCAGCCCTGAACCCTCTTCCAGCAGCGGTATGAGGACGTCGCGGGTGGTGCCGGGGTGCGTGGTGGACTCCAGCACCACGGTCGCGCCCGGTTCCAGCCGCGCGCCCAGTTCACGGGCGGCATCGCGCACGCAACTCAGGTCCGGTGTGCGGTCGGTGAGCGGTGTGGGCACGGTGATGACGGCGACGTCGAAGCCCTTGAGGTCCTCCGGGTCGTCCGTGGGCCTGTACGCCCCCGAGCGCAGCAGGTCCCGCAGGCGCGTGGAGTCGATGTCCTCGATGTAGGAGGATCCCGCGGCCAGTTGGGCGCAACGCTGCCCGTTGGGCTCGTATCCGGTCACGGTGTGGCCGGCCTCGGCGGCCCGCAAGGCCAGAGGCAGTCCGACGTACCCCTGCCCGAGAACACAGATGTGCATGGTGGTTTTCCTCAGCTTCGGTCGGTCCGCGGGCATGCGCGGGCCGGGAAAGACGGCGCCCCTGATTGCGGCTCGCTGGTCCTGAAGCAGACGGCCGCGGCGTCGGGTACTGCGTGATGTGCGGGGCGGGACGACCTTTGCTGCGACCCCCCGTTGGGTTGCAGTGACGCCCCGGTTGAGTCATCGCCGGCTCAACAACCGGTCCAGGCCCCCTGCCTGAACGTGCGCCAGACACGCGCAGCGATCTTCACAAGTCCCTCTCATTTGTGGACACTCAGAGTTCAACAAGCCGCCCGGAAGTGGAAGCCCCTTTACTCATTCGAAACCTTCGAATCGCTCGCACCATCCGCGTCTGCCGTCATTGGTGACGTCAAACACTGCACTGGGCAGGGATTTTGTGGCCGCTCGGGACCGATTGGGTCGGCGTGGAGGGCTCTGTCCGGCAGCCTGCCCGCAGGGCGATCCCTCGGCCGGAACGGCTGCGTCGAGATGCGAGAAGCCTTCACAACTCCCCCACACCACTCATGATAAAGGATTCAACAACAGATCAGGAAACGGAAGGCCCGTTGCTGTTTTGCGACATGAGGAGTGGTTGCGTTTCGAAAGACGGCGCGCTCCCGACGCGCGCCCCGTGTACCACCCCTTCGGGCCACGCCCCGGACACGACCCGGGAGCGTCGGCCGCGGTTCCGCATCCCCGTCTCCAACGTCGGCGGGCGGGTGGCCCCTTGGGGCAAAGCGCTGGCCGGGAGAGTCGTTCCCGTGGCAGGGTCCCCGCTGTGACACAGACAGACAGCATCGTCATCACCTCGCTCGCCGAGCGTCCGTCGTTGCTTTCCCGGCTCTACGAGATCGCTGACACGTGGCCGGCCTTCATACCGCACGATCCGGTTGCGGAAGCCTTGCTGAGCCGGGTGGCCGAGGAATTTCCCCACTACTGCGTGGTGGCGACGGACGGTGACCGCGTCGTGGCCCGTGGGCTGAGCGTGCCGTTCAACGCAGACCTCGAGGGCCGTGAGGAGATGCCGGACAAGGGCTGGGACCAGGTGCTCGTATGGGCGTTCCGTGACCAGCGCCATGGGCATGCGCCGACAACGGTCAGCGCGCTGGAGATCACGGTGGACACCGAATATCTCGGCCGTGGCCTGTCCTACGGCATGTTGGCCGCGCTGACGGACGCCGTCGGCCGGCAGGGACACGACGTGCTGCTGGCCCCGGTCCGTCCCACGGCCAAGCACCTGGAGCCGCGCGTCCCCATGGCGGACTACGTCCGCCGACAGGGCGACGACGGATTCCCGGCCGATGCCTGGCTGCGCGTGCACGTCAAGGCCGGTGGCAGCATCCAGAGGATCGCCTCGGCGTCCATGACGGTCAGTGGCTCCCTGGCCCAGTGGCGGCAGTGGACCGGCCTGCCGTTCGACAACGACGGTGACACCGACGTACCAGGCGCCCTCGTCCCCGTGCACTGTGACGCCACACATGAGCAAGCCGTCTATGTGGAGCCCAACGTGTGGGTCCGGCACGAGGTGAAGCCGCACACCACCTGATCACACCGTCTCGCTGGGCCAGATCACAAGCAGAGAACGGCCCGGTACCTCTGGTCCTCGACGACGCGGACGGCCCGCTGCTGATGGTCTCGGCCGGCATCGGCTGCACCCCGATGGCCGGCATGCTCGAACACCTGGCGGCGACCGGAGCCGCCCGGGGAGACGGCACCCGGCAGGATCACCGGTTCCTGGGATCATGAGAACTCGGCTAGACGGAGGCCAAGGGCCCGGTGCCGTTCGGGACGCCCGTAGCGCTGCCGGATCCGTTCAGTGCGGAGCTCGACACCTCGGAATTCTGACTTCCCGCGGTATTTCTGACTCCTCTTGGCGGCCGTGGGCAGGCGGCTTCCGTGGGCAGGCGGCTTCCATGGAGCCGCCGGCCGGCCTCCGCGTGATCGTGACTGCGTACGATCGCGAGACCCCCCGCCGTGCAGTGAGGAGTCCCCCGTGTTCACCACCCGCCCCACCCTCCAGGGCACCTTCGGCATGGTGTCGTCCACGCACTGGCTGGCCTCGCAGTCGGCGATGGCCGTGCTGGAGGACGGGGGCAACGCGTACGACGCCGCCGTCGCGGGGGCGTTCGTGCTGCATGTGGTCGAGCCGCATCTCAACGGGCCCGCCGGTGAGGTGCCGATCCTGCTCGCGCCGGCGGGCGGACAGGCGCGGGTGCTGTGCGGGCAGGGAGTCGCGCCGGGCGGGGCGACGGTCGCGCACTACCGCGGGCTCGGCTTGGAGCTCGTCCCCGGCACCGGGCCGCTCGCCGCCGCCGTGCCCGGCGCCTTCGACGCCTGGATGCTCCTGCTGCGGGACCACGGCACCAAGTCCCTCGCCGACATCCTCCGGTACGCCATCGGGTACGCCGAACACGGGCACGCGCCCGTGGAGAACGTCGGGGCGACCGTGGAGACCGTACGGGAGCTGTTCGAGACGGAGTGGACGACGTCGGCGGACGTGTACCTGCCGGGAGGCAAGTCGCCCCGGCCGGGCGAGCTCTTCCGCAACCCCGCCCTCGCCGCCACCTGGAAGCGACTGCTCGCCGAGACCGCCGGGGCGGGGGACCGTGAGGCGCAGATCGAGGCCGCACGGGACGTATGGCGTACCGGATTCGTCGCCGAGGCGCTGGTGCGGCAGGCGCGGCGGCCCACCATGGACACCAGCGGTGAACGGCACACCGGCACGCTCACGGCCGCCGACCTCGCCGACTGGTCCGCGACCTACGAGGCGCCGGCGACGTACGACTGGAACGGCTGGACCGTGTGCAAGGCCGGCCCCTGGAGCCAGGGCCCGGTCCTCCTCCAGCAGCTCGCCCTGCTCCCGCCCGAGCTGCCCCGCTACGGATCGGCGGACTACCTCCACCTGCTGATCGAGGGCTGCAAGCTCGCCATGGCCGACCGGGAGGCCTGGTACGGGGACGCGGCCGAGGTGCCGCTCGCGGCACTGCTGTCGCAGGAGTACAACGCGGGGCGGCGGGAGCTGGTGGGGGAGAAGGCCTCGTACGAGCTGCGGCCCGGCAGCCCCGGAGGGCGTACGCCGCGACTGTGCGCCCACGCGCGCGTGGTGACCGGCGACGAGCCCGGGTTCGACCCGCTGGGAGCCGGTGAGCCCACGGTCGCGATCCGTGGCGTGCCCGGCGCCGGGGAGCCCACCGTGGCCAAGCACCCCACGTCCCCGGTCCCGGGGGAGCCCGAGGTGGACGCCGACGGGCTCACCCGGGGCGACACCTGCCACCTCGACATTGTCGACCGCTGGGGCAACATGGTCGCGGCCACGCCCAGCGGCGGCTGGCTGCAGTCCAACCCCGTGGTGCCCGAGCTGGGCTTCCCCCTCGGGACCCGGCTGCAGATGACCTGGCTGGAGGAGGGGCTGCCGAACTCCCTCACCCCGGGTCGCCGCCCCCGCACCACCCTCACGCCCTCGATCGCGCTGCGCGACGGCGTGCCGGTGATGGCGTTCGGGACGCCCGGCGGGGACCAGCAGGACCAGTGGCAGCTGCACTTCTTCCTCGCGGTGGCGCTGCGGGCCCGGGTCCGCGGCGGGCTCGACCTCCAGGGCGCGATCGACGCCCCGAACTGGCACAACGACAGCTTCCCGGGCTCCTTCTACCCCCGTGGCATGCGGCCGGGCAGCGTCACGGTGGAGTCCCGCGCCGACGCTCAAGTCGTCGAGGAGCTGCGGCGGCGCGGACACGATGTGACCGTTGGCGATCCCTGGTCGGAGGGCCGGCTGTGCGCGGTCGCCCGTGACCCGGAGACCGGCATCCTGTCGGCGGCGGCGAACCCGCGGGGCATGCAGGGATACGCGGTCGGCCGCTGAACCGGGCTCGACCTCGCATGCGGCCCCGGGCCCCGGGCCCCGGTATTCATGGTGATTCCACCCACTGTGCACCGGCCAGGAGGGGATTGTCAGTGGCGCGTGCTCTCATGGGAGCGTGATCGAAGACCTGAAGGACAACGAAGACCTCAAGGACAAGGAAGACAGGGCCAGCATCGACGAGTTTCTCGCCCGCCACTCGGCCGACGTCGAGGAGAGCGTCCGCAGGGCGGCCGCCGCCGAGATCATGCCGCGCTTCCGTCGGCTCGCCGCGCACGAGATCGACCAGAAGGCCGGTCCGCACGACCTGGTGACGGACGCCGACCGCAATGCCGAGCTGTATCTCACCGAGGCGCTCGGCGCCCTGCTGCCCGGCTCGGTCGTGGTCGGCGAGGAGGCGGTGCACGCGAATCCGGTGTCGTACGAGGCGATACGGGCCGACGCCCCGGTCTGGATCGTCGACCCGGTGGACGGGACACGGCAGTTCGTGCGCGGCGAGCCCGGCTTCTGCACGCTGGTCGCGCTCGCCCGTCGCGGAGTCCTCCTCGCCTCGTGGACGTACGCCCCCGTCCCCGACCAGATGGCCACGGCGGTGCGCGGACAGGGCGCGTTCCTCGACGGTGAGCGGCTGACGGCGGGCGCCCCTGAGCCGGGCCGTGAGCTGCGGGTGGCCACCTCCCACCCGGACTACACGACCGAGGAACAGAAGCAGGCCCTGCGGGGCCTGTGGACCGAGGGCGTGGCCCCGCGCGCGTGCGGTTCGGCCGGTCTGGAGTATCTGGCCGTCGCCCGGGGCGAGTCGGACGCCACCGCGTTCTCCTGGGAAGCGGCATGGGACCACGCCGCCGGACTGCTCCTGGTGGAGGAGGCGGGCGGCGCCCACCTGACCCGCGCGGGCGAGCCGTTCCGCATCACCGGTCACAACGCGCTCCCGTTCACCGCGGCACGGGACGCGGCCACGGCCCGCCGGGTGATGCAGCTGCTGCGGGCGCAGTAGCCCTCGAAGCCAGCGGTGCGGTAGCCCCGGCCGCCGGGTAGCCGCGACAGCCCTCGGCCGCCGGTTGCCGGTGAGCCGCGACAGCCCTCGGCCGCCGGTTGCCGGTGAGCCGCGACAGCCCTCGGCCGCCGTAGCCGGTGGCCGTGATCGGTGACCGAAGCCGTAGCCGTGGCATCCGCCCCCTGACGACGCCCCGCCCCGCCCCTGTCAGTACTCCGTCATATCCTGATCCTCACAGGCCATCGGCTGACGAAGGAGTCCGAAGGTGCCGTCGATGCTCGATGCGGTCGTGGTGGGTGCGGGGCCGAACGGGCTGACCGCTGCCGTGGAGCTGGCCCGGCGCGGGTTCTCCGTGGCCGTCTTCGAGGCCCGGGACACCATCGGCGGCGGAGCCCGCACCGAGGAGCTCACCCTCCCCGGCTTCTGGCACGACCCGTGCTCGGCGGCCCACCCGCTCGGCATCAACTCTCCCGCGTTCCGCGCGATGCCCCTGGAGCGGTACGGCCTGGAGTGGCTGCACGCAGACCTGCCCATGGCGCATCCGTTCAGCGACGGTACCGCCGCCGTCCTGGCCCGGTCGGTCGGTGAGACGGCCGCCTCGTTCGGACCCCGGGACGCGGGCCCGTACCGCAGGCTGGTCGAGCCCTTCCTGCCGCGGTGGGACGCCCTGGTCCGGGATTTCATGGCCCTGCCGCTGACCGCGCTGCCCCGCGACCCGGTCACCCTCGCCCGCTTCGGCCTCGTGGGCCTGCCCCCCTCGACCTGGCTGATGCGCCGGTTCCGCGACGAGCGGGCCAAGACCCTGTTCGCCGGGCTCGTGGCGCATGTCATGGCCCCGCTCGGAGGGTTCGCCACCGGCGCCATCGCCCTGGTCTTCGCCCTCGCGGCGCACGCCCGAGGCTGGCCCGTGGCCCGTGGCGGCTCCCAGTCCGTCTCGGACGCGCTCGCCGCCTACCTCAAGGATCTCGGCGGCACGATCCACACGGGCTACGAGGTCAAGCGCCTCGACGACCTGCCGCCCGCTCGCGCCTACGTCTTCGACACCTCGCCCACCGCCCTGGCCCGCATCGCCGGCTTCGGCAACCACTACGCGAACTTCCGGTACGGCCCCGGCGTCTTCAAGATCGACTATGCCCTGGACGGCCCCGTCCCCTGGACCGCGCCCGAGGCGCGGCGGGCCACCACCGTGCAGATCGGCGCCGACAGCACCGAGATCGGCACCGCACTGCGCGCCGCCTCCCGCGAGGGTCGGGCACCCGAGAAGCCGTTCCTGATCACCGTGCAGCCCAGCGTCGTCGATCCCACCCGGGCCCCGGCCGGCAAGCACGTCTTCTGGGCGTACGGCCACGTCCCCAGTGGCTGGACCGGCGACCTCACCGACGCCGTCGAACGCCAACTGGAGCGGTTCGCCCCCGGCTTCCGCGACCTGGTCCTGGCCCGCGCGACCGCCGGCCCACCCGAAATCGCCGCCCGCAACGCCAACTACGTTGGCGGCGACATCGCCTCCGGAGCGGTCTCCGGACTCCAGACCCTGCTGCGCCCCAAGCTCTCCCTGTTCCCGTACGGCACCCCGCACCCGGCCGTCTTCATCTGCTCCTCGGCCACGCCGCCCGGGCCCGGAGTGCACGGCATGTCGGGGCACAACGCGGCCAAGGCCGTGTGGCGGAGGCTGCGCCGGACATGACCACGATCACCCTCGTCCAGGGCGACATCACCCGGCAGAGCGCCGACGCCATCGTCAACGCGGCCAACTCCTCCCTGCTGGGCGGAGGCGGCGTGGACGGTGCCATCCACCGGCGCGGCGGCCCCGCGATCCTGGCGGACTGCCGCCGGCTCCGCGCCGGTCACCACGGCAAGGGCCTGCCCACCGGCCAGGCGGTCGCGACGACCGCGGGAGAGCTGGACGCGCGCTGGGTGATCCACACCGTGGGGCCGCGCTACAGCCAGGAGGAGGACCGGTCGGAGTCCCTGGCATCCTGCTACCGGCAGTCATTGCGCGTCGCCGACGAGTTGGGCGCCCGCACGGTCGCGTTCCCGGCCGTCTCCGCCGGTATCTACGGCTGGCCGCTGGAGGACGCCGCCCGCATCGCCGTGGAGACGGTGCGGGCCACGGACACGGCGGTCGAGGAGGTCCGGTTCGTACTCTTCGACGAGCGGGCGTACGAGGCGTTCGCGCAGTGGATGGGATGACGGGGCCGGCCGGATGGCGAGGAGTTCTTCCCGCGCCTCAGGCAGCCTCCGACATGACCCGGGCGTAGGACGACGACGCGCGCGGTGCCATCGCCTGGTGCGGTGTCGTCATCGCCGGATGCAGCAGGCCGGTCTCGTAGGCGAAGATCACCGCCTGCACGCGGGTGCGGGCGCCGATCTTGGTCAGGATGTGGCTGACGTGGGACTTGACGGTCGTCGGGGCGATGGAGAGCCGTTCGGCGATCTCGGCGTTGGAGGAGCCTGAGGCGACCGCGGTGAGCACGTCCCGTTCGCGCTCGGTGAGGGCGCCCAGCCGGGGCATCGGGGCCGCCACCGGGACGGGGCGTTGTCTGCGGACGGTGTCGATGAGTTCCCGGGTCAGCCCGGGGGAGATGACGGCGTCTCCGACGGCGACCGTGTGGATGGCCGCGGTCAGCTGGTCGGGGGTGACGTCCGGGTTGACGAACCCGCCGGCCCCGGCGCGCAGGGCGGCGGAGGCATGGGTGTCCTGGCCGGTGGGGCTCAGGAGGAGCACGCGGGTGGACCGGGCGAGGCGGCGGACCGTCTCGATGCCGCCCGTGCCGAGACCGCGGCCGTCCATGAGGACCACATCCGGTCGGAGCCGCTCGGTCAGGGGAATAGCTTCGGCTTCGGTGGCTGTTTCCCCGACGACGGTCAGACCGGGTCGGGCCGCCAGGAGCATGCGCAGGCCGAGCCGCTGCAGAGACTGCTGGTGGACGACGAGTACGGTGATCATGCTCCTCCCTTCTGAACGAAACTGTTTCGTTCACTTCGATGGGATCAGACTAGCCCCCGGCGTTATCGAAACGGCACCGTTTTTGTTGTGGCCTGTGTCACACGCTTGGCCTGCGTCGCATGTGCGGTGGTCTGTGTCGCATGCGCAGTGGCTCGCGTTCGCATGTGCGGGAGAGTCAGCCAACAGGACCGAACAAAGTCCGACAGGATCATTGCTTCGATTGTGTGCGAGTTCTAGGGTTCCCTGGCTGACGCACCCTTGGCCCACGCACCGTTCGACCCACGCACCCCTCAGTCCGCACCCCTCAGTCCGCACCCCACTGTCGTACCGAGGAAGGCCCCGCCATGCCGCACCCGCACCCGCACGTGCCCCACGCCGACCGGCCGCTCGTCAGCCGCCGCCGTCTTCTGGAAGGAGGCGCCGCCGTATTAGGCGCGCTCGCCCTGTCCGCGTCGCCCGCTCTCGCGCAGGCGGCCGGCCGGCCCGCGGCGGCGGACGGTTCGCCGGAGTGGAACGGCCACATCGACGTCTTCCGGCTGGGCTCCGAGCCGGCGCACACCACCCTCATGCCGTACCAGGACGTCAGACAGGCCCTGGCCGCCGACCGCACCCGTTCGCCGTACCGCCTCAGTCTCGACGGCACCTGGAAGTTCGCCCACGCCGAACGCCCCGACGACCGGGACGTCGACTTCCACCGCACCGACCTCGACGACGCCGACTGGGACACCATCCCCGTCCCCTCCGCCTGGCAACTGCACGGCTACGACCGCCCGATCTACATCAACATCACCTACCCGTGGTGGGGCCCCAACGGCCTCGGCGAGGAGGCGCAGCCGCCGGCCGCCCCCACCCGCTACAACCCCGTGGGCCAGTACCGACGCACGTTCACCGTCCCCCGCGACTGGGACGGACGGCGCACCTTCCTGCACTTCGAGGGCGTCAAGTCCGCCCACTACGTCTGGATCAACGGGGAGTTGGTCGGCTACCACGAGGACTCCTACGACCCCGCCGAGTACGACATCACCCGGCACCTGAAGCCGGGCACCAACCAGATCGCCGTCGAGGTCTACCGCTACTCCGACGGCGACTGGCTGGAGGACCAGGACATGATCCGGCTGAGCGGCATCTTCCGCTCGGTCTACCTCTACTCCACGCCCGCCGTGCACCTGCGCGACTTCAAGCTGGACACCCCGCTCAGCGACGACCACACGGCCGCCGAACTGTCGGTCACCGCGAGCGTCCGGGACTACGGCGGCACCGGAGGCGGCCGGTACTCGGTGGAGACGCAGCTCTACGACGACGGCGGACACCCCGTCTGGTCCCGCCCGTTGCAGCAGACGGTGGAGCTCGGCGCCGGCGACGAGACGACCGTACAGGCCGCGAAGCCGGTGCCCGCGCCGCGCCTGTGGTCGGCCGAGCACCCGAACCTCTACACCGCCGTGCTCCGGCTGCGCGACCCGGCCGGCAAGGTGATCGAGACCCTCTCGCACCGGGTCGGACTGCGCGAGTTCGCGCTCAGGGACGGGCTGATGCGGATCAACGGCAAGCCGGTCTCCTTCCGGGGCACCAACCGGCACGAGATGCACCCCACCCGCGGCTCGGCGCTCACCCGGGCCGAGCTGGTCGAGGACATCGGTATCATCAAGCGGCTGAACATCAACAGCGTCCGCACCTCGCACTACCCCAACAACCCGCTGTGGCTCGAACTCGCCGACGAGTACGGCCTGTACCTCGTGGACGAGACCAACCTCGAGACGCACGGCATCCGGAACGAGTACCCCGGCAACCACGCCGACTGGACGGCGGCGTGCGTGGCCCGCGCCCAGAACATGGTCCACCGCGACAAGAACCACGCCTCGGTCGTCATCTGGTCGCTGGGCAACGAGGCGGGCGGCGGCAGCACCTTCACCGCCATGTACGACTGGATCCGCTCCTACGACACCACCCGCGTCATCCAGTACGAGGGCGACGACCGACCGGGGATCAGCGACATCCGCTCCGAGATGTACGACAGCCCCTCCCGCGTCGAGGCCCGGGCGAAGGACACCGGTGACACCCGGCCGTACGTGATGATCGAGTACTCCCACGCGATGGGGAACTCCAACGGCAACTTCAAGAAGTACTGGGACCTCGTCCGCCGCTACGACGTGCTGCAGGGCGGCTGGATCTGGGACTTCGTCGACCAGGCCCTGAACTGGCCGACCCCGACGCGCAAGCTGCTCACCGAGTCCGGGCCCGCCGCACTGACCGGCGAGGTCATCGCCCCCAGCGGCACCTTCGCCCGCGACCGGGGTGTTTCCGGCGGCACCGTCTTCCCCCGCGACGAGAGCCTCGACCTCACCGGTTCGCTCACGCTGGAGGCCTGGGTCACCCCGCACGTCACCGGCGGCCACCAGCCGATCCTCGCCAAGGGCGACACCCAGTACGCCCTCAAGCAGTCCGAGAGGACCCTGGAGTTCTTCATCCACGGCGACGGCCAGTGGGTCACCGCGAGCTGGGCGCTGCCGGACGACTGGACCGGCCGTGAGCACCACGTCGCCGGCGTCTTCGACGCGCAGGCCGGCACGCTCACCCTCCACGTCGACGGTGCGATACGGGCCACCCGCACCACCACCCGGCGCCCCGCCGTCAACACCGCGCCCCTGGCCCTGGCCACCGACGTCGACAACCCGACCCGCGAGTTCAGCGGCACCGTCCGGGGGGCACGCGTGTACGCCCGGGCCCTGACCGCGACCGAGCTGGCCTCCGACGGCCGCGGCCCCGGCGACGACGGCGTGCGGTTCTGGTTCGACGCCGGCACCGTCGACCTCACCGAGAAGCGGCCCCGCGACAGGACGTTCCTCGCGTACGGCGGCGACTGGGGCGACAACCCCAACGACGGGGCGTTCTCCGGCGACGGCATCGTCACCGCCGACCGCGGCCACACCGGCAAGGCGGCCGAGGTCAAGCAGATCTACCAGGCGATCAACGCGGCGCCCGCGTCCGGCGACACCGTCACCTCGGGCCGGGTCACCCTCACCAACGAGTACCTGTTCACCAACCTCCGTGAGTTCGACGGCCGTTGGTGGCTCACCGCCGACGGCGAGATCGTCCAGCGCGGCAAACTGAGCCGCGACCAGCTCGACCTCGCGCCGTTGACCAGCAAGGACATCACGGTCCCCGTGCGGCTGCCGGCGTACCCGGCGCCCGGCACGGAGTACTTCCTGCACCTGTCCTTCACCACCAAGGAGCCCACGAAATGGGCCGGGGCCGGCTTCGAGACGGCCAAGCAGCAGCTCCCCGTGGCCGCGAGCAGCCCGGCCGTGACCCCCGTACCCCTGGAGAGTGTCCCGGCGCTGCGCCATGAGGACACCGGCAAGGCCGTCACCGTCCGGGGCCGCGGATTCTCCGTCACCGTCGACAAGGGCAGCGGCACCATCACGTCGTACGAGGCCTCAGGCGTCCGGCTCATCACCTCGGGCCCCGTGCCGAACTTCTGGCGGGCGCCCACCGACAACGACCGGGGCAACGGCCAGCACACCCGCAACCAGACCTGGCGCGACGCGGGTTCCCGGCGCCGCGTCACCGAGGTCACTGTCCGCGCGCTGCGTGACAAGGCCGTCGAGATCAAGGTCAGCGGCACCCTCCCGACGACCGTCGAGTCGACGTACAGCACCACGTACACGGTCTTCGGCAACGGTGAGATCAAGGTCGACAACACCCTGCACCCCGGGGCGACTTCACTGCCGTACATCCCCGAGGTCGGCACCCT
Source organism: Streptomyces violaceoruber (assembly GCA_000720805.1). Classification (GTDB taxonomy): domain Bacteria; phylum Actinomycetota; class Actinomycetes; order Streptomycetales; family Streptomycetaceae; genus Streptomyces; species Streptomyces cellulosae_A. The sequence continues at coordinate 27,090 of JODI01000004.1, forward strand.
GCTGTTCCTGCCGAAGCGCCTGGACCGCCTGCACTACTACGGTCGCGGTCCGGAGGAGAACATGTGGGACCGCAACAACGGCACCGACGTCGGCCTGTACTCCGGCACCGTCGCCGACCAGTGGACGTCCTATCTGCGCCCGCAGGAGAACGGCAACAAGACCGACGTCCGCTGGGCCGCGCTGACCGGCCGCGACGGCGTAGGACTGCTGGTCAGCGGGGAGCCGCTCATCGAGGTCAACGCCTCCCGCTTCACCCCGGAGGACCTGTCGGTCGGGGCGCGCCACGACTACCAGCTCACACCGCGCGACGAGGTCGTGCTGCGCGTCAACCACCGGCAGATGGGCGTCGGCGGCGACAACAGCTGGGGCGCGCACACGCACGACGAGTACAAACTCCTCGCCGACCGTGACTACGCCTACACCTACCGGCTGCGTCCGCTGCGGGACGTCGACGCGGCGACGGCGGCCTCACGGCGGCCTACGGCCACGCGGTAGCGGCGGGGCGGGCCGGGGCACCGACGGAAGGTGTCCCGGCCCGCGCCTTGCGACGGACGGTCACGGGGGCCTCGGGACCCCGGGGTCCCCGCACGCCCCCACCCGTCGCTCACTCCGCCGCGTCGCTCAGCCCCATCCGCAGATGCTCCACGTGGTACACGGCCTGGTCGAGCAGCTCGGCGACATGGTCGTCGTGCAGCGCGTACACCACCGACCGCCCCCGGCGCTCGCCCACGACCAGCCCCAGATTGCGCAGCAGCCGCAACTGATGCGAGCACGCCGACTGCTCCATCCCCACCTCCGCCGCCAACTCCGTGGCCGGCAGCGGCCCTTCGCGCAGCCGGGCCAGGATCAGCAGCCGGGAGGGGGTCGACAGGGCCTGGAGCGTGGTGGCCACCTTGGCGACATTGCCCGCGTCCAGACGTACGCGCTCGACGGCGTCCTGCGCTGCGGTGACGGCTCCATGACCCATGAGCCGTATCCTACCCATCCAAGATGAACAGATGAATCAGTCTTCATGTGTTCCTGTATGGTGGGCGAGGTGTCCACGACGCTCACCCCCACGCATGCCCCCGCCCCGACCCCGCGGGCGCCCCGCCGCCGCACCCGCGTCCTCGCCCTGCCCGAGGCCCGCTGGGCCCTCACGGCGACGGTCGCCTTCCTGGTGGGCCTGGCACTGGACCTCACCGGCACACCGGCCTGGACGTACGGGCCGCTGTACGCGATCGCCTATGTCAGCGGTGGCTGGGAACCGGCCCTCGAAGGGCTGCGGGCCCTGCGCGAGAAGACCCTGGACGTCGACCTGCTGATGATCGTCGCGGCGCTGGGCGCGGCCGCGATCGGGCAGGTCCTGGACGGCGCCCTCCTGATCGTCATCTTCGCCACCTCCGGCGCCCTGGAGGCCCTGGCCACCGCCCGCACCGCCGACTCGGTGCGCGGCCTGCTCGACCTCGCCCCGACCACCGCGACCCGGCTCACCGACGACGGCCGCGAGGAGACGGTCCCGACCGCCGAACTCGCCGTCGGCGACGTCGTCCTGGTCCGCCCGGGCGAACGCATCGGCGCCGACGGCATTGTCCTGGACGGCACCAGCGAGGCCGACCAGGCCACCATCACCGGTGAGCCCCTCCCGGTCCCGAAGGGCCCCGGCGACGACGTCTTCGCGGGCACCCTCAACGGCACCGGCGCGCTGCGCGTGCGCGTGCGGCGCGACCCCGCCGACTCGGTCATCGCCCGCATCGTGACCCTGGTCGAGGAGGCCTCCCGCACCAAGGCGCCGACGCAACTGTTCATCGAGAAGGTCGAACAGCGGTACGCGGTCGCGATCGTGGCCGCCACCCTCGCCGTCTTCGCGCTCCCGCTCGCCCTCGGCGCCGACCTCACGGCCGCCCTGCTGCGGGCCATGACCTTCATGATCGTCGCCTCGCCCTGCGCGGTCGTCCTCGCGACCATGCCGCCCCTGCTGTCCGCCATCGCCAACGCCGGACGGCACGGCGTCCTGGTGAAGTCGGCCCTCGCCATGGAACGCCTCGGCGAGATCGACGCCACCGCCCTCGACAAGACCGGCACCCTCACCGAGGGCGCCCCCGAGGTGACCGCCGTACGTCCGCTGCCCGACTCCGGCCTCGACGAGAACGAACTGCTCGCGCTGGCCGCGGCGGCAGAGCACCCCAGCGAGCACCCGCTGGCCCGCGCGATCGTGACGGCCGCCCGCGCCCGGGATCTGCGGGTCGCGCCCGCCGAGGACTTCACGGCGGCACCTGGGCGCGGGGTCACCGCCACCGTGGCGGGGCGGGTGGTGGGCGTCGGCCGCGCGGAGGACGCCGAGGGTGACGCGACCGTCGTCCGGGTCACCTTGGACGGCACCCCAGTGGGCACCCTCGCCCTCACCGACCGCCTCCGCGCCGACGCCCCCGCGACCACCGCCGCGCTCACCGCCCTGACCGGCACCGCGCCCGTCCTGCTCACCGGCGACAACGCCCGGGCCGCCGCCCGCGTCGCCGACGCCACCGGTCTCACGGACGTCCGCGCGCAGCTGCTGCCCGAGGACAAGGTGAAGGCCGTACGGGGGTTGCAGGACGCGGGCCGCAAGGTGCTCTTCGTCGGGGACGGGGTGAACGACGCCCCCGCCCTCGCCGCCGCCCACTCCGGCATCGCCATGGGCCGCGCGGGCTCCGACCTGGCCCTGGAGACGGCGGACGCCGTCGTCGTACGCGACGAACTCACCACCGTCCCTGCCGTCGTACGACTGTCCCGGGCGGCCCGCCGGCTGGTCCTGCAGAACCTGGTGATCGCGGGCGTCTTCATCACCGGCCTCGTCCTGTGGGACCTGCTCGGCCATCTCCCGCTGCCGCTCGGGGTCGCCGGACACGAGGGGTCGACCGTCCTGGTCGGCCTCAACGGATTGCGGCTGCTGCGGGAGTCCGCCTGGCGATCCGGCCCGGCCCAGGACAGCTCAGGTTGATGTCGGATTCTCGCCAGCCCCGGCCCCGCCGGTACCCGATGCTGGACCCATGCAGATGGGGATGCACACCGACACCGAGCGCTGCGTACGCGCCGTCCAGTCGAAGGACGCGCGCTTCGACGGCTGGTTCTTCACCGCCGTCCTGACCACCCGCATCTACTGCCGGCCCAGCTGCCCGGTCGTACCGCCCAAGCCCGAGAACATGACCTTCCTCCCGAGCGCGGCGGCCTGCCAGCAGGCCGGCTTCCGGGCCTGCAAGCGCTGCCGCCCCGACACCAGCCCGGGCTCCCCGCAGTGGAACCAGCGCGCCGACCTGGTGGCCCGCGCCATGCGGCTGATCGCCGACGGCGTGGTCGACCGCGAGGGCGTCCCCGGACTCGCCGCCCGGCTCGGCTACAGCCCCCGCCAGATCGAACGCCAGCTGCTCGCCGAACTGGGCGCCGGTCCCCTCGCCCTCGCCCGCGCCCAGCGCGCCCAGACCGCGCGCCTGCTCATCGAGACGACCCCGCTGCCGATGGCGCAGATCGCCTTCGCCGCCGGATTCTCCTCGATCCGCACCTTCAACGACACCGTGCGCGAGGTCTTCGCCCTCTCCCCGAGCGAGCTGCGCGACCGGCTGCCGAAGAAGAACGCTCCCCTCGCGTCCGGCGCCCTCACCCTGCGCCTCCCGTTCCGCGCCCCCCTCAACCCGGACAACCTCTTCGGCCACCTCGCGGCGACCGCGGTGCCGGGTGTGGAGGAGTGGCGGGACGGCGCATACCGGCGCACACTGCGCCTGCCGTACGGCCACGGCATCGTGTCGCTCACCCCGCGGCCGGACCACATCGCCTGCCGCCTCACCCTCAGCGACCCGCGTGACCTGACCGTCGCCATCAGCCGCTGCCGCCGGATGCTCGACCTGGACGCCGACCCGGTCGCGGTGGACGACCAGCTGCGCACCGACCCGGTCCTCGCCCCGCTGGTCGACAAGGCTCCCGGCCGACGCGTCCCGCGCACGGTGGACGAGGCGGAGTTCGCGATGCGCGCGGTCCTCGGCCAGCAGGTCTCCACGGCGGCCGCCCGCACCCACGCGGCCCGCCTGGTCACCGCGTACGGCGACCCGATCGACGACCCCGAGGGCGGCCTCACCCACCTCTTCCCGACCCCCGAGGCGCTCGCCGCCCTCGACCCCGCGTCACTCGCCATGCCCCGCACCCGCCGCACCACCTTCACCACCCTGGTGGGCCAACTGGCCGACGGCACCCTCAACCTGGGCGTGGAGGGAGACTGGACGCGGACCCGCTCCCAACTCCTCGCCCTGCCGGGCTTCGGCCCCTGGACGGCCGACGTCATCGCGATGCGCGCCCTCGGCGATCCCGACGCCTTCCTCCCGACCGACCTCGGCATCCGCCGCGCCGCCCAGGAGCTGGGTCTGCCCTCGACCCCGGCCGCGCTCACGGCCCGCGCGGCGCCCTGGCGGCCCTGGCGGGCGTACGCGGTCCAGTACCTGTGGGCGACCGACAGCCACCCGATCAACTTCCTTCCGGTGTAAGGACCTTCAGTGAAGCAGCACTCCGTGATCGACAGCCCCTACGGCCCGCTGACGCTCGTCGCCGACGACGGCGTCCTGTGCGGCCTCTACATGACCGACCAGCGCCACCGCCCGCCGGAGGAGACGTTCGGAAGCCGCGCCGAAAGCGCCTTCGCGGCGGCCGAGGAGGAGCTGGAGGCCTATTTCGCGGGCGACTTGAAGGAGTTCACTCTCGAAGTCCGGCTGCACGGAACCCCGTTCCAGCGCAGCGTGTGGGGCCAGCTCCGGACGATCCCGTACGGCGAGACCCGCACGTACGGCGAACTCGCCGACGCCCTCGGCAACCCCGCCGCCTCCCGCGCGGTGGGCCTCGCCAACGGCCGGAACCCGATCGGCATCATCGTGCCCTGCCACCGCGTCGTCGGCGCGAACGGCAGCCTCACCGGCTACGGCGGCGGCCTGGACCGCAAACAGCGCCTGCTGGACTTCGAGAGCGGAACGGCACTGTTCTAGGGCCCTCTGATGGATCTACGCGGCGTCGCGACGCCCGGCACGCACTCCCCCACTCTCGACTTCGCTCGAGCGGGGGGACCCCCATGCCGCACGGCGCGAAGGGCCAGGTGGCTCCGCCTCAGGGTCGGCGAGGACCACCCAGCCCGTGCCGTCCGCGTTGCGCCGGTCGTCGACCAGCGTGGCCCCGAGGGCGAGCAGACGCTCGACCTCCTCGTCACGGGTGCGGTCCTGCGGCCGAAGGTCGACATGCACCCGGTTCTTGACGGTCTTGGGCTCCGCGACGGTCACGAACAGCAGACCCGCCCCCTCGATCAGCGCCTCCTCGTCCCCCGGCTTGTCGTCCTCGTGCACGGGCTGTCCCAGGACCTGCGACCAGAAGGCGGCGAGGTGGTAGGCGTCGGCGGAATCGATCGTCACATGGCGTATCGCGGAGGTCATGACCCAGATTCTTGTCTAGCCGCCGATGTCCCGCAGGACCTTCGGCAACGCCGTCCCGATCGGGTCGCGGATCACCTCGTCCGCCCGTTCGTCGTACGGCGTCGGCTCGGCGTTGACGATGATCAGCCGCGCGCCGTGATCGGCGGCGATCCCGGCGAGCCCCGCCGCCGGCTGCACCTGCAGGCTGCTCCCGACCGCGATGAACACCTGGCACGCCTTGCTGATCGCGAGCGCTTCACCCAGCACCACCGGATCGAGCGGCTCCCCGAACATCACCGTCGCCGGCTTCAGGATCCCGCCGCACTCCAGACACGGCGGATCCTCCTCCCCGGCCTCCACTCGGGCCAGCGCGTCCGCCATCGGCCCGCGCGCATGACATCCGGTGCACACGACACTCCGTGCGCTGCCGTGCAGTTCGAGCACCTTGCGGGTGGGCATCCCGGCGAGCTGGTGCAGCCCGTCCACGTTCTGCGTGATCACCCGCACCGGCACCCCGGACCGCTCCAGCCCGGCCACCGCCCGGTGCGCGGCGTTCGGCTCGGCCTGGAGGGTCCGGTTCTCGCGCCGCATCCGCCAGGACCGCCGCCGGATCTCCGGATCACCCATGTAGTACTCGTACGTCACGAGCTTCTCGGCCTCCGGATCCCGCCGCCACAGCCCGTTCGGCCCGCGGTAGTCGGGAATGCCGGAGTCGCAAGGCATGGGCAGATGTAACACCAATCTCCATGACCGGACGCTCCGATGGGAAGCCGCGAACCTTGGCACCGTGCCCTGTATCATGAGAGCAAGCAGACGTGAGGGGAGGCGCCGTGAGTTTCTACACCAACTCAGCGGCGCTATGGCCTTGGTGTCAGTCGAGTGTGTGCTCTCAGGCGGCCGGTAGTGTGCACCTCGACCGAGAGGCAGTCAGCTCTCCGATCAACCAGCGTGTTCTCAACAGTGAGTATGTGGCAACGGCGACGTCTCTACACTGTGCATCCTTATCGTCAGTGTCCGCGGAAGAACAGATACCGGCTCCGCCCTTTGGCATCGAATTCGGCGGCGTATCGTCAGGTAAGGCGTTGTCTTTCCGCGTAAAAGCGATGCGAATTGCTGTCGCTCTGGACGGACTTGCCCACGCAGAGGCAGCCTTTGACAACACAACCGTTGCAGCTGGCGGAGCACCCGCTTCCGAGATGACGGGTGAAGGTAAGTCCTTCATCTTTGCTCAACTGATCGGGCGCTTGAGGCGGGTTGGGTTTGCGTATCGTCCATCTGACGTTGCCGATGTCCAGCGCATCGTGCAGAACGCGTTCGGGACGGCACTCTCTTCTTGCCCCTCCCCCCTCGAATTTCTGATTCAACAGTTCCGGGGCGCTCTAGGACTAAACCGTGCGAGTAGCAGGAATCTGAGGTCTGAACTCCTTCGGCTTGTTGGCCTCCGCTGTCTCGTCTTTGCGTGGCATCGCGATCGGCTTGATGGCGTTGACTCCAAGGGGCGGGTCTACCTTCGTACGGCCCTCACCGGGGCAAGTTCACGCAACGCGCCACCCGCAGCCGCTGTCGTGCGGAGGTCCGGGACGACCGGGACCCGAGACCTGCCGCCCATGCACCTCGTAGCATGATCACGAATTCCTAGGCTGCGCCCGGTCCGTAGCTGAAGGAATCGTTCGGTGCAGCGGGAACCATATGTAAAGGCGCTCTTTCTCACGATCGCCGTCCTCCTCTCTTTGCTCGTGGCACTTGTCGCTGCCTTCCTGTCCTGGAGGTCGGGCACCGATCCGGCGGGTGCATCTCTTTACGGAGGTGGAGCTTTCATCCTGTGGATGACCTTGTGTGTGTCCATCCTCTCGGCGCTGCGATTGCTTGAGTAGCCGATGGTCTGTGGACGGCGGCGCGTTCACTGGAGTGGACTTCTTAGCCCAACCGCTGGCTGCCTGCTCCGAAGTGGAAGCACACGGACACGTGGGATGAAGTGGTGCGTCGAAGGCATGGAACGACGCGGATCGGCTTTCGCCACGGTCTTGTGGGATGCTTGGCTAATTTCGCTGTCATGTTGCCGTTGTCGGAACTGATGAAGGACGCTCAGTAGTATTGCTAGCGTCGCTACTGAAGGCAGGTGTGAACCGCGTTATGTGATCTCCAAGGAGTCCAGGGGCGTTCTAGCCCTTCTGAGCACGAAGGCGCCTTAAGCGCTCTCGCTGTTCAGGCTGGGGAGAAGCTGAGGCAGCGCGGTCCCAATCGGTTCGCGGATGACTTCGTCAGCGCGGTCGTCGTAGGGCGTGGGCTCGGCGTTGACGATGATCAGTCGTGCTCCGTGGTCGGCAGCGACCCCGGCGAGCCCGGCGGCCGGCTGTACCTGCAAACTGCTGCCGACCGCGATGAAGACCTGGCAGGCCTTGCTGATGGCTAGGGCCTCGCCGAGCACTACCGGGTCGAGCCGTTCGCCGAACATGACGGTGGCCGACTTCAGAATCCCGCCGCACTCCAGGCACGGTGGGTCCTCGTCGCCGGCCTCGACCCGGGCGAGCGCGTCCTCCATCGGCCCCCGCGCGTGACACTTCGTGCATACGAAACTCCGTGCGCTGCCGTGCAGTTCGAGCACCTTGCGAGCGGGCATCCCACCGAGCTGGTGGAGTCCGTCTACGTTCTGCGTGATGACCCGGACCGGAACGCCGGACTGCTCCAGCTCGGCGATGGCCCGGTGCGCGGCGTTGGGCTCGGCCTGAAGCGTCCGGTTCTTGCGCCGCATCTGCCACGACCGCCGGCGGATCTCCGGATCGCCCATGTAGTACTCGTAGGTCGAGAGCTTCTCGGCCTCGGGATCCCGTCGCCACAGCCCGTTGGGACCGCGATAATCAGGGATCCCGGAATCGGTCGAGACGCCTGCGCCACTGAGGATGGCGATGAGGGGCTTGGCCATGGGCCGAGAGTAGAACTCCTGTCTGCGCGAAGCGAACGGGTATCAGGACTGTGGAGTCCCTAGCCGCCCGCTGCGCCTCAAACCTGCCGACGAGTCGGCGTCAACGATGCAGGTATCCATCGATCGGGAGCGGAAGCGGGACAGGATGACATGGGCCAAGCCGTCCTTCCGCACCCGCTCACGTCAGTGTTGCCCGCCTGCTCCTACAGGAACGGCCATACCCCGATGTAGTTGGACGGCTGGCCCAACTCGTCCAGGACTGGACAAGCTCCCCAACGACCGGTGCTGCGAGGAGCGGAACGACGGCTTGATCCAAGTCAAGCCTCCTTCATAGACCTAGGTATGCCGCCGGGACGTAGTCAGCGGGTATCTCAGCTGACTCCTCGCACGATGACTGATGTCTCATCGAGCAAAGACAGTTTGAACAGAGATCCATCGATTACGGGTCCCGCCCATGGCATAGGACTACTTGGCGCTGTTCCCAACTCTCTCCCAATTGCCTTTACATCCGCTCCTGGGTAATACACGTACCTGACGACGGATGTTACCCCTGAACGCTCCAAGAACCCCTCAAATACGTTGAGCGCTTCATCAATTTCGATCGCGGTGTCATTCTTCCATCTCGAATCGATTTTTACAGTGTCTCCGCTCGTAGATATGTGGAACTGGTGACGCTGCCAATCTATTTTTATTTCGAGTTCGCCGACTGCCTTGCCGGCTGAAGTGACGGCATATATTTGGAGTTTTACGATGTACTTCTTTCTAACCCCAGCAACCGCTATGTCAAGCGATGACTTGGGAACGTTTGCACGCCGCAGTGCCACTCTAACTTGCTGCTCCAGGAGGTCCATACGTGTAAACGTCCCGGTATGGGTTACGGTTCTAGCCATTACTTATGCGCCCTTTCATTGACCCACTAGGTGGTTCACTAGGCGTCCCTGTTCTTCCATCTCCCTACCCATGGCGCTGAGCAGCTCAATGGAAATTTTGGAGTTCACTTTAGGGTTTTCGCCAGCAGCAATCTGGCAAAATGCTTCGTGTACCCCGATGCGATCGATGTGACGCCAGAAGGCATCATCAAATATCTGAGATCTCAAGTGAGAAAAGAACGCAATTGACTGATCTGGAAATTGCCTAATGAGCTTGTCGCACTCTTCTGGACTTAGTTCATTGAAGATTGCTGCTACTATGTCTCGACGCTCTGCTTGTGTGGGAGTCCACGTGAAGGAATTCATCCGCCCCGCGCGCACCAGTGGTGGATACAACTTCGTGAAATCATTACCGGTCAGAATTATAGGTACGCGTTTCACGCTCCGGGTCTCAACCAAAGTCGGCGCATCCGCGAGGTTCATCAACTCGCCGAAAACATTTTGGCGATTCACGGTGTACTGGACGAGTTCTCCCCACTCGCCTACCGCCGCATCTATGTCATTTATGACAAGTGCCGCGGGTGCGTATTTCGCAGCCGATCGGGACCTTGCTTGTGAGCACTTCGCGTATGCGTCCCTGATAACCTGCGCGGGCTGGCCAGCTTCTACGCTTTCCAGCTCTCCTCCAGAAATTGTTACGGTATGTGCATCAATCTCCTCCAATACCTTTTGGCATTGGTACGTCTTTCCCTCTCCGCTAGGCCCATGTACGCCGAGAATTAGAGGAGTCTCGCTCCCGGGATGAGGCATCAAATTCTTGTAGAGATGAAGCAGTATTCCACGTTGGAAGCGCTCGGGGATCGTATCGAACATGCTAATTACCTCTACGTCTTTGTATGTTATCTTCCATTTTGGACAATGCTGACCGCAGGTCGAAAGACGCATCAGGGACCGTTACGAACTCTATATCCGCGTCCCTCTGTGTCATTTCTTCTTCTAGCTGCTGTCTGCGCGACGCGACTGCTTCATCAAGTCTTTTCAGTCGTAGTTCAAGCTCGCTACGTGGGGATTTGAAGTCTGCTGAGCGATACCTAGCATTCGGGGAAATTCGAATAATGTTTCCCCTTCTCTCCAAGTCGGGGTCCGTGTCAGCCAGCATCGCGACTTCGCGAACTATGCCAGCTACAATCTTGCGAATTTCCTCTTCCCGAAGTTCAGGCTCCGCACGACTTAGAACGACCTGCCTGACTGTTTCCTCAATCTCCTCGCGCCTTGCTGCCTTGCGCCGTCCAGAAACGAAATCTGATAGCACGTTCGCCAGAATGGATTGGGCGATGCCGAGGAAAAATTCGATCATCGTTCGTCACCTGCCGGTGGAAACCAGGGACGGATCTCGGAGAATGACTCCGCGTTGACCCTCTCCTCAACTCCACCGTGACACTGGCCCATCAATCTGTCCAACGCTACCGATGACAGCCAGTCTGGGAGAGGCGGGGGCAGCTTTGTGAGCGTGGGGCTGGCACTCGTCTGTGAACCCGGAACCTGGGTACGGTCTTGGTCGTGTCTGGCGCACGTCGGGTTGGTCACCCGTAGATGTGCGCCGGTTGATCGCGTGCGACTAGGGGAGCTGGTACGGGCATGGCGGTTGACGCTGCTCGAACGCAAGAGGGGTTTACGTCGGCGAGGGCTGCGCGGGTGATGGCCGCCGCGTGCCGGGCTGCGGGGCTCGACGACAGAGGCGCTGAGCTGATCCGCCTCGGGGAAAATGCGCTCTTTCGGCTGGCTTCGACGCCGATGATCGTGCGTGTGGCGCGGGGGGAAGAATGGCTGCCCAAAGCGCGCACCGAGGTGACCGTGTCGCGGTGGCTGACAGGGGAGGGGTTCCCTGTTGCTCGCGTCATCGAAGACCTGGAGCAGCCGCTCTTGATCGAGGGCCACCCGGTGACCTTCTGGCGTCTGATTGTTGAGGGCGACCGCAAGGCGACGTACGGCGAGCTGGGCGGCATCCTGCGGGATCTGCACTCACTCACCGTGCCGGATGGTCTGGTACTCCCGCCGTTCGACCCCTTCGACAAGCAAGAGCTACGACTCGACCGGGCCGTGATCCCGGACGATGACAAGGTCTTCTTGCGGAAGCGGTGGTGGGAACTACGGGACAAGTACGCCGAGTTGACGTTCGAGACCCCCAAGGGCCCGGTGCATGGGGATGCCCATGTGCAGAATCTCATGGTTGACGATCAGGAGCGCGTCATCCTGATCGACTTCGAAGCCTTCTGTTACGACCATCCTGAGTGGGATCTGATGGTCACGTCGGTAGAGCACCACAGTCTTGGCTGGCAGACCGACGAACAGTACGGCGACTTCGTAGCTGCGTATGGGCGCGACCTGTACGACTGGCACGGGTACGAGACGTTGCGGGGCATCCAAGAGTTCGGCATGACGACGTGGCTCATGCAGAACGTGCAGGAGGACGAGGAGACTGCGGCCGAGTACCGCCGGCGCATCGCCGGTCTGCGGAATGACGATGCCCCTCGGGACTGGCGGCCCTGGTAGCTGCTACTCGTCGTCCTCGTCCAGGCGGGTGAGCGCCTCGTGTACCTGCTCGTTGAAGGCGGCCACCACGGGGTTTGCCGCGTGCACGCTGACCTCGGTTTGGAAGTCGGTCACGTAGCGCTGGAAGCGGGTGGACTGTAGGGAGTCGCCGCCGTCCACTGCGAGGCTTGCGGTGGTGACGGCGGCTTCCAGCTCGCCGTTGAGTAGCTGGCTTTGGGCGAGAACCATGCGGCAGAAACCGAGGGTGCGGGCGTACTTGGGGTCGGTGCTGTCGACGGCTCGTTGGGCTTGTATGACGGCCTTTTGGCGCATCTTGAGGTCGCGGAAGCAGTGACAGAGTTCGCCCATCAGTTCCGCCTCGTCGAAGTAGACCAGCCATGCCGGGTCCTCGGCCATGCTGGCGTGCTCGAAGTGGCGCTCTGCCTCGTTCATGGCGCGGCCTGCTCCCGTGTGGTCGCCTGCGTTGGACAGGGCACGGGCTTCCATCGCCGAACTCAGCGCCATGGCGCGTGGTGTGGCGCGACCCTTGGCGCCCTCGACGGCGGCCCGGGCTAGCTGGATGGCCTGGGCATGGTTGCCGAGGTAGTTGGCTTGGTGGCTGAGGTTGCCGAGGATGCGGGCGCCGAACATGCGATCGTCGATGACCTGGGACAGGCGCAGTGTCGATGTCAGGTAGCGGTGGGCAAGCTGGTGGTTGCCGACGTCGTAGGCGGTCCATGCGAGTAACTGGGAGATCTCGGCGGCGGCGCCGAATAAGGAGGTGCCTACCTTCTCGCTGTAGCTTGCGTCGAGCAGGGGCAGCACGTCTTCGCGGAAGTAGTGGCGCAGGGCCTTGTGGCCGTGGCCTCCGCCGTACTTGAAGTCGAGCTGCATGAACAAGCCCGCTGCTTCTCTGATCGCGCGGACGTCGCGCATGCCGACTCGCCGGTGTGCGGGTCTGTCGGCCTGGATGCCGTCGGGGCGGCCGATCATCCACGACAGGACGGCGGAGTTGAGTTCGCCGTCCGCCACGATCAGTTGGTCCAACGCGGGGGCGTCGGCGTGCTCGTGGGTGAGGCTGTCGAGCATGGACAGGACGTCGGGAACGGTGCCCTGGTAGCCGATCGGTGCGGGTGCTGTCGCCTGGGTGTGGTCGAAAAAACCGAGATCGCCTGGCGTGATGCGGCGTCCGAGTTTGGCTGAGAGCACGTCGGCCATGAGTGCCGCTGTCTGCGGCCTGATGCCTGCGCCGGCTCGCCATCGCTGCACGGAGATGTGTGTTGTTCCTGCGCCGTGATCGAGCCCGCGTCGGGTGGCCTCGTCCGACATGCGTTTCGCGAGGCCCTTGTTCGAGACCTTTGCCTCGTCCATGACGGCGATCAGCTGCGCGTTTGGCTCTCGGCTCATGCTCCCCTGCAACCCGAGAATGACGGCGAGTGTTCATCGTGTCACAGCAGTATCGCGCTCGGGGGTTCATTCGCGAACCCCCTTTGCCTTTGCCGGTGTTCACGTGAACCCCCCTGGTGAACGCTCCCGGCCGAGCATCCCGCGCCGTTCACTGGTCTGCACAGATCGACGGGCTACAGAGCCTGTCAGTGCTCGGGAGGGAACGCGGTGGAAGCACAGGAGAGCAAACACGCAGCGAACGCCCCGACAGTGTGCGTTTCGCGTCGCTCGATCTCCGACCCGGCGAACGGGCACTTCCGTTCCCTGACGGTCTACGCCGAATCACCAGACTGCGCCAAAGCCGCGCGGGACATGGTCAGTTCCTATCTCCGGACCTGGGGACTGGCTCACGCGGTCGATACGGCACAGCTCGTGGTGTCGGAACTGGTCGGCAACGTCGTGCATCACGTGGTGCCCGACGACTGCCTTGCACGTCCCGGCGCCGGACGGCGTATCGACGTATGTCTGATGACGTGGCCTGAGGTGCTGGTCCTCGGTGTCACGGACGAGGACTCGACCCCGCCTGATCTTCCGCCGGGTGACTTTGTCTCGCCTCGGCTGGCGGGTGACTTCGTGGAAGCGCTGCTGCCGGACCGGGGACGCGGGCTGCTCATTGCTCAGCGGTTGGCGGAGTCGGTGTGGTGGTCGCCCGGAACCAGAGGCGGCAAGACCGTGTGGTGCCGCTTCGATCTTGATCAGTTGAGGGCCGAGTGCTCGGCCTGACAGGCGCCGGGTCGCCGTCCCGGTCTTACTCCCACGCGATCGGGAGCGGGCGGCGACCCGGCAACGGTCGGAGTCTGACCACTCCGGCCAAGGGGCGCGGCTCCTCGGACGTCTCGGGGGCTCCCCTCCCGACGTGAGGGGCCGCGCTTCACAACCCAATACCGAGACCGGGCCACCCCATCAGCCCTGGAAAGCGAAGGGTGGCCCGGCTGGGAACGCGACGGTTCCCGGTGCCTGATGGTACCGGGGCCGTCGCGCTGCGTTTTGCCCCGGGGCCAAGGAAGTTGACGATCCGTTACCTAGATCAGGGCAGAGGTGGACAAGGTGACTGGCTCCGGTGAGGACTGGCTGAACGACGGTCTCGATGTGGTGGGTTTCGACTCCGGTCTCTGGGTGTCCGGCGTCGACTACATCGCGGGTTGGCGCGAGGCTCGTGAGGCTGCTGATCGGCTCAACCGGGCGCTCCTGGGAGTGGGCTTCGAGCTGTCCACCGTGCGGGCGGTGGCCTCGACGGATGAGGACGGGCGCGGGCTCGTGCGGCTGGCGGGCTGGCCCGAGGCGGTGGAGCGGCTCGCTGCGCTCCTGGAGGCACGTGCGCAGGGTGACGGTGGTGCAGCGTGAGGGGCTTTTCCGCTGGTGAGCGGTGCACGTGGGCACGTCGCCGGCCGCAGAGACTTTGGGCTGGAGCTGCCATGGGGCGAGTGAACAGGGGGCCTTACGCTCGCCAGCGGATCGGGCAGTCCTTGGACCTGCCCGCAATAGCCCGATCGGCCCCCTGTTCTTCGAGGCTCGCCCCATGGTGGCTGCGTAAAGTCTCGGAGGCCGTCGACCCCCAGCCCCTTGGGCCCCGGCCTGCCGCGGCTGGTAGACGCCTCGACTTCTTGGGCGTGCTGTGGGTGGGGGCGTCGGGCGACCGGACGGGACCGGCGGCCACGCCGCACGCCCGGCCGGGGCGGCCGGGCGCCCCGGCGCGCCGCAGGCGCGCCCTTGAGGAAGTGAAGGCTGTTTCGACCGATCCACGTTGCGTCTCAGGGGCGTGTGCGTCGGGTGGGCTGTTTGTCGGCGGTGATCCGGTAGGCGAGTTCGGCACGGTCCGCACCGACACGGAGCTCTTCGAGGAACAACGGGCGGTCGTCGGCGCCGTGCGCGGTGCGGGCCACGTGCAGGATCGGCGTCGCGTCCGGGAGGCGGAGTGTGGTGCGTTCGTCGGGCAGCGGCATGCGTGCGCGGACCGTCTCGGTCCACACCAGTTTCTGTCCGGCCTGGGTGAGCACCCAGTAGATCGCCGCCGGCGGCTTGCACGGCTCCTCGCCCAGCAACGGAACAGCTTCGGCAACCTCGAACGGGATCAGCGTGCGGTGCATGGCACGCGTGCCCGTGGTCGGGTCGATGAGCAGCCGGTCACAGCCGAACACGGCTTCCTCCTCGCCGAGTTGGAGGAGTCGGCCTGTGTCCTTGGTGGTGCGGGCGCGGTAAGTGGTCGGCTCCTCTGCCTGATGCCAGAGGTCGCCGTTGGGCATCACGAACTTGCCCTCGCTGGTGCGGCTGATGCGGCGCTCGATGGTGAGGGCGGGCTGGCCGTTGGAGCGGACGAAGCTGCCCTTGCCGTGCCGGACGTCGATGAGACCTTCGGCCCGCAGGGTGGCGATGGCATTGCGGACGGTGGGGCGGGAGACGCCGTAGCGGGCCATGAGCTGGGCCTCGGACGGCAAGAGGGAGTCGGGCGCGAACTCGCCCTTCAGGATGGCTTCGCGGATGGCGGCGGCCACCTGTTGGTAGAGGGCTCCGGGGCGCTGGATCTCCGACATGGGCGGCATCTCCGGGTGAGGTCGTAGGCACGTCGCACGCGCGGCGTCACTCGTCAGCATAAGTAGTTGCCCGGGCGCCGTACAGCGCTTCATAGTCGTAACTCGTAAGGACAAGTGACGTCAGCATGTGGTCGACGTCCCGACTGGCCAGGGAGGCCGAAGAAATGCAGTCCATACCCGTGGACACGGCGCGGTTGGGCGTACTGCGGTGCGCCAATGCGCCCGAACTGAAGTACAGCAACTTGGAGACGCAGGAGGTGAAGAAGGACCGGGACGGCAATCCGGTCTACACCGTGGCCGTGACCGTGCGGCCGGACGGGCGGCGGATCTCCGTCATCGAGATCGCCGTGAGCGGTCAACCGAAGGGCCTCGACGCGGGCCAGATCGTCCGCGTCACCGGGCTGACCGCGTTCCTGTGGTCGATGGGCGACCGGCACGGCGTCAGCTTCCGCGCCGACGCGGTCGCACCCGCGCACGGAACTGGGGCACAGGGCAAGGGCGGTGACGCGTGATGGGACCGATCCTGCTCGCCCTCGCGCTCGCCGTGCTGGCCTGGCTGCTGGTCGTCGGCGACCTGGTGCGCCGGCACCGTCCGGCCTGGCACTGGTATGTCGTCGGCTACCCGGTCACCGTGTTCCGGGTGCTGGCGACCTGGCGCAAGGTCGCGATACTCAACGACCTCGCGGTGTCCAAGCGTCCGCCGCGCGGGCTGCTCGGGGACCTGGTAGTCAAGGGTGATCCGCTGCGGCCGGTGGCTCCGCGAATCTCCTTCCCGCGAGCAACCCGCATGGGGCTGAGCGTGACGGTGCGGCTGCACGCGGGGCAGACCCCGGCGACGTACCTGAAGGCGGCGGATGCGCTGGTGCACGCGTGGAAGGTGCACGCGGTGCGGGTCACCTCGCCGGAACGCGGTCTGGTGCTGCTGACCGCGACGGCCACCGACCCGCTGGAGAGGCCCGGCTTAGCTACCGCTCCCACGGAGTTGCTCTCGGCGCTCATCGGCGTGCTGGAGTCCGGCGGAGCGTGGGTGATGAACCTGCGGCTGGTGCCGCACTGGCTGATCGCCGGGGCCACCCGGTCCGGGAAGTCGACGCTGCTGGCCCGGCTGATCATTCAGCTTGCACAGCAGCCGGTCGCGCTGGTCGGCATCGACTGCAAGGGCGGCATGGAACTGGGCCTGTTCACCGGGCGGTTGAGCGCGCTGGCGACCTGCCGGAGGGAAGCGGTCACGATCCTGTCCGCGCTGGTGGTCGACATGCAGGAGCGGATGAGTGCGTGCCGGGCGGCCGGAGTCCGCTCGATCTGGGAGCTGCCCGACCGGTTGCGGCCCATACCGGTCGTCGTGATCGTCGACGAGATCGCGGAGCTGTACCTGTCCGACGGCACGCGGGAGGGCAAGGCGGAAGCGGAGCAGTGCTCGACGCTGCTGCTGAGGCTGGCTCAGCTCGGGGCCGCGCTCGGCCTGCACCTGGTCGTCGCCGGCCAACGCGTCGGCTCCGACCTCGGCCCCGGCGTCACCGCCCTGCGCGCCCAGCTCGCCGGCCGGATCTGCCACCGGGTCAACGACCCCGGCACGGCAGAGATGACCCTGGGCGACCTCAACAAGGACGCCGTGGCGGTCGCCCAGTCGATCACCGCTCAGGAACGCGGGGTGGCCGTGTGTACAGGCCCGGACGGTGGCTGGAGTCGGGCCCGCTCCCACCCCACTCCGACCGAGGAAGCCGTGGCGATCACCAGGAAGTACGCGGCCACCACTCCCGTACTGCCTGCCCTGCACGGCGTGGTTGAGGTGCTGGAAGGAGACGACAAGTGATCAGCGAAGGCACGGCGTTCACGTTCGCGGTGATCTTCGGGATCATCACCGTCCTCCTCGTCCGCTCCCGCGACGTGCGCGCCTGGGAAGCGGTCTGCGTCGGCCTCTTCGGCCTCTACCTCGGCCAGACGCCCGTGCTCTTCACCGTCCACGGGCTCGTCACCTGGTTCGTGAGCGGCTTCTCCCACACCTGAGCAGAAAGGACACCCGAGCCATGCCCATGCCGCGTGTGAGGTGCCCGAACTGCAAGGGCGACGGAGCCCGCAGGACCTGGACCGGACGGTGGCGGCGCTGCCGCGTCTGCCGGGGCACCGGAACCATCCGCTGAACTCGAACATCCCGCCCGACCCCGCACACAAGGGAGTGATCTCCATGCCCGACAACGCACCACCACCCACCCACCGTGCCGCTACGGCGGCCCACCCCGGAAGGTCACCGCCATCACCCCGGAGTACACCCCGGCTGACAGGCGCGCCGCCCTCGACCGCGCGGCGCGCCTGCGTCAGCTCCCCGAAGCAGACCGCGACGCCATCCGCCTCGCCCAAGAGCCCAACTTCTCCCGCTGGCTGGAGCAGATCACCGCAACCGGCGGCTGCGCCCACCCCATCCACCTCTCCGGCTCCACCACCACCCTGGACGGGGAAACCGGCGAGATCCTCCACCACTACGACACCCGGACCGAACCCGGCGAACGCCTCCTCGTCCGCTGCCGCAACCGACGCGCCACCGTCTGCCCGGCCTGCTCCCGCCTCCATGCCGGAGACACTTACCACCTCGTGCGTGCCGGCCTGATCGGCGGCAAGCACGTCCCCGCCACGGTCCGCCATCGACCCCGGCTCTTCGTCACGCTGACCGCCCCGTCCTTCGGACCGGTCCACCGTGCTGGGGACGACCGGTGCCGTCCTCGCCGCGATGGCGGAACCTGCGAACACGGCCGCCCCCTCGGCTGCGGCACCGTTCACACCCCGGATGAGCCGCTGGTTGGACAGCCGCTATGTCCCGACTGCTACGACTACACCGCCCACGTGCTGTGGCACGCACACGCCTCCAAGCTGTGGGACCGGTTCGTCATCGACGTCCGCCGACGCCTCGCCTCCTCCGCGGGCCTCGTACAGTCCCACTTCAACAAGCACGCCCGGCTGTCCTTCGCCCGCATCGCCGAATACCAAAAGCGCGCAGCCGTCCACGTACACGCCATCGTCCGCCTCGACGGACCCAACGGCCCCGACGACGACCCCCCGGCCTGGGGCACGGCCGAACTGCTCACCGATGCCGTACGCGTCTCCGCCCGGCGGGTCCTGGTCCGTACCCCCTACAGCCCCGCCGTAGGTGAGCTGGCCTTGCTTTGGGGCGCCCAGGTCGACGCCCGGCCCCTGCGCATCGACACCGACGGGCCCGACGATGACGCGGTGGCCGCGTACGTCGCGAAGTACGTGACCAAAGGCGCGAGCGAGACAGGCGCCGGCACCGACCACCCTCTCACCGCCTGGGCCGAGATCGAGTTGGCGCCAGTCAGTGACCACATCCGCACCCTCATGCGGGCCTGCTGGCGCCTCGGCGCCCTACCGGAGTACGAGCCTCTCCGCCTCCGTGCCTGGGCACACTCGCTCGGCTACCGCGGCCACATCCTCACCAAGTCCCGCGCCTACTCGACGACCTACGCAGCACTCCGCGCCGAACGCGCCCACCACATGGGCCACGACGACATCCCCCACACGGTCACCGAACGCCACTGGCGCTACGTGGGCTCCGGCCACACCCCCGGCGCCGCACTCATCGCCGCCGGAATCGCCGAAGACCAGGCTCAGCTCCGGGAGGTCATCCGTGAAGAGCGATCAGCCCCCCTCGGGGAGGCGGACCGCTGACAGCGAGACGCGAGCAAGCCGAAGATGCCGGCTGGGCGTGGGCCAGAGAACACGCACGCAAGGCGCCGAAGTGGTCGGATGCCCGTTGGCGGCAAGTGAATGCGATTCTCGGCCTTGAGGTGAGAACAAGTCGGGCCCGTTCCGGCAAACGGGCCCCCTGAGGCGCCCGGTGCCGATGTGATGGCGCCGATCAGTCCTCTTCCCGGTAGATGGGCGTGAGCCGGTCCCAGACCGGTCCTCCGGGCCTGACGGCAGGACTTACCAGAACGGTCAACAGTGTCTTCTCCACGTACGCGCGCTTCTCAACGAAGTCGAGATCGTTCCACACTCGCCGGAGGTCGACCGGCTTCCCCTTTGCACGCAGCGCACGACGGCGCCACTCGTTGCGCTCGTTGACCAGCCGACGTTCTGTCGCCTCCGCTTTGGCGAGGAACGCGAAGAACCGCTCTTTGCTGACCAGCCGCCGTTCTCGCCGCTCGGTCCAGTCCTCGATGTCCTCACGGATCCGGGCAAGCGCCTCCTCGCCCTCCCACTGCTCGGGAACAGCCGTGGCTTCCCGCTCTTGGGCCTCCTCCTCGTACTTGGCAATCACGAGCATCTTGAGCGCTTGGTCCGTGTCCGGCCCCGATATACGGACCCCGCCGCATCCGTATCCGCTCCGCTTGTCGGGGCACGTGTAGTAGAAGAACCCCTCCGGCTTCTTCCTACTTGCCGGAGCCTTCTGCGCGCGCAAGCGGCCTCCGCATCCGTCTTTGTCACAGCGGAGAACGCCTGACCCCAGATACTTCCTGGCGTTGTACGAGTCGCCCGGCTCGGGGTTGCGGCCGATGGCCTCGGTGACGGCTTCCCAGTCGGTCACCGCGATGATCGCGTCCCACTGGCCTTTGACCGGTTCCCCGTCGTCGTCAAGGACAGGCTCAACTCTGACGCTCTCGGTTCCCGCCTCCGGGTTGAACTCCCGTACTTTCCTTGAGCGGTAACCACATATCCGTGGGTTCCGGAGAACCTGTTTCACGGTCTCCTTGCTCCACGTGTTGCCTCGTGTGGTGGTGATGCCCTGCTTGTTCCAGTCGGCCGCTATCGTTCGCGGGGACGCGCCGGTGAGAACGCGCTCGACGGCCTTGCGGATGGCTGCGGCTTCCTTGGGCTCAAGGGTGCGCTTGTCGTCCTTGTAGCCGAAGGGACGAGAGCTGCCCGTAGGGATTCCCGCCTGCTGCAACGCATGATGCTTCCGGCGAACTCGCCGGGCCGTGTCCGCACTTGACTTGTTGGCCACCGTCACCAGGAGACGCGCGACCGTCCGGCCGTTGTCGGTGAGGAGATCGAGCGTGCCTGTGATGTCGATGATCGGGCGACGGAAGTTCTCCACCACCTCGATGGCGTCTTCAAGGTGCCGGTTGTCGCGCGTCAGACGGTCGATGTCGTAGACGATCAGGCCATCCAGGCGCTCACCGTCGGGTGCCGTCCCGCGCTTGAGATCCTCCAACGCCCCCTCGAACACGGGGCGTATGACGCGATAGGCGACCGTGCCGTCCGGATGGCGCACCCTCTTGCGCTTCCATGCGGACGTGTCGGGTTCCTCGTACGTGTGGACGTACCGGCCCCCGCGACTCTCGACGAACCGGCGGGCGTCCTTCTCCTGTTCGTCCCGGCTCTTGATGTCCCTGCCCGTGGCCGGACGCCACTTCTTGCCGTTGCCGGCGGAGGGACCCGGCACCGTGCCCCTTGTCGCCGTAGCCAACTCGTCCTCCGCTTCGAGGGACAGCCGGACCAACCCCGCCCAGTTCTGCCCTTCCAAGTCACCCCAGTGCGCCCGCTGTACTAAGTCATCGGTCATGCCGCGAGGTTACTTCCGCCGATGCTCTGCTCGGTCGAGATACCGGCGCCGCTGAGGAGGGCGACGAGGGGCTTGGTCATGGCACCGAGGGTAGGACGGGGGGCCGGGGCGGGCGAACGAATATCGAACCGGTGTCCGATGGTGTAGGGCAGGGCGTCGCCGTCACCCGAAGGTGTTCGCACCGGCCCGAGTTGCCCGCGTCACCCCACCCGGTGCCCGTTCTCCAGCTCCGCCGTCCCCGAGCCGTCCGCCAGGACGTCCAGCGCGGTCAGGACTCGGCGGCCCAGGGCGCCGGGGAGGTACTCGGACAGTTCCTCGCGCGGTACGCGCCTCCACGACAGGAGTTCCTCCTCCTGGAGGCGGATCGCCTTGAATTCGTCCTCGTCGAGCACTCCGCCGTCGTACAGGTACGCCACCAGCGGCGGACGTCCCGCCCCGTGCACCCAGTCCACCGCGAGCAGCCGGCCCAGTTCGCGGTCCAGGCCGATCTCCTCCGCGGTCTCCCGGCGCGCGCCCTGACGCGGGGTCTCGCCGTCGTCCGACTCGATCGTGCCGCCCGGAAGCGTCCAACCCTCCCGGTAGTTCGGCTCGACGAGCAGCACCCGCCCCTCGGCGTCCCGGAACAGGGCGGCGGCCCCGGCGATGATCCGGGGCAGTCCCGCGATGTAGGCGGCGAAGTCTTGAGTCGTGGTCATCCAGGAAGGGTAACCAGGAGCACCGACCGGCTTCTCCCGCCGTCCGGCCGGCTTCTCCCGCCGTCCGACCGGCTACGACGCCGTCTGAGCCAACCGCACCGTCCGTCTGGCCAGTTCGCTGATCCGCGCACCGTCGAAGCCGAACACCGCGCTGCGCACCGTGTCCTCCAACGGGTCCTTCCACTGCTCCGGGATGGCGTCCGCGCCGGTCAGCACGCCGGCCACCGAGCCCGCGGTCGCGCCGTTGGAGTCGGTGTCCAGGCCGCCGCGCACGGTGAGGGTGATGGTGCGGGTGAAGTCGCCGTCGCCGTACAGCAGCCCGGCGGTCAGTACGGCAGCGTTGGGGACGGTGTGGATCCAGCCGAGCCCGGCGGTCTCCTCGGCGACGGTGGTGAGCGTGTCCTCCCAGGGCAACCGGGTGTCGTGGAGCGAGACGACCCGCCGTACGGTACGTGCGAGGCGACTGCTCGCCGGGACGACGGCGAGCGCCTGATCCACCGCCTGCCGTACCGTCTCGGCCGTGAACGCCGCCGCGATCAGCGCCGCCGCCCACATCGCGCCGTACACCCCGTTGCCGGTGTGGGACAGCACCGCGTCCCGGCGGGCGAGCGCGGCGGCGCGGGTCGGCGCGCCCGGGCAGGTCCAGCCGTAGATGTCGGCACGGATCAGTGCCCCGATCCACTCCTGGTACGGATTCTCGTACGTCGCCGTCAGCGGCGGCTTCAGCCCGTTGGCGAGGTTGCGGTACGCGGCCCGCTCCGCCGTGAACGTCTGCAGATACGGCAGCCGCAGCAGCCACAGGTCCCCGACCTGCTCCGTGCTGAAGCCGAAGCCGTGGGTCTCCAGGAGGTCGAGGCCGAGGATGGCGTAGTCGACGTCGTCGTCACGGCAGCTGCCGTGGATCCGGCCGCGCACGCACTGGCGCCACTCGGGGCGCAGCTCCAGGCCGGGGTCCTCGCCGACCGGCTCGGGCAGATAGTCGGTGAGCGGCAGGGCGGCGGCCTGCCGGAGATAGCGGTCGATGCGGTCCCGCGTCCACTGGTCGCCCTGCTCGACCGGCTTGCCGAGCATGTTGCCCGCGATCCGGCCGAGCCAGCCCCCGAGGACGCGGTCGGAGAGCTCTGGCTCAGTGCCCACAGGGGTCATAGCTCCGGTTTACCCGATTCCGGGGGCGCCCGCGCGGGGTTCGTACCGGGCGCACCGCGCGTTCCCCGCCTGACGTCCAGGGAACGGTCCGGGCATGACGGCGGGCGCGTCCTCCGGTTAAGGTCGCAGCGGCGCGACTGGCCCTGACATGCGTCGGGCCTGGAGAGCAAGGGGATGTCAAGGTGGCGGACGCTGGAGTGAGGGGTGCCCACAGGGTGCTCATCGCCGCGGACAAGTTCAAGGGTTCACTGACGGCCGTGCAGGTCGCCGAGCGGATCACGGCAGGACTGCGCACCGTACTGCCCGACCTCGCGGTCGAGGCGCTGCCGGTGGCCGACGGCGGCGACGGGACGGTGGACGCGGCGGTCGCGGCCGGTTTCCAGCGGCACGAGGTGCGGGTGGCGGGGCCGCTCGGCCAGGAGGTGACGGCGGCGTTCGCGCTGCGCGGCGATACGGCCGTCGTGGAGATGGCGGAGGCCAGCGGGCTGCAGCGGCTGCCCGCGGGCGTCTTCGCACCACTGACGGCCTCCACGTACGGCTCCGGTGAACTGCTGCGGGCCGCGCTGGACGCGGGCGCGCGCACGATCGTGTTCGGGGTCGGCGGCAGCGCCACCACGGACGGCGGCGCCGGCATGCTGTCCGCGCTGGGCGCGCGGTTCGTGGACGCGGGCGGGGAGCCGGTGACACCGGGCGGCGAGGGCCTCGCCACCCTGGCGTCGGCCGACCTGTCGGCCCTGGACCCACGCCTGGCGTCCGTCGAGTTCGTCCTCGCGAGCGATGTCGACAACCCGCTGACCGGCCCGAAGGGCGCGGCGGCCGTCTACGGCCCGCAGAAGGGCGCCTCGCCCGACGACGTGGCGACGCTGGACGCGGCGCTCGCCCACTACGCGAAGGTGCTGGAGCGGGCGATCGGCGCGAAGGCCGCCGAGTACGCCGCCTCCCCGGGCGCCGGCGCGGCGGGCGGCATCGGCTACGGCGCTCTGCTCATCGGCGCCCGCTTCCGCCCCGGGATCGAGGTCATGCTCGACGTTCTCGGCTTCGCGCCCGCGCTGGAGCAGGCCACCCTGGTGATCACCGGCGAGGGCTCCCTGGACGAGCAGACCCTCCACGGCAAGGCCCCCGCGGGCGTCGCGGCGGCGGCCCGCGCCGCGGGCAAGGAGGTCATCGCGGTCTGCGGCCGCCTGGCCCTGCGCCCCGCGGCCCTGGGCAGCGCCGGAATCCGCCGGGCCTACCCCCTCACCGACGCCGAGCCCGACGTGGCGACATGCATCGCGGAGGCCGGCCCGATCCTGGAACGAGTGGCGCAGCAGATCGCCCGCGACTTCCTGACCTGAGCTTGCGACGCCCCCGCCCTTCCGTCGGTCCGGGCCAGGGGGCGGCGTTCTCCTGGCCCGGACAGAGCGAAGGGCCCCGAACCCAACCCGGTTCGGGGCCCAGCAACCATCGCCTCGCTCGTTACGGAACCTGCGCCGCCCGAGCCTCGCGCCGATGGTCACGGAAGTTGTTCACCCGCCGAGCCGTCGCGAACAGCGGAATCACGGCGCCCATGACCAGCTGCAGCGCACACCCCGTCTGCAGCAGCAGCTGTCCGCCGGGCGCGTCGAACGCCCACGCCGCCAGCAGCCCCATCGACAGCACGATCCACGAGAGCATCGCCACCGCGAGGCGTCCCCGCGGCTTCGGGTACTCCACCCGGCTCACCATCAGCCACGCCGTACCGAGGATCGCCAGCAGCGTCGCTACGAACGGCAGTTCGAGGAGCACGATCGAGACCACGGTGAGCGCCCCGAAGGGCGACGGCATGCCCTGGAAGGTGCCGTCCTTCACCGTGACGCACGAGAACCGCGCAAGCCGCAGCACCACCGCCAACAGCACCACAATCGCCCCGACGGCGGCCACCCGCTGGGACGCGTCGTCCGCCACCATGCCGTAGACGAGGACGAAGTACGCCGGGGCCAGACCGAAGCTGACCAGGTCCGAGAGGTTGTCCAGCTCCGCTCCCATGGGGGAGGAGCGCAGCTTCCTCGCGACCAGGCCGTCGAACAGGTCGAAGACGGCCGCGCACAGCATCAGGATGACCGCCGTGGCCGCGCTGTTGCGGGCCATGCCGGATTCCTGGCTGTCGGTGAGGTGCGGGATCAGGATGCCGGTGGTGGTGAAGTACACCGCCATGAACCCGCAGGTGGCGTTGCCCAGTGTGAGGGTGTCCGCTATCGAGAGGCGGAGAGAGAGGGGCATCTCCTCCTCGTCGTCCACGTCGTCGGCCTCGGGCACCCAGCCCGTCTGGGTCTCCGGATCAATCACGGTCAATGCGAGTCACCCCAGCCACGGTCTTCTGACCGACCTCGACCGCCACCTCAACGCCCTCGGGGAGGTAGATGTCGACACGCGAGCCGAAGCGGATCAGACCGATCCGCTCGCCCTGCTCGACCTTCGTCCCCTGCGGGACGTAGGGGACGATGCGGCGGGCGACCGCGCCGGCGATCTGGATCATCTCGATGTCACCGAGTTCGGTGTCGAAATGCCAGACTACGCGCTCGTTGTTCTCGCTCTCCTTGTTGAACGCCGGAACGAACCCACCGGGGATGTGCTCGACCGACGCCACCGTGCCGGACAGCGGCGCGCGGTTGACGTGGACGTTGAGCGGGCTCATGAAGATCGCGACGCGGGTGCGCCCGTCCTTCCACGGCATGATGCTCTGCACCACACCGTCGGCCGGCGAGATCACCCGGCCCTGGGCGATCTCGCGCTCGGGGTCGCGGAAGAACCACAGCATGCCCGCCGCGAGCGCGGTGGCGGGCACGGCGACGGCCTTGGCGGCGCCGGACTTGCGCGCGCGTACCAGGCTGAGGGCTGCGGTGGCGACGGTCGGGAGGAGCCACGGCGATGCTCCGCGCGCCAGGCGTACGCCTGCCAGGCTGTCGCGAGGTGCAGAGGTTTGGCTGTGGGGCATGGATGACCTTCGTAGCGGATGATGCCGCGCTGCGTGAGGGGGACGGCGGCTTTCCCGGGATCGTACCGGTCGCGGGCCGCAACTGGGCAAGCCAGGAAGCCGAGTCGGCGGCTGAAGAGTGCTGACGGGGTGTGATCTTCTTCTCGAAGATAACACCCCGAACCGGGATATCTAGCCCTGGAGTCGATACTCTTCGAGCAGCCTGCGACCGATGATCATTTTCTGGATCTCGGCGGTACCTTCACCGATCAGCAGCATCGGAGCCTCACGGTAGAGGCGCTCGATCTCGTACTCCTTGGAGAAGCCGTAGCCGCCGTGGATCCGGAAGGCGTCTTCCACGACCTCTTTGCAGTACTCGGAGGCGAGGTACTTCGCCATCCCTGCCTCAAGGTCGTTTCGCTCACCGGAGTCCTTTTTGCGTGCCGCGTTCACCATCATCGCATGCGCGGCCTCGACCTTGGTGGCCATCTCCGCCAGTTTGAACTGGATCGCCTGGTGCTGGGCGATCTGCTTGCCGAAGGTGTGGCGCTGCTGGGCGTACGAGACACCCAGCTCGAAGGCACGCTGGGCGACGCCGCAGCCACGCGCCGCCACGTTGACGCGGCCCACCTCCACGCCGTCCATCATTTGGTAAAAACCTCGGCCGGTGGCCCCGCCGAGCACCCGATCGGCCGGAATACGCAGGCCATCCATGATCATCTCGGTGGTGTCGACACCCTTGTAGCCCATCTTGTCGATCTTCCCGGGGATGGTGAGTCCGGGGCGGACCTCTCCGAAGCCGGGCTCCTTCTCGATCAGGAAGGTGGTCATCGACTTGTGGGGCGCGGTGCCCTCAGGGTGTCCTTCGTCACTTCGGACGAGAACGGCGACCAGCGTCGAGGTACCGCCGTTCGTCAGCCACATCTTCTGACCGTTCAGGACGTACTCGTCGCCGTCCCTGACCGCCTTCGACGTGATCGCCGAGACGTCCGAACCCAGGCCCGGTTCCGACATCGAGAAGGCGCCGCGGATGTCGCCGGCCGCCATCTTCGGCAGAAAGTGGTCCTTCTGCTCCTGGGTGCCGTGCTGCTTGAGCATGTACGCCACGATGAAGTGCGTGTTGATGATGCCGGACACCGACATCCAGCCGCGGGCGATCTCCTCGACGCAGAGCGCGTACGTCAGGAGCGACTCGCCCAGACCGCCGTACTCCTCGGGGATCATCAGCCCGAACAGGCCGAGCTCCTTGAGGCCGTCGACGATCTGCTGCGGGTACTCGTCACGGTGCTCCAGTCCGGTCGCGACCGGGATGATCTCCTTGTCCACGAAGTCGCGGACCGTGGACAGGATCTCCTGCTGGATGTCGGTCAGACCGGCGGTCTGGGCGAGTCGCGCCATGGCTACTTCTCCTGCTCCCTGAGCTCGGGGCGGCCGGGCTGCTCGCCGCCGCGCTCCTTGATGTACGTCTCGGTCGGCACCATCACCTTGCGGCGGAAGACGCACACGAGCGTGCCGTCCTGCTTGTAGCCCTTGGTCTCGACGTAGACGATGCCGCGGTCGTTCTTCGACTTCGACGGCCACTTGTCGAGGACGGTCGTCTGGCCGTAGAGCGTGTCGCCGTGGAAGGTCGGCGCCACGTGCTTGAGCGACTCGATCTCCAGGTTGGCGATCGCCTTGCCGGAGATGTCCGGCACGGACATGCCGAGCAGCAGCGAGTAGATGTAGTTCCCGACGACGACGTTCTTGCCGAAGTCCGTCGTCTTCTCCGCATAGTTGCTGTCCATGTGGAGCGGGTGGTGGTTCATGGTGAGGAGACAGAACAGGTGGTCGTCGTACTCCGTGACCGTCTTGCCCGGCCAGTGCTTGTACGTCGCCCCGACCTCGAACTCCTCGTACGTCCGTCCGAACTGCATGGCGCTCACGCCTCCGGGATCTCGAACGTGCTGGTCCGCCGCATGCCGGCGGCGCGCCCCTTGCCCGCGATGACCAGGGCCATCTTGCGGCTGGCCTCGTCGATCATCTCGTCGCCGAGCATCGCCGAGCCCTTCTTGCCGCCCGCCTCGGACGTGTAGTAGTCGTACGCGTCCAGGATCAGCTCGGCGTGGTCGTAGTCCTCCTGGGAGGGCGAGAAGATCTCGTTGGACGCCTCGACCTGGCCCGGGTGCAGCACCCACTTGCCGTCGAAACCGAGGGCGGCGGCCCGCTGGGCGACCTCGCGGTAGCCGTCGATGTTGCGGATCTGCAGGTAGGGGCCGTCGATCGCCTGGAGGTTGTTGGCGCGGGCGGCCATCAGGATCTTCATCAGGATGTAGTGGTAGGCGTCCGCCGGGTAGCCGGGCGGCTGCTCGCCCACGACCAGCGACTTCATGTTGATCGACGCCATGAAGTCGGCCGGGCCGAAGATGATCGTCTCGACGCGCTGCGACGCCTGCGCGATCTCGTTGACGTTGTTGAGGCCCTGCGCGTTCTCGATCTGTGCCTCGATGCCGATCTTGCCGACCTCGAAGCCCATCGTCTTCTCGATCTGCGTCAGCAGCAGGTCCAGCGCGACGATCTGCTGGGCGTCCTGGACCTTGGGCAGCATGATGCAGTCGAGGTTGGGGCCGGCGCCCTCGACGACCGTGACGACATCCCGGTACGTCCACTCGGTCGTCCAGTCGTTGACGCGCACGACCCTGGTCTTGCCCGTCCAGTCACCCTCGTTGAGGAACTTGACGATGGTGTGCCGCGCCTCGGGCTTGGCCAGCGGCGCGCACGCGTCCTCCAGGTCCAGGAAGACCTGGTCGGCCGGGAGGCCCTGCGCCTTCTCCAGGAAGCGCGGGTTGCTTCCCGGGACCGCGAGGCAGGAGCGCCGCGGACGCAGACGGTTGACGGGCGTTGTCATGCGGGGACCTCCAGGGGGTCGAGCTTGTTCGCTTTCCGGATCTCGTCGACGATGCGGCCGATGATTCCGGTGATGTCGAAGTCCTTCGGGGTGAAGACCGCGGCGACTCCGGCTGCCCGGAGCTTTTCGGCGTCCCCGTTCGGGATGATGCCACCTGCGATCACCGGTATATCTGTGGCACCGGCCACATGGAGCCGTTCCAACACGTCCGGCACCAGCTGGGCGTGCGACCCGGACAGGATCGACAGGCCCACCGCGTGCACGTCCTCGGCGAGGGCCGCGTCCACGATCTGCTCCGGGGTGAGCCGGATGCCCTGGTAGACCACCTCGAAGCCGGCGTCGCGGGCCCGCACGGCGATCTGCTCGGCGCCGTTGGAGTGGCCGTCCAGGCCGGGCTTGCCGACCAGGAAGCGGAGCTTGCCGACGCCGAGGTCCTTGGCGGTCAGGTCGACCTTGCGGCGGACCTCGGACATGGCCGAGCCCTCCTCGGCAGCGATGGCGACCGGCGCGGACGACACGCCCGTCGGCGCCCGGAACTCGCCGAACACCTCGCGCAGCGCCCCCGCCCACTCGCCGGTGGTGACGCCGGCGCGGGCGCACTCCAGGGTGGCCTCCATGAGGTTGTCGGTGCCCTTGGCGGCCTCCTTGAGCCTCTCCAGCGCCTTGCAGGGACGCGGGTGGTTGAAGGGCGGCTGGTAGCGGGTGTCGCGCCAGTGCTGGAGCGAGGTGATGACGCGGGCCTCGACGGCTGGGTCGACTGTCTGGATGGCCGTGTCGAGATCGGCGGTGAGTGGATTGGGCTCGGTCGTCTCGAAGATGTTGACGCCCACGATCTTCTCCTGACCGGACTCGATACGAGCCCGGCGCTCGGCGTGCGAGGCGACGAGCTGCGACTTGAGATAGCCCGACTCGACGGCGGCCATCGCGCCGCCCATCTCCTGGATGCGCTCGATCTCCTTGAGCGACTCCTCGACCAGCTCGCCCACCTTGGTCTCGACGACCGTCGAGCCCTCGAAGATGTCGCCGTACTCCAGCAGGTCGCTCTCGTACGCCAGCACCTGCTGCATACGCAGCGACCACTGCTGGTCCCAGGGGCGGGGCAGGCCGAGGGCCTCGTTCCAGGCGGGCAGCTGCACGGCACGCGCGCGTGCGTCCTTGGAGAGGGTCACGGCCAGCATCTCCAGCACGATCCGCTGGACGTTGTTCTCCGGCTGGGCCTCGGTCAGGCCGAGGGAGTTGACCTGGACGCCGTAGCGGAAACGACGGTGCTTGGGGTCCTCGATGCCGTACCGCTCGCGGGTGACCTTGTCCCAGATGCGGCCGAAGGCGCGCATCTTGCACATCTCCTCGACGAAGCGGACGCCCGCGTTCACGAAGAAGGAGATACGGCCGACGACGTCGCCCATGCGCTCCTGCGGCACCTGGCCGCTGTCGCGCACCGCGTCCAGCACCGCGATCGCCGTCGACATCGCGTACGCGATCTCCTGGACCGGCGTGGCGCCCGCCTCCTGCAGGTGGTAGCTGCAGATGTTGATCGGGTTCCACTTCGGCAGGTGGGAGACCGTGTACGCGATCATGTCGGTCGTCAGCCGGAGCGAGGGCACCGGCGGGAACACATGGGTGCCCCGGGACAGGTACTCCTTGACGATGTCGTTCTGGGTCGTGCCCTGGAGCTTGGTGATGTCCGCGCCCTGCTCCTCGGCGACGACCTGGTAGAGCGCCAGCAGCCACATGGCGGTGGCGTTGATCGTCATCGAGGTGTTCGTCTGCTCCAGGGGTATGTCCTGGAACAGCCGGCGCATGTCACCGAGGTGCGCGACCGGCACGCCGACCCGGCCCACCTCGCCGCGGGCGAGGACGTGGTCGGAGTCGTAGCCGGTCTGCGTCGGCAGGTCGAACGCGACCGACAGCCCGGTCTGGCCCTTGGCGATGTTGCGCCGGTACAACTCGTTGGACGCCTCCGCCGTGGAGTGACCGGCATACGTGCGCATGAGCCACGGCCGGTCCTTCTGACGCTCAGTCATCTGTGGCCTCCGCGGTCTTCAGATGTTCCGGAAGCGGTTGATGGCGTCGACGTGCTTGGCGCGCTTCTCCGCGTCGCGCACGCCGAGGCCCTCCTCGGGCGCCAGGCACAGCACGCCGACCTTGCCCTGATGGAGGTTGCGGTGCACGTCGTAGGCGGCCTGGCCGGTCTCCTCCAGGGAGTACACCTTGGAGAGCGTCGGGTGGATCTTGCCCTTCGCGATGAGCCGGTTGGCCTCCCAGGCCTCGCGGTAGTTGGCGAAGTGCGAGCCGATGATCCGCTTCAGGGACATCCACAGGTAGCGGTTGTCGTACTCGTGGTTGTAGCCGGACGTCGAGGCGCAGGTGACGATCGTGCCGCCCTTGCGGGTGACGTACACGGAGGCGCCGAAGGTCTCGCGGCCGGGGTGCTCGAAGACGATGTCCACGTCCTCGCCGCCGGTGAGTTCACGGATGCGCTTGCCGAAGCGCTTCCACTCCTTGGGGTCCTGGGTGTGCTCGTCCTTCCAGAACTTGTAGTCCTCGGCCGTGCGGTCGATGATCGCCTCGGCGCCCATGGCCCGGCAGATCTCCGCCTTCTGCTCGCTGCTGACGACACAGATGGGGTTGGCGCCCCCGGCCAGCGCGAACTGCGTGGCGTACGAGCCGAGACCGCCGCTCGCGCCCCAGATGAGGACGTTGTCGCCCTGCTTCATGCCGGCGCCGTTGCGGGACACCAGCTGCCGGTACGCGGTGGAGTTCACCAGGCCCGGAGCGGCGGCCTCCTCCCACGAGAGGTGGTCGGGCTTCGGCATCAGCTGGTTCGACTTGACAAGTGCGATCTCTGCCAGGCCGCCGAAGTTGGTCTCGAAGCCCCAGATGCGCTGTTCGGGGTCGAGCATCGTGTCGTTGTGGCCGTCCGACGACTCCAGCTCCACGGACAGGCAGTGCGCGACGACCTGGTCGCCGGGCTTCCAGGCGTTGACGCCGGGGCCGGTGCGCAGGACCACGCCCGCGAGGTCGGAGCCGATGATGTGGTACGGCAGGTCGTGGCGCTTGGTGAGCTCCGAGAGCTTGCCGTAGCGCTCGAGGAAACCGAACGTCGACAGCGGCTCGAAGATCGAGGTCCACACCGAGTTGTAGTTGACCGAGGAGGCCATGACGGCCACCAGGGCCTCGCCCGGGCCGAGCTCCGGCACCGGCACGTCGTCGAGGTGGATCGACTTGCGGGGGTCCTTCTCGCGGGTCTGCATGCCCGCGAACATCTCCGTCTCGTCCTTGTGCACGGTGATCGCACGGTACGACTCGGGGAGCGGGAGAGCGGCGAAGTCGGCGGACGTGGAGTCCGGCGACTGGATCGCGTCCAGGATGTCCTTAACGGTCACGGTGTTGCCTCCGGCGATGCGCACCCTGAGGGAGGGGTGCTGAGGGTTACGTCGGTTGCTGCTGAGGTTGGGGAAGTGCCGTCGGTTCGGCGGATGGTGCTGTTCGGCAGCGCTTTGTGGCGCGGGAGGTTGCCTGTGACGCAGGCGCCCGGGCGCGCAGGCCCTGAGGGACTTGCGGGGACAGCCGGCGTACGAAAGGTCTCTGCACGCCGGCCGCCCGGACCTCTTCAACGTATGACACCGCGTGCCACCCCGCAAGGCACGGAGTGCCAGAAATTGCTCTCAGGTGAAATCTTTACGTAACAAATGAGCGATGATCGATCGAACGGGTCCCGAAAGGCGCCTGAAAGGTCCGCGAATGGCCCCGAAAAAGGGGCTCTGACATGCCGAAACGGCCACCCCCGGGGGGTGGCCGTCGTCACATTCGTTCACATGGATGAGGAGGTCTCAGCGGTTTTTGAGTGCCTCTTCGATGGTGCGCATGACCTGGTCGAGCGGGGCGTCCGTGCGGGCGACCGTCACCAGTACCTCGCCGTGCGAGGAGACCGTCGCCGCGGTCGGCTGGGGGGTCGCGGTGCGTCCGGCCCCGATGCCCGACCCGATGGTTCGGCGCACGATCGCGAAGGCGTGGTCCAGCTGCGCCTCGACGTCGCCCTGGCCGCCGGCCCGCAGCCAGCGCCGCAGGACGTGGTTGTGCGCGGTGACCACGGCGGACGCGGCGACCTCCGCCATCAGCGGGTCGTCGTTGGCGTCGTCGTCGTGCGCGTGCTCGTCGAAGTGGCCGAGCAGATAGCGGGTGAAGAGACGCTCGTAGCGGGCCACCGAGGCGATCTCCGCCTCGCGCAGGGTGGGCACCTCACGCGTGAGCTTGTAGCGGGCGACCGAGATCTCCGGACGGGCCGCGTACATCCGCATGACCTCCTTGATGCCGCGGCACACCGTGTCGAGCGGGTGCTCGTGCGCGGGGGCGGCGTTCAGGACGGCCTCGGCCCGGATCAGCGTGTCGTCGTGGTCCGGGAAGATCGCCTCTTCCTTGGAGCGGAAGTGGCGGAAGAAGGTGCGGCGGGCCACCCCGGCCGCGGCGGCGATCTCGTCGACCGTGGTCGCCTCGTACCCCTTGGTCGCGAACAGCTCCATCGCTGCGGCCGCCAGCTCGCGGCGCATCTTGAGCCGCTGGGCGGCGGCGCGACTGCCCGCGGCGCTTTCCGGCGCGTCGGGCGTGGCTGGTGTACGTGCGGACTTGGCGGGCTGGGACATGATCTGAACGTACTGCATGTGCGCAGCGTGATGCGTATGTCCAGGGCTTCCCCCGCCCGAGGCGGGCGGGGGAGAACCGGGCCCGGAGGGCGGGGGAGGGGTGCCGGGGTCGAGCAGTCCGCCCCAGTCCGCCTCCGTCGTGAACCGGTCGCCCGGCCGCTCAGCGGCGGGCATATTCGCGGAAGCCGCGGCCCGTCTTGCGGCCGAGGCAGCCCGCGGCCACCAGGTGCTCCAGGAGCGGGGCCGGGGCCAGGCCCGGGTCGCGGAACTCGCGGTGCAGAACCTTCTCGATGGCCAGGGAGACATCGAGCCCGACGACGTCCAGGAGCTCGAAGGGGCCCATCGGGTAGCCGCCGCCCAGCCTCATCGCGGCGTCGATGTCGTCGAGGGACGCATAGTGTTCCTGCACCATCTTGATGGCGTTGTTGAGGTACGGGAACAGCAGGGCGTTCACGATGAAGCCCGCCCGGTCCCCGCAGTCGACCGCATGCTTCTTGATCTTGACGCAGACCTCGCGCACCGTCGCGTGCACGTCGTCGGCCGTCAGCACCGTACGGACGACCTCGACCAGCTTCATCGCCGGTGCGGGGTTGAAGAAGTGCATCCCGATCACGTCCTGGGGGCGCGAGGTGGCCCGGGCGCACGCGACGACCGGCAGCGAGGAGGTCGTGGTGGCGAGCACCGCGCCCGGCCTGCAGACCTTGTCCAGCGTCGCGAACAGCTGCTGCTTGATCTCCAGGTCCTCGGCGACCGCCTCCACGGCCAGGTCGACGTCGGCGAACGCCTCGTAGGAGCCCGACGCGGTGATCCGGTCCAGGGTCTGCGCGGCGGCCTCGGCGGTCAGCCGGCCCTTGTCGACAGAACGCGAAAGCGACTTGCCGATACGGGCCTTCGCGGCCTGGGCCTTCTCCTCGGTGCGGGCGGCGAGGACGACCTCGTACCCGGCCTTGGCGAACACCTCGGCGATCCCGGACGCCATGGTGCCGGAGCCCGCGACACCGACGGTCCGGACCGGACGGCCGGGAACGTCGAGGCCGCCCGACCGGGGCGTCAGGGTGTCCGGCACGACCGTCGCGCTGCCGGGAGCCTCGTAGGTGTAGAAGCCGCGGCCCGACTTGCGGCCCGTCAGGCCCGCCTCGCTGAGCTGCTTGAGGATCGGGGCGGGGGCGTGCAGCCGGTCGCGGGACTCGGCGTACATGGCCTCCAGGACCGTACGCGCGGTGTCGACGCCGATCAGGTCGAGCAGGGCCAGCGGCCCCATCGGCAGCCCGCAGCCGAGCCGCATCGCGGCGTCGATGTCCTCGCGGGAGGCGTACTTCGCCTCGTACATCGCGGCGGCCTGGTTGAGGTAGCCGAACAGCAGCCCGTCGGCGACGAATCCGGGCCGGTCGCCGACCGCGACGGGTTCCTTGCCGAGTTCCACGGCAAGGTCGGTGACCGCGGCGACGGCCTGCGGCGCGGTCAGCACCGACGAGACGACCTCGACCAGCTTCATCGCCGGCGCCGGGTTGAAGAAGTGCAGGCCCAGCACGCGCTCGGGTCGGGCCGAGTCGGCGGCCAGGCGGGTGACCGAGAGGGCGTTGGTGCCGGTCGCGAGGATCGTTGCGGGGCCCACGATCCCGTCCAGTTCGCGGAAGATCTGGTGCTTGATCTCGTACGACTCGGGAGCCACCTCGATGACCAGGTCGGCGTCGGCCGCGGCCCGCAGATCGGTGGAGGTGCGGATCCGGGCCAGGGCGTCGGCGCGCTGCTGCTCGGTGAGCCGGCCGCGCTCCACCGCGCGGGCGGTCGCGGTCTCCAGTGCGGCGACGGCCTTGGCGGTCGCCGCCTCGTTGATGTCGATGCCGACGACCTCGCGGCCGGCCGTGGCCAGGACCTCGGCGATGCCGGTGCCCATGGTGCCGAGGCCGACGACGGCGACGGTCTGGAGGGGGGACGCAGGGGTGTCGGACAGGGGAGTGGCCATCGCGGGACTCCAGGAATGAGGGTGACGACTGGGAGCGCGCCCGGTGCGCCGACGGAACCGGACTGGCCGGACCGCGCGCACCGGATGCGGAATGGAGTGCGGGTGTTGCCGGGCTGACTGGCGCACACGCCCGGGTGTCGTGCCGGCGGGCGTGCACACGCCCGGAACCGGCGGAACCGACCGGCCCTGTCCCGGGGCCGAGTCGTCATTCGGGTACGCGATGTACCGAACCGACTGCTCTCTCGCGGTGGCTGCGTCACCAGGCCACCACAAGCAGATCCGCGAGTGGGTGACTCGCTCGTATGAGCTTAACTCGCCAGTAACGAGCGCGCCAGCCCCCGAGTTTGTGATGTAGGTCCCGGCGATGCGGCGACCCGCCTAATCTCGGGTCCATGGACGAAGAGTTGCGATCACTCACGGAACGCTTACGGCAGGAGGCAGGGGCGTCGGCCGTGTTCGACCGTCTCGTGGCGACCGAGGATCTCGACGAACTGGCAGATGTGCTCACCGAGCCCGGACAGCCGCTGTGGGCCAGGGAACTGGCCGCGTTCCGGCTGGGGTCGGCGGGCGACCGGCGGGCCTTCGAATCCCTCGTCCTGCTCCTCAACCACCGTGACCCGCCGCGCTGCGCCTCCGCCGCCCATGCCCTGGCCCGCCTCGGCGATCCCCGCACCGCCCGCGCGGCCGCCGCTCTCGCCACCAACGAACTGCGCGTGGCCTACGCCCTGCACCCGGTCCGGCTCCTGGTGGAGCTGCGCGCCCCCGAGGCCGTACCGGCGCTGATCACCACCCTGCGACGCCGGCTGCGCCCGCACGATCCGTACCGGCGGGTGGCGCTCGCCTGCGTGGAGGGTCTCGGCGCGCTCGGCGACAGCCGGGCCGGACCGGTCCTCAACGAGGCGCTCGCCCACCCGACGCTCGCCGAGGCGGCGGTGCACGCGCTGGCGCGGATCCCCCGCCAGCGGTGAATCCTCACAGCTCTCTCGCGTACCGCACCTCGGGCACCGTCACCCCGTCGACCTCGAAGGGCTCCTCGGCGCCGTCCGCCCGGAAGCCCGCCCGCTCGTAGAAGCGGCGGGCTCGGGTGTTCTGCTTCAGGACCCAGAGCAGCACGCGCCGGTGACCGGCGGCGGCGCAGCGGCGTACCGATTCCTGGAGGAGGGCGTGTCCGATGCCGCCGCCGTACTGCCCCGGGTCCACGTAGAGCGCGTACAACTCGGCGTCCGCGGTGCGCGCTTCGCCGTCCCGGTACGGCCCGTGACAGGCCCACCCGACGACCGCGCCGTCCAGCTCGGCGACGATGTTCACCACGCTGCCGTCGCCCCGGACGAGGCGGGTGCGATGTCGCTCGGCGTCCGCGGCCACGTCGAGGGCGTCGAGGTACGGCTGGGGCATCAGCCCCCGGTACGCGCTGCGCCAGCCCCCGATACGGATCCCCGCCACGCGCCCGCAGTCGGCGAGCGTCATCTCCCGCACCCGTGCGACCGTCACCCGGACACCACGGCCAACGCCTCGATCTCCAGCAGGAATTCGGGACGGACCAGCGCGGCGACCTGGACCGCCGAGGCGGCCGGCAGGCGGTCGTCGGGTATGTGGGCGGCGCGGGCCGCGCGGATGTCCGGCATGTCGGCCATGTCTATGACGAAGTAGGTGAGTTTGACGACGTCGTCGAAGCCGGCGCCGGCGGCGGCCAGACAGCGGCGGAGGTTCTCGAAGACCTGGCGGGCCTGGGCGGCGGGGTCGCCCTCGCCCACCAGGCCGCCGTCCTCGTCCAGGGCGAGCTGGCCGGAGATCGCCACGAGGCGGCCGGTGGCCAGGACGACATGGGTGCACGCGGCGGCGGGGAAGACCCCGTCGGGGGCGGGGATCCTGGTCAGCTCACTCATGCGTCCATCCTGGACCACGGGTCTGACAACGCCCCCGACGGGACTCGGCTCGGCACCGGTGTCAGCGGCGGAAGCCGAGCAGCCGGTGCAGGGTGGAACCGTCGGCCGCCCGCGACGCCGCCTTGTCGATGCTCAGCGGCTTGGGGTCGGGCAGCGCCTCGCAGACCGCGTCGGCCGCGCGGTGGCTGCGCGGCACCGTGCCGTCGGCGAGGTACGAGGCCAGGTACTTGTCCAGGCAGGTGTTGCCGCTGAGGGTGATGCCGTGGTTCCCGCCGCCCTGCTCGACCACCAGGCTGGAACGGTCGAGCATCCGGTGGACCGTGACGGCGCCCTTGTACGGCGTGGCCGCGTCGTTGGTCGACTGGAAGAGCAGCGCCGGCGGCAGCCTGTCGTTGTCGATGTTCACCGGCTCCAGGGTCCCGATCGGCCAGAACGCGCACGGTGCGTTGTACCAGGTGTTGCTCCAGGCCATGAACGGAGTCTTCTCGTACACCGCCCAGTTGTCCTTGCGCCACTGACGCCAGTCGCGCGGCCAGGGGGCGTCACGGCACTCCACCGCGGTGTACACGCTGTAGCCGTTGTCCGCGGCGGCGTCCATGGCGGCGAAGTCCTCGTACACCTGGACCAGCGGGGCGGCGTCCTTGTCGTTGACATACGCCGCGAACGCCTCGGCCAGGTACGGCCAGTAGCCGTTGTAGTAGCCGCCCGGGACGAAGGTGTCCTCCAGCTCGGAGGCGCCCACCTTGCCGCCGGCCGGCTTCCGGGCCAGGGCCGCCCGCATCGCGTACCACCTGGCCTCGATCCTCTCCGGATCGGTGCCGAGCTTGTACCGTGAGTCGTGCTTGGCGATCCAGACCATCAGGGCCCGGTGACGGTCGTTGAAGGCGTAGTCCTGGGTCAGGTTGTCGTCGTACCAGACGCCGGTGGGGTCGACGATCGAGTCCAGGACCAGGCGCCGGACCCGGTCCGGGTGGAGCCTGGCGTAGACCGCGCCGAGATAGGTGCCGTACGAGTAACCGAAGTAGTTGATCCTCTTGGCGCCGAGCGCCTCGCGGATCGCGTCCATGTCCTGTGCGGCGCTGATGGTGTCGATGTACGGCAGCACACTCGCGTACTTCTTGCCGCAGGCGGCGGCGAAGGCCTTGGCGCGGGACACGCCGGCCTTCTCGAGCGCGTGCCTGATCGGCACCGTGTCGGCTCGCACCGGGTCGAAGTGGCCGGGCTTGCAGTTCAGGGCGGGCTTGCTCGCGCCCACTCCGCGCGGGTCGAAGCCGACGACGTCGTACTGTGCCGCGACCGCCTCGGGCAGGGCGGACGCGACGAAGCCCGCGAGCGTCAGACCGCCGGCGCCGGGGCCGCCGGGGTTGACGAGCAGCGGGCCCTGGTATTTCTTCGCGGTGTGCGGGACGCGCGACAGAGCGAGCGTGATCTGCTTCCCGCGCGGGTTCGCGTGGTCGAGCGGCACCTTGAGGGACGCGCACTGGAGCTTCGGATAGTCGGTGGTGCCGCACTTCCTCCAGGCGGGCTTCGCGGCGTGAGCGGTCGGTGCGGGGTGCGGGGTGCTCGCGTCGGCGGGGACGGTGCTGAAGGTTCCGGCCACGACGGCGGCGACGCCGCCGAGCACGACTGCGCGTTTTCTCATGCGGTCCTTCCAGGACGGAGGATTTCGGACCGAGAGGGTCACGGTCCCCGCGGGATCGTCCCGGAATGCGCGTACTGA
This sequence comes from Streptomyces violaceoruber, assembly GCA_000720805.1. Taxonomy (GTDB): domain Bacteria; phylum Actinomycetota; class Actinomycetes; order Streptomycetales; family Streptomycetaceae; genus Streptomyces; species Streptomyces cellulosae_A. Next base: position 66,178 of record JODI01000004.1, read on the forward strand.
GGAACGCGTTCAGCTGAAACTTGACCCGGTTGGGTCGTGGGATGCGCTCGGATGCTTCAGATCAGCGAGAGCTGGGTCGGTTCGGGCAGGTCGGGCACGGGCGATGCCGGCTGAACCGGTTCGGGCTCCCGGGTCCGGCGCGGCATCCCCGCGCGCGTGGGGCCGATGCCGTACTCCTCGGCCAGCTCGTGCACCTGACGGGTGATCCGGCGCTGGTACCACTTCGGGGCGTAGGAGCCGTCCGCGTACAGCCGCTCGTACCGGCGCACCAGATACGGGTGCTCGCGCTCCAGCCAGGCCATGAACCACTCGCGGGCGCCGGGGCGCAGATGCAGTACGAGCGGGGTGACCGAGGTGGCCCCGGAGGCCGCGATCGCCCGTACGGTCTCCCGGAGTCGGGCCGGATGGTCGCTCAGGAACGGGATCACCGGCGCCATCAGCACCCCGCAGTCGATGCCGCGCTCGCCGAGACTGCGTACGACCTCCAGGCGCCGCTCCGGTGCGGGTGTGCCCGGCTCCACCGTGCGCCACAGCTCGGGGTCGGTGAAGCCGACCGAGACCGAGATGCCGACGTCCGTCACCTCGGCCGCCTGGGTCAGCAGATCGAGGTCGCGCAGGATCAGCGTGCCCTTCGTCAGGATCGAGAAGGGGTTGGCGTGGTCGCGCAGGGCGCCGATGATGCCCGGCATCAGGCGGTAGCGGCCCTCGGCGCGCTGGTAGCAGTCCACGTTGGTGCCCATCGCGATGTGCTCGCCCTGCCAGCGGCGCGAGCCGAGCTGGCGGCGCAGCAGCTCCGGCGCGTTCGTCTTGACGACGATCTGCGAGTCGAAGCCGAGGCCGGTGTCGAGGTCCAGGTAGCTGTGGGTCTTGCGGGCGAAGCAGTACACGCACGCGTGCGAGCAGCCCCGGTACGGGTTGACCGTCCACTGGAAGGACATGCGGGAGACCGCGGGCACCCGGTTGATGATCGAGCGGGCCCGCACCTCGTGGAAGGTGATCCCGCGGAACTCGGGGGTGTCGAAGGTACGGGTGGTCACCGCGTCGGCGCCGAACAACGCGGCGTCGGCCCTGCTGTGGTCACCGGAGTCGGTGAGGTTCTCCCAGCGCATGAGGCCTCCTCGGTAGCACTGCTCCCAGAATAGAACACCTGTTCGCATGATCGTGCAAGGGCTGTTTCCGATCGCTTCCGTGCCCCCGATTTGGGCGGCCGGGGACCGGGGTGGTTGGCTTGCCCTCACCCCGATAAGCCCTGAGAAACCCGAGAAACCACCCCGAGAACCCAGGTCCTGGAGGACGTCAATGGCGCAGGTCGAGGCCACTACGGAGCGGATCGTCGCGGCGGACGCGGAGAAGGTGTTCGACGCCCTCGCCGACTACACCGGCACGCGCGCGAAGCTGCTGCCCGAGCAGTTCAGCGAGTACGAGGTGCGCGAGGGCGGCGACGGCGAGGGAACCCTCGTCCACTGGAAGCTCCAGGCCACCAGCAAGCGCGTGCGCGACTGCCTCCTGGAGGTGAGTGAGCCCACCGACGGTGAACTGGTCGAGAAGGACCGCAACTCCTCGATGGTCACCACCTGGCGGGTCACCCCGGCGGGGGAGGGCAAGTCCCGGGTCGTCGTCACCACCACCTGGCAGGGCGCCGGCGGCATCGGCGGCTTCTTCGAGAAGACGTTCGCCCCCAAGGGGCTCGGCCGGATCTACGACGCCATGCTCGACAAGCTGGCCGCCGAGGTCGAGCAGTAGTCCCAACCCGCCGCCGGTGACGGGCCGTTGGCCTCTCACCGGTTCAAGTGGATGTCCACCGGGACCGGCGGTGCGCCGTTCGCCGGCGGCGAGGACGGCCGGTACGCGCTGTCCGCGCCGGGCCCGGGTTCGTACGTCCTGATCGCCGCCGCGGGCGGCCGCCAGCCACAGGCGGTCCCGGTGACCGTCGGCGAGCGGCCCGTCGAACCCGACGTCGTCCTCGGCGGCGCAGGACGCCTCGCCGGTACCGTGCTGACCGCGGACGGCACGCCCGTGCCCGAGGCCACCGTGACCCTCACCGACGTGCACGGCGAGGTCGCCGCAGGCACCCGCAGCGGCCGCGAGGGCGGCCATGCCCTCACCGAGCTGGTGGCCGGCGAGTACACCCTCGCCGCCGGCGCGCCCGCCTTCCGTCCGGCCGCGCTCCCCGTCACCGTGCGGGCCTCCCGGGAGACCCGCCAGGACGTCGAACTCGCCGGCGCGGCCGTGCTGCGCGGCACCGTGCGGGCGGGCTGGGCGAGAGGGGGGTCCCCCGCCCGAAGGATGGGGGAGACCCGTCCAGGACGCGCGCGTGACCTTGCTGGACGTGGGGGGCAACGTCGTGGACACCGTCACCACCGGCCCGGACGGAACCTTCCGGTTCGTCGACCTGTCCTCCGGTGAAGTACACCGTCATCGCCTCGGGTCACCCGCCGGTCGCCACCGTGCTCCAGGTGGCGGGCGGCGGGCGCACGGAACGGGATCTCCATCTGGGGCACGAGGACTGACAACCCCTCAGTAACTCAGGTCCGGTGGTCATCGCCCCTGCTCAGCGCGGGGGCGCGGGGGCGCGCGCCGGTGTGAGACGGAGCGGTTGATTCCCGGATTGCCGCACATCGTGACCGGCCGGCGCCGTACGGTGGTGACGGCAGCACAGATCTCGCGGAGCCGTGGGGAAAGAGGGCCTGGACCATGGACCGTGGCACCGGCAGGGACACAGCTCCCCGCCCTGGAGCCGGGCACGGCGCGGCGGAACCGGCCGCGGCGGGGCGCATCCCGCTGGCCGTGGTCGTGGTGGACCGTGACGGACTGGTGTCCCACTGGAGCACTGGCGCCCGACGCCTGTTCGCCGTCACCAAGGAAGAGGCGATCGGCCGGCCGGCGGCCGATCTGCTGCCCGTCTCCGGAGCGCTGCCCGAGGAGGACGAGTCCGCGTCCTACGGGCCGTACGCGGCCTACGACGGTCTCGGCCCCGACCTGGAGTCGTCCCTCGACGGACGGCTGTCCTACCCGGCCGCGGGCCGCGCCCGGCTCACAGTGTCCGGCAGCGGGCGCGGCGAGAGCGGGGCCCTGCCGCCCGACCGGCGGGGGAGAGCCGATGTCCTGTGGTGGGCCTACCCGTTGGTGGGCCCCGGACGGGAGCGGCTGCTCGTCCTCGCCGCGGACGCGGACGGGCTCCGGCGGCACGATCCCGACGAGGACATGACCGTCGAGCGGATCACACCCGCCTTCGCCCTGCACACCGACTTCCCCGGCGCCGGCGAACTCGCCCGGCGGCTCCCCGAGATCCTGCCCAGCATGAGCGTCGGGGAAAGCGCCCGCATCGTCGCGCAGATCCTCGAACTGGGCTATCCCGTCCTGGAGTTCAGCCAGAACGACCGGGTGCCCGTGACCCCCGACTGGGGCGTGGCCCGGCGTGCCGAGCGCAAGGCCCGCCGCGAACGGGCGGCGCGCGCCGTCGCGGCCGGCGAGCCGCTGCCGAAGGACCTCGCCGACGACGCCGAGGACGCCGAGGACCTCGAGTACGCGGCCGTCCGTGAGCGCCTGGAGTTCCTCAACGAGGTCAGCGGACGCATCGGCACCTCCCTCGACCTGTCCCGGACCATCGTCGAGGTCAGCAAGGCGGTCGTGCCCCGCTTCACCGACGTCGCCGGCACCTATCTGCGCGAGCAGGTCGTGGCCGGCGAGGGCTTCCCGGAGGGCGTGCCGGACACCACCACCATGTGGCACCGGGTCGCCGTCGAGCACACCGACGAACCCGGCCGCTGGGACGACGTCGTACCGGTCGGCGAGGCCATGCCGTTCCCGGCGCACACCCCGTTCTTCCAGTGCATGACCAGCGGCGAACCCGTCCTCGTCCCCCGCATCAGCGAGGAGATGGGCCACGCCATCGCCTCGCAGTTCGAGAAACGGGACATCCGGCCCCTCATCAACAACCGGTCCATGTTGATCGTGCCGCTCAAGGCGCGCAACGTGGTCCTCGGGTTCATGATCCTGCTGCGCCACCCGGAGCGTGTCGAGTTCAACGACATGGACCGGGTGACGGGAGCCGAACTCGCCGCCCGCGCGGGCCTCGTGCTCGACAACGCGCGCATGTACACCTACCAGGAGAGCGTCGCCGAGACCCTCCAGGACAGCATGCTGCCGCACATCCCGCCGCGCATGGCGGGCTGCGACATCGCCACCCGCTATCTGCCCGGCACGCTGCTGGGCCGGGTCGGCGGCGACTGGTTCGACTCCGTGAAACTGCCCGGCGCCCGCACCGCCCTCGTCGTCGGCGACGTGATGGGGCACGGCCTCAACTCGGCCGCCATGATGGGCCAGTTGCGCACGGCCGTACAGACCATGGCCGCCCTGGACCTGCCGCCCGCACAGCTGCTGCGCCACCTCGACGACCTCGCCCAGCGTCTCGGCGACACCTACCTCGCGACCTGCCTGTACGCCGTCTACGACCCGATCGCGAGCGAACTCCACCTCGCCAACGCCGGGCACATCCCGCCCGTCCTGGTGCGGGCCGGGAATGGCGACAGCGATCTGCTCGACCTGCCCACGGGTGCGCCCATCGGCGTGGGCGGAGTGCCCTTCGAGGCGGTACGCGTGCGCGTGGAGCCCGGCGACCGGCTCGTGATGTGCACGGACGGGCTGGTCGAGGTGCGCGGCGAGGACATAGGCGTGGGACTCGCCACCCTGTGCGAGTCGGCGGCGCATCCGGCCGCCTCCATGGACGATGCCTGCGACACCATCATCCGGGCCCTCAACACGTGCGGCGGCCGCAAGGACGACGTGGCCCTGCTGATGGCCCGGCTCAACGGCATCGAACCCGACGACGTCGCCGAGTGGCGGCTGCGCCTGGACCCGGCGGAGGCCGGGCGGGCCCGTGCGGTGGTGCGCGAGCAGCTCCACCAGTGGGGGCTCGCCCGGCTGGCCGATCCCACCGAACTGCTGGTCAGCGAGCTCGTCACCAACGCCGTACGGCATTCCCACGGCCGGCCCGTCGATCTGCGTCTGGTGCGCGGCGACACCCTGCTGTGCGAAGTGGACGACGACGACCACGACCTGCCGACCCTGCTGAACACCGGTCCCGGCGACGAGATCGGGCGCGGTCTGCGAGTGGTCAGCACCCTCGCGCGCGAGTGGGGCACCAGCCGGACCAAGGCCGGCAAGACCGTCTGGTTCGAAATGACCCTGCCGCGGCGGTGAGGCACGCGCGGCGGTGAGGCACGGCGGTGGGGGGATGCGCGGCGGTGGGGGACGCGCGGCGGTGAGGCACGCGCGGCGTTGATGCACGGGGCGTGGCTGAGGCACTCGCGCGGCTGAGTCACCTTAGGCGCTGAGCCACCCGGCGCACCGGACTCACGCGGCGCGAACAGCGCGGAGGCCGCCGGAGCGCACTCCGGCGCGCTCCGCTCGAACGAGCCGTGAAGGAATGCGCCGCGCGCTTGTGAGCGTGAACGGGGCGCGATACACCGTACTGGCGCGTCACTGGCGGCGGGCGGCCTTCGCACCTGGGGAGTTGGTCATGAGTGTGACGAGTCGGTACCGGGAGGCCTGGGAGGGCTTCTGGCGTGAGGCTCCCGGCGGACAGGGGGCCGTGTTCTGGGACGCGGAGCCGGTGCTGACCGCCGGTGCCCACCTCGCCCTCTTCGAACCCCACCTGATCGACCACGGCCTGCCGATGGTTGACCTGGGCTGTGGGAACGGCACCCAGACCCGTTTCCTCGCCGACCGCTTCCCCCATGTCATCGGCGCCGACATCTCCACCGCCGCCCTCGACCACGCCCGGCACGCCGACCCGGCGGGACAGGCCACGTACCGGCTGCTGGACGCCGCGGCGAAGGGAGCGGCGGAGACCCTGCACGCGGAACTCGGCGACGCCAACGTCTACATGCGGGGCGTCCTGCACCAGGCCGAACCCGAGGACCGGCAGCAGCTCGTGGACGGGATCGCCTCACTCGTCGCAGAGCGCGGCCGGGCCTTCCTCGTGGAGCTGTCCGAGGACGCCAAACCCGTCCTGCTGGGCCTGGCCCAGAGTCCCGGAGGACCGCCGCCCAAGCTGGCACCGGTCTTCCGGCACGGCATCGCCCCCGGCGAGGTCGCCGACGACGCGATCCCCGTGTACCTGAACGTGGCCGGGCTGACCGTTCTGGCGAGCGGTGAACTCCCGCTCACCACCACGGAGTACCGGCCCGACGGCACCCGCATCGAACTGCCGTCGAGGTGGCTGGTGGCCGGGCGCACCGTGTGAGTCCGGTGGCGGACGGGGCCACGGGGAACCCGCGGCTTCCTGGCCGGTTCCTCCGGCGGCGCGTAACGTGCGGAACATGAAGATCCTGATCAGCGCCGACATGGAGGGCGCCACCGGGGTGACCTGGCCGGCCGACGTGCTGCCGGGGACCCCGCAGTGGGAGCGGTGCCGGTCGATGTTCACCTCGGACGTCGACGCCGCCGTGCGGGGTTTCTTCGACGGGGGCGCCGACGACGTCCTCGTCAACGAGGCCCACTGGACGATGCGCAACCTGCTGCTCGAGCGGCTCGACGAGCGGGCCCAGATGCTCACCGGCCGGCACAAGGCGCTGTCCATGGTGGAGGGCGTGCAGCACGGGGACGTGGACGGCGTCGCCTTCGTCGGCTACCACGCGGGGGCCGGTATGGAGGGCGTCCTCGCCCACACCTACCTCGCCAACTCCGTCACCGGGGTCTGGCTGAACGACGTACGGGCGAGCGAGGGCCTGCTCAGCGCGCACGTCGTCGCCGAGTACGGGGTGCCCGTCGTCCTCGTCACCGGCGACGACGTGGCCTGCGAGGACGCGCTCGGGTACGCCCCCGAGGCGCTGAAGGTCGCCGTCAAGGACCACGTCTCGCGATATGCGGCCGTGTGCCGTACGCCGGCCAGGACCGCCGCCGAGATCCGGGCCGCGGCGAAGGCGGCCGCATCCCTGGCGATCCGTCAGGAACCGGTGCAGAGTGGACCGTTCACGATCGCGCTGGAATTCGACGCCGAGCACCTGGCGATGGCCGCCACCGTCGTGCCCGGTGTGGCCCGGATCGGTGAACGGAAGGTGGCGTACGCGAGTGACACCATGTACGAGGGGATCCGCACCTTCAAGGCGGTGACCACGATCGTCTCGGCCGCCGTGGAGGAGCAGTATGGCTGACCAGCAGGCCCTGGACGAGGTCGTCGAGTTCACCTCGGACCTCATCCGCATCGACACCACCAATCGGGGCGGCGGCGACTGCCAGGAACGCCCCGCCGCCGAGTACGCGGCGGCCCGGCTCGCCGAGACGGGCCTGGAGCCCACGCTCCTCGAACGCACCCGGGGCCGTACGAACGTGGTCGCCCGCATCGAGGGCACCGACCCGTCGGCAAACGCCCTGCTCCTCCACGGTCACCTGGACGTGGTGCCCGCCGAGGCCCGGGACTGGAGCGTGCACCCCTTCTCCGGGGAGATCCGCGACGGGGTCGTGTGGGGGCGGGGCGCGGTCGACATGAAGAACATGGACGCCATGGTCCTCGCCGTCGTGCGGGCCTGGGCCCGGGAGGGCGTGCGGCCCCGGCGGGACATCGTCGTCGCGTTCACCGCCGACGAGGAGGCCAGCGCCGAGGACGGCTCCGGGTTCCTCGCCGACGAGCACCCCCACCTGTTCGAGGGCTGCACGGAGGGCGTCAGCGAGTCCGGGGCTTTCACCTTCCACGACGGGAGCGGGCGGGAGCTGTACCCGATCGCGGCCGGCGAGCGCGGCACCGGCTGGCTGAAGCTCACCGCACGCGGACGCGTCGGACACGGCTCCAAGGTGAACCGGGAGAACGCCGTCACCCGGCTCGCCGCCGCGATCGCCCGGATCGGCGAGCACGAGTGGCCGCTGAGGCTCACCCCGACCGTGCGCGCCGCGCTCACCGAACTCGCCGCGCTCCACGGCATCGGGCCGGACCTGTCGGACGTGGACGTACTCCTGGACAAGCTCGGCCCGGCCGCGAAGCTCGTCGAGGCCACGGTCCGCAACAGCGCCAACCCGACCATGCTGGACGCCGGATACAAGATCAACGTGATTCCGGGGGAGGCGGTGGCGTACGTCGACGGGCGCTACCTCCACGGCGCCGAGGACGAGTTCCGCGCGACCCTCGACCACCTCACCGGACCCGACGTGGAGTGGGAGTTCCAGCACCGGGAGGTGGCTCTCCAGTCGCCGCTCGACTCGCCGACGTACGCGAGGATGCGGGCCGCCGTCGAGGAGTTCGCCCCCGAGGGGCACGTGGTGCCGTACTGCATGTCCGGCGGCACCGACGCCAAGCAGTTCTCGCGGCTCGGCATCACCGGCTACGGCTTCACCCCGCTGAAGCTTCCGCAGGGCTACGACTACCAGGCCCTCTTCCATGGTGTCGACGAACGGGTGCCCGTCGAAGCGCTCCACTTCGGTGTCCGTGTCCTCGACCGCTTTCTGCGCACGGCCTAGGCACACAGGGGGACGAAGTGCGGACGTTGGCCTACGGTTCCTGGCCCTCGCCCATCGACGCGGCGCTCGCCGCCGCGCACGACGGGCACCCCGAGTACGTGGGTTTCGTCGGCGAGGAGGCCTGGTGGACCGAGCCCCGGCCGACCGAGGGCGGACGGCGGACACTCGTGCGGCGGCGCGGCGACGGTACGGACGAACTGGTGCTGCCCGCGCCGTGGAACGTGCGCAGCCGCGTCATCGAGTACGGGGGACAGCCCTGGGCGGGCGCGGTCGTCGACGGCGAACCCCTCGTCGTCTTCGTCCACTTCGCCGACCAACGCCTGTACCGCTGCCGTCCGGGCGGCGAACCCGTCCCGCTCACCCCCGTCTCCCCGGTGGGCGGCGGACTGCGCTGGGCCGACCCGCAGCTGCGCCTCGAACGCGGCGAAGTGTGGTGCGTGCTGGAGGAGTTCACCGGCGACGCCCCCGACGACGTACGGCGTGTCCTGGCCGCCGTGCCGCTCGACGGTTCGGCCGCCGGGGACCGGGACGCCGTACGCGAACTCACCGACGACCGGCACCGGTTCGTCACCGGCGCCCGGCTCGCGCCCGACGGGCGGCGCGTCGCCTGGCTCGCCTGGGACCATCCGCGGATGCCGTGGGACGGCACGGAACTGCTCGTCGCCGAGGTGGGGGAGGACGACGCCTTCGGGAAGGCGCGGAGGGTGGCCGGCGGACCGCAGGAGTCGATCGCCCAGGTCGAGTGGTCGGCGGACGGCCGGCTCCTGTACGCGAGCGACCGCACGGGCTGGTGGAACCTGTACCGCGACGGGGAGCCCCTCTGCCCGCGCGAGGAGGAGTTCGGCGGACCCCTGTGGAAGCTCGGGTACCGCTGGTTCGCTCCGCTGGACAGCGGTCTGATCGCCGTCGTCCACGGCTGCGGCGCCACCACCCTCGGCATCCTCGACCCGGAGACCGGTGAACTCGTCGACACGGCCGGACCGTGGACCGAGTTCGCGCCCAGCCTCGCCGTGCACGGCGACCGTGTCGCCGCCGTGGGGGCCAGCCCGCGCAGCGCGTACGAGGTGGTCGAACTGGACACCGGTACCGGCCGGGCCCGGGTGACCGGCGCCGCGCACGACGACGCCGTGGACCCCGCCTACTACCCCGAGCCGCAGATCCGCACCTTCACCGGACCGGCCGGACGCGAGATCCACGCCCACATCTACCCGCCGCACCACCCCGGCTGCACCGCGCCCGACGACGAGCTGCCGCCGTACGTGGTGTGGGCGCACGGTGGCCCCACCGGACGCGCGCCGCTCGTCCTCGACCTGGAGATCGCCTACTTCACCTCGCGGGGCATCGGGGTCGCCGAGGTCGACTACGGTGGCTCCGCCGGTTACGGCCGGGAGTACCGCAACCTGCTGCGGGAGCAGTGGGGCGTGGTGGACGTCGAGGACTGCGCGGCCGTCGCGACGGCCCTCGCCGACGAGGGCACCGCCGACCGCGACAGGCTGGCGATCCGGGGCGGCAGCGCGGGCGGCTGGACCGCGGCCTCCTCCCTCGTCGCCACCGACGTCTACGCCTGCGGCACCATCCTCTATCCGGTCCTCGACCTGGCCGGCTGGGGCGCGGGGGAGACCCACGACTTCGAGTCCCGGTACCTGGAGACACTGATCGGGCCGTACGCCGAGGTGCCCGGCCGGTACGCGCAGCGGTCGCCCAGCGAGCACGCCGACCGGATCACCGCGCCCTTCCTGCTGCTCCAGGGCCTGGACGACGTGATCTGTCCGCCCGCCCAGTGCGAACGGTTCCTCGCCCGGATGACGGGACGCGGGGTGCCGCACGCGTACATCGCGTTCGAGGGGGAGGGGCACGGGTTCCGGCGGGCGGAGACCACGATCCGCGTGCTGGAGTCCGAACTCTCCCTCTACGCCCAGGCCTTCGGCATCGACCCGCCCGGTGTCCCCGCATTGGAGCTCACCAAGTGAAGGAACTCCAGCGGCCGTCGCGGCTCGCTCCCGGCGCCCGCGTGGCCGTCGTCGCACCCAGCGGACCCGTCCCCGAGGAACGGCTGCAGGCCGGGCTCGACGTACTGCGCGGCTGGGACCTCGACCCGGTCGTGGCACCCCATGTGCTGGACCGGCACACCGAGTTCGGCTACCTGGCGGGCACTGACGCCGACCGGGCCGCCGATCTGCTCAGCGCCTGGTGCGACCCCGCTGTGGACGCCGTGCTGTGCGCGCGGGGCGGATACGGGGCGCAGCGCATGGTCGACCTGCTCGACTGGGAGGCGATGCGGGCGGCCGGACCGAAGGTGTTCGTAGGGTTCAGCGACATCACCGCCCTGCACGAGGCTTTCGCCACCCGCCTGGGCCTGGTCACCCTGCACGGGCCGATGGCGGCCGGCATCGACTTCGTCAAGAACACCCGCGCCCAGGCACACCTCAAGGCCACCCTGTTCGCCCCGGAGACGGTCCGCACGATCACCTCCGGCGGCACGGCCCTCGCCCCCGGCCGGGCCAGGGGCGTCACCCTCGGCGGTTGCCTGTGCCTGCTCGCCGCCGAACTCGGCACCTCGCAGGCCCGTCCCGGCGCGCGCGGCGGGCTGCTGTGCCTGGAGGACGTGGGCGAGGAGACGTACCGCCTGGACCGCTATCTCACCCAACTCCTGCGCGCCGGCTGGCTGGACGGGGTGCGCGGGGTGCTGCTCGGGTCGTGGGAGCAGTGCGAGGCCTACGACGGCCTGCGGGCGTTGCTCGCGGACCGGCTCGGCGGGCTCGGGGTGCCCGTCGTGGAGGAGTTCGGATTCGGCCACTGCGCAGGGGCGTTGACGATCCCCTTCGGTGTGGCGGCCGAACTCGACGCAGACATGGGCACGTTGACGCTGGACGAACCGGCGCTGCGCTGACCGGCGCCCGCCGCGTGCCGTTCGCGGCTGACCGGCGTGCACCGCATGCCGTTCGCAGAGCTTTCTCGCGGGCGTCGTGGGCCTGCCGCCGCAAGACCCCGGCCCCGCGACACCGAGGGCACCGCACCTGCCTTCGCCAAGCTCCACGACATCGCGCGCGACGGCACCTGGACCCTCGCCCACCCCCCGGTCGCCCTTCGGCAACCGGTGGATCGAGCCGGTCCCCGTGACGAGCGCGCCGGAGGCACAGCGGGGTGCTGAACTGCCGGTGGCGGGGAGCACGCCGTAGGGTGGCGGGGTGCCGCACCACACTTCTCGCTACCTCGCCGAAGGCCCACGTGTGGGCATACGTCACTTCACCTACGAGGACGGTGCCGAGTTCACCGCCCGTGCCCGGGAGAGCAAGCAACTGCACCAGCCGTGGCTGTTTCCGCCGGACAGCGCCGGTGCCTACGCCGCGTATGCGGGGCGGCTGATCGAGGACCCGTCCAAAGCCGGGTTCCTGGTGTGCGAGAAGGCCCCGGACAGCGGCGAGGACGGGGCCGTCGCCGGCTACATCAACATCAACAACATCGTCCGGGGCGGCTTCCAGTGCGGGGCGCTCGGCTACGGCGCCTTCGCGCACGCCGCCGGGCGCGGACTGATGCGCGAGGGGCTCGACCTTGTGGTCCGGTACGCGTTCGGACCGATGCGGCTGCACCGGCTGGAGATCAACGTGCAGCCCGCCAACGCCGCGTCCATCGCGCTCGCCCGCGCCTGCGGGTTCCGCCTGGAGGGCTTCTCCCCGAACATGATCTTCATCGACGGCGCCTGGCGCGACCACGAGCGCTGGGCGCTCACCGCCGAGATGCGGGCTTCCGGTTGATCTTCATCGTGTCCAGGTCCGTCACGGTCGACTTCAGGTCGCGGAAGCCGTAGCCGAGGGCCCGGAGCGTCGTCTCCGCCCGGTCCTCCGCGATCGCCGCCGCCATCTCGTCACCGTCCGCCGCGTCCGACACCACCACGTACCGCATCGAGAAGTGCTTCAGCGGCGCCGGCTCGTACGACAGCGACCCCTCCTCGGTGAACCGCATGCTCGTCATCCCGTGTTCCGGTGCCTCGGCGAGCAGCCGGGTGCGCGCCTCGTCGGTCAGCGCGTCCCACGTGCCCCGGACGATCACCCGGTAGGTGTGCTGCTCGTTCACTGCCGCTCCTTCGCATCCGCCGTCGAAGGCCCGACTCTACGTCGGCGCGGCCGAACCACAGGCGGAATCCTCACGCCCCGCCGCGGTCCGCGTACTCGTACACCGCTCCGTCCGGGTGCATCGCGATCAGGTTGCGGCCCGCCGGGGTGGCGACCGGTCCCGCGATGACGCGGGCGCCCAGTTCCGTGAGGACCCGGCCGGTTTCCTCGACGTCCTTGACGGCGATCGTCGCGGCGACCTTGCGCAGCACCTCCAGCTCGGCCTCGGGCCCGCTCATCAGCAGGAAGCAGCCGACCGCGGCGACCTGGACGCCGCCGCGCTCGAAGCGGAGGGCCCGGCCGCCCGCGAGGCGCTCGTAGAAGGGGACCGCGGTCTCCAGGTCGTCGACGCAGACGCGCAGCGTGGCTCCCAGAATGTCCATACGACGAGCCTAGTTGGAGCGGCCCGGGCAGTGAGATCGTTTCACGTGATCCCCACGGTGTCCCCTGCCCGGCCACCGGGCCCGGAGCCCGTGGCCCGAGCGTTACGCGCCGGTCGGGAGGGGTACCCGGCGGGCATGGACCGCTTGGATCACCTGGAGCATCTCGACAAGCACCTGGTCGACGAGCTGGCGCAGGTCGCGCGGGAGACCATCCGCGACGAACTGCGCGAGCAGACGCGCAAGCAACGCCGTACGGCCATGCTGTACGCCGCGTCCGGCGCCACCGCCCTGTACGCGGGCGCGGCCGTCGCGCTGGCCCTGGGGCTGGCGCTCGCCATCGGGCTGCCGGACTGGGCCGCCGCGCTGATCACCGCGGTGATCCTGGCCGCGGTGGCCTACGCGCTGCGCAGCGCCGCCCATCCCGCCGGGTCCCGGCCGACCCCGGGCCGCGCGGCGGAATCCGCCGCGGAGCGGGACCGCGCCCATGGCGGCACCGCACCCGCCGGCCCGTCCGGTGGCCTGGGCGACGCGCCCGTCCCGCCGATGCCGACCGCCCCGCCCGGCACGGGCGGCGGCCCCGGCACGGCAGGCGGTGACGGGATCGACCCCGAGCCGCACCACCGGGCGTGATGCGCGGTGCGAGTGTTCCGTAAGGGGCCCCACGAGAAGGTCGCGAGGGGCCACCGGAAGCACGGCGCGACCGTCGTGGTGACCGGCGCCAGCGGTGGTGTGGGCCGGGCCGCGGCGGTGGCCTTCGCCGCCCGGGGCGCCAGGGTCGCCCTGCTGGCCCGCGGCCGCGAGGGGCTGGCCGCCGCGGCGGACGAGGTGCAGCGCTCCGGTGGCGAGGCCCTCGTCGTCACCGTGGACATGGCCGACGCCAAGGCGGTCGAGGACGCGGCCCAGAAGGTAGTCGACGCGTTCGGACCCATCGACGTCTGGGTCAACAACGCCTTCAGCGGGGTCTTCGCCCCGTTCACGGAGGTCACCCCGGACGAGTTCCGGCGGGTGACCGAAGTGACGTACCTCGGTTATGTGTTCGGCACCCGGGCCGCGCTGCGGCACATGCTGCCGCGCGACCGGGGCACGATCGTGCAGGTCGGTTCGGCGCTCGCCTACCGCGGGATCCCGCTGCAGTCGGCGTACTGCGGCGCCAAGCACGCGATCCAGGGCTTCAACGAGTCCCTGCGCTGCGAGCTGCTGCACGAGCACAGCAAGGTGCGTACGACGATGGTGCAGATGCCGGGGCTCAACACCCCGCAGTTCGACTGGGTGTTGAACCGGATGCCGGGGCGGCCCAGGCCGGTCGCGCCCGTCTACCAGCCCGAGGTCGCGGCCCGCGCGATCGTGCACGCGGCCTTCCACGCGCGGCGGCGCGAGTACTGGGTCGGCGGGTCGACGGTGGCCACGCTGCTCGCCAACGCGGTCGCACCGGGCGTCCTCGACCGCTATCTCGCGCGGACCGCCTTCGAGTCGCAGCAGGACCAGCACGGCGACGGGGAGTACGCGGGTCCCGGCAACCTCTGGACCCCGGCCGACGGTCCGCACGGGCGGGACTTCGGAGCGCACGGCCGCTTCGACGACGAGGCCGTGCCGGACAGCCCGCAGGACTGGGTGTCCCGGAACCGTGGACGCATGGGAGCGGGACTGGTGGCGGCCGGCGGGCTGGGTGCCGTGGTGACCGCCGGGATGCGCCGTCGCGGCCGGAGCTGACTGAGCACCCGGGACAGGACACGGAACGGTGCCGGGACAGAACACGGAACGGTGTCGGTCGAGGTCGGTCGAGCCGTTCACGCCACCCGGTACTGCTCCACCTCCTCGGTCCGCAGCGTCAGCCCGTGGCCGATACCGCAGACGGGACGGACCTCTCCGCCCGTGGGATCCAGCGCGCCGTCGAAGAACATGTCCTCGATGCGGACGTGGTCGTGGAACCACTCCAGGTGGCGGATGTTGGGCAGGGACGCGGCCGCCGCCGCGTGGGCGTGCGGGGCGCAGTGGGCCGAGACCTCCAGGCCGTGGGCCTGGGCCAGGGCGGCCGCGCGCAGGAACTCGGTGAGGCCGCCGCAGCGCGTCGCGTCGATCTGGAGGCAGTCGACCGCGCCGGCCGTGATCATGCGGGCGAAGTACGGCAGGTCGTACCCGTACTCCCCGGCCGTCACGTCGCACACCACCGCGTCCCGCACCAGCCGCAGCCCGGTCAGGTCGTCCGAGGACACCGGCTCCTCGAACCAGCCGACGCCGTGCTCGGCGAGCGCGTGCCCGACCCGGACCGCCTGTTTGCGGGTGTAGGCCCCGTTGGCGTCGACGTACAACTCCGCGTCCACGCCGATGACATGGCGGGCCGCGCGGACCCGGGCCAGATCGCGGGTGACCGCGCGGCCCCAGCCCTCCCCGATCTTGATCTTGACGCGGGGGATGTGCTGCCCGTGCACCCAGCCGTTGAGCTGGGCCGCCAGATGCGTGTCGTGGTACGTCGTGAAGCCGCCGCTGCCGTACACCGGCACGGTCTCGTGGGCGACGCCCAGGAGACGGGCCAGGGGGAGTTCGAGCAGCCGGGCCTTGAGGTCCCACAGGGCGATGTCGAGGGCCGAGATAGCCGCGGCCGCGATGCCGGGGCGGCCCGTGTTGCGGACCGAGCGGCACATCGCGTCGTGCAGCGCGGGGATGTCCAGTGCGCTGCGGCCCTCGACGAGCGGGGAAAGCTGTTCGTGCAGGAAGTCGCCGACCGCCGCCGGACCGTAGGTCCAGCCCGTGCCGTTCGCGTCGCCCGCGCTCACCTCGGCGATCACCATGGTCGTGGAGTCCCAGGACAGCGTGCCGTCGGCCTCGGGGGCGTCGGTGGGCACCGTGTACACGGACACGACGGGTCGGTGGAGCTTCATCGCCTGCTCCCCACCCTCAGCCGGCCTGCTGGAGCTGCGGCAGCACCTTCGTACGGTAGAAGTCGAAGAAGCCGCGCAGGTCGGGGCCGATCTGGTTGACGTAGACCATGTCGAAGCCCGCGTCGGCGAACTGCTTCAGCTGGGCCACGTGCTCGTCCACGTCGTCGCCGCACACCCGGTTCTGGCGGACCATGTCCTCGGTGACCAGGGTCTGCGCCTGCTCGAAGTGCTTGGGGGAGGGCAGCACCTGGCCCAGCTCGCCGGGCAGCTGTTCGTTCGCCCAGAGCCGGTGCACGGTCCGTACGGCCTCGTCCTTGTCGGTGCCGTAGCAGACCTTCGTGCCGCCGCTGACGAGTTTTCCGCCACCGCCGCCCTTGCGGTACTGCTCCACCATCGCCGCGTCCGGCTCGATGGTGACGTAGCCGTCGGCGACCCGTGAGGCAAGCTGGGTGGCCGCGGGGCCGAAACCGGAGATGTCGATCGGGACGGGCTCGTCCGGGACGGTGTACAGGCGGGCGTTCTCCACCGTGTAGTGCGTGCCGTGGTGGTTGACCTCCTCGCCGGTGAACAGCCGCCGCATGACCTGGACGGACTCCTCCAGCATCTCCAGGCGGACGTGCGCGGGCGGCCAGGGGTCGCCGAGGATGTGTTCGTTGAGGGCCTCGCCGGTGCCGACGCCGAGCCGGAAGCGGCCGTTCGTCATCACCGCGCTGGTCGCCGCGGCCTGCGCCACCACCGCCGGATGGATCCGGACCGTCGGGCAGGTCACCGCCGTCTCGATCGGCAGGGACACCGCCTCGGAGAGGGCGCCGATCACCGACCAGACGAACGGGCTCTGGCCCTGCGCGTCGTTCCACGGGTGGTAGTGGTCGGAGATCCACAGGGCCGTGAATCCGGCCTGCTCGGCCATCCGCGCCTGCTCGATGAGCTCCGCGGGACCGTACTGCTCGCACGAGAGGAAATAGCCGTACTCGGGCATGGGGGGTGTGCCTCCACGAGGTGGACGGGTGGTTCGCCGTCCCGAGTACCCGGCGCCGGTGGCGGAAACCGGGCGGGCGCGGCTACCGGGCACACGTTTGGGTGTCCTGACCAGGGGGACGCGGAAGGCTGCCGAGGTACGCGACAGCCCCGGAGGCGAACCGTGAGTCGACCCCGCATTGTGATCGTCGGTGCCGGCTTCGCCGGATACCGGACGGCCCGAGAACTGTCCCGGATGTCCCGCGGCAAGGCCGACGTCACCCTGCTGAACCCCACCGACTACTTCCTGTATCTGCCCCTGCTGCCCCAGGTCGCCTCCGGGATCCTGGAGCCGCGCCGCGTCACCGTCTCCCTCTCGGACACGCTGCCGCACGTCCGCCTGGTGCTCGGCGAGGCCGACGGCGTCGACCTGGACGAACGGACCGTGCGGTACACCGACCCCGAGGGCGGCGAGGGCACCCTGCCGTACGACCGGCTCGTGCTCGCCGTCGGCAGCGTCAACAAGCTGCTGCCGATCCCCGGGGTCGCCGAGCACGCCCACGGTTTCCGCGGCCTGCCCGAGGCGCTGTACCTGCGGGACCACGTCACCCGGCAGGTGGAGCTCGCCGCCGCGTCGGACGACCCGGAGAGCTGCGCCGCCCGCACCACCTTCGTGGTGGTCGGCGCCGGCTACACCGGCACCGAGGTCGCCGCACAGGGACAGCTGTACACCCGGGCGCAGGTGCGCAAGCACCCCCTCAGGCACGGCGTACGGCCCCGCTGGCTGCTCCTCGACGTGGCGCCCCGTGTCCTGCCCGAGCTGGACGAGCACCTGTCCCGCACCGCCGACCGCACCCTGCGGGAGCGGGGCGTGGAGGTGCGCATGGGAACCTCCGTGAAGGAGGCCACGCCGAGCGGGGTGCTGCTCACCGACGGTGAGTTCGTCGAGACGCGGACCCTGGTGTGGTGTGTCGGCGTACGGCCCGATCCGCTCGTGGAGAGCACCGGAGCGCCGCTGGAGCGCGGGCGCCTGATCGTCGACCCCTATCTGCAACTCCCGGGCCGTCCCGAGGTGTTCGCGTGCGGGGACGCGGCCGCCGTACCGGATCTGAACGAGCCCGGGACGTACACGCCGATGACCGCGCAGCACGCCTGGCGGCACGGCAAGGTCGCCGCCCGCAACGTCGCGGCCTCGCTGGGCGTCGGCGAACGGCGTCCCTACCGGCACAAGGACCTCGGGTTCGTGGTCGACCTGGGCGGTGCGAAGGCCGCCGCCAACCCGCTCGGCATCCCCCTGTCCGGCCCGGCCGCCGGTGCGGTCACCCGCGGGTACCACCTCGCGGCGATGCCCGGCAACCGGGTCCGGGTCGCCGCGGACTGGCTGCTGGATTCCGTACTCCCGCGCCAGGCGGTCCAGTTGGGCCTCGTACGGTCCTGGTCGGTACCGCTGGACACGGCCTCGCCGGAGCTGGCCCGGGTGCCCGGGGGACCGGGCGGGGCCCGCGACGAGCAGGGCCCCCGCGGTCAGGAGGCGCGGCGGAAGACCACGGCGGCCCAGTCGGGGCCCGGAGCGGC
Organism: Streptomyces violaceoruber; assembly: GCA_000720805.1. Classification (GTDB taxonomy): domain Bacteria; phylum Actinomycetota; class Actinomycetes; order Streptomycetales; family Streptomycetaceae; genus Streptomyces; species Streptomyces cellulosae_A. The sequence goes on from JODI01000004.1 coordinate 84,538, forward strand.
CACCCCGGCCGACACGGAACCGGAGGGCTCCGGGAAGCCCCGCCCCGCCGACGGGAAGGACCAGCCGCGCCCCGAAGCCGCGAGTACCCGGCCCGGCGGTGAGCCCGCGAAGACCCGGCCCGGCGGTGAGCCTGCCAAGAACCAACCGGGCGGTGAGCCTGCCAAGAACCAACCGGACGGCGAACCCGCCAAGAACCAACCCGGCGGTGAGCCCGCCAAGAACCAACCCGGCGGCCAGCCCGCCAAGAACCAGCCACACGGTGAGCCCGACAAGAAGGCTCCCGGCCCCGTCAAGCGGACCGACGGCACCCCCGGCGTCACCCCCGCGGAAGGAGACTCATGAACACCGGTGAACTCGTAGAACTCGGCCAGCAGTTGCGCGTCGACAGTGTGCGCGCCTCGGCCGCCGCGGGCTCCGGGCACCCGACGTCGTCGATGTCCGCCGCGGACCTGATGGCCGTACTCCTCGCCAACCACTTCCGCTACGACTTCGACCGCCCCGCCCACCCCGCCAACGACCGCTTCGTCCTGTCCAAGGGCCACGCCTCGCCGCTCATGTACGCCGTCTTCAAGGCGGCCGGCGCCATCGACGACGAGGAACTGCTGACCTTCCGCAAGCTGGGCAGCCGCCTCGAAGGGCATCCGACGCCCCGGCAGCTGCCGTGGGTCGAGACGGCCACCGGGTCGCTCGGGCAGGGCCTGCCCGTCGGCGTCGGTATCGCACTGTCCGGGAAGCGGCTGGACCGCACCGGATACCGCGTGTGGGTGCTGTGCGGTGACAGCGAGATGGCCGAGGGATCGGTGTGGGAGGTCGCCGAGCACGCCGGACACGAGCACCTCGACAACCTCACCGTGATCGTCGACGTCAACCGCCTCGGCCAGCGCGGCCCGACCCGGCACGGCCACGACCTCGACGCCTACGCCCGCCGCTTCCAGGCCTTCGGCTGGCACACCGTCGAGGTGGACGGCCACGACGTGGACGCGATCGACCGGGCGTACGGCGAGGCGATCTCCACCAAGGGCCAGCCGACCGCGATCCTCGCCCGCACCCTCAAGGGCAAGGGCGTCACCGACGTCGAGGACCGCGAGGGACTGCACGGCAAGCCGCTGAAGAACGCCGACGACGCGATCGAGGAACTCGGCGGTACCCACCGGAACATCCGCGTCGAGGTGCACGAGCCGCCCGCCGCCCGCATGCTGCACGCGGTGCCCGCCGGACACCTCGAACTGCCGCGCTTCGAGAAGAGCGGCTCCGCCCAGGACGACAAGGGTGTCGCCACCCGCAACGCCTTCGGGCAGGCCCTCGCCGCGCTCGGCTCCGGACGCGGTGACGTGGTCGCCCTCGACGGCGAGGTCGGCGACTCCACGCGCGCCGAGTTCTTCGCCAAGGAGCACCCCGACCGCTACTTCGAGTGCTACATCGCCGAGCAGCAGATGGTGGCCGCCGCCGTCGGGCTCGCCGCGCGCGGCTGGGTGCCGTACGCCTCCACGTTCGCGGCGTTCCTCACCCGCGCCTACGACTTCATCCGCATGGCGTCCATCAGCGGTTCCGGCATCAACCTGGTCGGCTCCCACGCGGGCGTGGCGATCGGGCAGGACGGGCCCAGCCAGATGGGGCTGGAGGACCTGGCGATGATGCGGGCGATCCACGGCTCGACCGTGCTGTACCCGTGCGACGCCAACCAGACCGCGCACCTCGTCGCCGCGATGGCCGGCCTGGAGGGCATCCGCTATCTGCGCACCTCGCGCGGCGAGAGCCCGGTGATCTACGGGCCCGACGAGGAGTTCCCGATCGGTGGCAGCAAGGTGCTGCGCTCCTCCGACCAGGACCGCATGACGATCGTCGCGGCCGGCGTGACCGTGCCCCAGGCGCTGGCCGCCGCCGACACGCTGGCGGCGGACGGCATCCGGGCCCGGGTGATCGATCTGTACTCGGTCAAGCCCGTCGACGCGCCCACCCTGCGCCAGGCCGCCGAGGAGACCGGCTGCCTGGTGACCGTCGAGGACCACCGCGCGGAGGGCGGCCTCGGCGACGCCGTCCTGGACGCGTTCGCCGACGGGCGGCCCGTACCGCGCCTGGTGCGCCTCGCCGTCCGTACGATGCCCGGCTCGGCCTCGCCGGACGAGCAGCTGCACGCCGCCGGCATCGACGCCGAGTCGATCGCGGCGGCCGGCCGGCTCCTGGTGGAGGAGGCGATCGTGCGGTGAGCGGGGACGGTACGGCGGGCGGCACACGCAGCGGTGCGCGAGGCGGCTCACGCGACGGCACGGGCAGCGGTGGGCGAGCCGGCTCACACGGCGGTACCGCACGGGGCGGCGCCCGCGACGGCGTACGGACCGTGCGCGCCGGCCGGCACGCGGTCCAGGTGCACCGGCAGGACAAGGTGCTCTTCCCCGGGGGCGGCGGCGCGCAGGAGTACACCAAGGGCGACCTGGTCGACTACTACCGGTCCGTCGCCCCGTTCATGCTGCCCCATCTGCGCGGCCGCCCGCTGATGCTGGAGCGGCACCCCGACGGCGTCGACGGCCCCCGGTTCATGCAGAAGAACACCCCGGACAACTACCCGGAGTGGATCACCCGGGTCGAGGTCGCCAAGGAGGGCGGCACCGTCTGCCACCCCGTGTGCGACGACACCGCCACCCTGCTGTACCTCGCCGATCAGGCCGCCGTCACCCTGCACCGCTGGTTGTCCCGCGTGGGCAGCGTGGAGCGGCCCGACCGGCTGGTCCTCGACCTCGACCCGGCCGGTGACGCCGGAGACGACTTCGCCGCGGTGCGGGAGGCGGCCCGGTTGCTGCGGGAGCTGCTCGACGAGCTGAAACTGCCCTCGGCGCTGATGACCACCGGCTCGCGCGGCCTGCACGTGGTGGTGCCCCTCGACGGCCACCACGACTTCGACGAGGTCCGCGCCTTCGCCCGGGACATCGCCGACACGCTGGTCGCCGGCCACCCCGACCGGCTCACCACGGCCGCCCGCAAGAAGGACCGCGGCGACCGCCTTTACCTGGACACCGGGCGCAACGCCTACGCCCAGACCGCGGTCGCCCCCTACACGGTCCGCGCCAAACCGGGCGCCCCCGTGGCCACCCCCCTCGCCTGGGCCCAGCTGGACGATCCCGGTCTCGACGCCCGCCGGTGGACCATCGCCGACGCCGTCGAGCAGGCCCGCACCGACCCGTGGGGCGATGTGCCGACGAAGGGGCGCTCGCTGGCACCGGCGCGCCGCCGCCTCGACGCGTTGATGCCCTCCTGAAGGTTTGGCCAAGGAACGAGCGGCCACCCGGAGAAAGAGGTGGCCATGTCGAACACAAAGAACTCATCAGAGTCACACAATTCACGGAACTCCCCCAAAGGGGAAGACGCGGACACAGACAACAACACGGCGGAGGGGCGTCGGCCCGGCCCCATGGAGGTGCTGCGCCATGCGCGCACGCAGCTCGGGGAGCTGACCGGCATGTCCGCCGAGAACGTGTCGTCCTTCGAGCAGACGGAGGACGGCTGGACGCTGGAGGTCGAGGTACTGGAGCTCGCTCGCGTGCCCGACACGATGAGCCTGATGGCGAGCTACCAGGTGGACCTCGACTCCGACGGACAGCTCACCGGCTATCGGCGCGTTCGCCGTTACGAACGCGGGCGTGCCGACTCGCACCGGCCGGGTGGCCGCTAGGCGCCCGTCCGTCCACACATCCGTTCACCACATCCACAGACAAGGAGGCGCGGTCGACATGACCGTTGTCCCGGCCCAGCAGAGCGGCGGCGGAGGCGGCAGCAGCGGCCTCTATGACGTTCTGGAACTCGTCCTCGACAGGGGTCTCGTCATCGACGCGTTCGTACGGGTCTCCCTGGTCGGCATCGAAATCCTGAAGATCGACGTCCGGGTCGTCGTGGCCAGCGTCGACACCTACCTGCGCTTCGCCGAGGCGTGCAACCGCCTCGACCTGGAGGCCGGGCCGCGCAAGGATCCCGGCCTGCCCGACCTGGTCGGTGAGATGACCGAGTCCGGCGCCCGCGGCAAGTCCAAGGGCGCGCTGTCCGGCGCCGCCGAGACCATATCCGGCGCCTTCAAGCAGGCACGCGAGGAGGGACAGACCGAGTCCCGGCCGCGTCCGCGCAAGTCGACGGCATCGCGCAGGAAGGAGGAAGAGGAGTGAGCACCTATGTCTACGGCATCACCGCCGCGTCCCAGCCCTCGCTGCCCGAGGGCATGGGAGGCGTCGGCGACCCGCCGCGCCCCGTGCGCATCCTGAAGGCAGGCGAGCTGGCGGCCGTCGTCAGCGACGCGCCCGAGGGACTGCGGCCCAAGCGCAAGGACCTCCTCGCCCACCAGAGCGTCCTGAGCGAGGCCGGCGCCAACGGCTGCGTCCTGCCCATGCGGTTCGGCAGCGTCGCTCCGGACGACGACACGGTCACCGGCGTGCTCGCCGAGCGCGCCGACCACTACCTGGAGCGGCTGCGCACCCTTGACGGCAAGGTCGAGTACAACATCAAGGCCACCCACGACGAAGAGGCCGTCCTGCATCGCGTGATGTCCGAGAACCCGGAGATCCGCGCCATGACCGAGGCCAACCGGCAGGCGGGCGGCGGTACTTACGATGACCGACTGAAGCTCGGCGAGATGGTCGTCGCGGCCGTCAAGGCCCGCGAGGCCGAGGACGCCTCCGTGGTGCGGCAGGCCCTGGAGCCCGTCGGCGACGCGGTCAGTGTGGGCCCCGAGTCCACCGGCTGGATCACCAACGTGTCCTTGCTGGTGGAGCGCGACAAGGCGGCCGAGTTCCTGAACGAGGTGGAACAGGTCCGCGCGCGCAATCCGCACCTCGACCTGCGCGTGAACGGCCCGCTGCCGCCGTACAGCTTCGTCGAACCCGGCGACGACAAGCCCGCGGGCACCACGGCCGGCCCCGGCCGCGCGGAGGAATGAGGACGCCGTGGGACTCATCGGAGAGGTACTCCTGCTGCCGTTCGCACCCGTGCGCGGCAGCGGCTGGGTGATCAGACAGGTACTGAGGGAGGCGGAACGCCTCTACTACGACCCGTCCGCGGTCAGGGCCGAACTCGCCCGGCTGGAGGAACGGTTGGAGGCGGGCGAGATCGACGAGGAGGAGTTCGACCGGCAGGAGGACGAACTCCTGGACCGACTGGAGATCGGCCTGCGCGGCGGCGCGGGGACAGGCGACGGGACGGCACGATGAACCGAGTGGGAATGGGCCTCGCGATAGGGGCCGGGTACGTCCTCGGACGCACCAAGAAGATGAAACTGGCGTTCGCCGTCGGCAGCCTCGTGGCGGGCAAGAAGATGAACCTGACCCCCAAGGGCGTCGCCGACCTGGTGTCCGGGCAGCTGAAGAACAACCCCCAGTTCAAGGAGATCGGGGACCAGCTGCGCGAGGACCTGCGCGGAGTCGGCAAGGCCGCCTCCGGCGCCATGGTCGAGCGGCAGGTCGACGCCCTCGCCGACCGTCTGCACGGCCGTACCGCCCAGGTGCGCGACCAGCTCGCGGGCGTGGTCCCGGACGTCGACTCCGAGGACTCCGAGGACGAGGAGCGGGCCGAGGACTCCCAGGGCTCCGACGACACTGACGACTCCGAAGACTACGAGGGCGCTGAGGACGAGGAGTCGCAGGAGGAGCCCGAGGCCGCCGAGGCCGATGAGGACGAGGAGGCCGACGAGGACTCCGAGCCGCCGCGGAAGCAGGCGAAGAAGGCCCCGGCCAGGAAGGCGCCCGCGAAGAAGACCGCGTCCGCCAGGAAGGCCCCGGCCAGGAAGGCCCCCGCCAAGAGGACGGCCGGAAAGAAGACGGCCGCCGCGAAGAAGACGGCCGGCAAGAAGACCACCGCGGCCCGCGGCGCCGGCGGCGGAGCCCGCGACCGGCACCAGAAGGGAGGCGGTGAGTGATGACCGAGACACTCGGATCCGCTCGAGAGGCCACCGACAAGGGGACGAAGAACAACCCGCTGACCGACGTGGCCAGAAGCGAGGCGGTGGACCGTCTCAAGGACGAGGTGCAGGAGTACCTCGCGGCCCAGGCGCAGCGCCTGCTGGTCGGCGCCGGTCGCAAGCTCGGCGAGACCACGGTCAAGCTGAACGACATCGCCGAGGGCAACAGCCCCGGCTTCGCCAAACTCGCCCTCGACGGCGGCCGCAAGCTCGCCGAGGGCAAGGGGCCCGTGCGCAGCGCGCTGGAGGTCGGCGCCACCCGCGCCAAGGACAGCGTGGTCGGCGCGTTCAAGAACCTCGGCGGCGGCGGCAAGGGCAAGGGCAAGGGCAGGTCGGGCCAGAAGCCCACGGTCATCATCGAGCACATCGATGTGGGCGTGCCGCTGCGCACGGCCTACGACCAGTGGACCCAGTACCAGGACTTCAGCACCTTCGCGAAGGGCGTCAAGAGCGCCAGCCGCGCCGACGACACGAACTCCGACTGGCAGCTGAAGGTCTTCTGGTCCAACCGCAGCTGGAAGGCGAAGACCACCGAACAGGTGCCGGACGACCGGATCTCCTGGAGCTCGGAGGGCGCCAAGGGCACCACGAAGGGCGTCGTCTCCTTCCACGAGCTCGGCGAGAACCTGACCCGCGTCATCGTGGTCGTCGAGTACTACCCGAGCGGCCTCTTCGAGAAGACCGGCAACATCTGGCGTGCCCAGGGCCGCCGGCTCCGGCTCGACCTGAAGAACTACGTCCGCTTCATCACCATCAAGGGCGAGGCCGATGACGGCTGGCGCGGTGAGATCCGCGACGGCGAGGTCGTCCGCGACCATGACGAGGCGGTGGCCGAGGAAGAGCGCGCCGAGGACTCCGAGAAGGAGGACGAGGACGGCGAGGAGGGCTACGACGCCGAGGCCGAGGACGAGGAGGAGGGCCCGTACGCCGAGGACGAGGCCGCCGAGGAGGACGAGGAAGAAGAAGGCAAGGGCGCCGACGACGAGTACGACGACGACGAGTACGCCGAGGATGAGGACGAGGAGGCGGAGGAACCGGAGGCCGAGGCGGCCGAGGACGAGGACGAGTACGCCGACGCCGCTGGGGGCGGGAGCCGTCGATGACTACGCCGAGCCGGCTGCCCGACCCCTATGGTCAGGGCAGCGGCGCCAACCTCGCGGACATCCTGGAGCGGGTGCTCGACAAGGGCATCGTGATCGCCGGTGACATCCGCATCAACCTGCTCGACATCGAACTTCTCACGATCAAGCTGCGGCTGATCGTGGCCTCGGTGGACAAGGCGAAGGAGATGGGTATCGACTGGTGGGAGGACGACCCGGCGCTGTCCACCAAGGCCCGGCGCGACGAGCTCTCCCGGGAGAACGCCGAGCTGCGGGAGCGCCTGGCACGACTCGAACAGCTCGAACCCGCCCGTGCCGAGGAGGAGCGTTCATGACCGGACTGCGGTACGTCTACGCCGTCTGTCATCCCTTCGGTACGCCCCTGCAGGCGCAGTTGACGGGGGTGGCCGGCGATCCGCCCAGACTGCTGCACCACCACGGTCTGGTCGCCGTGGTCAGCCATGTACCGGAGCGGGACTTCGCCGAAGAGCCGCTCCGCAGGCATCTCGAGGACCTGGACTGGCTGACCGCGACCGCCCGCGCCCACCAGGGCGTGATCGACGCGCTCACCGTCGTCACCACCCCGCTGCCGCTGCGGCTCGGCACCGTCTTCCACGACGACAGCGGGGTCCGCGTGATGATCGAGGAGCGGGAGGACGCCTTCCGGCGCACCCTCGACCGGCTGCAGGGCCGGGTGGAGTGGGGCGTCAAGGTGTACGCCGGCGCGGAGCCCGCGGACGGTGCGGACAGCGAGGCCCCGCCGGAGAAGGCCGCGTCCGGCCGGGACTATCTGCGCCAGCGGCGAATGCGGGTGCGGTCCAACGAGGACATGTGGCAGCGGGCCGAGACTTTCGCGACCCGGCTGCACGAAACGCTTTCCGAGTTCGCAGAGGATTCCCGGCTGCACGCGCCGCAGAACCCGACGCTCTCGGGTGCATCCGGTCGGAACGTGCTCAACGCGGCCTATCTCGTTCCGCGCTCCGTGTCCGAGGAATTCGTGGAACTGGTGGACCGTACGAAGGACGATGTCCCAGGAATGCGTGTGGAACTCACCGGCCCTTGGGCCGCTTATTCCTTCGCGGGCGAGGAGGAGAACCGGTGACGGTGATCGAGCGTCGTGAGGTCGCCCTGGTGGACCTCCTCGACCGGCTGCTGGCCGGCGGGGTCGTCATCACCGGGGACATCACCCTGCGGATCGCGGACGTCGACCTCGTCCGTATCGACCTGAACGCCCTGATCAGTTCCGTGAACGCGCAAGTGCCGTCGCCGTTCGGAGACTGACGTGACACTGGTGGGGAGCCTGACGTGACCGAGCGACGCAACCGGCTGGACCTCGAGCCCGACACCGTCGAGCGGGACCTGGTCAAACTCGTGCTGACGGTGGTGGAACTGCTGCGTCAGCTCATGGAGCGGCAGGCGCTGCGCCGGTTCGACGCCGGTGACCTCGACGAGGAGCAGGAGGAGCGCATCGGGCTCACCCTGATGCTGCTCGACGACCGTATGACCGAGCTGCGTGAGCGCTACGGACTGCGGCCCGAGGACCTGAATCTGGACCTCGGGCCGCTCGGACCTCTCCTTCCCCGGGAATGACGCCCCGAGAACGGATCAAGGACCCCGGGGCTCATCGAGATCACTCGATGAGCCCCGGGGTCGATTCACCACCTGTACCAGCGTCCCCTGCCTCCGCCAGCGGTCGTACCCCGCATCAGGAAGCCCAGAAGCCATAGCACCAGAACGGCCAGTGCAATCCACCAGAGCACTTTCACTGCGAAACCGGCACCGAAAAGAATCAGCACCAGAAGCAGTACGAGCAGGATCGGAACCATAGTGTGAACCTCCTGCACTCAGAGTTTCCCGAAATCAGGGATTCAGACTTCCTTTCGGCACAGAATCTCTCCGTGCAGGACACAGAACCACCCGTCATCGCGGGCGCCCCACTCACGCCAGGCGGCAGCCACCGCCCGCAGTTCCCCGGGGCTCGCGTGGCCACCCCCGACGGCGCGCTCCGCGTAGGCGGAGGCCACCGTGCGGTCCGCCCACAGGCCGCTCCACCAGGCCCGCTCCTCGGCGGTCGCGAAGGTCCAGGTGCTGGAGGTCGCCGTGACGTCGGTCAGGCCCGCCCGGAGCGCCCAGGACTTCAGCCGGCGCCCGGCGTCCGGCTCGCCGCCATGGCTGCGGGCCACCCGGCGGTACAGGTCCAGCCAGTCGTCCATCCCCGCGGATGCCGGGTACCAGGTCATCGCCGCGTAGTCCGAGTCGCGGACGGCGATGAACCCCGTCGGCTTCGTCACCCGCTTCATCTCACGCAGCGCCTGCACCGGGTCGCCGACGTGCTGGAGCACCTGGTGGGCGTGGACCACGCAGAAGGTGTCGTCCGGGAAGTCCAGCGCGTGCACGTCCGCGACCGCGAAGTCCACGTTCGTCAGGCCCCGCTCGGCGGCCGTCGCCCGGGCCTGCTCCAGGATCCCCGGCGCGTGGTCGACGCCGGTGACGTGTCCGTCGGGGACCAGCGCGGCCAGGTCGGCGGTGATCGTGCCCGGACCGCACCCGATGTCCAGGATCTTCATATGGGGCTTGAGCGAGCCGAGCAGGTAGGCGGCCGAGTTGGCGGCGGTGCGCCAGGTGTGCGAGCGCAGTACCGACTCGTGGTGTCCGTGCGTGTAGACGGCGGTCTCCCGTGCCCTGGGCATGGCTGATCCCCTCTCGGCGGGCCGGCTCACCGGGACCCCGCGGCCCCGCCGGCGACACGATCACCGTACGCCCGCGTGCCGAATGCTGAGACCCCATGTCTTGCCATACGGACTGACGGGAGATCAGGTCTGGGGCAGCGGGCGGTAGACGGTGAGCGCCTCCGGCAGCTTCTCCACCCTCACCTCGCCGTCCACCTCGGTGACTTCACCGTCGTACGCGAGCAGCGTGCCCGGTGCCACGCCCGCCAGCCGGAGCCGGCCGACCCGGACGGCGGCGTGGCCGCGGCGGGGGAGGTCCAGGGGGCCGGCGAGGGCGGCGGCGAGCAGCCGTACGGCGGGGTGGCGGCCGCCGTGCACGACCCGTACGTCGAGCTGCCCGTCGGCCAGGTCGATTCGGCGGCCGGGCGCGAGACCCATCCGGTGGTAGGTGCCGTTGCCGACGAACAGCAGCCACAGCGGCCGTGCCTCGCCGCGGAACCGGACCTCCAGCGGATGCCGGTCGGCGCGCACCACCCGCAGCGCGGCCAGCACCCCCGCCGGCCAGCCGCCGATCCGGGACGACCAGCGATCCCGTTCACGCACCAGTTCGGGGTACACGCCCAGGCTGAAGGTGTTGAGGAAGATGCCTTCCTGCCCACCGCCGGTGAAGCGGCCCACGTCCACCCGTACGCCCTCGCCCTCCTGGACGGCCCGGCTCAGATCGCGGACGCCCTCCACACCGAGGTCGTAGGCGAAGTGGTTGAGCGTGCCGCCGGGCAGCACCGCGAGGGGCAGGCCGTGGCGCAGGGCGATCCCGCCGGCGGCGTTGACGGTGCCGTCGCCCCCGCACACCCCGAGCACCCGGGCCCGGACCGCGGCCTTCTCCAACTCGGCCCGCACGTCGGCCGGGTCGCACTCGACGACCTCGGCCGCAGGCAGGCTGTCGCGCAGCGCGCGGACCCGGTCGGCACTGCCGGAGCCGGTGTTCGCGACCATGACCAGGCCCTGACCGTCCGGCAGCGCGGGCACCCGGGCCCGCGGCCGGGCCGGCGGTACCGCCTGCGCCCGGGTCGGCACCAGGGCCCGCACGGCGAACGCGGCACCCGCGCCCAGGGCCGCGCCCGCCAGCACGTCGCTCGGGAAGTGGACACCGGTGTAGACGCGGGACGCGGCCACCGAGAAGGCGACCGGGGCCACCGCCGCGCCCCAGGACGGCGACTCCAGGGCGACCCCGGCGGCGAACGCGGCCGCCGACGCGGAGTGGCCGGACGGGAACGAGGTGGTGATCGGCTGCCGCTTCAGCCGCCGCACCAGCGGCACCGGGTCCAGGACGGGCCGCGGCCGGCGCACCGAGCGCTTGCCGAGCGTGTTGATGGTCAGCGAGGCCAGGCTCAGCGAGGCCAGCCCCCGCGCGGCCGCCCGGCGGGCCCGCGGGGTACGGCTCGCGGCCATCGCGGCGGCCGTCGCGAACCACAGCACCCCGTGGTTCGCGCTCCGGCTCAGCCGTGGCAGGACACGTTCGGCACCGGGCCAGTGGCTCGCGGCGGCGAACTCGAACACCTTGCAGTCGAGGGCCAGCAGGCGCTCCCGCAGGACGTGGTGTCCGGGTTTGGGGACGGTGAGGTCGACGTCTGGGCTCATGCCCCTGCGTCTACCCCGGCCCGGGTGGATCCTGTACGCACGCGCGCGCAGGCCACCGGGACCGGGGCGGTCGGAAACCGGTTTGTCAGGGCGGCCGCCCGGACCCCAGACTGGCTCGTCATGGGACATCTGGAAGCAGCACACCTCGAGTACTACCTCCCCGACGGGAGGGCGCTGCTCGGCGATGTGTCGTTCCGGGTGGGTGAAGGGGCCGCCGTGGCTCTCGTGGGACCCAACGGCGCCGGCAAGACGACGCTGCTGCGGCTGATCTCCGGCGAGCTGAAACCGCACGGCGGGACCGTCACCGTCAGCGGCGGCCTCGGCGTGATGCGCCAGTTCGTGGGATCCGTACGCGACGAGACGACCGTACGGGACCTGCTCGTGTCGGTGGCGCCGCCCCGCATCCAGGAGGCCGCGCGGGCCGTCGACAGGGCCGAGCACGCCATCATGACCGTCGACGACGAGGCCGCCCAGCTGCAGTACGCGCAGTCGCTCTCCGACTGGGCCGAGGTGCGCGGGTACGAGTCCGAGACGCTGTGGGACATGTGCACCATGGCCGCGCTCGGCGTGCCGTACGAGAAGGCGCAGTTCCGTGAGGTGCGCACCCTCTCCGGCGGCGAGCAGAAACGGCTGGTGCTGGAGGCGTTGCTGCGCGGCACCGACGAGGTGCTGCTGCTCGACGAACCCGACAACTACCTCGACGTGCCCGGCAAGCGCTGGCTGGAGGAGCGGCTGGGGGAGACCCGCAAGACGGTCCTGTTCGTCTCCCACGACCGGGAACTCCTCGCCCGCGCGGCCGAGAAGATCGTCTCCGTCGAGCCGGGTCCCGCGGGTGCCGACGCCTGGGTGCACGGCGGCGGCTTCGCCACCTACCACGAGGCCCGGCGCGAACGCTTCGCCCGCTTCGAGGAGTTGCGCCGCCGCTGGGACGAGAAGCACGCCCAGCTGAAGAAGCTGGTGCTGAACCTCCGCCAGGCGGCCTCCATCAGCCACGAGCTGGCCTCCCGCTACCAGGCCGCCCAGACCCGGCTGCGCAAGTTCGAGGAGGCGGGCCCGCCGCCGGAACCGCCGCGCGAGCAGGACATCAGGATGCGTCTGAAGGGCGGCCGGACCGGCGTACGGGCCGTCACCTGCCAGGGACTCGAACTCACCGGCCTGATGAAGCCGTTCGACCTGGAGGTCTTCTACGGCGAGCGGGTCGCCGTCCTCGGCTCCAACGGTTCCGGCAAGTCGCACTTCCTGCGGCTGCTGGCCGGCGAGGAGGTGGCCCACACGGGGGAGTGGAAGCTCGGGGCACGTGTGGTGCCCGGGCACTTCGCGCAGACGCACGCCCACCCCGAGCTGCAGGGCCGCACCCTCCTGGACATCCTGTGGAAGGAGCACGCCCAGGACCGGGGCGCGGCCATGTCCCGGCTGCGCCGCTACGAACTGACGGCCCAGGCCGAGCAGAGCTTCGACCGGCTCTCCGGCGGCCAGCAGGCCCGTTTCCAGATCCTGCTGCTGGAGCTGCAGGGCGTCACCGCCCTGCTGCTCGACGAGCCGACCGACAACCTCGACCTGGAGTCCGCCGAAGCCCTGCAGGAGGGCCTGGAGGCCTTCGACGGCACCGTCCTCGCCGTCACCCACGACCGCTGGTTCGCCCGCTCCTTCGACCGCTACCTGGTCTTCGGCAGCGACGGCCGGGTCCGTGAGACGGCCGAGCCGGTGTGGGACGAGCGACGCGTGGAAAGGGCCCGGTAACCCTCAGGTCACCGGGCCCGGCCCTCGTACACGGTCACTTCCAGCGCAGCAGCGCGCCCAGGCCGCCCACCGGCACCTCCGTCTCCTCGGCCGCCGGGGTCACCGAGATCGCCGGGGCGCCCGTCGCGACCGCCGACCGGATCAGCGCGTCGTCCGCACGGGCCGGCCAGGAGTGCTGCTCGCCGAGGATCTTCAGATCCGTCCGGCGCACGGCCAGCTGGTCCGGGTCCTCGCCGATCCACACCTCCCGGTGCGCGTCAGGGCCGTCGGGCCGGATCAGCAGCTCGTCGATACGGTGCTCACGCGCCGCCTCGACCAGCGCGGGCACGCCCTCGACCGCGGCGGCGCGTCCGTCGTCGCCGGGCTCCCGGGCGGCCAGGAACCGCTCCAGCTCGCGCTCCGCGCGCTGCCGTACGTGCGCGGCGCGGGCCTGCTCCACGTCCTCGTCGAGCAGCCTGCTGCCGGCGCCGTGCGGGGCCTCGACGACGAGATCCTCCAGCCGCTTGGGCAGCCGGTCGTGCACGGACCGCCGCTCCCGGTCGTCACCCACGAGGACCAGCAGGTCGGCGCGGGTCTCCTCCTGGCAGACGGCGAGCGCGTCCGCGATCTCGGCGGCGTTGTGCTCCCAGGTGTTCTCCACCCGCAGCTGGAAGTGCTTCTCCGACCAGTCGGCGGAGCTCGTACGGTGTACGGGGTACTGGCGGCCGGTGACCGTGCCGGCGTCCTGACGGCCGAGCGCGCCGCGCAGCTCGAAGTCCGCGCCCTTGCGGTCCACGTACGCCACGACACAGACCGGGTCCTCGCCGGCCAGCTCCAGCAGCGGAGCGGTGTGCGGCAGCGGTGCCCAGTAGGCGCGGTTGCCGTCCGGCGCCACGGTCAGCGGCGGATCCAGCACCACCTCTCCGGCTCGCGCGAACAGGGCCCGCCCGTGGGGTTCGGGGGAGCGCCGCAGGCCCTCCAGCGCCTCCCGTACAGCCCGGCACGTGTCCTCGTCCGCCCCCTGCCGGGACAGCTCCCTCGACAGTGCCACGGCCGCCAGATGCCGCTCGTGGGCCGTGTCCTCCGTATGACGGGAGGTGTCGACGTACACGGAGGCCCAGGGGCCGGGATGTTCGTAGAGTGGCTGGAGAAAGGCGAGATCCATGGTTCCCTCCCGGATGTCGCTTGGGGGTAGTGCGTCCGGGGCGGGTACCCGGGGGACATGAACGAACACGACGAGCGGGACATGACCATGACCGGAGTCGATGCCGGCCGGCTGGACGACCAGCAGCTCATGAAGGAGCTGGAGACCATCCACCGCACCCGGCACGACACCCTGCTGCACGGGTCGAACGACGCCCTGCGGGCCCACAACGAGCGCATGGCGCAGCTGGAGGGTGAGTTCCTGCGCCGCAACCCGCGCCGCCCGGTCGCCGCGGGCCGCACCCGCGAAGGGGCGCGGGAACGCGTGAGCGGGGAGTCGACGACTCCCCGCTCCTGAGACGACTCCCCGCTCCTGAACGGAACGACCGGTCAGCGGCGCACCGGCGGCCGGTTCCAGTGCCGGTGCGCGGCGACCGCCTCCACGAACGCCCGGGTGAACTCCTCGCTCGCGGCGCCCGGCGAGGTGTCCGTCACCACGCCCTGGTCGGCGACCACGCGGTGGAACTCGGTGGACAGGCGCAGCCCCTCCGGTTCCAGCGCCGACACGATCCCCACGCCCGAGCCGAGCGCGCCGACCGGCTTGCCGTGCCGGTAGGCGTCCCGCACGAAGCGCATCGCGTCCGGGTCGGCGGTCGTCGGCGGGGTGCCCACCGGTCCGCCGGGAAGCAGGACGGCGTCGTACAGCACCGAGGCCACGGTCGGCAGTGCGCGGTCGACGGTGTACCGCTCGCCGTCGGAGCCCTCCACCGTGCCGTCCGTCGCCGCCAGCGCCTCCACGATCGCGCCCTCGGCGGCCAGCACCTCGCGCACGGACGCCACCTGCTCGGGATCGATGCCGTCGGTGACCAGGACCGCGATCTGCCGGGTGCGGATCGACCCCGCACCGCGCAGCGACTCCAGGCTGAGGGCGGGAGAGGCCCCCTTGGAGGCCGTGGCCTTCTCGGCCGGCTCGGGCACCCCGATGCCGGCCGCCACCTGCGCCGCCAACTCTCCGTCGACCTTGGCCAGTTGTTCGACCGTGCGGGTGCGGACCGCCAGCGCGTCGACCTTGCCGAGCTCGAACCGGAAGGCGTCGACGATGTGTTGCCTCTCCCAGTCGGCCATGCTGTTCCAGAACAGGGCGGCCTGGCTGTAGTGGTCCTGGAAGCTCGGGCTGCGCCGCCGGATCTTGTGCCCGTCCACCCGTTCCGCGTGGTGCGTGAACGCGTTCCCGCCCGCACCGGCGTGGGCCGGGCAGCCGCCGCCGAGTGAGTTCGGGAAGTAGTTCGTGCCCCGGTGGATCGCGCTCTGGTGGTGGCCGTCGCGCTGGTTGGTCCGCACCGGCGCCACCGGACGGTTCACCGGCAGCTGGGAGAAGTTGGGACCGCCCAGCCGGGTCAGCTGTGTGTCCAGGTAGGAGAAGTTACGGGCCTGGAGCAGCGGGTCGTTGGTGAAGTCGATCCCGGGGACGACGTTGGCGGTGTGGAAGGCGACCTGCTCGGTCTCCGCGAAGAAGTTCTCCGGGTTGCGGTTCAGGACCATCCGGCCGATCGGCCGCACCGGCACCTGCTCCTCCGGAATGACCTTCGTGGGGTCGAGCAGGTCGAAGTCGAAGGCGAACTCGTCTTCCTCCGGCACGAGTTGGACACCCAGCTCCCACTCCGGGTACTCGCCGGCCTCGATCGCGTTCCACAGATCACCCCGGTTGAAGTCGGGGTTGCGGCCCTGGCACTCCTGCGCCTCGTCCCACACCAGCGAGTGCACCCCGAGCCGCGGCTTCCAGTGGAACTTCACGAACGTGCCGCGTCCCTCGGCGTTCACGAACCGGAAGGTGTGCACGCCGAAGCCCTGCATCATGCGGTAGCTGCGCGGGATCGCGCGGTCCGACATCAGCCACATGATCGCGTGCAGGGTCTCCGGCTGGAGCGACACGAAGTCCCACAGGGTGTCGTGCGCGGAGGCACCCGTGGGCATGTCGTTGTGCGGCTCCGGCTTCAGGGCGTGCACGAAGTCGGGGAACTTGACGCCGTCCTGGATGAAGAAGACCGGGACGTTGTTCCCGACCAGGTCGTAGTTGCCCTCCGAGGTGTAGAACTTGGTGGCGAATCCGCGCACGTCCCGCACGGTGTCCGCGGAGCCCTTCGGGCCCTGCACGGTCGAGAACCGCACGAACACCGGGGTCCGCACCGACGGGTCCTGGAGGAAGGCCGCCCGGGTGAACTCCGCACACGACTCGTACGGTTCGAAGTAGCCGTAGGCGCCCGCGCCCCGCGCGTGCACCACCCGCTCCGGGATCCGCTCGTGGTCGAAGTGGGTGAGCTTCTCCCGGAAGTGGAAGTCCTCCATCAGGGTCGGCCCGCGTTCGCCGACGGTCAGCGAGTCGTCGGTGTGGTCGACCTCCACACCCTGGTCGGTGGTGAGCGGCCCGGCGGCGGGGTCGTCCGCGTGGAACCTCTCGCGCTGCTGCTGCTTGGGGTCGGCCGGGTCCATCAGGCGGCCTCCTCGGCGAACACGTCGAGGAACGCCTCGCAGAACGCCTTGAGGTCGTCGGGCTTGCGGCTGGTGACCAGCTTGTTGTTGCCGTGGTCGCAGATCTTGACCTGCTCGTCCACCCAGGTGCCGCCCGCGTTGCGGATGTCGGTCTGCAGGCTCGGCCACGAGGTCAGCACCCGCCCGCGGACGACGTCCGCCTCGACGAGACTCCAGGGGGCATGGCAGATGGCGGCCACCGGCCGGCCCTGCTCGAAGAAGGCCTGGATGAACGAGACGGCCTTCTCGTCCATCCGCAGGAAGTCCGGGTTGGCCACACCGCCCGGCAGGACGAGCGCGCCGAAGGAGTCGGCCGAGGCCTCGCCCACCACCTCGTCCACGGGGAACGTGTCCGCCTTGTCGAGGTGGTTGAAGGCCTGGATCTCACCCGACTGCGTCGAGACCAGCACGGGATCGTGGCCCGCGTTCTTCGCCGCCTGCCACGGATCGGTGAGCTCGACCTGCTCGACGCCCTCGGGTGCCGTCAGAAACGCGATGCGCATGGTGTTTCAACCGCCTTTCATGGAAAGCTTCTTGATGCGCGCGGGCCTCCTGTCGCGCGGCCCGGGCCGGCGGGCCCCGTCGCCTCGCGCGGTGGCGATCTCGTTGGCCTGGCCGCGGCCGAGGCTCATAGGACGTCCAGTCCGTCGCCGCCCCGCTCCCGGTCCGGCTCGGCCCGGCTGATGTCGGCGAGCGTCGAGTCCGGGTCCTCGGCCTCGGCCACGTCGCCGAGGCTGACCATGCCGACCGGCAGTCCGTCCTCGACGACCGGCAGCCGCCGTACGGCGTGCGCCCGCATCAGGGCGACAGCGGCCGACACCGGGTCGTCGGGGGCCACCATCACCGGGTCCGGGGTGCACACGGCCTGGGCGCTCACGGTCAGCGGGTCGATGCCGTCGGCGACGGCCCGCACCGTGATGTCCCGGTCGGTGAGCACCCCGACCACCTGCTGACCGTCGGCCACCAGGACGTCACCGATGTTCTGCGCGCGCATCAGCTGCGCCGCCTCGACGAGCGAGGCGTCCGGGCGGACGGCGACCGCACCGGGTGTCATCACGTCCTTGACGAAGTCGGCCGTCACTGGCCCTCCCTCCGGGTCAGGGCCCGCGCGAGCTCCTGGACGTTGGCGTAGCGCTCGCCGCGCGGCTGCCGTTCCAGGGCCTCGACCAGGCCGTCGGGGGCGCTCTTGCGGCGCAGGACACGTACCAGGTCCCCGGCGCTCGCGGGGAACGAGCTGCGGCCCAGCAGCCGGGCCAGTTCCAGCCGGACCGCCTCCAGCGACGCCCCGGCGTGGCCCGGTGTCACCGGGCCGCCCGCGATCTCGGGGTCGTCGTCGGCGGTCGGCTCGGGGTCGTGCCACTCCTCCGTCCGGGTGGGGTGCCCGGACCGCAGCAGACCCTGCAGTTCGTGCTTCATCTCCTCGTCGCGATGGCGGCTCAGCCGGTCACTGCCTCGCTGCATGTTCTCCCTCCAGATCCTTCGGGGTGGGCACCGCGTACCCGAGGGCCGGAGACCGACACGGGGTTTGCACCCCCAATGGTGGGAGACCCGATCCGGGCCCCCCGCTCAGAAGCTCACTCCTGCAGAAGGACAGCCATGGCGGTGCTCGCTGTGATCATTCCGCTCCTCATGCTCGGCGTGGTGCTGGCCCTGGGCCGGTACGAGGAGCTGCTGCTGCCGGGAGATCCCGGGGACGGCGCCGACCGACCGGAACCGGCCGGCGCCCCGTCCCCCGCGACTCCCGTCATGTCAGAGGTTGCTCCCGTTGCTCGTGCCACCGCTCGTGCTGCTGCTTCGGCGGCCCCTCCGGTTCCGGTTACTTCTTCTCCCGGCCCGGCAGGAACTCCTGCACCTTCGCCTTGAAGCCCTGCTTGACCACGGACCCGCGGTCCGCGTCGCCCCTGAGGATCGAGGCGGCCGTGGCCTCCATCTGCTCCCAGGTGGCGTGCGGGGGGATCGGCGGCACGGCAGGGTCGGTGAGGAACTCGATCACCGCGGGGCCGTCCGCCTCCAGGCCGGCCCGCCAGCCCGCCTCGACGTCCTCCGGCTTCTCCACGCGGATCCCGGTCAGCCCCAGGGAGCGGGCGAACGCCGCGTACTGCACGTCCGGCAGCTGCTGCGAGGGCAGGAAGGACGGGGAGCCCTCCATGGCCCGCATCTCCCAGGTGACCTGGTTGAGGTCGTGGTTGTTCCAGACGGCGACGATCAGCCGCGGGTCCTCCCACAGGTCGCGGTACTTCGCCGCCGTGATCAGCTCCGCCATCCCGTTCATCTGCATCGCGCCGTCGCCGACCAGCGCGATCGCCGGCCGGTCCGGGTGGGCGAACTTCGCGCCGATCGCGTACGGCACACCGCAGCCCATCGTCGCGAGCGTCCCGGACAGCGAGCCGCGCATGCCCGGCCGCATCGTCAGGTGCCGCGCGTACCAGTTCGCCGTCGACCCCGAGTCGGAGGAGACGATCGCGTCGGACGGCAGCAGCGGATCGAGCGCGTGCGCCACGTACTCCGGGTTGATCGGGTCGGCCGACTGCTGGGACCGCCGCTCCATCACCTCGCGCCAGCGCGTGACGTTGTCGCACACCGTCCCGTACCAGTCGCGCTCACCCCGGTCGGCGTCCAGCATCGGGATCAGCCGCTGAAGCGTCGCCTTCGCGTCGCCGACGAGATTCACCTCGTACGGGTAACGCATCCCGACCATGTGCGGGTCGATGTCGATCTGCACCCCGCGCGCCTTGCCGAACTCCGGCAGGAACTGGGTGTACGGGAACGAGGACCCGATGGTCAGCAGGGTGTCGCAGTCCCGCATCAGCTCATACGACGGACGAGTGCCGAGCAGGCCGATCGAGCCGGTGACGTACGGGAGTTCGTCGCTCAGGACGTCCTTGCCGAGCAGTGCCTTGGCCACGCCCGCGCCGAGCATCTCGGCCACCCGCTCCACCTCGGTACGCGCGCCGGCCGCGCCCTGGCCGACCAGGATCGCGACCTTGTCGCCGGCGTTCAGGATCTCCGCGGCCCGGCGCAGGGAGTCCTCGGACGGAACCGCCGTCCAGGCACTGCGGTCCAGGCTGGAGGGCACCATCTTGAACTCGTGCGTGGGCGCCGAGTAGTCCAGCTCCTGCACATCACCGGGAATGATGACCGCGGTCGGACAGCGCCGCGCGTACGCCGTACGGATCGCCCGGTCCAGCACGTTCGGCAGCTGCTCGGGGACCGTCACCGTCTCCACGAAGTCGGAGGCGACGTCCTTGTACAGCGTGTGCAGGTCGACTTCCTGCTGGTAGGAGCCGCCCATCGCGGTGCGGTGCGTCTGACCGACGATCGCCAGCACCGGCACATGGTCCAGTTTCGCGTCGTACAGCCCGTTCAGCAGGTGGATCGCGCCGGGCCCCGAGGTCGCCGCGCACACTCCGAGACGGCCGCTGAACTTGGCGTAACCGACCGCTTCGAAGGCGGACATCTCCTCGTGCCGGGACTGGATGAAACGGGGTTGGTTGTCGGCCCGTCCCCAGGCGGCGAGGAGGCCGTTGATGCCGTCGCCGGGATAGCCGAAGACGTGCTCCACACCCCATTCGCGCAACCGCTGCAGGACGTGGTCGGAGACCTTGGCGCTCATGTACGGACCTCCCGGACCTAGGTGACACAGGCAGCAGTCCTACGAGTCACCCCGCGCGCCCCCGGAAAACCTGCCCGGTTTGCCGCCGGAGGTCGGGGGCAGGCGCACTCCAGTGCTTCGGACCGGAGGCACGTCCGTGGGAGCGGCCCCTCGCGCCGCCCCGGACGCGCCTGCCACAGCCGCAGACGCGCTCCCACGGTGACCGGCCATCCAGAGCACAACCTAGGGAGTTGCATCGCACATGCCCACCCAAGTGAGCGCGAAGCACCACCCGCACGACGACGCCCCCGACACCGCGGAAGCCTTCCGCAGGCTCGCCGCGCTCCCCCCGGGAGAGGAGCGCGACGCCCTGCGCGGCAAGATCGTCGAGGCCTGGCTGCCCATGGCCGACCGGCTCGCCGGACGGTTCCGCAACCGCGGCGAGAGTCCCGAGGACCTGCGCCAGGTCGCGGCCCTCGGCCTGGTCAAGGCCGTCGACCGCTATGACCCCGAGCGCGCCAACGCGTTCGAGAGCTACGCCGTGCCGACCATCACCGGCGAGATCAAGCGGCACTTCCGCGACCACATGTGGACCCTGCATGTGCCGCGCCGGGTCCAGGACCTGCGCAACCGCGTCCGCTTCGCCGGCCAGGAACTGTCCCAGACCATCTCCGGGCGCCGGCCCACGGTCGCGGAGATCGCCGAACACGCGGGCATGAGCGAGGAGGACGTCCTCGTCGGTCTGGAGGCCCTGGAGAGCTTCACCGCGCTGTCCCTGGACGCGGAGATGCCCGGCAGCGAGGACGGCTACTCGCTCGGCGACGCCCTCGGCGCACCCGACCCGGCGCTGGACACGGTGGTGGACCGGGAGTCCGTGCGGTCCCGGCTCGCGGCACTGCCGGAGCGCGAGCGGGCGATTCTCTACATGCGGTTCTTCGGGGACATGACGCAGAGCCGGATCGCGGAGCAGCTCGGGATCTCGCAGATGCATGTGTCCCGGCTGATCAGCCGGTGCTGCGGGCGGGTGCGGGAGCAGGTGCTTCGGGACGCCGCGTAGCTCGTGCGGGGCGCGGGTTCGTTCTCCGGTGCCGTTCCGTGGGTGCCGGGGGCGCGGTTGAGCCGTATCGGTACGCGCGGCAGCAGGTGAGGAGCCGTATCCGCGGCGTCAGGTGACGTGCGGTACGCACAGCTGCAAGTGACGTGCGGTACGCATGGCGGCGGGTGACATTCGGTACGCAAGACAGCAGGTGAGGTTGCGTACGTGCGGCAGCAGGTGGCGTCGCGTCCGACACCGGCCGACCCGCCGCGGAGGCAGGCCGTGGAGCCTCGCCCGGTCGGACGGCACCGGCTCAGGGCGGTCGGGCTCACGCCGTCCCCGGTGCCCCTCCCTTCGGTCCGGTCCGGTGCGGGTGGAGCGGGCGGCGGTCACGTCCGCGCGGGCCGTGGGGATGCGCGGGCCGTGGGGATGCGCGCCGTGGGGATTGGGCGGGCCACGTATCCGCGCCCCCGTGCGGCCGGGCGTCGGCCGGTCCGCCGCGTACGTCTGCCGCGGGCGCACGGAACCGGGCCGCAGACGGGGCGGACGGGTGCCGGCGCCCATCGGCCGCCGGTCGCGGTGGCGTGTCACCCGCTCGGCCGTCGGTGTCCCGCGAATGGTGTCCGGCCGCGCGCGGCGCGGCGGTGGGCGGGCTGTGATGGCTGCGGGGCACGACCCCGTGTCCCGCAGTCGGCCGAAGGAGTCCACCCCATGCGCCGCAGCGCACGTGCCTTGTCCGCCGCCGTCCTGGCCGGTGCCGCTCTCGGTCTCGCCGGGCCGGCCGTCTCCGCGGAACCGACCGCCGGGACGGAGCCGGTCGTGGAGGTCAGCCCGAGCGCCGCGTCCCCGGGCGACAGCGTCACCGTCTCCGTCTCCTGCGATCCGAGCGGCGGTGCCCCGCCCGAGTCGATCACCGCCACCTCGCAGGGCTTCGACCCGGGCAGCGCCGAGCTGAGTCTGGTCCCCGGCAACGACGGGGCCGCGAGCCCGTCCTACAGCGGCACCGCCCATATCGCCGCGACCGCCGGGCGCTCGGGGACCGCCGGGACCTCCGCGACCACCGGGACCTCCGAGGACGGCGAGAACGGCGAGAACGGCGTCGGCGGCGAGAACGACGTGGGTGGCCAGGCCGGCGAGGACGCCGTGGACAGCGAGGCGGGTGTGGGCGGCGAATCCGGCGTGGACGCCGAACACGCCTCCGGGCAGGACTCCGCCTGGACCGTGGACGGGAGCTGTCCGCCGGCGTCCGGCGGGCCGGGCAAGCCGTGGAGCGGCACGTACACGGTGAACCCGGGGAGCGCCGAACCCTGCACCGAGTCGTACGGCGGCTCCTGTGCCACCACTCAGCCCTGCACCGAGGCGTACGGCGGCTCCTGTGCCACCACTCAGCCCTGCACCGAGTCGTACGGCGGCTCCTGCGCCACCGCCCACCCCTGCACCGAGTCGTCGCACGGCGACTCCTGTCAGAGCGCAGGCGTCCAGCATGGGGTCCGGGCCGGCGTGGGGGGTGCCTTCAGCGACTCCGTGCCCGCCCTGGTCGCCGGTGGACTGCTGATCGCCGGCGCGCTCGGTGCGGCACTCCACCGCGTGCGCCACAAGGAGCCCGCCGCACACGACTGACCCCGACCGACGCCGCCCCTGTCCGCACCGGGCGCCCCATCGCCCCCCGACCGCCCCACGTGTGATCCGCGCAACCCGCGTCGGCGCTCATGGCATCCCGCCTCGCTGGGTACTCAGAGGCCGAGGGAACGACCGCACCGCACGAGACCGCAGGAGCCGTCGGGGGCACCACCACCACCGCCGGCCGCCGGATGAGAAGAGCAGCGCCACAGGCCCGCACGGCCCCGCACGGGCCCGCACACGGAGGTACGGATGCCGCGGACGGACCCGGAAGGCCACGGCCCCGTCCGTTTCGGGCCGCCGCTCCCCGAGGACGGACTGCCCGTGCTGCCCGAACTGTCCGCCGTGCTCGCCGCGGCGGCCGGCCGTGCGCGGAGCGAACCGGTCGGCGGCGGGACCGCCCTGCTGGAAGCCGCCTGCGGCTACTGGGACCGGCGGGGCCTGCCCACCGAGCCCGACCGGGTGGCGGCCGCCCCCGGCGCCCCCGCCCTGCTGCTGGCGCTGACCGCCGCGCTCGACGGAGACGTCCTGGTGCCGCGGCCCTGTGCCGCCTGGTGGGCGCCGTACGCACGCCTGTTGGGGCGCCCCGTCTTCCATGTGCCGACCCCGGCCGAGTCCGGCGGCGTCCCGGACCCGTACGCCATGCTGGAGACCGTGCGCCGGGTGCGTGCCGAGGGCGGTGACCCGCGGCTGCTCGTCCTGTCCGTCGCCGACGACCCCACCGCCACCGTGGCCGCGCCCGAGCTGCTGCACGAGACCGTCCAGGCCGCCGTCGAGGAAGGCCTGCACCTGGTCAGTGACGAGACCTGGCGCGACACACTGCACGACCCGCACGGCACCATGCTGCTCAGCCCCGCCGAGATGTTCCCCGAGAAGGTCACCGTCGTCAGCGACCTGGCCGGGGCCCTGCTGCCGACCGGCTGGCCGGCCGCTGTGGCCCGCTTCCCGGGGGGCGAGGCCGACGGGGACGCCCTGCACGCGCGCGTGCTCGACATCCTGACCGCGCTCGGCGCCCGGGTCGCCGCACCCGTCGCCGCGGCGGCCGGATACGCCCTCGACGAGCCGGAGCCGGTCATCGCCCGCCAGAGGGCCGCCGTACGGCTGCACGCGCGCGTGGCCGCCGCCGCGCACACCGCCGTCGCCACCGCGGGCGCCGTCGCCCGGCCCCCGCAGGCCGGCCGCCACCTCTACGTCGACCTCGGTGCCCTGGCGCCCGCACTCGGCGCGCAGGGCGTGCGCGACGCGCAGGAACTGGAGGACTTCCTCACCGCCCGGCTCGGCATGCCCGCCCCGGGCGGCCACCGCTTCGGCGACGACCTCGGGGCGCTGCGAGTGCGGCTGTCCACCGGCCCGCTGCTGGGCGGCGGCACGGACGACGAGCGCGCCGAATGCCTCGATTCACCCGCGCCGTTGGAACTGCCACAGATGCAACGCGCGTTGCTTCTTCTGGGATCGGTCTTCGACGATCTCCGCGACGACGCTCAGCGATGGGAGCCTTCTCGATGACGCAGCAGTCCGAGACGCAGCAGCCCGAGTCGACCGCGAGCACACCCACCCGGGAAGCCGCCGCTCCGGCGACCTCGACTCCCTTCGCCCCGCCGGCCGAGCCCCGCCCCCTCGGTGAGCGCCGGGTGTGGCCGCGGACCTTCCACGACCGGCTCACCGCCCCGCTGCCCGGCCTCAAGGCGATGGCCCGCTTCGCCCGCGAGGGCGCCATCCGCCCCGGCCGGGAGGGCCTCGCCGACATCCCCCGGCTGCCGTTCGCACCGGGCCCGCTGCCCCGGGTCGACACGCGCACGGTCGCCGTCTCCTGGGCGGGGCACGCCAGTTGGGTGGTGCAGATCGGCGGGCTGACCGTCCTCACCGACCCGGTCTGGTCCCGCCGCATCCTCGGCACCCCGGCCCGCATCACGCCGGTCGGCATCGCGTGGGAGGCCCTGCCGCGCGTCGACGCCGTCGTCATCAGCCACAACCACTACGACCACCTGGACGCGCCCACGCTGCGCCGACTCCCGCGCGACACCCCGGTGTTCGTACCCGCCGGGCTCGGCCGCTGGTTCCACCGCCGCCGGTTCACCAACGTCACGGAGCTGGACTGGTGGGAGGCGGTCGAACTGGACGGCGTCCGCTTCGACTTCGTCCCGGCCCATCACTGGTCCAAGCGGAGCCTCGTCGACACCTGCCGCACCCTGTGGGGCGGCTGGGTCCTCACCGCCCCGGACGGCAGGCGCGTCCACTTCGCGGGCGACACGGGATACGGCCACTGGTTCGCCCGTATCGGACAGCGCTACCCCGGTATCGACCTCGCGCTGCTGCCCATCGGCGCCTACGACCCCCGCTGGTGGCTCAGCGACGTCCACTGCGACCCGGAGGAGGCGGTCCGCGCCGCCCAGGACCTCGGGGCCCGGCGGATGGCGCCCATGCACTGGGCCACGTTCGTGCTGTCCGCGGAGCCGGTGCTGGAGCCGCTCACCCGGGTGCGGGCGGCCTGGGAGAAGGCGGGCCTGGACCGGGACGACCTGTGGGACCTCCCGGTGGGAGGCTCTCGGGTACTGCAGGACACGTAGGGGCTCACGGGGCGGCTTCTGACGGATCCTCGCGGCATCACCCCGCGGAGCGGACCCTCTTCCACACGCTCGGCGCCGCGCCGAGCACCACGGTCAGCGCCACCGCCGCCACCACACCCTCCCACGGCTCCTTGAAGAGCGACCCCCCGAGAATCCCGATCAGCTGATACGTCACCGCCCAGGCCAGGCACGCCGGCAGGTTCCCCCGGGCGAACCTCCGCATCGGCCACTTCGCCATCAGGCAGGCCAGCATCACCGGGATCCGGCCGGCCGGCACCAGCCGGGACAGCACCAGCACCGCCACCCCGTGACCGGCCAGCTTCTCCTGGGCCTGCCCGAGCCGATCCTCGGGGGCGCGGGAACGTATCGCCTCCAGCCAGCGCGAGCCGTTCTTCGACTTCATGCCGCGCCGCCCCAGCCAGTACAGGGCCATGTCACCGAGGAACGCGGCCGTCGAGGCCGTCACGAACACCAGCGCCAGCGCGAACGGCGCCGTCTGGTGGAAGGCCACCACGGCGGCCGAACTCACCAGCGCGCCGGTCGGCACCACCGGCACCAGCGCCCCGAGCAGCACCAGCACGAACAGCGTCGGATACCCGATGGCCTGCTGGGTGGACTCCGGGGTCACGCCCGTCGCGGCGGCGGCGAGCCAGGTCACCGGGCGACCTCCAGCCGCACGCTCTCCCCGTGCGCGAGCCGGTGCACCGCCACCTGCGGCGCGCGTTCGGCCGCGAGGCGCACGAACTCGTCGCCCGGCGCGTGGAACTCGTGCGGGCGCACGGCGTCCATCCCGATCGGCCAGTACGTGCCGTAGTGCACCGGCACCGCGCTGAGCGGCCCGAGCCGGGCCAGCGCCTGAGCCGCCCGCCCCGCGTCCAGGTGGCCCTCGCCGAGGTACGGTCCCCAGCCGCCGACCGGCAGCAGGGCCACGTCGACCGGCCCGACCTCCTTGGCCATCTCGTCGAACAGGCCGGTGTCCCCGGCGAAGTAGGTGCGGGCCTCGCCCTCGACGACGTACCCGAGGGCGGGGGAGCGGTGCGGACCGATCGGCAGCCGCCGCCCGTCGTGCAATGCGGGCACGACCCGTATCGACAGGTCGCCGACGCGGGTCTCGTCGCCGGGCGCCACCTCGCTCACGTCGAGGTGGACGAGCCGGCGCAGCCCCGGTACCGCCCGTGGTGCGCCCCGGGGCACGAGCAGGCGCGTGCCCGGCGAGAGCCGCGCCAGTGAGGGTATGTGCAGATGGTCGGAGTGCAGATGGGAGACCAGCGCCACGTCGGCCCGCCAGGCTCCCGGCGGCGGCAGCGCGCCCTGGCGGCGCCGCAGATGCGCCAGCCGACGGGCGAACAGAGGATCGGTGAGCACGCGGACGTTCGAATCCTCGATCGTGCAGGTGGCATGGCCCCACCAGGTGATCTCCACCGGCACCTCTTTGCCTCCTTCGCGCGACTCCCCCGAAGCCTACGGGCAGGAGTAGGGTCGGCGGCGAAACCCGGAGGTGAGGGGGGACTTCATGGGACAGGCGCGCGGTGCCCTCGGCACGCCCGGACCGCTCCGCGTCACGGCGATCGCGAGCCTGACGCCCCTGGAGGAGCTCGACGACGACCCTTTCCTGGTGGACTCCCGCAGCCAGCACGCGATGTGCTCCCGCTGGGCCGCCGAGCGGGGCTACGTCGTCACCCGGGAACTCCTCGTGTGTGCGCTGCGCCCCGACCACGGCGTCCTGTGGGAGGGCGTGCGGCCCGGCCGTGACCTGTTCGTCGCGCCGAGCCTGCGGGTGCTGCGCAGCGCGCTGTCGTCGGTCGAGGAGTTCACCGCCGAGTGCGCCCGGCGAGGGGTGCGGGTGGAGACGGTCGGCCACGCGGAGCCGTCGTACGACGCCCAGATGAAGGCCCGGGTGCACCGGCGGCTGTCGATGCCGACGGCGGGGTACGACGGGCGCTGAGCGCTCCGTCGGCGCTCCGGTACGCCGCGCGGGCCGGTCGCGGACGTCCCGTCACCGGCGTCCCGGCCGAAAACGCGTATGACAGGCTTGGCTCAGGCCCGCATCGACGACGGGCCGGGACGTGAGGTGTCGGGGCGTGCGTGCAGGGCGTTGGCGGCGGGTCGTCAGTCAGATCGGGCGGAGCGTCGCGGTGTGGGTCGTGTCCACCCTGACGATGCTCGTGCTGGCGGGCCTCCTGCCGGACTTCAGGCTGCAGTCCGCCGACGGCGACAGCGCCACCCGGATCGCCGTCACCGCCGCGTTCGGCGCCGGTGCCTTCGGACTCCTGTCGGCCCTGGTGTGGCCCCTTCTCGTACGGCTGCTGCTGCTCGTGCCGGCGCTCGTGCTCGGGCTGCTGGTGTTCTTCCTCAACGGCGGGCTGCTGCTGCTCGCGCTGCGGCTGAACCCCACCGAGCAGGGCGACGCCGCGCCTGAGACCGCGGTCGTGGTCGCCGCCGTGATGTCCGCGGTGGCCTCCGCGACGGGCGCCGCGCTGGCCGTCCGCGACGACGACGCCTACCGGCGCCGCCTGTACCGCCTCGCCGACCGCCGCCGTTCCGGGCCGGCCTGCCCCACCGCCCCCGGCACCGTGTTCATGCAGCTCGACGGCGTCGGCCACGACGTGCTGCTCGACGCGGTCGGCAAGGGTGTGATGCCCACGGTCGCCCGCTGGCTCGGCGTCAGCGAGAACGACAGCGAGAGCGGTGGTGGGAACGGCAGCGAGTGCGGTGGTGAGAACGGCAGCGGGAGTGGCGGTGCGAGCGCCGGCCGCGGCACGGACACGGGCCGCAAGGCCACCCACCGGCTCACCCCCTGGCGCACCGACTGGTCCAGTCAGACCGGGGCCAGCCAGCTCGGCATCCTGCACGGCAGCAACCACGACGTCCCCGCCTTCCGCTGGTACGAGAAGGACCGCCAGGAGGTCATGGTCTGCAACCGCCCCACCAGCGCCGCCGAACTCCAGCGCCGAGCCGTCCGGGCCACCGGCGACGGCGGACTGCTCACCCTGGACGGCGCCAGCCGCGGCAACCTGTTCTCCGGCGGCGCCGACGAACAGGCCCTGGTGCTGTCCATAGCCGCCCGCCGGCGCAGCCGCGAGACCCGCTCCAGAGCGGGCTACTTCGCCTACTTCTCCGACCCGGCCAACGCCGTGCGCACCGCCATGTCCTTCGTCGCCGAGGTCGGCCGGGAGATGGGCCAGTCCACCCGGACCCGCTTCTGCAAGGTCCGCCCCCGGGTGGGGCGCGGCGGCCTGTACCCGTTCGTCCGCGCCTTCGCGACCGTCGTCGAACGCGACGTCGTCGTCGCCGCGGTGATGGGCGACATGCTCGCCGGGCGCACCGCCGTCTACGCCGACCTCGTCGCGTACGACGAAGTGGCGCACCACTCCGGGCCGATGAGCCGGGACGCCGAGAAGGTCCTGGAACGTCTCGACCGGTCCCTCGCGCTGATCGAGACGGTCGCCGAGCACGCCCCGCGCCCGTACCGGATCGTGGTGCTCTCCGACCACGGGCAGAGCCCCGGCGAGACCTTCCGCACCCGCTACGGCCTCACCCTCGGCGACCTGGTGCGGGCCGGCTGCGGTCTGCCCGTACCGCGCCGGGCGCGACGCACCCACAGCGGCGCCGAGGCCCGGGCGGCCGTGCGCGCCGCGCTGCGCCGGCCCGTCGAGGAACGCCGTGAGCAGTACCGGCCCGCCCGCCGGGCGGAGCCGATCGTGCTGGCCTCCGGCAACCTGGGCCTGATCTCCTTCCCGGACGTGCCGCACCGGATGAGCAAGGAGGAGATCGACGCCCGCCACCCCGCCCTGCTGACGACCCTCGCCAACCACCCCGGCATCGGCTTCCTGCTGGTCCGCAGCGAGGAGCACGGCGGGGTCGTCCTCGGCCCGTTCGGCGCCGAGATACCGCTCGACGAACTCGACGGGAACCCGGGCCCGCTCGCGGACTTCGGTCCCGGCGCCGCCGACGCGGTCCGCCGCACCCACTCCTTCCCGCACACCGCCGACATCATGGTCAACTCCTGGTACGACCCGGCCGAGGGCGAGGTCCTCGCGTTCGAGGAGCAGATCGGCTCGCACGGCGGTCTCGGCGGCGCCCAGGGCCGTCCCTTCCTGCTGTCGCCCCTCGTCCTGACCGCGCCCGTCGAGGACGGGACCGAACTCACCGGTGCCGAGCACATCCACCGCGTCCTGAGCCGCTGGCTGCAGGAGATGGACGGCCCTCAGGTCCCGTTGGCGGCCCGCCAGGAACCCCGCGCGGCCTGACCCCACCACCGCTCCTGTGCCCCGCCGCGGTCGCGGCGCCTCCTGGAAAATCGACTGCGCCCGCCGGTCGCCCCGCCCGCACTGCCGTACCGGACGCCGCGCACCCGCGCGTCCTTCGCGAACACCCCGGGAGTCGCCTCTTGCAGGCAGCGGTCTCCGTCACGCCCTCCCGCGTCCCCGGGCTGCTGCTCGGTCTCGCCACGGTGCGGCCGGTCTTCGTCCGGGGCGCCCCCGGCATCGGAAAGTCCTCCCTGGTGCGGGAGTTCGCCGACTCGCTGGGCCTGGAGTGCGTGAGCGTCTCCGACCAGTTCGGTGATTCCATGTCAGACATGCCGTCCGGCGTGGGTTGTGCCACCCCCGATGCATCGCGCGCCCGCACTCCTTCGGGCGGTGCCTCGACGAGGAACCCGGCGCACCGGTGCCGGTGATGACCGGCGGCTGGTGCGACGTCCCGCGGGTGCGTCGCGAGCACGCCCATCCGATCCCGCGGGGCGCCCGCCTGCCGTTCAGCCCGTGCGGGCAGGTCTCCGCGTGAGCTGAGCCCGAGTGTGGTCGGATAGTGCCCTAACCCGTTACCGGGACCGTATGACCGTACGAAAGGATTGACCGTGGCCACCACGCGCTCCGCTCACACCGTCTGGGAAGGCAACCTGCTCGAGGGCAACGGCGTCGTCACCTTCGACACCTCCGGCGCCATCGACGCACAGCCGGTGACCTGGGCCTCCCGTAGCCAGGAGGCCAACGGCAAGACCAGCCCCGAGGAGCTGATCGCTGCCGCCCACTCCAGCTGCTTCTCCATGGCGTTCTCGCACGCCCTCGCCGGGGCCGGCACCCCGCCCACCAAGCTCGTCGCCTCCGCCGACGTCACCTTCCAGCCGGGAGAGGGCATCACCGGCATCCACCTCACCGTCGAGGGCACGGTGCCGGGCATCGACGAGGACGCCTTCGTCGCGGCCGCCGAGGAGGCCAAGGCCAACTGCCCCGTCAGCCAGGCCCTGAAGGCCGTACCGATCACGCTGTCCGCGAAGCTCGCCTGAGCACCCTCCGGGACACGACACCCGCCGGGCCGCCCCGCGCCGGGGCGGCCTGCGTGTGCGCCCGGGCCGGTTCACGGACACCGGCCCGGGTACATAGCTGAACGGCGGCGGAAGGACGGCAACGGTGGCGGGAACATCCAGCGCGACGACGGCACTCGACTCCGCGACCCGTGAACTGACCCGTACGGTCCTGTTGTTCAGCCTCGACGGCCGGGCCCGCCCGCGGCCCGCCACCTCCGACGCACTCGTCGACCGGCTCGACTTCGGCCGCTTCGCACCCCACCTGAGGACCAGCCAGGCCGTCCTGCCCGTGCCGGTGCTGACCATGACCCTGACCCCCGAGGACCTGCGACCGCCGCACGGGGACCACGGCCTCGCCCTCGCCTCGGCCGATCTCCTGGTCCTCGCCACCCCGCGCGGTGACGTCACCCTCGTCGTCGACTGCGAGTTCGCCGCGGACACCGCGCCGGACGCCCTCGCCGGCTGGCTCGCCGACACCTGCTTCGAACGCCGCGGCCTCCAGCTCGGCGGTCGGCCGCTGCTCGACGTGGTCAACGAACGTCTCGCCCTGCCGACGCCACTCGCCTACGGCCAGAACGTCCACCAACTCGTCTTCCCCGGCGGGCGGTTGCTGCGTGACCTGCTGTCCGCCCACCTCACCGACGACGCCCGCAGACACACCCTGCTCAACGCGATCGTCTACCGCGGCCGGATGCCGGCGCACCGCACACCCGACGCCGAGGGCGCCCTGCCGCCCAACCTCAGGAACCACGGCGTCACCCTGTCCGCACACGGCCGCGGTGTCTCCGTCCAGGCCGGCTGGGCACCGCACGTCGAGAACGGCCTCGTCCTGGTCGCCGTCGGCATGATCTCCGCCCTCGCCGTCCTCCAGCGCACCCGCCTGGCCGCCTTCGACACGATGCGCGCCAACGAGCGGGCCCCGATGACGGACTCGCCGTCCGAGGTCCGCTCCCTCATCTCGCGCCTTTCGGCCGGCGTGAACGAACTCCAGCTGGACCTGGCCTTCGGCGTCGAGGCGTACGTCGACAGCCTGCTGATCCCGGAGATGCTCATGGAGGCCTTCCAGTCCTCCCTGCGCGACACCCTCGGCATCCGCGACAGCCTGGAGAACTCCGCGCGCATGGTCGAGCGCCTCACCTCCGTCATCAGCGCCCGCTCCGCCGCCCTGGACGCCGAACTCGCCGAACGCGACGACCGCCGCGACCGGACCGTCTCCGCCCTGGTCGCGGCGGCCACCCTGATCGCGCTGCCGCCGACCCTGCTGCTGGCGTTCTTCGGGGTCAACGGCACCGACGTCCACGACGACCGCTCCATCCTCGACCTCGGCACCTACGGCACGGCGTACGCGCTGGCCTGGCTTCCCTTCGTGGTCCTCGTCGTGATCGGATACGTCCTGCTGCGCCGGGTCGGCAGACGCTCCGGCTCCCTCCTGTCCCCGCCCGACGGCCGGCCCGCTCCGGTGCCCGCGCCCCGATCCCCGTCCGGGAGCTGACCCGCCGATGCCGCGACGACCCGCCGTGTCCGCACACCGGGGCGGCTCCGAACACGCCGGCGCCGCCACCTGGGAGGCGTACGAGGACGCGGTCCGCTCCGGCGCCGAGTACGCCGAGTTCGACATCCGCCGTACGGCCGACGGCGTCCTCGTCGTCTACCACGACCCGCGCGTCGGACCCGCCGGCCCGCCCCTGTCGACGCTCACCCACGCCGAGCTCAGCGAGCGCGCCGGATACGCCGTCCCGGCCGTCGAGGACGTCATGTCCCTGATCGCCGGAAAGCTGGTCGGCCACCTGGACCTGAAGGAGGTGGGCTACGAGCGCGCGGTGATCGACCGGGCCACCGCCCTGCTCGGCGCCGACGGCTTTGTCGCCACCACCCTGGAGGACCGTTCCGTCGCCGCCGTCGCCCGGGCCTTCCCCCGGGTGCGCACCCTGCTGTCCCTGGGCCGCGACCGCCGGGAGATCGCCCCCGCCCGGGTGGCGGCCACCCGGCTGAGCGAGCTGCTGCCCATCCGGCGCGTCCGGGCCTGCGGTGCCTCGGGAGTCGCCGTCCACCACCGGCTGGCGCGGGCCGGTGTGCTGCGTGAGGCGGCCCGGCACGGCCTGTTCAGCATGGTGTGGACGGTCAACGAGGACCTGCCGCTGCGCACCTTCCTCGCCGACCCGCGCGTCGACGTCCTGGTCACCGACCGCCCCCGCCGCGCCCTCGCGCTGCGCGGCGGACGGCACGACGAGCGACCGGCGGGGTACCCGTCCTCGTGAGCCGGGGTACCCGTCCCTTGACGGGAGCCACCCATTGACAAGAACGCACTCAAGTTTTGTGCTGGAGTGGCGGGGCTCCTGGGTGTGAGGCCCCCTGGCGGCCGGAAGGGGACAGCGATGGGACGTGCGGTCGGTATAGATCTCGGGACCACGAACTCGGTGGTGGCCGTGCTGGAGGGCGGTGAGCCCACCGTCGTCGCCAACGCGGAAGGGGCCCGGACCACGCCGTCGGTCGTGGCCTTCGCCAAGAACGGCGAGGTGCTCGTCGGCGAGGTCGCCAAGCGGCAGGCGGTGACCAACGTGGAGCGCACCGCCCGCTCGGTCAAGCGGTACATGGGCGACCCGAGCTGGAGGTTCCCGGAGCAGGGCGCGATCGACGGCACCCGCTACCGTGCGCAGGAGCTGTCCGCGCGAGTGCTGCAGAAGCTGAAGCGGGACGCGGAGTCCTACCTCGGCGAGGACGTCACGGACGCCGTGATCACCGTACCGGCGTACTTCGACGACACCCAGCGGCAGGCCACCAAGGAGGCCGGTGAGATCGCCGGCCTGAACGTCCTCAGGATCATCAACGAGCCGACCGCCGCCGCCCTCGCCTACGGCCTCGACCGGGGCGAGGAGCAGACCGTGCTCGTCTTCGACCTGGGCGGCGGCACCTTCGACGTGTCGCTGCTGGAGATGGGCGACGGCGTCATCGAGGTCAAGGCCACCAACGGCGACACCCACCTCGGCGGCGACGACTGGGACCAGCGGATCGTCGAGCACCTGGTGAAGACGTTCAAGGGGCAGTACGGCATCGACCTCGCGGGCGACAAGATGGCCCTGCAGCGGCTGCGCGAGGGCGCCGAGAAGGCCAAGATCGAGCTCTCCAGCTCCTCCGAGACGACGATCAACCTGCCCTACATCACCGCCTCCGCCGAGGGCCCCCTCCACCTCGACGAGAAGCTGACCCGCGCCCAGTTCCAGGAGCTCACCGCGGACCTCCTCGA
This sequence comes from Streptomyces violaceoruber, assembly GCA_000720805.1. Taxonomy (GTDB): domain Bacteria; phylum Actinomycetota; class Actinomycetes; order Streptomycetales; family Streptomycetaceae; genus Streptomyces; species Streptomyces cellulosae_A. Next base: position 118,642 of record JODI01000004.1, read on the forward strand.
CCGCTGCAAGACCCCCTTCCACCAGGCGGTCAAGGACGCCGGCATCAAGCTCGCCGCGATCGACCACGTCATCCTCGTCGGCGGCTCGACCCGGATGCCCGCGGTGACCGAGCTGGTCAAGGAACTCACCGGAAAGGACCCGCACAAGGGCGTCAACCCCGACGAGGTCGTCGCCGTCGGCGCCGCTCTCCAGGCCGGCGTCCTCCGCGGTGACGTGAAGGACGTGCTGCTGCTCGACGTCACCCCGCTGTCCCTGGGCATCGAGACCAAGGGCGGCATCATGACCAAGCTCATCGAACGCAACACCACGATCCCCACCCGCCGGTCGGAGATCTTCACCACCGCCGCCGACAACCAGCCCTCGGTCGGCATCCAGGTCTACCAGGGCGAACGGGAGATCGCCGCGTACAACAAGAAGCTCGGCGTCTTCGACCTCACCGGTCTGCCGCCCGCACCCCGCGGGGTGCCGCAGATCGAGGTCGCCTTCGACATCGACGCGAACGGGATCATGCACGTCTCGGCCAAGGACCTCGCGACCGGCCGTGAACAGAAGATGACCGTCACCGGCGGCTCCGCCCTGCCCAAGGACGACATCGACCGCATGATGCGGGAGGCCGAGCAGTACGCCGAGGAGGACCGCCAACGCCGGGAGGCCGCGGAGACCCGCAACCAGGCCGAACAACTCGTCTACCAGACCGAGAAGTTCGTCCGCGAGAACGAGGAGAGGGTCCCGGCCGACACCAAGGGGGAGGTGGAGTCGGAGGTCGCGGAGGTCAAGCGGCTCCTGGAGCAGAACGCCGAGACGAACGCCCTGCGCACGGGCGTCGAGAAACTCGCCTCCGTCAGCCAGAAGATGGGCCAGGCCATGTACGCCCAGGCCCAGCAGACTCCGCCGGAGGACACCTCCGACCGGCACGGCTCGCCGCAGGACGAGGAGGGCGTGGTCGACGCGGAGATCGTCGACGAGGAGAAGGACCACCGGAGCGGGGGCGCCGGGGGCGCGGCCTAGGTGTATTGATCACGAGCGTTGTTGACACTTGCCGGGCTTGATCACGGCGAAGACCTCCGGTGTGGGCCGGCTTCAGCGGGAGTTCGGCAGTGCGGCGCAGACGGCGTCCAGGACCGTGGCGTACGGGGTGCCGAAGTCGGTGAGACGGATGCGGAGTTGCTCCAGGCCGGCCCGGTGCTCGGTGAGCAGGTCCGTGTCGCCGGTGCGGGCCGCGCACTCCAGTACCGCGGGCAGGAAGTCGGGCTGCTCCTCGCCGGCGAACTCCAGCCCGTGGTCCCGGTACACCTCCTCGAACCGTCCCAGCGCCTCGCCCCGGGGCCGGCTCAGGTACAGGCTGCGCAGCCCCTTCCCGGCCTCGAAGACCTGCACATAGTGGGCGACCAGCTCCTGCGGGGGTGTCGCCGCCGCGTGGTCGGTGAACTCCCGCAACTGCGGCGCCGCCTCGCGCAGCAGCGGGAGGCGGGCGCGGAAGTCGTCGCCGGGGTACGTCAGGCAGAGCGCCGCCGCCTGGTACAGCACCGCGTCCGAGGGCATCGGGCCTCCTCCTTGACGTCGTCGCGCGGGTTCCCTCGCGTGCCGGGGGCTGCTTCGAACGTAGGGCGGGGCGGGGGAGCGCACCCGCTGACGGGGCCCGTACGGGTCAGCGGGCCGAGGGTGTCGCTGTACGGGGCGGCGGGCCGCCGGTGCCGCTCAGAAGTCTTCCCGCCGCTCCCGCAGCAGCTTCTTCGTGCGCTCCGCCGAGGCCGCCCGCGCCGACATGTGGTCCAGGACCTCCAGATGCGTGGCGACCTCCTTGCGGGAGTCGAGGTAGAGGGCGCCGGTGAGGTACTCGGTGAAGACCATGTCGGGCAGTTCCGGCTCACCGAAGCGGAAGAGGGAGAAGGGCGCGTACGTCCCCGGGTGCGGGCCGTCCTCGAACTCCGCGACCTGGAGCGTGACCCGGTCGCGCTCGGCGAACCGGAGGAGCTGGTCCAGCTGGTCGCGCATGACCTCACCGCGGATGCTCACCGGCCGCCGCAGCACCGTCTCGTCCATGATGACCCACAGGTGGGGCGGGTCCGGCCGGTCCAGCAGCCGCTGCCGGGCCATCCGCAGCGACACATGCCGCTCGATGGCCGCCGGCCCCGTCTGCCCGACCGTCCCGGCCTCCAGCACGGCACGCGCGTAGTCCTCGGTCTGCAGCAGGCCGGGCACGAAGTGCGGCTCGTAGGAGCGGATGATCCGGGCGGCGCCCTCCAGGCTCACGTACATGCTGAACCAGTCCGGCAGCACGTCGTGGAACCGCTGCCACCAGCCCGGCTGGTTCGCCTCCTCGGCCAGCGCGACGAACGCGGCCACCTCGTCCTCGGGGACGCCGTACGTCTCCAGCAGCACCTGCACGTACGGGATCTTCAGCGCGACGTCGGCCATCTCCATCCGCCGTACCGTCGCCGGGGCCACCCGCAGCACCTGCGCGGCCTCCTCGCGTTTGAGGCCGGCCGCCTCCCGCAGCTCCTGCAGCCGCCTGCCCAGCACCACCTGACCCACGGTGGGCGCGGGACGCCGCTCACTCACGCCACGCCTCCCCTACGCGTCGAAGCCCGGATGCAGTCTGTCATGTTCCGGTACAAGTTCCAGCGGTCACAGCGGCTTGATTGTCACTGCGACCGCAGGTACTCGGCCGTCGCCGGGTCGGCCGGGACCAGGGTCTCGATGGCCAGCTCGGCGACGGTCACGTCCATCGGGGTGTTGAAGGTGGAGATGGAGGAGACGAAGGACAGGGTCCGGCCCTCGTGCTCGATCCGCAACGGCAACGCGAAGTGGGGGACGGGCGAAGCCGGTTCGTCGGTCCCGGTCTCGTCGTCCGCCTCCGGCACCGGATACGCCGCGACCTCCTCGTACAGCTCCCGCAGCCGCTGCGAGCGGTGCAGGGCGATGTGCTGCTTCATCTGCGCGAGCAGATGCCCGCGCCACTGGCGCAGGTTGCGGATGCGCGGCGCCAGCCCCTGAGGGTGCAGCGTCAGCCGCATGGCGTTGAGCGGCTGCGCGAGCAGGGACTCCGGGATGCCGTCCAGGAGCATCAGGACTCCCCGGTTGGCCGCGACGACGTCGTACAGCGCGTCGACCACCAGCGCCGGGTAGGGCTCGTACCCCTGGATCAGCCGCTCCAGTCCCTCGCGCAGGGTGTCCAGCGCGGGATCGTCCAGCGGGGTCTCCGTGTAGCGAGGTGCGTAGCCGGCCGCCAGCAGCAGCGCGTTGCGTTCCCGCACGGGCACGTCCAGGTGCTCGGCCAGCCTGAGCACCATCTCCTCGCTCGGCTTGGAACGGCCCGTCTCGATGAAACTGATGTGCCGCGCCGAGGAGTCCGCCCGCAACGCCAACTCCAGCTGACTGACCCGCCGTTGCTCCCGCCAGGCCCGCAACAGTGGGCCCACCCCCTGGTCGGCGGGGGTGACGGCGGGCGGGGTCTTGTGGGAGGCGGCGATGGTCATGCGGATGACCGTAATCGAGGAACGGGCCACCGCGACACGGGCCGCCGGTGACCACCAGTGACCCGGACGGCCCCATCCCCGGCGGATGGCCCTGGGCAACCCTTGTGACCAGGACCGCGACAGCCCACCTGTGGCACGCTGAAGAGACCTCCGGCATCCAGCATCCGGCATCCAGGAAGGAGCGAGCCATGCCCGTGGCACCGCTGTCGCAGAAGGAGATCGAGGACCGGCTGGCCGAACTGCCGGGCTGGTCGCTCGACGGTGACCGCCTCACCCGGTCCTACCGCCTCGGCACGCACTTCGCCGCGACCGCGATGGTCGTCCACATCGCCCAGGTCCAGGAGGAGCTCGACCACCACTCCGACCTCACCCTCGGCTACAACACGGTGTCGCTGACCGTGCACACGCACAGCGCGGGCGGCGCCGTGACGGAGAAGGACTTCGAGCTGGCGCGGAGGGTGGCCGAACTCGCCCCCGCTCACGGGGCCCGGTGACGCGGGCGCTGGACCACGACAGTGCTGGACTACGACAAAGAGGCCGACGCCTACGACGTCAGCCGCGGCGGTGAGCCGAGGGCCGCCGCGGCCGCAGGCGCCGTGCTGGGCCTGATCCCCGATCGCGCGAACCGGCTCCTCGACGTGGCCTGCGGCACCGGGATCGTGACCCGGCGGCTCGCCACGGCCCGTCCGGGCCTGCGGGTGACGGGCGCGGACCTCACATACGGCATGGCCCGGACGGCCGCCGTACGGCTGCCCGGGTCGATCGTCCTGGCGGACGGCCGCAGGCTGCCGTTCCCGGACCGGAGCTTCGACGCCGTCACCAGTGTGTGGCTGCTGCACCTCCTGGAGACGGGGGACGACGTCCGCGCGGTCGTCGCCGAGTGCGCCCGGCTGCTGCGGCCCGGCGGCGTCTACGTCACCACGGTCGACAAGGCCGCCGCGCACGACGTCGGCAGCGACATCGACGCGGTTCTCGCCCCGCGCCCGCGCCGGCCCGCCCAGGACGCCGCCGGGGCCGTCACCTCGTACGCCGCCGCGCGGGGCCTGGTCCCGGCCGGGCGGGCCCGCTTCCCCGGCCATGGGCAGGGCCGCAGCCCCCGCGGCACGATCGCGGACCTGCGCCGCGGCTGGTTCACCCGGCTGCCGCCCGGCACCCCCCTCGCCGAACGGTTCGCCGCCCGCCTGGCGCAGCTCCCGGACCAGGACCGCCCACGCCCCGACCCCGTGTTCACGGTGCTGGCGTTCAGGAAGCGCGGGTCACCTTCTCGGCCGTGAGCGGCTGAGCTTGTGCACTCGGCCCGGTCACACCTTGCGGGTGCGGTGACCGGCACCCACGTCGAGCGTGCACGGTCGCGCACGTCGGCCCCGGCGACGACAAGGGTGAAGTCCGTGGACGAGTAGGTGACCGCCTCTCGCCCGTAGGGTCGCCGAATTGGCCGGAAGACACGGCAACCCGCCCCCGCGCGGCGGCGACTGACAGGGAACGGAATCCGTCCGTCCCCCTCCCAGGAGGTTCGCCCCCGTGCAGCACCCGCACCCGCATCCCGAGCCGCACGCCCGCACCCGGCGCAGACGCCGCGCGCTGCTGTCCGCGGTGACCGCAGTCGCGGCCCTCGTCGGCGCCGGACTCACCACGCTCACCACCCCCGACACCTCCCCCACCCTCGAACTGACTCGCGCGGGAGCGGCCCCCATGGCCGCCGCCGCCCGCCAGGTCGAGAAACTGGACCGCGGAGTCGTCAGCGTGCACACCGACGCCGGCAACCTGGTCAGCTGGCGCTGGCTCGGCACCGACCCGAACGACGTCTCCTTCAACGTCTACCGGGCCGGCACGAAGGTCAACTCCACGCCGATCACCGGTTCCACCAACTACTTCCACTCCGGCGCTCCCTCCCAGGCCGACTACACGGTCCGTGCGGTCGTCGGCGGAGTGGAACAGGCCGACTCCGTGCACGCCGTCCAACTCCGCACCGGTTACAAGGACGTCCCCATCACCCCGCCCGCCGGCGGCACCACCCCCGACGGCGTCGCCTACACCTACGAGGCCAACGACGCCTCCGTCGCCGACCTCGACGGGGACGGCGCGCTCGACTTCGTCCTCAAGTGGCAGCCCACCAACGCCAAGGACAACTCCCAGTCCGGCTACACCGGCAACACGTACGTCGACGGGATCAAGCTGGACGGCACCCGGTTGTGGCGTATCGACCTGGGCCGCAACATCCGTTCCGGCGCCCACTACACGCAGTTCCAGGCGTACGACTACGACGGCGACGGCAAGGCCGAGGTCGCCATGAAGACCGCCGACGGTACGAAGGACGGCACCGGCGCGGTCATCGGCAGCTCGTCGGCCGACTACCGGAACTCGAGCGGCTATGTGCTCTCCGGCCCCGAGTTCCTGACCATGTTCAACGGTCAGACCGGCAAGGCCATGCAGAGCGTCGACTACGTCCCGGCCCGCGGCACGGTCTCCTCCTGGGGCGACTCGTACGGCAACCGCGTCGACCGCTTCCTCGCGGGGACGGCGTACCTGGACGGCTCCCGCCCCTCCCTCGTCATGGCGCGCGGCTACTACACGCGCACGGTGATCGCGGCCTGGGACTGGCGCGGCGGTGCCTTCACCCGCCGCTGGACCTTCGACACCTCCTCCTCCACCAACAGCGGCAAGGGCTACGACAGTCAGGGCAACCACCAGCTGTCGGTCGCGGACGTCGACGCCGACGGCAAGGACGAGATCGTGTACGGCTCGATGGCCGTGGACGACAACGGCTCCGGCCTGTGGACCACCAAGAACGGCCACGGCGACGCGATGCATGTCGGCGACCTCGACCCGTCCCGCGCGGGCCTGGAGGAGTTCAAGGTCGACGAGGACAGCTCGAAGCCGTCGTCCTGGATGGCCGACGCGAGGACCGGCCAGATCATCTGGTCCACGCCCGCAAACGGCGACAACGGCCGGGGCGTCTCCGGGGACATCTGGTCGGGCAGCGCGGGTGCCGAGTCCTGGTCGTCGTCGGAGAGCGGCATCCGCGGCCCCAAGGGCACGGTGGTCGCCGCCCGCAAGCCCGGTTCGACCAACTTCCTGTCCTGGTGGGACGGCGACACCGTCCGCGAACTCCTCGACGGCACCCACATCGACAAGTACGGCACCTCGGGCGACACCCGCCTGCTGACCGGCTCCGGCGTCCACTCCAACAACAGCACCAAGGCGACGCCGTCCCTCTCCGGCGACATCCTCGGCGACTGGCGCGAGGAGGTCGTCTGGCCGACGTCGGACAACACGGCCCTGCGGATCTACTCGACCCCGGCCGAGACCGGTACGAAGATCACGACCCTGCTGCACGACACGATGTACCGCACGGCACTGTCCTGGCAGAACACGGCCTACAACCAGCCCCCGCACCCGAGCTTCTTCATCGGCGACGGAATGGCGACGGCCCCGCGGCCGGCGGTCTACACCCCGTGACCTGCTGATACTCCCCCATTCTCCAACCACCAAGGCGCCCTTCGGAGATCGTCCGAAGGGCGCCTCACTCAGCAGTGAGCATCGGCGACCCCGCGGCCGATCAGCAGGACATGGGGCGGCGTGGGCAATCGCCCGCGATCAGAGGGGAGTCGGGCGTGTGATCTCCGCGCGGGAGAAGGACGGCATGAGGCGATCTACCCCGAGCACGAGCAGCCACCTATCGTGGTCTGGACACGGCCACACCAGCCAAGGGGGGCACATTGGCAGAGACCGCGCAACGCCTCATCGACGAAGCCAAAACCAAGAAGAACCAGGTCGAAAGGAAAAAGTCCGCCCACCCGGACGAGATCTCACACCTCAAAATCGCCGCCCACCTGGCCCTCGCTCAAAGCAACGTCGAACTCGCCACCGCCATCAAGGCCCTCAAAGAATCCGCCGGCAAGAACAACGGCACTCTCCAAGTCGCCATCACCGCGCTCACCACCAAGATCGCCGACCTCGCGAAGAAGTAGGCAATGCTCAACGCCCCGCCCCGGAGGGGAACCTGGGCGGGGCCTTCCTGCCGCTCTCGGCCGCGCGTTCTCGGCGGCTCTCCGGCGCACCAGCCACTTCGCAGCACTCCGCCCCGCTGAACCAACTCCAGCGGGGCGGAAGTGACCAACAGTGTCGGACCCGTGTCCGGACGGAAGCGTCTTTCGGCCTCAGCCGACCGTGCAGTTCTGATCGCCCAACTTGAACGCGGTCGGTTTCGTGTTGGTCCCCGACCAGCTCCCGGTGAAGCCGAAGCTCACCGACGAGCCCGCCGCGACCGTCCCGTTCCAGCCGACGTTCTTCGCCGTCACCGCCGTACCGGACTGCGCGGCCTCGGCGTTCCAGGCTTGGGTGAGCTTCTGGCCGTCGGTGAAGGTCCAGCCGAGAGACCAGCCGTTCCAGGCGGTCGATCCGGTGTTGGCGAGTCGCACGTCCGCCTGGAAGCCGCCCGACCACTGGTTGGTGATCTTGTACGTCACCGTGCAGGCGCCGGTCGGCGTGGGATCCGGGCCGGGGCCGGGGCCGGGGTCCGTGGGGTTCCCGGCGTCGGAGCTGTCGCCGTAGACGACTCCGCGGCCGTTCGTCGACACGTACACCCGGCCGTACAGCCGCGGGTCGCCGGTGATCGCCGCGCCCGTCCAACCCCACTGGTGGGCGTCGTCGTTGATGCGGGTCCAGCTCACGCCCTTGTCGGTGGAGCGGAAGATGCCGCGCACGCCGCCGATCTTCGCGCTGGTGTACAGCGTCTGGTACGACGCTCCCGGCGCCGCCTTGCCGAAGCCGATGGTGTCGGCCTGGTCGACGCCGGAGAGCTTGGTGAAGGAGGCGCCGCCGTCCGTGGAGTGCCACAGGCCGTACGCCCCGTCGCTCGCACCACCCGCCAGCCACACATCGCCCTTGGCGCCGGGCAGTGCCTTGAAGCGCACGCTGTCACCGCTCGGCAGGCCGGTCGCCGAGGAGGCGGTGAAGTTCGCGCCGCCGTCCGAACTGACGTAGAACTTCCCGGACTTGAAGCCGTAGAAGGTCTTCGGGTCGACCCGGTCGGACTCGACGATCGCGCCCGCCGGGATGCCGGTCGAGGCCGCCCAGGAGGTGCCGAAGCCGGTCGCGTACTGCACGCCGGTGCCCGCCGGGCTCCACACGAACCGGCTGCCGTCGGCCCCCGCCGCGACCGTCCCGCCGCCGCTCACGCCCGAAGGGTCCGTCCCGGCGAACCAGTTGGCGCCGTTGTCCGTCGAGAACGCGACGTGCGGGCCGGAGTCGAGGTCGCCGACGCGCACGATGGTGTTCGGGCTGGTCTCGGCGAAGTCCAGGCTGGTGGTCGTGGTGAAGTTCGGCGAGGTGAACATCATCGACGGGACCTTGGCCAGGTCCGTGTGTCGGAACCCACCGATGTCACCGAGCGCGCTGAGCAGCGGGGCGCCCGACGGGGGAGAGGCCAGGTCGTTGACGGCCGTCTCCTCCAGCCCCTGCACCATCGGCCTGACGGTGAACTTGCTCCCGGCGTCCCAGTCGGTGAGGTTCTCGGTGCCGTAGACCGTCGCGCCCGTCCCGTACAGCATCCGGTTCGAGTTGAACGGATCGATCTCCAACGCCTCGGTCATCCAGCCGAGTTTGGGTGACTCCTCGGGCGGTGACGGGTTCGCGCCCCAGGTCAGCCACGGCGAGGACGACACGTCCATCGTGTAGCGGTTCGCGCGGGTGGGGTACGACGTGTAGTCCCACGCCTTCGTCCAGGTGCCGCCGCTGTCCGTGGAGCGGAAGATCTGGGTGTCCGGCCACCAGGAGCTGTAGGCGGTGGCCATGACCGTGCCCGGCTTCTGCCGGTCCACCGTCAGCCCGCTGAAGCCGTAGTAGGTGTCGGCCTCGGCCACCGGGCTGATGTCCGTCCAGGTGCCGGTCGCGGTCGCGTACCGCCACAGCCGGCCCTTGCCGCCGTCGTACGGGCCGCCCTTGTCGCTGTAGGCGAGATAGAGGTAGCCGTTCCTGGCGTCCAGGACGCCCTTGTGCGCGAGGTAACCCGTCGGCTGCCCGGCGAGCCGGGTCCAGGTCGCACCGGCGTCCGTCGACCGGTACACCGCGTTGTCCTTGTCGGCGACCCCGACGTAGACCGTCTTCGTCGCCGCGCCCGACGTGCCCGTCGACTCGTCGAAGGTGACCCACACGATGCCCTGGTTGTCACTGGCGTAGCCACTGATGTCGCTCGGATCCTGCTGGTAGTTGCCGACATTGGGGAAGTTCGTCACCTGCGCCCAGCTGACACCGGAGTCCGTCGACCGCCACAGACCCTTGCCGCTCGGCGCGCCCAGGTACAGCACGCTGTTCCTGTTCGGGTCGATCGCCAGCCGCTCGCCCATGCCCCGGCCGGGCATGTTGCCGCCCAACTTGAAGGGCAGGTCCGTCTTCTGCCAGCTCGCGCCCCGGTCGGACGAGCGCATGACCGCCCCGTTGCCCGGGTCCCAGCTGTTGGTGTACGTACCCACGGCCGCGTACACCCTGTTCGGGTCGACGGAGTCGGAGGCCAGGCTGACCACGCCCGTGTGCCCCCAGTCGTTCCAGCCGACCGAGTCCAGCAGCGGGGTCCAGGTCTTCGACGACTCCTGCCAGCGGTAGGCGCCGCCGATGTCGGTGCGGGCGTACGCCAGGTTCTTCTCGGTGCGGTTGAAGACGATGCCGGGGACGAAACCGCCGCCGTCGACGCGCGCGTTCTTCCAGGTGTACGTGTCGGCGGCGATGGCTGTCGCGGCGGCGGGGGCCGCCAGCACGGGCGGCGTGCCCGCGAGCAGGCCGGCCGCCAGCGCCAGCACCGCCGTCAGGATGCGGGTTCTTCGCACGGTGGGGACCTTCCTTCCGGGAGGGCCGTTCAGGGTGGGGGGAACGTGCGAGGACCGGGCGGCCCCCAGTGCGGGAGGGGACCGCCCGGCCGACCGGCCCCGTCGTCAGGTGACGAGACCACGCACGCGGAGCTTTCAAGCGGTTCCGCGGAACGAACGGTGCCCACCGCGCCCCTTCAGGGGCGCGGGGCTGCATCCATATGCGGCTCCGCCGCGCGGGCGCGACCAGCCACAACGGACCCGCAGTCAAGAACACCGCCCGACCCGCGGAGCGCTTGGCGGGGACTATTCGAGGAGCTCCGCGTACGAGCCCATGGCCAGGGCGATGTCCGCCTGGGCCCAGAACCGGTGGTAGGTGAAGGAGGGCGCGGCTCCGCCCGCCAGGTAGGCCTCGATCTTCGACCAGGCCGGGTCGTCCTCGTAGAAGGAACGGAGGGATTCGAAGGTGGACGAGGAGTTGATCGCGTCGCCGTTCGGCATCGTCCCGGTCCAGCCGGACGGGACGTAGACCGCGTCGTCGAAGCGGTTGTAGTCGGCGCGGGTCTCCGGGACGGCGATGCCCAGGGCGTCCTGGTAGTTGTTCCACATGCCGTCGAGGAGTGCCTTCGCGGTGCTCGCCGCCTGGGTGTCGCCGGAGCGGTCCGCGTAGTACGTCAGGGTCTTGGCGTACGCGGCGGCCACGCCGACGTCGTCGGTGTAGTCGGCGACGGTGACGTGAAGTCCGCTGTTGGCGCCCGGACTCGACGCGTTCCAGGTGTCGGGCTGGCCCGACCACTGGAGCGTCGACGGGATCCGGTAGGTGCCGTCCGGGTTGATCGTGGTCTTGGACAGCGCCCAGTCGACCCACTTGTCGAGGACGACCTTGGCGTCCGCGTCACCGGTCTGCTGGTAGTACTCGGCCACCCGCTCCATCGACCACGCCTGGAAGCCGAACCACTGGTTGGACGGCGGGTCGTGGTAGACGGGCTGCTGGTCGTAGTACATGCCGTAGAACGTCGACTTCCCGGCCGGCGGGGTCGCGTACCGGCCCGCCCAGCTGTTGGTCGCGCCGCCCGCGATGGCGCCCTCGTCGGACTGCAGCCAGCGGTAGAACTCCAGCTGCCGGTCGAGCGACTTGCCCCAGTCCGCCTGCCCTGTCGCCGACTTGGGCTTCAGGTCGGCGTAGGAGCTCAGCGCGTAGGCGGCGAGGGGGTTCTGGTAGCCGCCGTGCGCGTGGCTGGAGCCGATGCGCCAGGCCCAGCCCGCCGAGGTGTCGGTGGCGCCGCCCCAGGCGTAGTACCAGGACAGCAGGTACATGGAGGCGTCCTTGCCGGTGCCGGCCGGGCAGGTCGACGGTCCGACACAGTTGCCGATCTTCTTGAAGTACTTGTCGTACATCGCGTAGCGCAGGTAGTCGCCCATCTTCGCGGCCTTGCCGACGGTCGCGGAGACGTCACCGCCCTTGCCCTGCTGCTTAGCCCAGACGTCCGCCCAGTACGCGGCCTGGACGGCGCGCGCGTCGGCGTCGGGGGCGTTGGTGAACTTCCACTGCTTGGCGTAGGACGCGTCACCGGTGAACAGGTCCAGGTAGCCGTTCTTGCCGCCGTACTTGAAGGCGTCGCAGGTCGGCTGCGGCACCGTCTCCCACACCGACTCCTGCGCGCCGCGCTGGAAGGTGTTGATGTACGACGGTCCGGTGTCCGTGGGGCCCGCCTCGCACTTGCCGGGCGAGTTGCCGTAGCCGTAGACGTTGTCGACGTCCTGCAGCCAGTGCATGCCGTAGACGTCGTCCGTGCCGTAGGCGCTCTTCAGCTCACCGGCGATCGGGTCCGAGCCGACCGAGACCGACGAGTCGAGCTTCGCCGGATACTCGTTCGGGGTGTCCAGCTCGGGCGCGTACGTGGCCGGCTTGGAGGCGTTGTAGAAGGAGTTGGTCGGCTGGTCGGCGTGCGTGGGGATCATGTACTTCTCCATGATCTCCCAGGCGCCGTTGAACTTCGTCCAGTCGCCGGTGACCTTGCCGTACATGGCCTGGAGCCACAGGAGGTAGCTGTACGCCTCCGACGTGGTCTCGTGGCCGTGGTCGGGCGCCTCGACGATCAGCGTCTCCACCGAGTGGTAGGGGATGCCCTCGGGGGAGAAGTAGCCGCTGGCCGGGTTGGTGATCTTGCCGTACAGGTCCAGGAAACGGGCGTCGTACTGCTTCGACGCGGCGATCTGGGTGACCGCCACCGAGGCCTTGCCGTGACCGGTGGCCGTCGACTCGAAGGTCGCCGCGCCGGTCCCGGAGGCGTCCGCCGTGATGGTGACCTTCTGCGTGGTGCTCCAGTTCGACGGCGTGAAGGTGAGCGAGGCTCCGCCGGTGACCGACAGACCGGAGTTGCCGCCGGTGCGGGCCGTCGTGACGGTCACGTTGGCGGACGGCCGCGTCGACAGCTTCACGTCGTACGTCGCCGTCTTGCCCTGCTGCACGGCCAGCTGGTTGGTCGAGGCCACCACGGCGGGACCCGCGGCGACCGTGATGCCGACCGGCGTGGACTCCGCGGAGGCGCCCAGGCTGTCGTACGCCTTCGCCAGCAGTGAATGACTGCCCACGGACAAACCGGAGGCGGAGAGCGAGTAGGGCGCGCTCGTGTCCGTGCCGAGCAGGGTGGTGTTGTCGTAGAACTCCACCTTGCTGATGGTCGCGTTGTCCGCGGCCGCGGCGGTGGCCGCGAGCGGGACCGCGTCACCCTGTGTGTAGACCGCGCCGGCGGCGGGGCTGGTCAGCACCGTGATCGGGGGCTGGTGCGCACCCGTGCAACTGGTGCCGTTGACCGCGAAGGCGGTCGGTGCGGCGTTGGTGCCGCTGTACGCGAACTGGGCGCCCGTCGAGACGGCCGCACCGGCGGCGATCGTGGCGTTGTGCGAGGCGTTCTTCACCGTGATCGCCTGGCCGGACTGGGACCAGGTGCCGTTCCAGCCGGTGCCGGAGAGCTTCTGGTTGCCGGTGTAGCCGTAGGTCAGGGTCCAGCCGTTGACGGCGTCCGTGCCGCGGTTGGTGATCGTCAGATCCGCGGTGAAACCTGAGCCCCAGTCGTTCGTCTTGTAGTCGACGCTGCACTGAAGCGGCGCCGCCTGGGCAGGAGTTGAACCCGTACTGAGCATGGCGAGCGGCAGAGCGAGGGCCGCCAGGGCGGCGGTCCACATACGCCGAGCGGCCCGGCGTCTTGTTGTGGGGGGCATGTGCTGGTTCCTCCTTGCGGCTCGGAGAAGTCAAGGCTTGAACCAGTGGGAGCGCTCCCATAGTGGGGACGGGTGTGGTAGGGGTCAAGGTGCTTGAAGAGTCGAAAAGATTCGACAAGGAGTGTTGAGGAAAAGTCAGCAACCCCTCTGTTCTTTACCGTCACTTGGCGCTACCTTCCTGACACCAGTGGGAGCGGTTCCATCAGTCGACGCGTCCGTCACGACGCGCCTGATCTGCAAGGAGTCGCTCATGCGACACCCCCCGCGTTCAGTACTTTTAGCCGTCACCGGCACGCTCGCGCTTGTCGGGTCCATGATGATCACGGCAGTCACGGCGTCCGGGGCCGCACCCGCCTGCACGGTGGAGTACTCCGTCACCGGCCAGTGGGACGCCGGCTTCCAGGGAGCCGTGAAGGTCACGAACAACGCCGCCGCCGTGAGCAGTTGGAGTCTCACCTTCGACCTCGGAGACGGCCAGAAGGTCAGTCAGGGCTGGAACGCCAAGTGGTCCCAGTCCGGTAGGACGGTCACCGCCGCCAACGAGAGCTACAACGGGCAGCTGGGCACCGGCGCGAGTGTCAGCGCCGGGTTCATCGCCTACTCGACGAGCAGCACCGCCGTACCGACGTCCTTCAAGCTCAACGGCACCACCTGCAACACCGACACCGGGCCGACGGACCCGACGGGTCCGACCGATCCGCCGGACACCGGTGACGGCACGGCACCCGCTCTGCGTGTCTCGGGCAACAAGCTCGTGGACGCCGGCGGGAACACCCGCCGACTGCTCGGCGTGAACCGCTCGGGCGGCGAGTTCATGTGCGTGCAGGGTCGCGGCATCTGGGACGGACCGGTCGACGACGCCTCCGTGAAGGCGATCGCCGACTGGAAGGCCAACACCGTCCGTATCCCCCTCAACGAGGAGTGCTGGCTGGGACTTTCCAACATCCAGGCGCAGTACGCCGGCGCCAACTACGTGGGCGCCGTCAAGGACCTGGTGGCCAAGGTGAAGGCGCACGGCATGACGCCGCTGCTCGAACTGCACTGGTCCTACGGCCAGTACACCGGCAACTCGGCCGGCTGCTCCGACGTGCACGCCAGCTGCCAGAAGCCGATGCCCGACATGCGGTACGCGCCGTCCTTCTGGACCTCGGTGGCGAACACCTTCAAGGACGACACGACCGTCGCCTTCGACCTGTTCAACGAGCCCTACCCGGACCGCGCCACCTCCACGGTCACCCAGGCGTGGCAGTGCTGGCGGGACGGCGGCACCTGCCCCGGCATCGGGTACGAGGTCGCCGGGATGCAGGACCTCGTCGACGCTGTCCGGGGCACCGGCGCCAGGAACCTGATCCTGGCCGGCGGACTCGCCTACTCGAACGACCTCGGCCAGTGGCTCACCTACAGACCGACCGACCCGGCGGGCAATCTCGCCGCCGCCTGGCACGTGTACAACTTCAACACCTGCTCGAACGAAAGCTGCTGGAACTCCACACTCGCCCCCGTCGCCGCCCAAGTGCCGCTGGTTGCAGGGGAGATCGGCGAGAACACCTGCTCGCACGGCTTCGTCGACCAGGTCATGAAGTGGTTCGACGACCGGGGCCTGTCCTATCTGGGCTGGACCTGGAACACCTGGGACTGCGGTTCCGGCCCGTCCCTGATCACCGGCTACGACGGCACGCCCACCGCGTACGGCGTCGGGCTGCGCGACCGTCTGCGCGCCCTGAACGGCTGACAACTCCCGCCGACGATTCACCCGCGACCGAGTCATCCACCCCGAGTCGACTCACCGCCGACTCCATCCACCGCCGAGTCCATGCACCGCCGACTCCATCCACCGCCGAGTCCATTCACCACTGACGCCATCCACCCCCCCGAGTCCATCCGCAGTCGAGTCACCCGCAACGGAGAAGGAACCCCCACTCATGAGTCGTAACAGAACCGCGATGCTCGCCGCCCTGGCGCTGGTCGCCGGGGCCTCCGGGACGGCGTTCGCCGTCGTCCCCGGAGCCGCCGGCGCTGCCGCCGTCGCCCCCTGCACCGTCGACTACAAGGTGCAGAACCAGTGGGACACCGGCTTCACCGCCAACGTCACCGTCACCAACAACAGTGCTGCCAAGTCGAGTTGGTCGGTGAAGTGGTCGTACGCCGGCAACCAGAAGGTCACCAGCGGCTGGAACGCCAAAGTCAGCCAGAGCGGTGCCGCCGTCACCGCGGCCAACGAGAGCTACAACGGGTCGCTGGCCACCGGTGGTTCGGTGAGCTTCGGCTTCCAGGGCACCTACAGCGGCACCAACGCGATCCCGGCCACCTTCACCCTCGACGGTGTGACCTGCAACGTCGACGGCGGCGGCCCCACCGACCCCACAGACCCGACCGATCCGACGGACCCCGGGGGCGCCACCCGGGTCGACAACCCCTACAGCGGCGCCAAGGTGTACGTGAACCCCGAGTGGTCCGCGAAGGCCGCCGCGGAGCCGGGCGGCAGCCGCATCGCCAACCAGCCGACCGGCGTCTGGCTGGACCGGATCGCCGCCATCAACGGTGTCAACGGCGGGATGGGTCTGCGCGCCCACCTCGACGAGGCGCTCCGTCAGAAGGGCTCCGGCGAACTCGTCGTCCAGCTGGTCATCTACAACCTGCCCGGACGCGACTGCGCCGCCCTCGCCTCCAACGGCGAGCTCGGCCCGACGGAAATCGACAAGTACAAGACGCAGTACATCGACCCGATCAAGGCGATCCTCGCCGACGCCAAGTACGCCTCGCTGCGGATCGTCACCACCATCGAGATCGACTCGCTGCCCAACCTCGTCACCAACACCGGCAGCCGGCCCACCGCCACCCCGCAGTGCGACGTGATGAAGGCCAACGGCAACTACCAGAAGGGCGTCGGCTACGCCCTGAACAAGCTCGGTGACGTGCCCAACGTCTACAACTACATCGACGCCGGGCACCACGGCTGGATCGGCTGGGACGACAACTTCGCCGCCAGCGCCACCGTCATGAAGGAGGCGGCCACCTCCGAGGGCGCCACGGTCAACGACGTCCACGGCTTCATCACCAACACGGCCAACTACAGCGCCCTGAAGGAGAACAACTTCACCATCAACGACTCGGCGGGCGGCAAGTCGGTCCGCGAGTCGAAGTGGGTCGACTGGAACCGGTACGTCGACGAGCTGTCCTTCGCCCAGGCCTTCCGCAACCAGCTGGTCACGACCGGCTTCAACTCCGGTATCGGCATGCTGATCGACACCTCCCGCAACGGCTGGGGCGGCACCGCGCGGCCCGCCGGACCGGGCCCGACGACGGACGTCGACGCGTACGTCAACGGCGGCCGCTACGACCGCCGCATCCACATCGGCAACTGGTGCAACCAGTCCGGCGCCGGCCTCGGCGAACGCCCGCAGGCCAGCCCCGCCGCCGGGATCGACGCGTACGTCTGGATGAAGCCCCCGGGCGAGTCCGACGGCTCCAGCAGCGCCATCCCGAACGACGAGGGCAAGGGCTTCGACCGGATGTGCGACCCGACCTACACGGGCAACCCGCGCAACGGCAACAACCTGTCCGGCGCCCTGCCGAACGCCCCGGTCTCCGGCCACTGGTTCTCGGCCCAGTTCCAGGAGCTGATGAAGAACGCCTACCCGGCGCTCTGACCGGCTGACCGTCTCCTGACGCCATCCGCCGGGGCCGCCCCTCGCGGGCCGGCCCCGGCGGATCGCGTATGCGATCGGTGTCCTCGCCGTCGGTTCGTGGCCGTCGGTTCGTGGCCGTCGGTTCGTGGCCGTGGGTTCGTTGCCGTCCTGGCAACAACGTTGGTCCGCTCCCGGTGCGGCGGGGCACGCTGGCCGCATCGTGACGAGAGGCTGACCCCCATGACGCACCAACACCACGAAGATCGGCCTCAGGGCCGCTCTCCTGGACACCACCACGACCACGCCGACATCGACTGGAACGAGATGGCTTCGGTGCTGGAGGCCCAGGCGGAGCTGTTCACGCCTCTGTACGAGCGGGCCCTGGCCTGGCTCGGGCACAAGCAGACGGCGCCCGGGCTGATCGTGGACGCGGGCAGCGGGCCCGGTGTCGTCTCCTGTCTGTTGGCCGATGCCTTCCCCGGTGCCCGGGTCGTCGCCGTGGACGGCACGGAGCCGCTGCTGGAGCGGGCCCACGCCCGGGCCGCGAGGCTCGGCGTCGCCGACCGATTCGGCACCCTCGCCGGTGAACTGCCGGGTGTGCTCGACGACTTGGACTACCCGCCCGACCTGCTGTGGGCCAGCCGCAGTCTGCACCACCTCGGCGACCAGCGGGCCGCGCTCGCCGCCTTCGCCGCGCGGCTCGCGCCCGGCGGCACCCTCGCCCTCCTGGAGGGCGGCCTGCCCGCTCGCTTCCTCCCCCGTGACCTCGGCATCGGCCGGCCCGGGCTGCAGGCCCGGCTGGACGCGCTGGAGGAGGAGTGGTTCGCGCGGATGCGCGCGGACCTGCCCGGGGCCGTCGCCGAGACCGAGGACTGGCCGGGACTGATGGCCGCCGCGGGCCTGAGGCACACCGGCACGCGCAGCTTCCTGCTCGACCTGCCCGCGCCCACCACGGACCGGGCCCGCGACCATGTCGCCACCGTCCTCTCCCGGACGCGGGACGGCTTCGGCGACGAGCTCGACGCCACCGACCGTGCCACCCTCGACCGGCTGCTCGACCCCGAGGACCCGGCGAGCGTGCACCGGCGGCGGGACGTCTTCGTGCTGGCGGCGCACACGGTGTACACGGCGGAGCGGACGGGCTGAGGCCCGCTGCCCGCGCCCCCGGGTCTCCTTGCTCCGAGAGCGCTCCAACTGATGCTCACCGCCGACCAGATCGCCGACTCCGTCGTGTGGGCGGTCGGGCAGCCCGCCGGCGTCGACGTCAACACCGTCGTCGTACGGCCGATCGGGCAGCCCAACTAGATTGTCCCACCAGTCAGTTGCTGTTCAGGAACCGCCGGTCAGTTGTTGCTCAGGAACTGCTGCGCCAGGCGGTCGCCCAGGGTGACCGCCGCGCTGTGGCTCTCGATCGGGGACACCTGGGAGTTCTTGAAGAGGATGTAGGTCACCCCGGATTCCGCGCCGCCGGTCTCCGGGTCCGGGTCGATACCGAGGGCCTTGGCGGTGGCGTACGAGGCCTCGCCGATGATCTTCGTGGGGCCGGTGTCTCCGACGACGGCGTACTCGACTTTGTTGTTGTAGATGACGGCGACCACGCCGCCACCCTTGATGCCGGCGCCGGAGTAGTTCCAGATGCTGCTGGAGCTGGGCACGACGACGTACGGCAGCGAGTCGGCCTTGAGCGGCTTGCCGTTGGACTGATGGAACGCCGTGTCGTCCTGGTACCAGGGGTCGGTGTTCTCGTTGCAGTTCGAGGTGCGCTGGCCGTCGCAGTCGATGTCCATGTCGGCCTTCCAGAACACCGCGCCGTTCTTTCCGCACACGGGGATCGTGGCCGAGGTCTCGTCGTCGGTCCGGTACTTGCCGCTGGAGATCTGCGAACAGCTCGTCACCTTGGCGAGCAGGTCGGCCGCGCTGACCGTGCCCTCCTGGGCGGACGTCGGTGTGGTGGCGCCGGTGGCCGTCGCGGGGAGCACGCCGGCGGTGAGCAGGGCGGCCGAGCAGGCCACGGAGAGGGTCAGTGTTCGCGTACGCACTGTGGGGGACCCTTCTGTTAGGAAAGTTTCCTTACCTGGCGGAACCAAGGTGCCCCTTCGGCATGGCCGCGTCAAGCCTGTCGGCATGGGGCGCGCCGCGGCCTTGTCTCCGCGGGACGCGCCAGAGCTGTGAGTGAAGGCGCCGGAGCCCGGGTACTCGCCACCGGCGCCGTGCCGCGTCACCGGACGGGGAGGAGGCCACGCCCAGTGGCACGTACCGACACCACGTCCGGTCGTCGGAGCGCCCGGCGGATTCCCGGCGGGCCGCTCGGGGGCCAGGCAGCCGGTGCCCTGGCGTTGTCCCTGTCGCCGGTCTGCATCGATCTGTCCGGCGCGGACGCGGGCACCGCATCGGTGTACCGCTGTCTGATGGCCCTGCCGCTGCTCGTCCTGCTGGCGCTGCCCGAGTACCGCCGTCAGGGCCGACCGCCCCGGCGCCAGTTGCTGTACGGCCTGGCAGGCGGGGCGCTGTTCGCCGGGGACGCCCTGTTGTGGACGAAGTCGATCAACGAGGTGGGCGCGGGACTGTCCACAGTTCTCGTCAACGTCCAGGTGGTGCTGGTGCCGCTACTCGCCTGGGCCGTGGACCGCGAGCGCGTGCCCGGCCGTTTCCTGGCCTGGCTGCCCGTGCTGGTCGCGGGCGTCGTCCTCACCGGCGGTCTCTTCGAACGGGACGTCGGCGGCAGTGATCCGGCCGCGGGCACTGTGCACGCCGTCCTCGCCGCCCTGAGCTACTCGGGCTTCCTGTTCCTGCTGCGCCGCGGCGGCTTCCAGGGGCACGTCCGCACGACCTACACGGTGGTCATCGTCTCGGCCGCCGTCGTCTCGGCGATCGGCGGCGCCGCCTGGGGCAGCCTCGACCTCACGCCGTCCCTCGGCACACTGGGCTGGCTGGCGCTGGTCGCGCTCAGCAGCCAGGTCGTCGGGTGGCTGCTGGTGGCTCTCAATTCGCCCCGGCTGCCCAGCCACACGGGAGCGGTCCTGCTGCTGCTCACCCCCGTGGGAGCGCTGGCGCTCGGCGCCCTGGTGCTGGGGGAGCGGCCGACGCCCGCACAGTGGGCGGGCTGCGCGCTGATCCTGGTGAGCGCCTACGCCACCACGACGCGCGACGCGCCCCGGACACCGCGTAGGAGCGGTGCGGGGCGCGTCGGCGACAGGGAGTCCGAAGAAACGGTCAGCCCATCTCGAAGGTCGACGGGTCCGGGCCCAGGCGCCGGTCCTCGTTCAGGGCGCTGATCGCCGCGAGGTCCTCGGTGTCCAGGCTGAAGTCGAAGACTTCGATGTTCTCCTTGATCCGGGACGGCGTCACGGACTTGGGGATCACCACGTTGCCGAGCTGAAGGTGCCAGCGCAGCACGACCTGAGCCGGGGTGCGGCCGTGCTTCCGCGCGATGGCCACGATCGCCGGGACCTCCAGGAGGCCCTTGCCCTGGCCGAGCGGAGACCAGGCCTCGGTGGCGATGCCCTGCTCAGCGTGGTACTCGCGGGCCTCGCGCTGCTGCAGATGCGGGTGCAGCTCGATCTGGTCGACGGCCGGGACGACCGACGTCTCGGCGATGAGCCGCCGAAGGTGCTCCGGCTCGAAGTTGGAGACGCCGATCGCCCGGGTCCGGCCGTCGGCGTTCAGCTTCTCGAACGCCTTGTACGTGTCGACGTACAGGTCCCGGGAGGGGGTGGGCCAGTGGATCAGGTACAGGTCCACGTACTCCAGGCCGAGCTTCTCCAGCGACGCGTCGAAGGCGCGCAGGGTGGCGTCGTACCCGTGGTCGCTGTTCCAGAGCTTGGTGGTGACGAAGATGTCCTCGCGGGGGACGCCGGAGGCGGCGATGGCCTTGCCCGTACCCTCTTCATTGCCGTAGATCGCCGCTGTGTCGATGCTGCGGTACCCGGTCTCCAACGCGGTGGCGACCGCCCGCTCCGCCTCGTCGTCGGGCACCTGCCAGACGCCGAAACCCAGCTGGGGCATCTCGACGCCGTTGTTGAGGATGATCGGGGGGACCTTGCTGCTCACGAGCTCTTGATCCTTACGGTTGTCGTCAGATGGCACTCCCATCGTCAACGATCACGGGCCGTAATGCATTCCTGACCGCTAAATCCGCTGGAATCCGGCGGAACTGACCGGCCAGTCGGCGTCGGGAGGACCGAACCGGCCGCAGGGCGGCTGGAGTTCGAGCCGAGACCAGCCGGAGATCGACCGGAGATTGGCCGGAAACGCATCCGACGTCTTCGGTCCGGACCATTGACCGCGACGCCTTGTGCCGCAACTCTGTATGGCGCTGTCGAACGAGTCGCTGAACGCGGTACATCCATGTGAACGTCGACCCTCACCATGCTGTCCTGGGCTTTCCCTTCCCCCCGCCTTCCGGAAAGCAGGTAGGCACCCATGCACAACACCACGACGCCGACCGCGTAGCCGGAGGCTCCCGTTCGCCAGACATCGGATGAAAGTCCTTCGAAAGGGAGGCACATGAGACGCCGACCCCTGCCCGCGGCGCTGACGTCGGTCGCCCTGGCCGCCGTCACCCTGTCCGCTCTGCCGACGGCCGTCCCGCCCGCGGCCGCGAGCGCGAGCCCGCCGCCCGCGAGCCGCCCGGCCGCGGCCCCCGACTGGTCCGTGGCCCTCGTCGACTCCACCACGGCCCGCTACACCCCGAGCACCATCGGCGGCTGGTCCTACCCGGTCGGCCTCTACCTCTACGGCCAGTACCTCACCTACCGGCGCACGCACGAGGCCCGCTACCTCACCTACATCAAGGACTACGTCGACCGCTTCGTGACCAGCGACGGCACCATCGGCCAGTCCTTCAACAGCCTGGACAGCATGCAGGCCGGCCGGCTGCTGGTGATCCTGCACCACGAGACGGGCCAGGACCGCTACCGCAAGGCGGCGCAGAAGATCCGCGACCGCCTGAACACCTACCCGCGCACGAGCGACGGGGGCTTCTGGCACGCCGACACCGCCAGCCGCGCCCACCAACTCTGGGCGGACGGCGTCTACATGGTGAACCCGTTCCTCGTCGAGTACGGCAAGGAGTTCGGCGACAGCGCGTACGCGAACGACGAGGCGGCCAAGCAGCTCTCCCTCTACGGCAGCCATCTGCAGGTCGCGAACGGGCTGCTGAGGCACGCCTACGACGAGTCGAAGACCGTGAGCTGGGCGGATCCGCAGACCGGGCTCGCCCCCGAGCACTGGTGCCGTGCGGTCGGCTGGTACTCCATGGCGATCACCAACGTGCTCGACGCGATCCCCGCGAACCACCCACGCCGCGCCCAACTCCTCAAGATCTTCAGGAGGTTGGCGGCCGGCTTGGAGAAGTACCAGGACCCGGCGACCGGACGCTGGTTCCAGGTGATCGACAAGGGCGGACGCAGTGGCAACTGGACCGAGACGTCGTGCTCCAGCATGTTCACCTACGCCCTGTCGCGCGGCGCCCAGCAGGGTTATCTCGCCCCGCACTACAGGGCCGTCGCCCGGCGCGGCTACCAGGGTGTCCTGGCGAAGCTGTCGGTCGGCACGGACGGCCGTACGAACCTCGCCGACATCTCCGTCGGCACGAACGTCGGCGACTACGCGTACTACGTCGCCCGCACCCGGGCCACCGACGACTTCCACGGCCTGGGTGCTTTCCTGATCATGAACGAACAACTGCGAGGTGATTAGTGTCATGAGCACATCCAGAAAGAACAGTGCTTCCCGTGCGAGCGCGTCCAGGAGGACGCTGCTGGGCGCCGCGATCGCCGGTGCCGCCGGAGCGGCCGTCGGTCTGCCCGTCGCGGGCACCGCACACGCCGCCTCCTGGCAGCAGAAGTGGGCCCCGTCCGCGAGCGGTGACGGACTCGGCGCCTTCGAGACGATCGAGGACGACCGCGCGGACTCGCACCCCTCCGGAGCGCCGCACATCTACGCCACCGGCAACAACTGGCGCTTCAACATGCACACGGTCGACCGCGACACGTCCACCGACCGCCAGCGGCAGGAGGTCACCGGGCTGCGCAACGGCAGTGGCAGCAACTACCTCAAGTGGACCCAGGGTCAGACCTGGCGGGTCACGTACTCCATGTACATCCCGAGCTCGCTGAAGGCGACCACCACCTTCACGCACATCATGCAGATGAAGCAGCCGGGCGCCGGCTCCTCGCCGATCGTCGTGCAGTCGCTGCGCCGGGTGAACGGCAAGCAGACCATCGAGCTGAAGCTCGCCATCGACGACATCCTCATCGGCCGCACCGACCTGGACCCGTTGCACGACAAGTGGACCGACGTCGACTTCCAGATCAAGGTCGGCGACGGTTCGGCGGGCTCGGTCCGCTGGATCCTCAAGAGTGGCGGCTCGACCGTCATCGACGCGTCGAAGAGCGGCGTCGACACCTTCCTCGCCGACCGCGTGCGGCCGAAGTGGGGCATCTACCGCTCCCTCGGCGACACCTCCGGGTCCCTGCAGGACACCTACCTCCTGCTCACCAATCTCCGCGGCTACCAGCTCGCGTGAGGAGCGCCGCCATGAAACCCCCCACCGTGCCGCGGCGCCGTGCCGCGGCGATCGTCCTCTTCGTCCTCGCCATGGTCCTGGGACTCACCCACCCCGGCGCCCTCGCCGCCCCGCGGACCCCTCCGCGCGCGGCCGCCCTGGACATGCGCGACCCCGCCGCGTCAGCGACGCCCCTCGACCTGGAGAACCCCCGCCAGCAGTTCCTCCGCAACGCCGTCGGCGGCCTCTTCCTGCACTGGGGCCTGCGCACCGCCCCCGCCCACACCGACTGCGCCGCATGGGAGAACGACGTCACGAACGGCGGCTGGAGTCCCGACTACTGGGTGAAGGAGGCCCAGAAGCTGCACACGCAGTACCTGGTCCTCGCCTCCTTCCACAGCCGCCTCGGCTACGCCCGCGCCTGGCCGTCGAAGATCCCCGGTTCCTGCTCCACCAAGCGGGACTTCCTCGGCGAACTGGTCACCGCCGCGAAGGCCAAGGGCCTGAAGGTCATCCTCTACATGACCGACGACCCCCAGTGGCACGCCGAGGGCGGCCACGAGTGGCTCGACTCGGCCGCGTACTCGGCCTACAAGGGCAAGAACGTCGACCTGACCACCCGGGACGGCTTCGGGCAGTTCAGCTACGACAACTTCTTCGAGGTCATGGACCGCTACCCCGACCTCGGCGGCTTCTGGATCGACAACGACAACGCCTACTGGGAGAGCAACAACCTCTACGCGCAGATCTACCAGAAGCGTCCGAACTACACGATCAGCAACAACAACGAAGACACGCCGATCATGGACATGATCAGCAATGAGCAGAAGACGGGGATGACGCCGGAGTACGACTACCCGCAGGCTGTCTACACCGCCCAGCCCCGCCTCACCGAGGCCGACTTCAAGCTGCCCTCCACCGGCGCCTGGTGGTACGGGGGCACCGACCCGTCGGTCGACAAGATGCTCACCCTCGGTCGCCTCGTCACCAACGCGGGCTCGTCCGTGAAGGCGCTGATGGCCGAGACCGCTCAGGTCAACGGCACGTTCCCGGCCAACCAGGCCGACTTCAACAACTTCGCGAACTCCTACCTCGGCCCCATCTGGGAGTCCCTGCACGGCACCGAGGGCGGCGGCTACATGTACGGCGGCCTCAAACCCGGCTTCTGGAACGACGGCGCGCACGGAGTGACCACGATCAGCAAGACCGACCCCAACCGCCAGTACATCCACGTCCTGACCCCGCCCAGCACCAGCACCCTGCGCGTCCGCGACAACGGCTACCGCATCGCGTCGGTCACCAACCTCCGTACCGGAGCGGCGGTTTCGTGGTCGCAGTCGGGTGGTGTGCTCACCCTCACGGGCCTCGGGAACTGGGACCCGTACGACACGGTGTTCAAGGTCACGGCGGCCGGCCGCCAGGGGATCCTCTCCGGCGTCAAGGTGAGCGCGAGCGCCTCGGCGAGCGGTCACGCGGGCTCGGCCGCCAATGACGGCGACTACCGCACCTACTGGGACAACAACAAGACGCTCCCGGTGAACCTCACCTTCGACCTCGGCTCGGCGAAGAAGGTCCAGTACCTCGGGCTCAACCAGCGCGAGGACTCCGTCGCCTACGCCCGCTCGGACACCGAGCAGTCGGCGCGGATCAAGGACTACAAGGTGTACCTGAGCGCCGACGGCTCGACCTGGGGAAGCCCGGTGAAGTCCGGTCAGCTGCCCAGTCGCCGCGGCATCCAGGGCATCGACCTCACCGCCTCGAGCGCCCGCTACGTCCGTCTCGAGGTCGACTCCACCTGGGCCGCCTCCACCGACACGACCCGCTACCAGCGCCTGCGGATCGACGAGGCATGGGTCGGCACCTCGTACGCGACTCCCGCGAAGAGGGGACAGTCATGACACGGATCACCCCCATCACGCGCGTCAGATCACTGGTCGTGGCCCTGGTCGGGCTGCTGATCGCCTCGGCGATCCCGCTGCTGGCCGCCGCCCGCCCGGCGGCCGCCTCCGACAACGGCCAGTCGGTCCGGCCCGCGATGGGCTGGAGCAGCTGGAGTTTCGTGCGCCGCTCGCCGACCGAGGCGAAGATCAAGGCCCAGGCCGACGCGCTCGTGTCGAGCGGCCTCAAGAACCACGGCTTCGTCCACATCAACCTGGACGACTTCTGGCAGAAGTGCGACGACAACGGCTTCGTCGTCGACTCCTACGGCCGCTGGGCCGTCGACACCGCCAAGTTCCCGTCCGGCATCAAGGCGCTGGCCGACTACATCCACTCCAAGGGCCTGAAGTTCGGCTTCTACGTGACCCCCGGCATCGCCAAGAACGCCGTCACCAGGAACACGCCGATCGAGGGGACCTCGTACCACGCCAAGGACATCGCGGACACCTCGAAGACGGAGAAGAACTACAACTGCAAGAACATGTACTACATCGACTACGGGAAGCCGGGCGCGCAGGAGTTCGTGAACTCCTGGGCGCGGCAGTTCGCCTCCTGGGGGGTCGACTACCTGAAGATCGACGGAGTGGGCAGCCAGGACATCCCCGACGTCCAGGCCTGGGACAAGGCGCTGCGTGCCTCCGGACGGCCCATCAACTTCGCGCTGTCCAACAACCTTCCGATCGCGGACGCCACCACCTGGAAGAAGCTGGCGAACAGCTGGCGCACACAGGGTGACGTGGAGTGCTACTGCGGCCCCGGCTCCAACGGCAGCGGCTATCCGCTCACCGACTGGTCGCACGTCTCCTCCCGCTTCAACTCGGCCGCCTCCTGGCAGCCGTACGCGGGCCCCGGCGGCTGGAACGACCTCGACTCCCTGGAGATCGGCAACGGCGACCGGGTGGGCCTGACCGCCGACCAGCGCCGGTCCCACTTCACCCTCTGGGCGATGGCCGCCTCGCCGCTGCTGCTCGGCACAGACCTGACCGACCTCGACCCGGTCGACGAGGCGATGCTGACGAACGACCGGCTGATCGGGGTCAACCAGGACGGCGTCGCCGCCAAGCGGATCGTGAACAGTGGGGTCAAGCAGGTCTGGAGCAAGAAGGAGAAGGACGGCCAGTACGTGGTGGCCCTGTTCAACACCGGCACGTCCGGCAACGCGACGGTCTCCGTGGACTGGTCCCAGGTGGGCTTCACCGGCTCCGGTGACGTCACCGACCTGTGGTCCGGATCCCACAAGGGCGTGATCGCCGACTCCTACAGCGCGACCCTGCGGCCGGGCGAGACCCGGCTGATCCGCGTGCAGCCCGCCAACTCCCTCAAGAGCGCTGCCGCTTCACCCGGCATGGCCGTCGCCCCCTACGAGTACCTCGGCTGGGGCAACCCACCGAACCCCACCTCGGTGATGTCGGCGACCGGCGTCAAGTGGTTCACGCTCGCGTTCATCCTCTCCGACGGCGGCTGCAACCCGAAGTGGGACGGCACGCGCCCGCTGACCGGCGGCACCGACCAGTCCAGGATCGACGCGATCAGATCCGCCGGCGGCGACGTCATGGTCTCCGTCGGCGGCTGGAGCGGGAACAAGCTCGGCGAGAAGTGCTCCAGCGCCTCGGCGCTCGCGGGCGCGTACCAGAAGGTGATCGACGCGTACCGGCTGAAGGCCCTCGACATCGACATCGAGAACACCGAGTGGTCGAACGCCACGGTGCGGCAGCGGGTGGTCGACGCGCTGAAGACGGTGAAGGCGAACAACCCCGGCCTGAAGACCGTCATCACCTTCGGCACCACCACCAGCGGTCCCGACTCCACCGGCGTCGACATGATCAAGCGGGCCGCCAACTCCGGTCTGGCGAACGACGTCTGGTGCGTCATGCCGTTCGACTTCGGCGGCGGCACCACCACCATGGGCACCCTCACCACGCAGGCCATGGAGGGCCTCAAGGCCCGGGTCAAGTCGGCGTACGGCTACAGCGACGCCACCGCGTACGCCCACATCGGACTGTCCTCGATGAACGGCAAGACCGACGACTCCGGTGAGCGCGTCCGCGTCGCCGACTTCCAGACCATGCTCGCCTACGCCCAGCAGCACCACATCGGGCGCCTCACCTACTGGTCCGTCAACCGCGACCGCCCCTGCGGCTCGGGCACCGACGGCGACTCCTGCAGCGGTGTCTCGCAGCAGCCGTACGACTACCTCAAGGTCTTCACCCGGTACACGGGCTGAGGGGACAACCATGAAACCCACCAGAACACTGGCGTGGGGCCTCTCCCTGGCCCTTTCCCTCCCACTCGTCGGCCTCACCGGGGGCAGCGTCGCCGCTGCGGCCGACACCCAGCCGCCGACCCGCCCCGGCAGGCCCAGTTGCGCGGACATCGGCGAGAACGGCCTGAAGCTGTCCTGGGGCGCCGCCACCGACAACGTGGGCGTGACGGCGTACGACCTCTACGAGCACGGCAACAAGATCGGTGAGGCACCGGGGAGTTCGACCTCCAAAGCGCTGACCGGCCTCGCACCCGACACGACGTACAACCTCACCGTCATCGCCCGGGACGCGGCCGGCAACACGTCCACCGCGAGCCCGGTCGTCGACTGCGCGACCCGGCCCAGTTCCGACACCACACCACCGAAGAAACCCGGCACCCTGTCCGCGGCCGGCGTCACGTCGAACAGCGTCGACCTGAAGTGGGGCGCCTCCACGGACGACCGGGCGGTCGTGGCGTACGACGTGCGCAGTGACACCACGGTCTACAAGACGGTCACCAGCGGTACGTCGACCACCCTCACCGGCCTCGCCTGCGACAGCCCGTACGCCCTGAACGTCGTCGCCCGCGACGCGGCGGGCAACGTGTCCGCGCGGAGCAACACGGTGAACGTCACGACGAAGGCGTGCGCCGCCGACGGCGGCGTCCCGTCGTCCGTCTCCACCCTGTCCACGGGCTGGACGATCCCGTGGGGCATCTTCTGGCTGCCCGACGGACAGTCCGCCCTGGTCACCGAGCGGGACGACTTCCGCGTCTGGAAGGTCACGAAGGCCGGCGCGAGGACCCAGGTGGGGACCGTCCCCAACGCCGTCACCACCAACGGCGAGGGCGGGCTCCTCGGCGTCGCCGTCGACCCCAAGTGGGCGAGCAACCACTACGTCTACTTCATGCACACCGCGTCCGAGGGCAACCGCGTGGTCCGTATGACGTACGACGGAAGCTCCCTGAGCGCCTACACCGTCCTCCTCCAGGGCATCAAGAAGAACCGCTACCACAACGGCGGCCGCCTCGCCTTCGGCCCCGACGGCTACCTCTACGTCTCCACCGGCGAGGCCCAGACACCCGACCTCGCCCAGGACAAGAACTCCCTCAACGGCAAGATCCTGCGCATGACGACGGACGGGAAACCGGCCCCCGGCAACCCCTTCGGGAACTACGTGTACTCCCTCGGCCACCGCAACCCACAGGGCCTTGCCTTCGACCGCAACGGCCGGCTGTGGGAGGCGGAGTTCGGCAACAGCTCCAAGGACGAACTGAACCTGATCAAGCCGGGCGCCAACTACGGCTGGCCGACCTGCGAGGGTTCCTGCAGCGTCTCCGGGATGACCAACCCGAAGGCCACCTGGAACGTCTCCGAGGCCTCGCCCAGCGGCATCGCCATCGTGCGCAACGTCGTCTACATGGCGTCCCTGCGCGGCGAACGCCTGTGGCGGATCCCGATCGACGGCGACAAGGAGAGCGTCGGCACCCCGACGGCGTACTACGTCGGCACCTACGGCCGGCTGCGTACGGTCACCAAGGTGCCGGGCGCCGACCGGCTGTGGCTGTCGACCACCAACTGCGACAACAACGGAGGGGCGGCGGACGGCTCGGACAAGATCTTCCGGGTCGGTGTCGGTTAGCGACGGCCTGCTTCGCCCTCTCATGACATGGGGGCATCGGTGAGTTGAGGACGCGAACGCACAGCGGCTCCGACGGGACTCCCGTCGGAGCCGCTGTGCTGAAGAGAAGGTCGACTGGGACCCTCGCAGCGCCGCGGCGTACCCCGCCATCAGAAGGGCCCTGGTCCCGGTTCAACCCGCCCGTCGCGTGACCGGGGCGGACCGGGCGCCTCCGCTGCGCGTTGCGTCAGGGTGCGAACTTCTCGATGGCGGCCGGGGTGACGGGGGTGAAGAAGTTGACGAGGTTGCCGTCGGGGTCGCGGAACAGCAGCGACCGGTTGCCCCAGGGCATCGTGGTGGGCCCGTTGACGAAGTCGGTGACGAAGCCGGTCAGGTTCTGGTGAACGCGGTCCACGTCGTCGACGAGGAACTCGGTGATCACGCTGTGGTTGTCCGCCGGGCGGGCAGCGCCCGGGGCGAACAGCGGGACGGTGCGGGTGCCGGCGATCGCGAGGGTGGCGCCCGGGGTCCTGAGTTCGGCGAAGTCCTCGGTGGCCCACGTCGCCCGCACTCCCGTGGCGCGCTCGTAGAACTCGACGAGACGTGCCACGTCGCTGGTGATGATGCGGATCGAGACGAAGTCCATGGGGATCCCCTTGTGGCTGTGTGGAGGCGTGCACGTCGCAGGCTAGGAGGAATAGTGGACAGAATCGGTCCAGTATTCGCGTTAGGTTGTGGACATGTCCCGACCCACCGGCCGCGTGCTGACCCTCCTGGAGCTGCTGCAGTCGGGCGGTACCCGGACGGTGGCCGAACTCGCCGACCGGCTCGGCGTCGAAGGGCGCACCGTGCGGCGGTATGTGGACCAGTTGATCGACCTCGACGTGCCCGTGGAATCGGTGCGCGGCCGCTACGGCGGGTACCGGCTCGCCCCCGGGTACCGCTTGCCCCCGCTCATGCTCAGCGACGACGAGGCGCTGGCCGTGCTGCTCGGCCTGGTCGCCGGCCGCCGGGCAGGGCTGACGACGACGCAGACCACGGCGAACGAGACGGCGTCGGCCAAGATCCGGAGGGTGCTCCCCAAGCGCATCGCCAGCCGGCTCGACACACTCCTGGACTCCCTCGCCTTCACGGATCAGCCGGGAGAGTTCGACACCCCGGACGCCGGGGTCCTGCTCACCATCGCCGATGCGGTGCGCCACCGTCGGCCGGTCTCGATCCGCTACACCGACCGTGACGGACGGCGCAGCGAACGCACGCTGCACGCGTACGGGATCGTCGCCCACGCGGGCCGGTGGTACGTCACGGGCAAGGACGCCCGGATCGGCGAGGACCGAACCTTCCGGCTCGATCACATCGCGGACGCGCGGACCCTGCCCGGCTCGTTCGAGGCGCCGGCGGGTCCCGGTCCGGCACAGCGCCTGTTGTCAGGGTTCGCCACGGCCGAGTACCGGCATGAGGTGACCCTGCGGATCCACGGGACGGTCGAACAGATCCGTGCCCACCTTCCCGCCGGCGTCGCGCACCTGGAGGAGCACGAGCCCGCGGCGGGCGAGGACCGGGCGAGGGAGCGCTGGCTGCGCGTCGAGCTGCGGGCGGAGCGGCTCGACTGGTTGCCTCCGGTACTCGCCTCGCTCGACCGGCCGTTCGTCATCGAGCGCCCCGACGAACTGCGCGACCTCGTCATCGAACTCGCCGATCGCCTCGCGTCCCACGCCCGCCGAGCCTGACAGCGAGGAACCCATGTCATCAGAAGGGCCCTTGGGCCCTTCTGATGGATCTCCGCGGCGTCAGAAGGGCCCTAGGCCCGGTACAGCGCCTCGACCTCGTTCGCGTACGCGTTCTCGATGGCCTTGCGCTTGAGCTTGAGCGACGGGGTCAGCAGGCCGTGCTCCTCGGTGAAGGGCTGGGCCAGGATACGGAAGGTGCGGATCGACTCGGCCTGCGAGACCAGGGTGTTGGCGGCCACCACGGCCCGCCGCACCTCGGTCTCCAGGTCGGCGTCGCGCACCAGCTGGGCCGCCGGCATCTGCGGTTTGTTGCGCATGGTCAGCCAGTGCTCGACGGCCTCCTGGTCCAGCGTGACCAGGGCGGCGATGTACGGACGGTCGTTTCCGACCACGATGCACTGGGCGACCAGCGGATGGTCGCGGACGCGTTCCTCCAGCGCACCGGGTGACACGCTCTTGCCGCCGGAGGTCACCAGGATCTCCTTCTTGCGGCCGGTGATGGTGAGGTAGCCGTCCTCGTCGACGGCGCCCAGGTCGCCGGTGGCCAGCCAGCCGTCGTGCAGTGCCTCGTCGGTGGCCTTGGGGTTGTTGAGATAGCCCTGGAAGACGTTGTCGCCGCGCAGCCAGATCTCGCCGTCGTCCGCGATGTGCACGGTCATGCCGGGGATGGGCTGCCCGACGGTGCCGTAGCGGGTGCGCTCGGGCGGGTTGGCGGTGGCGGCGGCGGTGGTCTCGGTGAGCCCGTAGCCCTCGTAGATGTGCACGCCCGCGCCCGCGAAGAACAGGCCGAGGCGCCGGTCCATGCCCGAGCCGCCGGTCATCGCGTGCCGGATGCGGCCGCCCATCGCCGCCCGCATCTTGGAGTAGACCAGCTTGTCGAAGAGCTGGTGCTGCATGCGCAGACCCGCCGTCGGGCCGGGCCCGATGCCCCAGGCCTTCGCCTCCGTCGCCTCCGCGTACTTCACGGCGACCTCGACGGCCTTCTCGAACGGCCCGGCCTTGCCCTCCTTCTCGGCCTTGCGGCGGGAGGCGTTGAAGACCTTCTCGAAGATGTACGGCACGCCGAGGAAGAACGTCGGCTTGAACGCGGCCAGGTCGGGCAGCAGGGCGGCCGCGCTCATCTGCGGCTGGTGGCCGAACTTCACCTTGCCGCGGATCGCGGCGACCTCCACCATCCGCCCGAAGACGTGCGCGAGCGGCAGGAACAGCAGGGTCGCCGCCTCGTCGCCCTTCTTGGAGTGGAACACCGGCTCCCAGCGATCGATGACGGTGTCCGCCTCGTACATGAAGTTGCCGTGCGAGATGACGCAGCCCTTGGGGCGGCCGGTGGTGCCGGAGGTGTAGATGATCGTCGCGACCGAGTCCGGGGTGACCGCCTGCCGGTGCCGGTGCACCACCTCGTCGTCGATGTGGGCGCCGGCGTCGTACAGCTCCCGCACGGCGCCCGAGTCCAGCTGCCACAGCCGGCCCAGCTGCGGCAGCCGGTCGATGACGGTGGCGATGGTCATCGCGTGGTCCTCGTGCTCCACCACCGCCGCCGTGCACTCGGCGTCGTAGAGCATCCAGAAACACTGCTCGGCCGAGGAGGTGGGGTACACCGGCACCACCTGGGCGCCGATGGTCCACAGCGCGAAGTCGAACAGCGTCCACTCGTAACGGGTACGGGACATGATCGCCACCCGGTCGCCGAAGCGGATGCCCTGGGCCAGCAGACCCTTGGCGAGGGCGAGGACCTCGTCCCGGAACTCGGCGGCGGTCACGTCCCGCCACCCGCCGTCGTCGTCCTTGCGGCCGAGCGCGATGTGCAGCGGGTCTTCCTGGGCATGCTGGAAAACGACATCGGCCAGACCGCCCACCGGCGGTGCCAACGCCAACGGAGGGTTGGTGAACTCGCGCAAACCCCGCTCCCCGCTTCTTGTGGCGCTCCCCACAGCGCCGTGAAAGCTACCCCACCCGGGAACCGCGCGGGAGGGGGGTCGAACACGAACAGTGCTCACGTAACCGCAGATCAGTGACTTGAAATGCGCTCACATGGGTAAGGGCCGGACAGAAAGCTGACGGTTGCGTAAGTTTCGGTCCCGTAATCTCCACCGAATCTGTACGACGCCATGAGGTCCCTTTGTCCCGTTGACGGGCCTTTGCCCACGGCAAGCCGGGCGGGCGCACGCGTCAGGGGCGAGCCCCGCGCCCGCGGCAGTCCCGCCACCTCGTGGCCGGCCCGTACGGCAGCGCGGTCCCCTCCTCTGTCAGCGTCGACCCGGCCGGATCCGTCACCTTCGCCTCAGCGCCGGTGCAGTCGGTCCCCGCCCGCCAGGATCGCCGCCGCCAGCGCGTCGGCGGCACCCTCCGCGGGGGTGCGGCGGTGGCCGTGGACCAGGACGAAGTCGACGCGGCCGAGTTCCGGCAGGCCGGCACGGTCGGGGACGCGGACCAGGCCGGGCGGGATCAGGCGGCGGGAGTGGGCCATCACGCCGAGGCCGGCGCGGGCCGCCGCGATCAGGCCGTTCAGGCTGCCGCTGGTGCAGGTGATGCGCCAGGGCCGTCCCTGCCGTTCCAGGGCCTCCAGGGCGAGCGCCCGGGTGATGCCCGGCGGCGGATACACGATCAGCGGTACCGGGCGGTCCGCGTCCAGCCGCAGCCGCTCCGCGCCGATCCACGACAGCTCGTCGCGCCACACGAGCCGGCCGTGCGGGTCCTCGGGGCGCCGCTTCGCCAGCACCAGGTCCAGCTTCCCCGCCGCCAGTTGCTCGTGCAGCGTGCCCGACAGCTCGACCGTCAGCTCCAGGTCGACCTCGGGATGGTCGTAGCGGAAGGCCTCCAGGATCTCCGGCAGCCGGGTCAGCACGAAGTCCTCGGAGGCGCCGAACCGCAGCCTGCCGCGCACCCGCGTGCCCGTGAAGAACGCCGTCGCCTGCTCGTGCACCTCCAGGATCCGGCGCGCGAAACCCAGCATCGCCTCGCCGTCCTCGGTCAGCTCCACGGAGTGGGTGTCCCGGCTGAACAACTGCCGCCCGGCGGCGTCCTCCAGTCGCCGCACATGCTGGCTGACGGTGGACTGGCGCAGACCGAGGCGCCGCGCGGCCTGCGTGAAGCTCAGCGTCTGCGCCACCGCCAGGAACGTACGCAACTGGGAAGGGTCGTACACGCGCTCAAGGCTATCGCGGAACGTGATGACAGTCAGAGTGGTGTGCCGGATTCCCGATCAAGGGGTGGAGGAGGACGATGGGAGGGGGTCTTCCGGGCCCCGACCGCACAGGCTCAGTACACGTCCCGTGTAAAGGGCCGTGCACATGTACGCGCACACGACGATCAGCAAGTGGAGCACCGTGAAACGCCTGCGTTGGCCGAGCTGGATGCCGATCGACCCCTACATCCTGCTGTTGCTCGGGACGGTGGGCCTCGCGGCACTGGTCCCCGCGCGCGGTACGGGCGCCGACGTGGCCTCCGGCGCCTCCACGGCCGCCATCGCCTTCCTGTTCTTCCTGTACGGGGCCCGGCTGTCCACCCGTGAGGCCATGGACGGACTCAAGCACTGGCACCTCCACGTCACGGTGCTGGCCTGCACGTTCGTCGTCTTCCCGCTGCTGGGCCTGGCCGCCCGGGGGCTCGTGCCGGTGTTCCTGACCCACCCGCTCTACCAGGGCCTGCTCTTCCTCACCCTGGTCCCGTCGACCGTGCAGTCCTCGATCGCCTTCACCTCGATGGCCCGCGGCAACGTGCCCGCCGCGATCTGCGCGGGCTCCTTCTCCTCCCTGGTCGGCATCCTCGTCACCCCGCTGCTGGCCGCCGCCCTGCTCGGCAGCGGCGGCGGAGGGTTCTCGGCCGACTCGATCCTGAAGATCGTGCTCCAGTTGCTGGTGCCGTTCCTCGCCGGGCAGGTGCTGCGCCGCTGGATCGGCGGCTTCGTCGCGCGGCACAAGAAGGTGCTCGGGCTGGTCGACCGCGGGTCGATCCTCCTCGTCGTCTACACGGCGTTCAGCGAGGGCATGGTCCAGGGCATCTGGCACCAGGTCAGCCCGATCCGGCTGGGCGGGCTGCTGGTCGTCGAGGCCGTGCTGCTCGCCGTGATGCTCACCCTGACCTGGTATGGCGGCAAGGCGCTGCGCTTCGGCCGGGCGGACCGGATCGCGATCCAGTTCGCCGGCTCCAAGAAGTCCCTCGCTTCGGGACTGCCCATGGCGAGCGTCCTGTTCGGCGCGCACGCCTCCCTCGCCGTGCTGCCGCTGATGCTCTTCCACCAGATGCAGCTGATGGTGTGCGCGGTGATCGCCAAGCGCCGCTCGCGCGACGAGCCCGCGGAGACCTCGGAGGCCGCGGAGGCCGAAGGCGTCACACCGTCGGCTTCAGCCGCAGCGTCACGAACCGCGGTCGGTACAGGGACACGTTCCGGTTGAGCTGCGCGGCGGCCGCGGTGGGCTCCAGCCAGTTGACGTCGTAGCTGAGCACCAACCGCCCGCCGTCGCCCAACTGGGGGTGGAGCTGCGGGTTGTACGCGGCGACCTGGCCGGCCGGCAGCGTGGGCGTGAAGTCCTTCGCCGGGCCGTGCCAGGGTCCGGTGGGGGAGCAGGCCCAGTACGACGTCACCGTGGTCAGCCCGCGCGCTCCCGCGGCCATCGTGAACAGGACGTACGTCCCGTCCCGGCGCACCACGGAGAAGGCGCTCCCCACCCCGGTGCGCCGGCCGTCCCCGAGCACCGCGGCCGGGCGGGCGCGCGCCGCCCAGGCGGAGCCGTCCCAGTACTCCCAGGCGGCCGGGTCCCCGAGCCCGCCCTCGGGCACTCGCGCCACATACGCGTGCGAGGCGGGCCGGGACGCGGCCTGACCGTCGTCGCCGCCGAAGACGTACGTCCAGCCGCCCTGCTCGACCAGCGTCGTGCCGTACAGCACCCGCCGGGACGGGTCCCGGACGGACTGCTGGTCGAGCACCTCGGTCACGGACTCCACCCGCAGGTCGGGCAGGGAGAGCGTGGCGACCTCGGTGGCGGTGGGCACGCCGTACACCCACGGCGCCGCGCCGGCGGTCCGCACCCACAGCAGCACCCGCAGCACCCGCTCCGAGGAGCCGGGGGAGCGGGGCTCGACCCGGGCCGCGACCGGCCAGCGCCACTGGTTCGGGGCCGGGTCGGGGAAGAGGGGGGCGGGGAGTGTGCTCTCCAGGCGGCCGTCGCGCATCACGACGGCGGAGTTGCGCACCAGGGGCGCGCTGCCGTCCCGCCAGGCGAAGGACTCGCCGACCGGGTTCGGCGGGCCGTGCACCTGGCCCAGGTAGGTGTCGGAGAACAGCCACAGGAGCCGACCGTCCGGCAGCCGCACCGAGTGGGTGCCGTCGCCGCCGGTCCAGTCGTCGGCGCGGGTGGCGTCGTCTCCGTAGCGGGCGAACTCGGCGGTGAGGCGGTCGTCGGCCGACCAGGAGCCGACGGTGTGCGCTCTGCAGGCGCCGGCGTCGCGGCGTCCGTCGTCGTCCGGGAGCGCGGTGAGCAGCACGGCCGCGAGAACCAGGGCCAGCAGCAGTCCGACCCCGGTTCCCGTTCGCTGTCGTGCTCGTGTGTCCTCGGGCACCCTCCGGGACGTTAGCGGCTGTCGCTCACCTGGTCCATGGGGAGCCGGAGGACCAGGCCGGTCAAGGGCCCTAGTTCCGCGTCGGTGAGGGCGCAGCGGTGGGCGCGTCAGGGGCGCAGCAGCACCTTCCCGAGGTTTCGGCGCGAGGCGATCACCTCGTGCGCCTTCGCCGCGTCCTCCAGCGCGAACGTCCCGTGCACGGCCGGCCTGAGGGTGCCGCGCGCGAACATCCGCCACAGCTCCCGGCGCCACTCCTCGTACCGCTTCGGCTCCTCGCGGGCGACCCGCGCGATCTGGAACCCGATGACGGACTTGGCACCCACGAGGAGGTCGTACGCCCGGATGGTCCCGCCGCCCGAGCTGTACGCCACGAGCCGGCCGCCCGGGGCGAGTGCGGCGACGGCCGGGGTGAGCAGGTCGCCGCCGACCGCGTCGAGGACGTAGTCCACCGGCTCCCCCCAGTCGTCATCGCCGTAGACCACCACCGCGTCGGCGCCGGCGGAGCGCACGAAGTCTGCCTTCGCCGGGTCGGAGACCGCGCCCACCACCCGGGTCGCGCCCCGTGCCCGCGCGAGCCGCACCGCCAACTGGCCGACCCCGCTCGCCGCGGCCGTGACCAGGGCGCTCTCGCCCGGTTGGGGCCGTGCGGCGTCGAGCGCGCCGAGCGCGACCAGGCCGCTGCGGACCAGCGCCACCGCGTCGGAGGCCGAGGCATCCGCGGGGACGGGGGAGGCCATGGCCTCGTGAAGGGGCGCGTAGTCGGCGTAGCCGTGGCCGAAGCACAGGCCCGTCACACGGTCACCGGTCCGGAAGCGGGTGACCTCGGGACCGGCAGCCACCACCTCGCCCGCGATCTCGCCGCCGAGCGGAACCGGCTCGGCGGCCTCGGTGACCTTGCGGACCATGGGGAGCGTCACGCCGACGGACTGGCAGCGGACGAGGAGTTCACCGGGACCGGGTTCGGGCACCGGGACCTCTTCCAGGAACAGGGGGCCGCCGGGGGAGTCGTAGCGGACACGGCGCACGGGTCGCACCTCCAGAGATCTCGAACGTAGGGTTACCCAACGTTGGGATCGCCAACGATATCTTTCAGGTCATGGGGCTGCCCAACGAATATTCGCTAGGCTCGGGGCATGGCCGACGCACCCCTCCCCGCCATCCGCTCCCTGCCCAGCTGGCTGCTCGGCCGCGCGGCAGCCCGTGGGCGCGCCCTGGTCGCCGAGGCGCTGGCCGCGGAGGGCATGAAGATGTGGCACCACGTCGTGCTCTCCGCCGTTCGTGACCTCGCCCCCGTCGCCCAGGCCGACCTCGCGAGGAGCGTCCGGCTCGACCCCAAGGACGTCGTCGGCATCCTCAACGACCTGCAGGCGGCCGGTCTCCTCGTCCGGGCGCCCGATCCCGAGGACCGGCGCAAGAACGCGGTCTCCCTCACCGGTGAGGGCGCACGCCTGCTGAAACGCTGCGAGAAGGCGGCCCGTGAGGCCGCCGACGAACTGCTCGCCCCGCTCTCGCCGGGGGAACGCGAGCAGTTCATGGGCCTGTTGACACGTATTTCCGGGACGGAGGGCTGACGGAGGATAACGTTCCGTCATGACCGTACCCCGCACCGCCGATTCCGGCCCGGCGCTCGATCCCGCGCGCACCGCCCTCGTGCTCGTCGACCTCATGGAGCGCACCCTCGCCCTGCCCCTGGAACCCCGCAAGGGAGCCGAAGTCCTGGCCACCGCACAGGAGTTGGCGGCCGCGTTCCGCTCCGCCGGCGCGTCCGTCGTCCTGGTGCGCGTCGAGCGCGCCGGTGCCGCCGAGCAGCCGCCCGGCAGCGGTCTGGCGCCTGGCCTGGCCCGGGACGGCGACGTGGAGATCGTCAAGCGGACGATCGGCGCCTTCCAGAGCACCGGACTGGACGAGCGGCTGTGCGAACTCGGCGTCACCACACTGGTGTTCGGCGGTATCGCCACCAACCTCGGGGTGGAGTCCACCGCCCGCGCGGCCGGCGACCTCGGCTACGACCTCGTGTTCGTCGAGGACGCCATGACCGCGCTCACCGCGGCCGAGCACGAGGCGTCGGTGCGACTGGACTTCCCCCGGCTGGGCACGGTCGTGACGGCGGCCGACGTGCGCTTCGTCTGAGCGCTCGCACCAGCGCCCCGCACCGCACCGCACCCCCGTCCCGCACCCCGCACCGCCGAGGCCGCGGAACGGTGTGCGGCGGGCCGAGACGGGGCCCCTGCGGCGCAGGGGGCGCTCCCCGCCGGTCGGGGCCCCGCCGCCGTGTCGCGGGGGAACCTCAGCCCTGGGCGGCCGCGGCCCGCAGAGCGATGCGGTCCTCGCCCGCGTACACGTTCATGGAGGAGCCCCGCAGGAAGCCCACCAGGGTCAGGCCCGTCTCCGCGGCCAGGTCCACGGCCAGGGAGGAGGGCGCCGAGACCGCCGCCAGCACCGGGATGCCCGCCATCACGGCCTTCTGCGCCAGCTCGAAGGAGGCCCGGCCGGACACCAGCAGGAGCGTGCGGGACAGCGGCAGGTCCCCGTTCTGCAGGGCGCGGCCGACCAGCTTGTCGACCGCGTTGTGCCGTCCTACGTCCTCCCTTATGTCGACCAGCTCCCCTTCCTCGGTGAACAGGGCCGCCGCGTGCAGGCCCCCGGTCCGGTCGAAGACACGCTGGGCCGCGCGCAGCCGGTCGGGGAGGCTCGCGAGCAGCTCGGGATCCACGCGGACCGGGGGAGTGTCGGAGATGGGCCAGCGGGCCGTCGTCCGGACGGCGTCGAGGCTCGCCTTGCCGCACAGGCCACAGGACGAGGTGGTGTAGACGTTCCGCTCCAGCGTGAAGTCGGGCATCGTCACGTCCGGCGCGGTCCTCACGTCCACCACGTTGTACGTGTTCGATCCGTCGACCGTCGCGCCCGCGCAGTAGACGATGTTCTGCAGGTCGGACCGGGCGGCCAGGACGCCCTCGCTCACCAGGAAACCGGCGGCGAGCGCGAAGTCGTCGCCCGGTGTGCGCATGGTGATCGCGAGCGGTTTGCCGTTGAGCCTGATCTCCAGTGGTTCCTCGGCGACGAGCGTGTCCGCGCGGCTGGAGACCGCCCCGTCCCGGATCCGGATCACCTTGCGTCGTTCCGTGACTCGTCCCATGTCCTGATCAGCCCCGGTTCTGTACGTGCTGGTAGCCGAAACGGCCCTTGATGCAGAGGTTGCCGTGGGTCACCGGATTGTCGTGCGGAGAGGTGACCTTCACGATCTCATTGTCCTGCACGTGCAGGGTCAGGTTGCAGCCCACCCCGCAGTACGCGCACACCGTGGTCGTCTCCGTCTGCGCCGACTCGTCCCAGGTGCCGGCCGCCCGCATGTCGAACTCCGACTTGAAGGAAAGGGCCCCGGTGGGGCAGACCTCGATGCAGTTTCCGCAGTACACGCACGCCGAGTCGGTCAGGGGCGCGTCGTGCTCGACCGCGATCCGGGCGTCGAAGCCGCGCCCCGTGACCGAGATCGCGAAGGTGTTCTGCCACTGGTCGCCGCAGGCGTCCACGCACTTGTAGCAGAGGATGCACTTGTCGTAGTCGCGCACGTACAGGTCGTTGTCGATCTTCGGTTCCTCGTCGAGGCGGGCCGCGTCCGGGCCGAAACGGTCCGGCTCGGCCTCGTACTCCTTGATCCAGTCGGCCACTCGCGGGGTGGTCGACAGATCGACCGAGGAGGCGAGCAGCTCCAGGACGATCTTGCGGCTGTGCCGGGCGCGTTCGGTGTCGGTGCGCACCTCCATACCGGGCTCGGCCTTGCGGGAGCAGGCCGGGACGAGGGTCCTGGATCCCTCGACCTCGACGACGCAGACGCGGCAGGCGTTCTTCGGGGTGAGGGTGTCGCCCTGGCAGAGGGTCGGGATGTCCTTCCCGGCCGCCCGGCACGCGTCGAGGATCGTCGAGCCCTCGGGGACCCTGGCCTCCTCGCCGTCGATCGTGAACTCCAGCAGCCGGCGGGGGATCCCCAGCGGTGTCACGGTCATGCGGCGGCTCCTGTACGGCGATGAGCGGTCATTCGTACGCCCCCAGACGGTCGATGGCGGATTCCACGGCGTTCCACGCGGTCTGCCCCAGACCGCAGATCGAGGCGTCCCGCATCGCGCGGCCGACCTCCCTGAGCAGGGCGATGTCGTCGGACACGGCCGCACCGGTGCGGTCGGCGTGCTGCGCGGCGAGCCGGTGCAGCGCCTCCTCCTGCCGCACGGTCCCGACCCGGCACGGCACGCACTGCCCGCACGACTCGTCCCGGAAGAACTCGGCGATCCGCAGGAGCAGCCGGGGGAGCGGAACCGTCTCGTCGAAGGCCATCACGACCCCCGATCCGAGCGTGGTCCCCGCCTCCCGGGTGCCTTCGAAGGTGAGCGGGATGTCCGTCTCGTCCGGCCGTACGAAGCCGCCGGCCGCCCCGCCGAGCAGCACCGCCCGCAGCCCCTCGCGCACCCCGGCCAGCTCCAGCAGCTCGCCCAGCGTCGCCCC
Organism: Streptomyces violaceoruber; assembly: GCA_000720805.1. Taxonomy (GTDB): domain Bacteria; phylum Actinomycetota; class Actinomycetes; order Streptomycetales; family Streptomycetaceae; genus Streptomyces; species Streptomyces cellulosae_A. The sequence continues at coordinate 159,874 of JODI01000004.1, forward strand.
GAACGGCAGCTCGTAGATCCCGGGCCGCTCCACACCGCCCGAGACGCAGAACAGCTTGGGCCCGGTGGACCGCGGGGTGCCGATCGCCGCGTACGCCGGGGCGCCCATGGTCAGGATCGGCAGGACGTTGACCAGAGTCTCGACGTTGTTCTCGACCGTCGGCCTGCCGAACAGGCCCTTCTCCACCGGGAAGGGCGGCTTCGAGCGCGGCTCGCCCCGGTAGCCCTCGATGGAGTTGAACAGGGCCGTCTCCTCGCCGCAGATGTAGGCGCCCGCGCCCCGCCGGATCTCGATGTCGAAGGCGTAGCCCTGGCCGAGGATGTCGTCGCCGAGCAGACCGCGGGCGCGCGCCTGGTCGAGGGCGTGCCGCATGCGGCGGATCGCCCGCGGGTACTCCCCGCGCAGGTAGAGGTAGCCCTGGTGGGCGCCGGTCGCGTACGCCGCGATCGTCATCGCCTCGACCAGCGCGTACGGGTCGCCCTCCATGAGCACGCGGTCCTTGAAGGTGCCCGGTTCGGATTCGTCCGCGTTGCAGACCAGATAGTGCGGATGGTCGGGCTGGGCGGCCGTCGCCTGCCATTTGCGGCCGGTGGGGAAGGCGGCGCCGCCCCGTCCGACCAGACCGGAGTCGGTCACCTCGCGGATGACGCCGGCGGGGCCCAGCTCGAAGGCCCGGCGCAGGGCGGTGTAGCCGCCGTGGGCGCGGTAGTCGTCGAGCGACGACGGATCCACCACGCCGACGCGGCGCAGCAACGTCAGTGAGGGGTCTCCTGCCTGGGGCACCGCCATCGCGGCCGGCGGTTCCTCGGGCGCCGAGTCGGGCGCGCTCGCCGCGAGGACGGCGGCCTCCACCGTCGCCGGCGCCGACACCGCCGTACGCACCGGATCGCCGGACTTGACCGCGAGCGCGGCCGGCGCCCGTTCGCACAGGCCGAGGCAGGGGCCGCGCTCGACCGACACCCCGCTGCCCGGGCCCAGCCGTGCCTCGATCCCGGCGCACAGTTCGGACGCCCCGGCACTCACGCACGCGAGGTCCGTGCAGACGTGGAGCACGGTCGCGGGCCGGGGCCTGACGGAGAACATCGCGTAGAAGGTGGCCACCCCGTACGCCTCCGCCGGCGGCACCGTCAGCCGCCGGCACAGGTAGTCCAGAGCGCCCTCGCTGATCCAGCCGACCCGGTCGTTGATCGCGTGCAGCCCCGGCAGCAGCAGGTCACGGCGGTCCCGGGCCGCGCGGCCGCCACGCGCCCACCTCAGGTCGGCGGCCCTCATCTCGTCGCGGGCGGCCCCCTCCCAGGAGGACTCGGGCGGGCCCAGCAGGGCGTCGACCGCCGCCCGTTCGTCGTCCGTCGGCTTGCTGTCACCGAAGCGCAGATCCACCAGGTCACCTCACTCTTGAGACCAACTCGGGTCAGCCGACGGTCGTCGTGATCGGCAGCTTCTCGATCCGGATCGCCGACGCCTTGAACTCCGCCGTCCCCGCGATCGGGCAGTTCGCCTCGATCGTCAGCTGGTTGGTGTCCACCTCGTCGGGAAAGTGCATGGTCATGAAGGCCAGCCCGGGCCGCAGGGCGGTGTCCACCCACACCGGCGCCCGCACCGAGCCGCGCCGCGAGCTGACCCGCACCTCCTCGCCGACGACGACCCCGTACCGTTCGGCGTCCTCCGGGCAGATCTCGATGAACTCGCCGCGCCGGAGCGGGGACGCGAAACTCCCGCTCTGCACCCCGGTGTTGTACGAGTCGAGCCGTCGGCCGGTGGTGAGCCGGATCGGATACCGCTCGTCCGTGAGGTCGACCGGCGGGTCGTGCTGCACGAGCCCGAACGGGGCGGGCCGGCCCCGTTTCTCCGGGTCCTTCTCCCACAACCGGCCGTGCAGATACGTCGGTTCGAGCCGGTCGGGGTCGGGGCAGGGCCACTGGATGCCCTGGTGCTCCTCCAGACGGTCGTACGTCATCCCGTAGTGGTCCGGCGAGACCGAGCGCAGCTCGTTCCAGACGGCCTCCGAGTCGGCGTACTTCCAGTCGTGGCCCAGCCGCGCGGCCAGCTCGCAGATGATGTCGATGTCCTCGCGCGCCTCACCGGGCGGGGTGACCGCCCGCCGGACCCGCTGAACCCGGCGTTCACTGTTGGTCGTCGTGCCGTCCGTCTCCGCCCAGCCGGCCGTCGCGGGCAGGACGACGTCCGCCAGCTCGGCCGTCTTCGTGAGGAAGATGTCCTGCACGACCAGGAAGTCGAGCTGCTTCATGCGGCGGACGGCCTGTTCGCTGTCGGCCTCCGACTGGGCCGGGTTCTCGCCGACGCAGTAGACCGCCTTGAGCGTGCCCTCCTCCATCGCCTCGAACATCTCCGTCAGGTTCATCCCGTAGTGCGGCTGGATGACCGTGTCCCACGCCGACTCGAACTTCCGCCGGGAGCCGGGGTCGAGGATGTCCTGGAAGCCGGGCAGCCGGTTGGGGATCGCGCCCATGTCGCCGCCGCCCTGCACGTTGTTCTGCCCGCGCAGGGGCTGCAGTCCGGAGGAGTAGCGGCCCACATGGCCGGTCAGCAGCGACAGGTTGATCAACGCCCGTACGTTGTCGGTGCCGTTGTGGTGCTCGGTGATGCCGAGGGTCCAGCACAGCTGGGCGCGCTCGGCGCGGGCGTAGGCGTGCGCCAACTCCCTGATGGCGGCGGCCGGTACCCCCGTCACCTTCTCCGCGAGCGACAGCGTCCACGGCTCGACGAGCCCCCGGTACTCCTCGAAGTCGCTGGTCGCCCGCTCGATGAACGCCTCGTTCGCCAGGCCCGCGTGGATGATCTCGCGGCCGATCGCGTGCGCCATCGGGATGTCCGTGCCGACGTTCAGACCGAGCCAGCTCTCCGCCCACTGGGCGGTGGACGTCCGGCGCGGGTCGACCGCGTACAGGCGGGCGCCGTTCCTGATCCCCTTCAGCACGTGTTGGAAGAAGATCGGGTGCGCGAAACGGGCGTTGGACCCCCACATCACGATGACGTCCGTGTGCTCGATCTCCTCGTACGACGAGGTCCCGCCGCCCGATCCGAAGGCGGCGGACAGACCGGCGACGCTCGGGGCGTGACACGTCCGGTTGCAGGAGTCGACGTTGTTGGTGCCCATCACGACCCGGGCGAACTTCTGCGCCACGTAGTTCATCTCGTTGGTGGCACGGGCGCAGGAGAACATCCCGAACGCCCCGCGCGCCGCCTCCAGACCCCGGGCGGCACGGTCCAGCGCCTCGTCCCAGGTGGCCTGCCGGAACGGCTCGTCGCGGGAATCGCGCACCAGGGGGTGGGTGAGCCGGGTGTAGGTCTTCGGGGTCCGGTCGCGTTTCCTCATTCGACGCTCCTCATACGGCACTCCTGATGTGGGCGCTCTTCACGCGGCGCTCCTCAGCGCGAGCAGGTCCGAGATGGCGTGCACGGTGCGCAGGGTGGGCACCGGGACGCCGGTGATCTCCGCCAGTTCGACGACGGCCGCGAGCAGCACGTCGAGCTCCAGCGGCTTGCCGCGCTCCAGGTCCTGGAGCGTGGAGGTGCGGTGGTCGCCGACCCGTTCGGCGCCCGCGAGCCGGTGCTCGATGGAGACGCCGACCTCGCAGCCCAGGGCCTCGGCGACGGCCAGCGTCTCGGCCATCATGATCTCGATGACCTTGCGGGTGCCACCGTGCAGGCACATCTGCCGCATGGTGGCGCGGGCCAGCGCGCTGATCGGGTTGAAGGAGATGTTGCCGAGCAGCTTGAGCCAGATGTCATTGCGCAGATCCGGCTCGACCGGGCACTTCAGCCCGCCGGCCCGCATGGCCTCGCTGAAGGCCAGACAGCGCGCCGAGACGCTCCGGTCGGGCTCGCCGACGGAGAACCGGGTGCCTTCCAAGTGCCGTACGACACCGGGTCCTTCGAGCTCGGTCGCCGCGTAGACGACACAGCCGACGGCCCGCTCCGGTGCGAGCACCGCACTGACCGCGCCGCCGGGGTCCACGCTCTCGACGCGGTGGCCGTCGTAGGGGCCGCCGTGCCGGTGGAAATACCACCAGGGGATGCCGTTCTGGGCGGCGATCACCGCCGTGGAGCCGTCGAGAAGGGGCTCGATCAGCGGCCCGCACGCCGCATACGAGTTGGCCTTCAGGCCGAGGAAGACGAAGTCGACCGGGCCGATCTCGGCCGGATCGTCGGTGGCATGGACACGGGCGGTGAAGTCGCCGCGCGGGCTGAGCACGTGTACGCCGTGCTGCCTCATGGCCGCCAGATGCGGTCCACGGGCGACGAGGTGCACGTCGGCGCCCGCACGGTGGAGCGCGGCACCGACATAGGCGCCGATGGCTCCGGCACCGAGTACTGCGACTTTCATGCGAGGGAGCTCCGTTCGGTCGAGGGTACCGAGGAACTGCCGAACTCTGTCGACGAAATATTGTCTACAGTATGGAAGTTGGGGCAGCAAGGGTTCGCGCAGGACCGGGGCGCCGGAAGGAAGCGGGAGGGCGCGGGAAACAGGTGCCGGGAAACCGGTCGGTACGACCGTTCGGCGCGTCCCGGATACCGTTCATCGAATACTGTCGACGCGCCGCCTTTTCAACTACCCGCGGACTTCCTAACGTTCGGGATCATGAGTCCCCCAGTCGCACCCCCCGGGTGGAGCCGGTGGCTGGTTCCACCCGCCGCCCTCTCGGTCCACCTCTCCATCGGCCAGGCCTACGCCTGGAGCGTGTTCAAGCCGCCCCTCGAATCGGCCCTCGGCCTCAGCGGCACCCAGAGCGCGTTGCCCTTCCAGCTCGGTATCGTCATGCTCGGCCTGTCGGCCGCGTTCGGCGGCACGCTCGTGGAACGCAACGGACCGCGCTGGGCGATGACCGTGGCCCTGATCTGCTTCTCCTCCGGCTTCCTGCTCTCCGCGCTGGGCGCGGCCACCGAGCAGTACTGGCTGATCGTCCTCGGCTACGGCTTCGTCGGCGGGATAGGCCTCGGCATCGGCTACATCTCGCCCGTCTCCACGCTGATCAAGTGGTTCCCGGACCGGCCGGGCATGGCCACCGGCATCGCCATCATGGGCTTCGGCGGCGGAGCGCTCATCGCCTCGCCGTGGTCGGCGCAGATGCTGGAGTCGTTCGGCAGCGACAACTCGGGCATCGCGCTCGCGTTCCTCGTCCACGGGCTGGCGTACGCGGTCTTCATGACCCTGGGCGTCCTGCTGATCCGGGTACCGCGCACCGCGAAGCCGGTCGAGGGCGCGCCGAGCGTGCTGGCCGGCCCGCAGGTCTCCGCACGCAACGCCGTGCGCACTCCGCAGTTCTGGTGTCTGTGGATCGTGCTCTGCATGAACGTCACCGCGGGCATCGGCATCCTGGAGAAGGCCGCCCCGATGATCAAGGACTTCTTCGCGGACACCTCGACGCCGGTGTCGGTGTCGGCCGCGGCGGGCTTCGTCGCCCTGCTCTCGGCGGCCAACATGGCCGGCCGCATCGGCTGGTCCTCCACCTCCGACCTGATCGGCCGCAAGAACATCTACCGCGTCTACCTGGGTGTCGGCGCGGTGATGTACGCGCTGCTGGCGCTGTTCGGCGACTCGTCCAAGCCGTTGTTCATCCTCTGCGCCCTGGTGATCCTGTCCTTCTACGGTGGCGGGTTCGCCACCATCCCCGCCTATCTCAAGGACCTCTTCGGCACCTACCAGGTCGGTGCGATCCACGGCCGGCTGCTCACCGCCTGGTCCACGGCCGGTGTCCTCGGCCCGCTGATCGTCAACTGGATCGCCGACCGGCAGGAGGAGGCGGGCAAGAGCGGCTCGTCGCTGTACGGTCTGTCCTTCGTCATCATGATCGGGCTGCTCGTCGTCGGCTTCGTCGCCAACGAACTCGTCCGGCCCGTCCACGTCCGTCACCACATCCCCGCCCCGAGGGAGGAGGCCGTCGATGTCCAGCGACAGCAGCCAGAGTCCGCCTGACCGGCGGGGGCTGATCGCCTTCGCCTGGCTGTGGGTGGGCGCGCCGCTCGCCTACGGCGTCTACGAACTCGTACAGAAGGCGACACAGCTGTTCACCGGGTGACTGTTCTGGTCACCGGGTGATCGGTCGGAAGTGCTCGGGCGCCCGAAGGCATGAAAGTGTTCGGGCGCCCGCAGGCATGACGGAAGCTGACAACCCCGGCGCCCGTTTCCTGTGGCATCACTTGCCGTCGTACCCGCGAGTCACTGATCAGACTGGTGAATCCCGCTACCTGAAACTCAACGAGGGGGATTCGCCCATGAACGGCACACGCATCGCCGCCGTCGGCCACTACCAGCCCGCCAAGGTGCTCACCAACGAGGACCTGGCGGGCCTGGTCGACACCAGCGACGAGTGGATCAGGTCACGGGTGGGCATCCGTACGCGGCGCATCGCCGGCCCCGACGAACCCGTGGACGAACTCGCCGGGCACGCCGCCGCCAAGGCGCTGGCCGCGGCCGGCCTCACCCCCGCGGACATCGACCTGGTGCTGGTGGCCACCTCGACCGCCGTCGACCGGTCCCCCAACATGGCAGCCCGCGTCGCCGCCCGGCTCGGCATCCCCTCGCCCGCCGCGATGGACGTCAACGTCGTGTGCGCCGGGTTCACCCACGCGCTGGCCACCGCCGACCACACCGTGCGGGCCGGTGCGGCGACCCGGGCGCTGGTGATCGGCGCCGACAAGATGTCCGACGTGACCGACTGGACCGACCGTACGACCTGTGTGCTCGTCGGCGACGGGGCGGGGGCCGCCGTCGTGGAGGGGGTGGCGGCCGGGGAGACGCCCGGGATCGGCCCCGTGCTGTGGGGTTCGGTGCCCGAGATGGGGAACGCCGTGCGGATCGAGGGGCAGCCCGCGCGGTTCGCGCAGGAGGGGCAGAGTGTGTACCGCTGGGCCACGACCCAGCTGCCCCCCATCGCCCGACGGGCCTGCGAGCGGGCGGGTCTGGAGCCCGCCGACCTCGCCGCGGTCGTGCTGCACCAGGCGAACCTGCGGATCATCGAACCCCTCGCGCAGAAGATCGGCGCGGTGAACGCCGTGGTCGCGCGCGATGTCACCGAATCCGGCAACACCTCGGCCGCGAGCATTCCGCTGGCCTTCTCCAAGCTGGTGGAACAGGGCGAGATCGCCAAGGGGGACCCGGTGCTGCTCTTCGGGTTCGGCGGGAACCTGTCGTACGCCGGCCAGGTCGTCCGCTGCCCCTGAGCGGGCCGGTGCCGCCCGATGTGACGAGGCCGACTTCCCCCGGGTCTGGCTTCCGCGCACCGTAGACTGTAGACGAAAGACAATCGATACTGGGCGCTACCGGGGTGCCCGGTGACACCGGCTTCGCGCCTGTGGTGCACGGCCCGCCGAGGAGGGGGACCGCGATGCTGTCGACAGGACTGCCGCAGGGAGCAGTGCCCAAACTCGAACGACCCGGTCCGCTGCGCGACCGTGTCTACGAGGCCCTGCTCGAACTCATCACCACCCGCGCGCTGCAGCCCGGCCAGCACCTCGTCGAGAGCGAACTCGCCGGGCATCTCGGCGTCTCCCGGCAGCCGGTGCGCGAGGCGTTGCAGCGGCTGAACACCGAGGGCTGGGTGGATCTGCGGCCCGCCCAGGGCGCGTTCGTGCACGAGCCGACCGAGGAGGAGGCCGACCAACTCCTCACCGTGCGCACGCTGTTGGAGGCGGAGGCCGCGCGGCTCGCGGCGGCGAACGCGGGCAGCGCGCAGATCGCCGTGCTGGAGGAGCTGTGCGCGGAGGGCGAGAAGGCCGTCACCGCGGACGACGTGGACGGCGCGGTCGCCATGAACGCCCGCTTCCACGCGAAGATCATGGAGCTGGCCGGCAACGCGGTCCTCGCGGAACTCGCCGCGCAGGTGGACCGCCGGGTGCGCTGGTACTACACGCCGGTCGCCCGGCAGCGCGGCAACCAGTCCTGGGTCGAACACCGGGAGCTGATCGCCGCGATCGCCGAGCGGAACGGGCAGCGCGCGACCGAACTGATGCGCGAGCACACCGAGCACACGCGCCGCTCGTATCACGCACGCCAGCGCTCGTAGACCGACCGGGGCGCCTTGAGCCGTAGGTCCGCCGAGGTGCCCTTGAGCCGTAGGCCGGCCGAAAGGCCTGTGAGTCGGAGGTCGGCCGGAAGGCCCGTGAGTCGTAGGCCGGCCGAAATGCCTGTGAGTCGGAGGTCGGCCGGAAGGCCTGTGAGTCGGAGGTCGGCCGAAAGACCCGTGAGTCGTCGGCTGACCGCGGGGCGCCTTGCGTCGTAGGCCGGGCCGACGGGCCCTTGATCGAACGCGCTCGAGTGCGGCCGGGCCCACTCGGCGAACGTGCGGGGCGGCCGGCCCGTGACCTCCTGGACCGTCGGCAGCACCCGCGACTCGTCCAGGGGGCCGTCGACGAAGAGGCGCCTTGCCGGTGTCGCCGCCCTTGCTCGCCGACCGGCCGGACAGCATAGAGGCCCGCTCCCCACCAGCGGCCCGCGTGTCCGCCAGGAGCTGCCGCCGGCCGCCGTAGCCCGGCATCAGGAACAGGGCCCGTACGCCGGCCGGCGAACCCCGCACCGTGCCGCGCCGTCGAGATCGCCCGCCACCGCCTCCACCCCCGGCGGCAGCCCCTGCGACCGGCCCGCACGGCTCAGCGCGCGCACCGGCCCCCCGGCCTCCGCCGGCGCAAGCGGCTTTGTCCTGTGAGTGGAGAAAGTTGGCATCAATTCGTGCACAGCTTCTTCCCAGGTTCGGCAGCCGCTGCTACGTTCCCCTCGAAAGCACCACAGCAGGCAGCCGATTGAGGCGGGGAGGGGCTCGTGAGACGTATGACGGCACGACCCGCGAACGCCCACCAGGCCCGGCTGCTGAAGCTGCTGCGTGACGGAGGCCCAAACTCCCGTGCGCAGCTGGGCGATCAGGTCGACCTCTCGCGGTCCAAGCTGGCCGTCGAAGTGGACCGGTTGCTGGAGACCGGACTGGTCGTGGCCGACGGACTCGCCGCCTCGCGCGGTGGCCGCCGCTCCCACAACATCCGGCTGGCCCCGGGTCTCAGGTTCCTCGGCGTGGATATCGGCGCGACCTCGGTCGACGTCGCCGTCACCAACGCTGAACTGGAGATCCTCGGCCATCTCAACCAGCCCATGGACGTCCGCGAGGGCCCGGTAGCGGTCTTCGAGCAAGTCCTGTCCATGGCCGCGAAGTTGCGGGCCTCGGGGCTCGCGGAGGGTTTCGACGGCGCCGGCATCGGCGTCCCGGGACCTGTCCGCTTCCCCGAGGGCGTACCGGTCGCGCCACCGATCATGCCGGGCTGGGACGGCTTCCCCGTACGGGAGGCGCTCAGCCAGGAACTCGGCTGCCCGGTCATGGTCGACAACGACGTGAACCTGATGGCGATGGGGGAGATGCACGCGGGCGTCGCACGCTCCGTGGGTGACTTCCTCTGCGTCAAGATCGGTACCGGTATCGGCTGCGGCATCGTCGCCGGCGGGGACGTCCACCGCGGGACGACGGGCAGCGCGGGCGACATCGGGCACATCCAGGCGGTGCCCGGCGGGCGCCCGTGCGCCTGCGGCAACCGGGGCTGTCTGGAAGCACATTTCAGCGGGGCGGCCCTGGCCCGGGACGCCACGGAGGCGGCCCAGCAGGGCCGTTCGGTGGAGCTCGCGACCCGACTGGAGGCGAACGGCGCTCTCACCGCCGTCGACGTCGCCGCCGCGGCCGCCGCGGGCGACGCCACCGCGCTCGACCTCATCCGGGAGGGCGGCGACCGTGTCGGTCAGGTCATCGCCGGCCTGGTCAGCTTCTTCAACCCCGGCCTGGTGGTGATCGGCGGCGGGGTGACCGGCCTCGGCCACACCCTGCTCGCCGCCATCCGCACCCAGGTCTACCGCCAGTCACTGCCGCTGGCGACCGGCAACCTGCCCATCGTGCTGGGTGAGCTGGGCCCCACCGCCGGAGTCATCGGCGCGGCCCGCCTCATCAGCGACCACCTGTTCTCACCCGCGTAGTCACCGACTTCGAACGGCCCCGCAAGCAACAGCGCATCGCTCTGCCATGCCCTGCCTTGCCCGGAAACCCCGCCCTGCCCTGAACCGGCCCGCACGCCAGCCGAGGGGAACCACACATGGCATCAGAACCATCGCTGCTCAGCATGTCCGGCATCACCAAGTCGTTCCCCGGAGTCCGGGCCCTCGACGGCGTCGACCTCGACGTCCAGGCCGGTGAGGTGCACTGTCTGCTCGGCCAGAACGGGGCCGGGAAGTCCACGCTCATCAAGGTCCTGGCCGGCGCCCACCAGCCCGACACCGGCACCATCCGCTGGCGCGGCGAGGACGTCACGCTCCGCTCCCCGATCGCCGCCATGCGCCTCGGCATCGCCACCATCTACCAGGAACTCGATTTGGTGGAACACCTGTCCGTGGCGGAGAACGTCCACCTCGGCCACGAACCCACGGCCGCCGGGTTCGTCGTACGGGGAAAGGCGGCCCGAGCTTCAACAGCCGCCCTACTCAGGCGACTTGGCCACTCGGAGATCGATCCTGCCCGGCTGGTGGGGCAGTTGTCGGCCGCCCAGCAGCAGATCGTGTCCATGGCGCGGGCGCTCTCGCACGACGTACGGCTCATCGTGATGGACGAACCGTCCGCCGCCCTCGACCCGGACGAGGTCGACAACCTGTTCCGGATCGTCGGCGACCTCACCGCCGACGGGGTCGCCGTCGTCTACATCTCCCACCGGCTGGAGGAGATCCGCCGGATCGGCGACCGGGTGACCGTGCTCAAGGACGGGCGCGCCGTCGCCGTCGGGCTGCCCGCCAAGTCGACGCCGACCCGTGAGGTCGTCGCGCTGATGACGGGACGCAACGTCGAGTACGTCTTCCCGCAGCGGCCCACTGCCGTGCCCGAGCAGAACCCGGTCCTGGAGGTCGAAGGGCTGGCCCGGGAGGGCGAGTTCGAACCCCTCGACCTGCGCGTCCGCCCCGGGGAGATCGTCGGTCTGGCCGGACTCGTCGGCTCGGGCCGCTCGGAGATCCTGGAGACGATCTACGGCGCCCGCAGGCCCACGGCCGGCCGGGTCCTGGTCGACGGACGCGTCCTGCGGCCCGGCAGCGTCCGCGCCGCCGTCCGCGCCGGACTCGGGCTCGCCCCCGAGGAGCGCAAGGCACAGGCGCTGCTCATGCTGGAGTCGGTCACCCGCAACGTCTCCGTCTCCTCCATGTCCCGTTTCGCGCGCGGCGGTTGGATCGACCGGGGAGCCGAGCTCGGGGCCGCCCGGGCCGCCACCCGCGAGCTGTCGCTGCGGCCCGACAACCCGGACGTGCCGGTGCGCACCCTGTCCGGCGGCAACCAGCAGAAAGCCGTGCTGGCCCGCTGGCTGCTGCGCGGCTGCCGGGTCCTGCTGCTCGACGAACCCACCCGCGGCGTCGACGTCGGCGCCCGCGCCGAGCTGTACGCGGTCGTGCGCCGACTGGCGGACGAGGGCCTCGCCGTGCTGCTGGTCTCCAGCGAGGTCCCCGAGGTGCTCGGCCTCGCCGACCGTGTCCTGGTCCTGCGAGAGGGCCGCGTCGTCCACGCGGCGCCCGCCCCTGAGCTGGACGAACACCGCGTACTCGACCTCGTCATGGAAGGAAGCCCGGCGTCATGACGCAGCATGTCTCCCCGCCCAGGGACAGCGCCGACAAGGTGCCGTCGACGAACGAAGCCCCGGCCTGGCGTTCCCTGGTGTTCCGCGCCGACCTGCGCACCCTGTCCCTGCTCGGTGTGCTCGCCGCGCTGATCATCATCGGCGGTGTCACCAAGCCCGACGAGTTCCTCGACACCCGCAACCTCCAACTCGTCCTCACCCAGGCCTCGGTGATCGGTGTCGTCACCGTCGGCATGACGTTCGTCATCACCAACGGCGGCATCGACCTGTCGGTCGGCGCGATCGTCGCGCTCTCGTCGGTGTGGGCGACCACGGTCGCCACCCAGGAGTACGGCTTCGCGGGCATCCTCTTCACGGCGGTGCTCGTCGGCGTCGGCTGCGGCCTGGTGAACGGGCTGCTGATCGCGTACGGCGGGGTGGTCCCGTTCATCGCCACGCTCGCCATGCTGGCCTCCGCCCGGGGCCTGGCGCTGCAGATCACGGACGGCAGGACGCAGATCGTCACCGTCGGCAGCATCCTCGACCTCGGCGAACGCGACTCCTACGTGCTCGGTGTCCCCCCACTGGTGATCGTGTTCGCGATCGTGACGATCATCGGCTGGCTGGTGCTGAACCGGACCACCTTCGGGCGCCGCACGGTCGCCGTCGGCGGCAACGCCGAGGCGGCCCGGCTCGCCGGCATCGACGTCCGGCGCCAGCGCCTCTACCTCTACCTGCTGTCGGGGTTGTGCTGCGGCATCGCCGCCTTCCTGCTGATCATCCTGTCCGGCTCCGGCCAGAACACCAACGGCAACCTCTACGAACTCGACGCCATCGCCGCCGTGATCATCGGCGGCACCCTGCTCAGTGGGGGGCGGGGCACCATCACCGGCTCGGTGATCGGCGTCCTGATCTTCACCACGATCACCAACATCTTCGCCCTGAACAACCTGCAGAGCGACGTCCAGCAGATCGCCAAGGGCGCGATCATCGTCGCCGCCGTGCTGGTCCAGCGCCGTACCGCGAGCACGACATGAGGAAAGGGTTCACCGCCATGCCAGACGCCATGTCTTCCACGAGCCGCAGAGGGCTGCTCTTCGGGGCCGCCGCCGTGTCCGCCGGCGCCTTCCTCACCGGTTGCACCAGCAATGAGACGAAAGACGACGAGCCCGCGGCGGACAACCGGCCGGCCGCCGACGACAAGCCAGGCAAGCAGGTCACCATCGGCTTCGCCGGCCCGCAGGCCGACCACGGCTGGCTCAACGCCATCAACGACAACGCCGAGAAGCGGGCGAAGAAGTACTCCGACGTGACCCTGGAGATCACCGAGGGATCCAACGACACCGCCCAGCAGATCGGGCAGATCGAGACCCTCATCAACAAGAAGGTCGACGTCCTGGTCGTCCTGCCCGCCGACGGCAAGGCCCTCACCCAGGTCGGCCTCAAGGCGATGCGCGCCGGCATCCCCGTCGTCAACCTGGACCGGGTCTTCAACACCCCGCAGGCGTACCGCTGCTGGATCGGCGGCGACAACTACGGCATGGGCCTCAGCGCAGGCCACTACATCGGCGAGAAGCTCAAGGGGAAGGCGAACGCCCGGGTCATCGAACTGGCGGGCCTGGACAACCTGGAGCTGACCAAGCAGCGCACCCAGGGCTTCGACGACGCGCTGAAGAACTACCCCAACGTCAAGAAGGTGGCCCGCCAGGCCGCCGACTTCACCGTCGAGTCGGGACAGGCCAAGATGGCCCAACTCCTGCAGGCCCAGTCGAAGTTCGACGCGCTGTGGAACCACGACGACGACCAGGGCGTGGGCGCGCTGCGCGCCATAGACCAGGCCGGACGCGACGACTTCCTGATGGTCGGCGGGGCGGGCGCGCTGTCCGCCTTCCAGGCCATCAAGCAGGACAACGGCGTCCTGAAGGCGACCGTTCTCTACCCGCCGACCATGGCCGCCTCCGCGATCGACCTCGCCCGAGCCCTCGGCCAGGCCAAGGGCGTCAGCGGCCTCGCCGAGTACGAGATCCCCGCGTCGATCACGCTCTACTCGGCCGTGGTCGACAAGGAGAACGTCGATCAGTACATGTCCACCGGCTTCAAGTAGGGCGTTCGCGCCGAAGGCGCCCAGTCCATCGAGGGTCCGGGAACCGAGGCGTCCCGCCCAAGGCGCCCGGTTCCCCGACGGACCGGGCCGCACCCCCCACCGCGCCACGACGAGGAGGACATCGCGTATGGCACAGCCGCAGCAGTCAGAAGGGGCGGACGCACAGCGGCCGGAGCCGGCCGAGGCAGGACACCAGGGGTCGGCCGAGGCCCCGCGCCGGGAGCCGGCCGAGGCGGCCCCGCCGCAGTCGGCCGAGTCCGCGCAGCCCGGTGGGCGGGCGGCCCGGAAACCGCCGCTGCGTGTCGGCATGATCGGTTACGCCTTCATGGGCGCCGCCCACTCCCAGGGCTGGCGCACCGCGGGCCGCGTCTTCGACCTGCCCCGCGACCCGGTCATGTCCGTGATCTGCGGGCGGAACGCGACCGCCGTGCGGACGGCGGCCGACCGGCACGGCTGGGCGAGCACCGAGACCGACTGGCGGGCGCTGATCGAACGGGACGACGTCGACCTCGTCGACATCTGCACCCCGGGCGACAGCCACGCCGAGATCGCCCTGGCCGCCCTCGCCGCCGGCAAGCACGTGCTGTGCGAGAAGCCCCTCGCCAACACCGTGGCGGAGGCCGAGACGATGACCGCGGCGGCCGAAGCGGCGTACCGCAACGGCCGGTTGGCGATGGTCGGCTTCAACTACCGGCGCGTTCCCGCCACCGTGCTGGCCCGTTCCATGGTCGCCGAGGGCCGCCTCGGCGCCCTGCGGCACGTGCGGGTGGCGTACCTCCAGGACTGGCTGGTGGACCCGGAGTTCCCGCTGACCTGGCGGCTGAAGAAGGAACTCGCGGGCTCGGGTTCGCTGGGCGACCTGGGCGCCCACATCGTCGACCTGGCGCAGTACCTGACGGGCGAGCGGCTCGCCGGGGTCTCCGCGCTCACCGAGACCTTCGTACGGGAACGCCCACTGCCCGGCGGGCCGACCAGCGGCCTGTCCGCCGTGTCGGCGAACGGCACCGGACAGGTCACCGTGGACGACGCCGCCGTGTTCACCGGCCGTTTCACCTCCGGCGCCCTCGCCTCCTTCGAGGCGACCCGCTACGCCACCGGCCGCAAGAACGCCCTGCGCATCGAACTCAACGGCTCACGCGGGTCGTTGGCGTTCGACCTGGAGCGCCTCAACGAACTCGCCTTCCACGACGGCACGGAACCGGGAGCGCACGCCGGCTTCCGCCGGATCCTGGTCACCGAACCGGAGCACCCCTACCTGGAGGCCTGGTGGCCGCCGGGCCACGGGCTCGGCTACGAGCACACCTTCGTCCACCAGGTCCGCGACCTCGTCCACGCCATCGACGAGGGCCGCCGCCCCGACCCCTCCTTCGCCGACGGGCTGCAGGTGCAGCGCGTGCTGGCGGCCGTGGAGGAGAGCGCCGAGAAGAACTCCGTCTACACACCCATCGCCGTCTGAGGAGGCACACGCACATGCCGCGCAGGTTCACGCTGTTCACCGGCCAGTGGGCGGACCTCCCGCTCGAAGAGGTCTGCCGCCTCGCCCGCGACTTCGGCTACGACGGGCTGGAACTCGCCTGCTGGGGTGACCACTTCGAGGTCGACAAGGCCCTCGCCGACCCGTCGTACCTCGACTCCCGCCATCAACTCCTCGACAAGTACGGCCTGAAGTGCTGGGCGATCTCCAACCACCTGGTGGGCCAGGCGGTCTGTGACGCCATCATCGACGAACGCCACCAGGCGATCCTGCCGTCCCGCATCTGGGGCGACGGCGACGCGGAGGGCGTACGGCAGCGGGCCGCCGCCGAGATCGCCGACACCGCGCGGGCCGCCGCCGCCTTCGGCGTGGACACCGTCATCGGTTTCACCGGCTCCGCGATCTGGCACCTGGTCGCCATGTTCCCGCCCGCCCCCGAGTCGATGATCGACCGTGGCTACGAGGACTTCGCCGAGCGCTGGAACCCGATCCTCGACGTCTTCGACGCCGAGGGTGTGCGGTTCGCGCACGAGGTCCACCCGAGCGAGATCGCCTACGACTACTGGACGACCCACCGCGCTCTGGCGGCCGTCGACCACCGGCCCGCCTTCGGCCTCAACTTCGATCCCTCCCACTTCGTGTGGCAGGACCTCGACCCGGTGGGCTTCCTGTGGGACTTCCGCGACCGGATCTACCACGTCGACTGCAAGGAGGCCCGCAAGCGGCTCGACGGCCGCAACGGCCGCCTCGGCTCCCACCTGCCGTGGGGCGACCCGCGCCGCGGCTGGGACTTCGTGTCGGCCGGTCACGGTGACGTCCCCTGGGAGGACGTCTTCCGGATGCTGCGGTCCATCGACTACCAGGGCCCCATCTCCGTGGAGTGGGAGGACGCCGGCATGGACCGGCTCCAGGGCGCCCCCGAGGCCCTCACCCGGCTCAAGGCGTACGACTTCGAGCCGCCCTCGGCCTCCTTCGACGCGGCGTTCGGCGGCAACGAGTAACCCGAGTCCGTCTGTCACCGCAGCGAGTTCTTCCGTGACTTCCGGGATGACGGCGCATCCCGGCGTACCCGCACCCGCATGTACAACCGGCCCGTTTCTGGAGGCACCCGTGCACGGGAACGACCACCGCACCACCAGCACCGACAGAACCGAGACCCACAGACGACACCTGTCCTTCCGCAAGGCAGCCGCTCTGCTCACCGGGGCCCTGCTGGCAGGCGCGTCCCTCACCCTCACCGCACCGCAGGCCGGCGCAGCCGTCGCCGGCGCGGGAGCCGCGCCGGCTGCCCCGGCCGCCGCGGCCGAGGACTTCCAGCAGGTCACCCTCGCCAAGGGCGAACCGGAGACGGGCGAGCCCATGTCGCTCGCCGTCCTCCCGGACCGCTCGGTCCTGCACACCTCGCGCGACGGCGAGCTGCGTATCACGGACGCGGCCGGCACCACCCGGCTGGCCGGCAAGCTCGACGTCTACTCCCACGACGAGGAGGGCCTGCAAGGCGTCGGTGTCGACCCGAACTTCACTCAGAACCGTTTCATCTACCTGTACTACGCGCCCCCGCTGAACACCCCCGCGGGCGACGCCCCCGAAACCGGTACCGCCGCCGACTTCGCTCCCTTCGACGGGGTCAACCGGCTCTCCCGGTTCGTGCTGAACACCGACGGCACCCTCGACAAGGCCAGCGAGAAGCGGATCCTCGACATCCCGGCCTCCCGCGGCCTGTGCTGTCACGTCGGCGGCGACATCGACTTCGACGCGGCGGGCAACCTGTACCTGTCGACGGGCGACGACACCAACCCCTTCCAGTCCGACGGCTTCACGCCCATCGACGAGCGTGACGGCCGCAACCCCGCCTTCGACGCCCAGCGGTCCGCGGGCAACACCAACGACCTGCGCGGCAAGATCCTGCGCATCAAGGTGAACGCCGACGGCTCGTACGCGATCCCCGACGGCAACCTCTTCGCGCCCGGAACGGACAGGACGCGGCCCGAGATCTACGCGATGGGCTTCCGCAACCCGTTCCGCTTCAGCGTCGACAAGAAGACCGGCATCCTCTACGTCGGCGACTACGGCCCCGACGCCGGCGCCGCCGACCCGGCCCGCGGACCGGCCGGCCAGGTCGAGTTCGCACGTGTCACCGGCCCGGGCAACTTCGGCTGGCCGTACTGCACCGGCGCCAACGACGCCTACGTCGACTACGACTTCGCCACCGGCACCTCGGGCGCCGCCTTCGACTGCGCCGCCCCGAAGAACACCTCCCCGCACAACACCGGTCTGACCGACCTCCCGCCGGCCCAGCCCGCCTGGATCCCGTACGACGCGGGTTCCGTGCCCGAGTTCGGCACCGGCTCCGAGTCCCCGATGGGCGGCCCGGTCTACCACTACGACCCCACCCTCGACTCGCCCGTGAAGTTCCCCGAGGCCTACGACGGCGACTTCTTCGCCGGGGAGTTCGGCCGCCGCTGGATCAAGCGGATCACCAGCGACGACAACGGCACCGTGCAGTCGATCAACGACGTCCCGTGGACCGGCACCCAGATCATGGACATGGCCTTCGGCCCGGACGGCGCGCTCTACGTCCTCGACTACGGCGTCTCCTGGTTCGGCGGCGACGAGAACTCGGCCCTGTACCGCATCGAGAACGCCACCGACGGCCACTCCCCGGTCGCGCAGGCCGCGGCGAACCGCACCTCGGGCCAGGCACCGCTGAAGGTGAGCTTCTCCTCCGCCGGCACGACCGACCAGGACGGCGACGCCCTCACCTACAGCTGGGACTTCGGCGACGGCGGCACGTCGACGGCGGCGAACCCGACGCACACGTACCGGAAGAACGGCACCTACACGGCGACCCTGACCGCCAAGGACCCGTCCGGCCGCACCGGCAGCGCGAGCGTGCAGATCGTGGTGGGCAACACCGCGCCCAAGGTCACCCTCGAACTCCCCAAGGACGGCCAGCTGTTCAGCTTCGGCGACGCGATCCCGTTCAAGGTGCGGGTCACCGACCCGGAGGACGGCACCATCGACTGCGCCAAGGTCAAGGTCACCTTCGTCCTCGGCCACGACAGCCACGGCCACCCGATCACCTCGGCCAACGGCTGCACCGGCACCCTGCAGACCAGCGCCGACGGCGGCCACGACGACGACGCCAACATCTTCGGTGTCGTCAACGCCGAGTACACCGACGGCGGAGGCGGCGGCCAGGCCCCGCTCACCACGCACGACGAGAGCGTCGTCCAGCCCCGGCACCGCCAGGCCGAGCACTTCGGCGACTCCTCGGGCGTCTCGGTCATCGCCAAGGACACCGCGCACGGCGGCAACACGGTCGGCGACATCAACAACGGCGACTGGATCTCCTTCACGCCGTACGTCCTGAGCAACGCCAATAAGATCACCGCACGCGTCTCCTCGGGGGGCGCCGGCGGCACGCTGGAGATCCGCGCCGGGTCCGCGCGGGGCACCCTGCTGGGCAAGGCGACCGTCCCGGTGACCGGCGGCTGGGAGACCTTCCAGGACGTCACCGCCAACCTGTCCCGCGCTCCCAGGGGCACCACCACGCTGTTCCTGGTCTTCAAGGGCAGCGGCACCGGAGCCCTGTACGACGTGGACGACTTCGTCTTCACCACGAGCTGACAGGAGGTGATCCTCATGCGCTCAACCGGACGCATCAGTACGGCGGTTGCGGGCGCGGCCCTGCTCCTGGGCGGCGTGTCAGGACCCGCGGCCTCCCAACCGGACGCCGGTGCGCGGGTGCTGGTCTTCTCCAAGACGGCCGGCTTCCGGCACGACTCGATCCCCGAAGGCATCGCGGCGGTCAGGGAACTGGGCCAGACAGCCGGCTTCAAGGTCGACGCCACCGAGGACGCGAGCGCGTTCACGGCCCGCAACCTGCGGCGGTACGGCGCGGTCGTCTTCCTCTCGACGACGGGAGACGTCCTCGCCCCCGCCCAGCAGCGCGCCTTCGAGAGCTACATCCACCAGGGCGGTGGCTACGTCGGCGTC
The DNA here is from genome assembly GCA_000720805.1 of Streptomyces violaceoruber. Lineage (GTDB taxonomy): Bacteria > Actinomycetota > Actinomycetes > Streptomycetales > Streptomycetaceae > Streptomyces > Streptomyces cellulosae_A. The sequence continues at coordinate 179,034 of JODI01000004.1, forward strand.
CACGCGGCCGCCGACACCGAGTACGACTGGGAGTTCTACGGCGGCCTCGCAGGCGCCTACTTCCAGTCGCACCCGGCGATCCAGCCCGCGACGGTGACCGTCGAGGACCGAGCCCATCCGGCGACCTCGGGACTCCCGCGGGCCTGGGAACGCACCGACGAGTGGTACAACTACCGCTCCAACCCGCGGGACCGCGCCCACGTCCTGGCCTCTCTCGACGAGTCGTCGTACACGGGCGGCACCATGAACGGCGACCATCCGATCGCCTGGTGCCAGACCTACCAGGGTGGCCGCGCCTTCTACACGGGCGTCGGCCACACCAAGGAGTCCTACGCCGAACCGGCTTTCCGGCAGCACCTGTTGGGCGGAATCCGGTACGCCGTCGGCGATGCCCGGGCGGACTGCCGGCCGGAGACGGGCTACCGCCCGCTCTTCGACGGCGGCCAGGCTTCCCTCTCCGCTTGGAAGCAGGCGGGCCCGGGCTCCTTCACCCTGAACGCCGACGGCACGCTCACGTCCGCCGGCGGGATGGGGATGCTCTGGTACGCCGACCAGGGCTTCGGGGCGTACTCCCTGAAGCTCGACTGGAAGATGGCCGGCACCTCGGGCGACGACAACTCCGGTGTCTTCGTGGGCTTCCCGCCCTCCGACGACCCGTGGTCGGCCGTGAACAACGGTTACGAGATCCAGATCGACGCCACCGACGTCCCGGAGAAGACGACCGGGTCCGTCTACGGCTTCCAGTCCGCCGAACTCGACAGGCGCGACCGCGCGCTGAATCCACCGGGGGAGTGGAACACGTACGAGATCCGGGTGGAGGGCGAGCGCCTCCGCGTCTGGCTCAACGGCGTGAAGATCAACGATTTCACCAACACCGATCCGGCCCGCAGCCTGGCTGACGGACACATCGGCATCCAGAACCACGGAGCCGACGACCAGGTGGCGTTCCGTGACATCCGGATCAAGGAACTGCCCGCGAAGTCCCCGGCACACACGGCTTCGCAGGGCGAGTGAGCGACGGCGGGCGGGGGACGCCGGACCTCCGCCCGCCGTCATCTTCCCCATCTCGGGGTGCCTACGTCGTCTTTCGTACGTCGTCCGTCGTGCGTCGTGCGTCGTGCGTCGTGCGTCGTGCGTCGTGCGGCGCGTGTCGCGTGTCGTACGTCGTGTTCGAGAAGGAGGCTGCCCATGTCCGCGTCCGTTTCCGTACCGCGTGTCGGTGTCTGGCTGATCGGCGCCCGCGGCTCCGTCGCCACCACCGTCGTCGCCGGCTGCGCCGCGCTGACCGCGGGTCTGAACCCGCCCACCGGCCTGGTCACCGAGACCCCCGCGTTCGCCGACAGCGGGCTGCCGGCCCTGGCGTCACTGGTCTTCGGCGGCCACGACACGGTGGACTGCCCCCTGCCCAAACGCGCCGAGGCCCTCGCGGCGGGCGGCGTCCTCCCACCCGGCCTCCCGAAGGCGGTCGAGGCCGAACTCACCGCCGCCGACCGGGAGATCCGACCGGGTGGCCCCGGCCCCGGCGACACGCGGGGCGAGGAAGAACTCATCGCGACGTTCGCCGCGGACATCGACGACTTCGTACGATGCCACGGACTGGCGCGGGCCGTGGTGGTGAACGTCGCCTCCACCGAACCCGCTGTCACGGGGACGGCCCTGCCGCCCAGCTCGCTGTACGCGGCGGCGGCCCTGCGCGCCGGCTGCCCGTACGTCAACTTCACCCCCTCGACCGGTCTCCACCACCCGGCACTGGCGGCCCCGGCCGCGATGAGCGGGCTGCCGTACGCGGGGCGCGACGGCAAGACCGGCCAGACCCTGCTGCGCTCCGTGCTGGGCCCGATGTTCGCGCAGCGGGCGCTCGCCGTGCGGGCCTGGTCCGGCACGAACCTGCTGGGCGGCGGAGACGGCGCCGCCCTCGCCGACCCGGACGCCGCGGCGGCCAAGAACGCCGGCAAGGAAAGGGTGCTGGCCGACACCCTCGGGACCGTCCCCGAGGGCGAGGTCCACATCGACGACGTCCCCGTACTCGGAGACTGGAAGACCGCCTGGGACCACATCGCCTTCGACGGTTTCCTCGGCGCCCGGATGATCCTCCAGACCACCTGGCAGGGCTGCGACTCGGCCCTCGCCGCACCCCTGATCCTCGACCTGGCCCGCCTGACGGCCCGCGCCCACGAACGCGGCCTGACCGGCCCCCTCTCCGAACTGGGCTTCTACTTCAAGGACCCGGTCGGCGAGGGACCCGCGGCACTCGGGGAGCAGTACGCGGCACTTGCGGGGTTCGCGGAGCGGTTGCGGGAGAGCTCGGACGGCGGGACGGACGAGGAGCCGGGGGAGGAGCGATGAGGGGGCGGAAACGGGCCTGGTTCAGGCATGGGCACGGTGGGGGAGCGGGGTCAGGGACAGGGACAGGGACACGGACGGGGACGGGGACGGGGACGGGGACGGAGACACGGTCAGGGGCGGGAACGGGGACAAGGTCAGGGTCCACTGGCCCGCGTCCCGCTGCCCGTGCGCGGGCCTGGGCGGAACTCCTGCGCCTGCCCGCCCTGTTCACCGTGCCCGGCGACGCCCTCGCCGGCGCCGCCGCGACCGGGGCGCACGCCCACCCCCGTACCCTCCTGGCCATCGGCTCCTCCCTGTGCCTGTACGAGGCCGGCATGGCCCTCAACGACTGGGCCGACCGGGCCGAGGACGCCGTGGAACGCCCGCACCGCCCTCTCCCGTCCGGCCGCGTCCACCCCACCGCGGCCCTCGCGGCGGCCTGCGCCTTCACGGGCGCCGGTCTGGCCCTGGCGGCGCGCGCCGGACGCCCCGCCCTCACCGTGGCGGTCCCGCTGGCCGCGACCGTCTGGGCGTACGACCTCGCCCTGAAACACACCCCGGCCGGCCCCGTCGCCATGGCGACGGCCCGGGGCCTGGACCTGCTCCTCGGCGCGGCGGTCGCCACGGGTACGACTCGAGCGGGTGCCGTCACGGGCAGGACAGTCGGCGAGGCCGCCACGCGGACGACGGGAGCGGGTGCTGTCACGGGCAGGACAGGCGCGGCGGTCGCCACAGGCGGGGCGGGCTGGACAGGCACGGCGGCGGCCTCTGGCGGGGCGGGCTGGACAGGCACGGCGGCGGCCTCTGGCGGGGCGGGCGGGCCGGTCACACACGGCGTCCGCCGAGCCGTTCCCTCCGCCGTCCTGCTGGGGGCGCACACCCTCGCGGTCACCACCGTGTCGCGCCGGGAGACGCAGGGCGGCTCGCCCGTGGCTCCACTTGCGGCGCTGGCCACCACCGCCGTCCTGACACGCCTCCTGACCCGCCCCACCACCGCGCCCGGTGCGCCCAGGTCGACCACTCCCGCGCTCCCCGCCGCCGGTCCCCTGTGGGCAGCGCTGCCCGCCGCGTACGCGGCGACGGTCGCCCGCCCCTACCTCCACGCCGTCCTCAACCCGTCACCTCCGCTCACCCAACGAGCCGTCGGCGGTGGCATCCGCGCGATGATCCCGCTCCAGTCCGCTCTCTGCGCCCGTTCCGGCGCGACCGTCACCGCGCTGCTCACCACGGCCCTGGCCCCGCTCGCCGCGAGGTTCGCGAGGAAGGTGAGCGTCACATGAGCCCCGAAGCCCAACCCCGTCACCCCGCACCCGCTCGCACTCCCACTCCTGAAACCCCCGACCGCACCCACACCTCCACCCCCCTCCGCTTCGGCTACGGAACCAACGGCCTCGCCGACCTCCGTCTCGACGACGCCCTCGCCCTGCTCGCCGACCTCGGCTACGACGGGGTGGGACTGACCCTCGACCACATGCACCTCGACCCGCTCGCCCCGGACCTCGCCGCCCGCACCCGGCGCCTCGCGCACCGGCTGGACGCGCTCGGACTGGCCGTCACCGTCGAGACGGGCGCCCGCTATGTGCTCGACCCGCGCCGCAAACACGGCCCCTCCCTGCTGGACCCCGACCCCGACGACCGCGCCCGACGCGCCGACCTGCTGGTCCGTGCCGTCCAGGTCGCCGCCGACCTCGGTGCCCACGCCGTCCACTGCTTCAGCGGGATCACCCCGGCCGACACCGACGAGGACACCGCGTGGAAGCGCCTCGCCGAGACGCTCACCCCCGTCCTGGAAGCCGCCACCACCGCCGGCGTCCCGCTGGCCGTCGAACCCGAACCCGGTCACCTCCTCGCCACCCTCGCGGACTTCCACCGGCTGCGCCGCACCCTCGGCCACCCGGAGCACCTCGGCCTGACTCTCGACATCGGCCACTGCCAGTGCCTGGAGCCGCTGCCGCCCGCCGACTGCGTACGCGCCGCCGCTCCCTGGCTGCGCCACGTCCAGATCGAGGACATGCGCCGCGGGGTCCATGAGCATCTCCCGTTCGGGGACGGGGAGATCGACTTCCCGCCCGTGCTCGCCGCCCTCGCCGCCACCGGCTACGAGGGCCTGACCGTCGTCGAACTGCCCCGCCACTCCCACGCGGGCCCTCACTTCGCCGAACTCTCCCTCCCGTTCCTCCGGCACGCAGCGGCGCCCTCACAAGGGAGCACCCCATGACCCACCCGCACGCCCACCCGGCGTCCCCGGCGGCCGGCGTCCAGGGCACCACCCTCGCCCGCGTCGCACCGTCCGACCTGCACCGCCGGCTCGCCGCCGACCTCGGCGAAGCCGCCCGCGCCTGGCTGGACCGGGCCCTCGACGAGGCGGCCACCCACCCCGGCACCCACGGCCCCGTCTCCGTATGGGAGCTGCGGCTCGCCGAGGCCGGGCGGCGCTGCGGCCCGGAGCACGCCGACGCCGTCCGCGTCCTCATCCTGCACGCGGCCCGCGCCGACGCGGACGCCCTGACCCGCGTCTACGCCCAGGGCACCGCCGCCGAACGCCGCGCCGTCCTGTACGCCCTGCCCCACCTGGTGTCCGGCCCCGAGGCCCTCCCACTCGTCGAGGACGCCCTGCGCACCAACGACACAAGGCTCCTGGCGGCCGCCGTCGGCCCCTACGCCGCCCGGCACCTGCCGGCCCACGCCTGGCGGCACGCCGTCCTGAAGTGCCTGTTCACCGGTGTGCCCGTCGCCGAGGTGGCCGACCTGGACCGCCGCGCCCGCGGCGACACGGAACTCGCCCGGATGCTCGGCGACTACGCCGACGAACGCACCGCCGCGGGCCGTACCGTGCCCGACGACCTGCACCGCGTCCTGACCCTGACCGACCCCACGCCCACGCCGCCCGCCGACCCCGGCGCCCGCGGCTTCGACGGCAAGGAGTCCTGATGCGCCTCTTCGACCCCCACATCCACATGACGTCCCGCACCACCGACGACTACGAGGCGATGCGCGCCGCCGGCGTCCTCGCCGTCGTCGAGCCGTCCTTCTGGCTCGGCCAGCCCCGCACCTCTCCCGCCTCGTTCCTCGACTACTTCGACTCCCTCCTGGGCTGGGAGCCCTTCCGCGCCGCCCAGTACGGCATCGCCCACCACTGCACGCTCGCCCTCAACCCCAAGGAGGCGAACGACCCGCGCTGTGCGCCCGTCCTCGACGAACTTCCCCGGTATCTCGTCAAGGACCAAGTGGTGGCCGTCGGCGAGATCGGCTACGACTCGATGACCCCGGCCGAGGACACCGCCCTCGCCGCACAGCTCCAACTCGCCGCCGACCACGCCCTGCCCGCCCTCGTCCACACCCCGCACCGCGACAAACTCGCCGGTCTGCGCCGCACCTTGGACGTCGTCGGCGAGTCCGCCCTGCCGCCCGAGCGGGTCCTGGTCGACCACCTCAACGAGACCACCGTCAAGGAGGCCAAGGACAGCGGCTGCTGGCTCGGCTTCTCCGTCTACCCGGACACGAAGATGGACGAGGAACGGATGGTCGCGATCCTGCGGGAGTACGGCCCCGACAAGGTGCTCGTGAACTCCGCCGCGGACTGGGGCAGAAGCGACCCCCTCAAGACCCGCACCGTCGCTGACGCCATGCTCGCGCACGGCTTCACCGACGACGACGTGGACCGCGTGCTGTGGCGCAACCCCGTCGACTTCTACGGACTCAGCGGCCGTCTGGTCCTGGACCCGGCGGACACCCCGGCCACCCACGAGGGCAACTCCGTGCTGCGCGGCGGGGAGTGAGCGATGCGCTTCAGGCATCCCGACGGCAGCGTCGTCCACCTCGCCTACTGCACCAACGTGCACCCCGCCGAAACCCTCGACGGCGTCCTCGCGCAACTGCGCGACCACTGCGAACCCGTGCGCCGCCGCCTCGGCCGGGACCGCCTCGGCATCGGGCTGTGGCTCGCCAAGGACGCGGCGCGCGCCCTCGTCAGCGACCCGTCCGCCCTGAGGGGACTGCGCACCGAACTCGACCGGCGCGGCCTCGAGGTCGTCACTCTCAACGGCTTCCCCTATGAGGGCTTCGGCGCCGAAGAGGTCAAGTACCGGGTCTACACACCCGACTGGGCCGACCCCGAACGCCTCGACCACACCACGTCGCTGGCCCGCGTCCTCGCCGGACTCCTCCCCGACGACGTCACCGAGGGCAGCATCTCCACCCTTCCCCTCGCCTGGCGCACCGCCTATGACGAGCAACGCGCCGAACAGGCCCACGACGCGCTGACCACCCTCGCCGACCGCCTCGACGCCCTGGAGGAGCTGACCGGCCGCTCCATCCGGCTCGCTCTGGAGCCGGAACCAGGCTGTGTCGTCGAGACCACGCACGACGCCATCGCCCCGCTGACCGCGATCGCGCACGACCGGATCGGCATCTGCGTCGACACCTGCCACCTCGCCACCTCCTTCGAAGACCCGCACACCGCCGTCGACGCGCTCACCGCCGCCGGTATCCGCGTCGTCAAATCCCAGCTCTCGGCGGCCCTGCACGCCGAACACCCGCACCTCCCCGAGGTCCGCGAGGCCCTCGCCGCCTTCGACGAACCCCGCTTCCTGCACCAGACCCGCACTTCTCCCACTCTCAACTCCGTTCGAGCGGGAGGGACCCCCGTCGCAGCCGGCTTACGCGGCACCGACGACCTCGGCGAGGCCCTGGCCGGCGACGCCCTGCCCGACGCGGCACCCTGGAGAGCCCACTTCCACGTCCCCCTGCACGCGGCCCCCGCCGCACCCCTCACCTCCACGCTCCCCGTCCTGAAGGCCGCACTGACCCGGCTGGTCGGCGGCCCGCACCCGCTCACCCGCCATCTGGAGGTCGAGACCTACACCTGGCAGGCGCTCCCGCCCGAGCTCAGGCCACGCGGCCGGACCCAGCTCGCCGACGGCATCGCCGCCGAACTCGCCCTTGCCCGCGACCTGTTGACCGACCTCGGCCTGAAGGAGCTGCCGTGAACCACCCCGCCGAAGCGCGGCCCACTCCGCTCCTCGTCCTGGACGTCGTAGGCCTCACCCCCCGTCTCCTCGACCTCATGCCCCACCTCAAGGCGCTCGGCCAGTCCGGCTCGCGCGCCGCCCTCGGCACCGTGCTGCCCGCTGTCACCTGCGCCGCCCAGTCCACCTTCCTCACCGGCACCCACCCGTCGGAGCACGGCATCGTCGGCAACGGCTGGTACTTCCGCGAGCTCGGCGACGTACTCCTGTGGCGGCAGCACAACGGTCTGGTGGCCGGGGACAAGCTCTGGGACGCCGCCCGCCGCGCCCACCCCGGCTACACCGTCGCCAACATCTGCTGGTGGTACGCCATGGGCGCCGACACCGACATCACCGTCACCCCCCGCCCGGTCTACTACGCCGACGGCCGCAAGGAGCCCGACTGCTACACGCGGCCCGCCGCCCTGCACGACGAACTCACCGAGAAACTCGGCACCTTCCCCCTCTTCCACTTCTGGGGACCCGGCGCCGACCTGGTCTCCAGTCGATGGATCATCGACGCGACCCGTCACATCCTGCGCACCCGGCACCCGGACCTGACGCTCTGCTACCTCCCCCATCTCGACTACGACCTGCAGCGCTACGGCCCCGACGACCCGCGCTCCCTGAAGGCGGCCGCCGACCTGGACACCGCCCTCGCCCCGCTGCTGGACGACGCCCGCGCCGAGGGCCGTACCGTCGTCGCGCTGTCCGAGTACGGCATCACCCGCGCCGACCGTCCCGTCGACATCAACCGCGCCCTGCGCCGCGCCGGTCTGCTGGAGGTGCACACGCAGGACGGCATGGAGTACCTCGACCCGATGGCCTCCCGCGCCTTCGCGGTCGCCGACCACCAGATCGCCCACGTCTACGTCCGCCGGCCGGAGGACCTCGACGCCACCCGGGCCGCCCTCGACGGACTGCCCGGCATCGAGCGACTCCTCGACGACGAGGGCAAGAAGGACCACCACCTGGACCATCCGCGCTCGGGCGAACTGGTCGCCGTCGCGGAACCGGACGCCTGGTTCACGTACTACTACTGGCTCGACGACGCCCGCGCGCCCGACTTCGCGCAGCTCGTCGAGATCCACCGCAAACCCGGCTACGACCCGGTCGAACTCTTCATGGATCCGCTCGACCCCTATGTGAAGGTCAAGGCGGCAACGGCGCTGGCCCGCAAGAAACTCGGGCTGCGCTACCGCATGGCGGTCGTGCCCCTGGATCCCTCACCTATTCGAGGCAGCCATGGCCGCCTTCCCGCGAGCGACGACGACGGTCCGCTCCTCATCTGCTCCACCCCCCGCGCTGTCGGCGACCGCGTCGCGGCCACCGATGTGAAAGCACTACTGCTCCAACTGGCCGGTCTGGCCTGACCTGTTCAGACCTGACCTGTTCAGACCCGGCAGACCCGTTCCGACCTGTCAGTCCTGTTCTGACTGGTCACCAGTGAAGCACTCACCACTGACAACGCCCTCCGACACATGGGAGTTCCAGACATGAGCCGCATGTCCCCGACCGACCCCGAACTCACCCACCGTCTCACCAGACGAGGCATGCTCGGCGTTGCCGCGGGCGCCACCGCCGCCGCCCTGCTGGGCGCGGCAGCCACTCCCGCGACCGCCGCCACCGACAACGCGGCCGCGGCCGCCGGCCGCGGCCGCCCGGTCCTGCCCCCCGGCCGGCTCGGCATCCAGCTCTACAGCCTGCGCGACAAGGTCTCCACGCTGGGCTTCGCGCCCGTCTTCGCCGAACTGGAGAAGTACGGGTACGACGAGGTCGAGTTCGCCGGGTACACCCAGGGCTCGGCGGGCCCGATCACACTCGCCCAGCTCAAGCGGCTGGCACGCGATCACGGCCTCAACCCGATCGGCAGCCACGTCGGCTACTACTCCGACGACCCGAACGCCTACACGTTCGCCCAGAACCTCACCAAGGTCCTCGACGACGCCCAGGCCCTCGGCCTCAAGCACATCGGCACCGCCTCCGGCCCGTTCCGCTACGGTTCCACGGTCGACGCGTGGAAGCGGGCGGCCGAGGAGTTCAACACCTACGGCGCCGCGGCGAAGGCGCGCGGCATGAAGTTCTACCAGCACAACCACTCGGAGGAGTTCTCCTTCGCCACCGACAACCCCAAGGTCCGCCTCTACGACGTCCTGCTCGCCGAGACCGACCCCGACCTGGTCTACCTGGAGATGGACATCTTCTGGGCGTACTCGGGCCAGTTCCGCTTCTCGAAGCGGCCCGACGGCAAGCCCGCGCCCTTCGAGCCGCTGGACTACGTCCTCCGGCAGCCCCACCGTTACCCGCTCTTCCACGTCAAGGACGGGGTGAGCGACCCGGCGAACACGTACGGCTACCGCATGACCGACGTCGGCGACGGTGACATCGACTACCAGCGGTTCATCTCCGCCGTGACCCGGCTGCGCGGCGAACGGCTGGCCCACCACTGGCAGGCCGAGCACGACAACCCGACCGAGTCCTTCACCTTCGCCCGTCGTTCGAGTGCCCATCTGCACTCGCTGCGGGAGAAGTGCTGACACGTCACGCCGGACATGCGAGGAGGCCCTCCCCACTGGTGGGGAGGGCCTCCTCGCACATCGGCGTGTGCACCGGCCGATCCGTACCCGCGATCCGTACCCGACGGATCAGCCGGTCGGCTGGGGTTCAGCGGTCGAGGTGACCCCGGATGTCCGTCCCGGCTGCCGCAGCAGCAGCGTGATCGCCGCCGCCACCATCGACACACCGCCGGCCAGCGCGTACGCGCCGTTGTAGCCCCAGGCCGAGACCACCATCGAGCCGAGACCGCCGCCGAACAGACCGCTGATCAACTTGCCGCTGTACACCATCCCGTAGTTGGTGGCGTTGTAGTTCTCCCCGAAGTAGTCCGGTGTCAGTGCCGCGAACAGCGGATAGAAGGCGCCGCCGCCGAAGCCGGAGAGGAACGCGAAGAACAGGAACAGCCACTCGCTCTTCATGTCCCCGGCCCAGATCACGCCGAACTGGGCCAGCCCCAGGACGACGATCACGAACACCAGGGTGGACTTTCGGCCCCATGTGTCGGACAGCCAGCCCACCACACCCCGTCCGATGCCGTTGATGACCGCCATGACACCCATCGAGGAGGCGGCGACCAGCGGCCCGAAGCCGACGTCCTTGGCGAAGTCGACCTGGAAGGAGATCCCGAAGATCGACACGCCGGCGGTCAGCACGATGGACAGCCACATCAGCGGCAGCATGCCCGTCCTGATGGCCTCCCTCGGTGTGTACTGCCGTACCGCGGGAGGGTTCTTGGACAGGCCGGCGGCGTTCTTCACGTGGCCGGAGAACGTCACCGGGTCCACGTCCGCGGGCCACCAGTTCTTCGGCGGGTCCTTGAAGAAGAAGGCGCAGCCGAAGACCACGATCACGACGTAGCAGCCGATGAGGTCCAGCACGCGATGGTAGTTCGCGGTGTCGAAGCCGTAGTTGAAGATGAAGATGAACGGCAGCGACCCGTACGCGAACCCTCCGTTGACGAAGCCGGTGCGGGCGCCCCGCCGCTCGGGGAACCACTTGCCGACCATGTTGATGCAGGTCGCGTAGACCAGACCGGCACCGATGCCGCCGACGACGCCGAACCCCACGATCGCGAGCCACACGTTGCTCATGTGCGACAGGGCGAGGAAGCCGACGAGGCACATGAAAGAGCCGATGTACATCGCCTTGCGGGCCGTCAGGAGGCCCTTCTCGCGCAGCCAGCCCGCGGGGAAGGCGATGCCGGCCTGGAAGAACACCCAGACACTGAGGATCCAGAAGGTGTTGCTCTGCGTCCAGCCGTGGGCGTGGGACAGGGTGTCCTCCGCCGAGCCGTACGCGTACTCGAAGACACTGATGGCCATCATGGCGATCCACGGCAGATACACCATGAGCTTGCGGGAGTGACCGAGGATGTCCCGGTCGGTCTCGCCGACACGGTAGACACGGCCGTGCGCGTCGGTCACTTCACGGTAGGGACGGTGTGCGGCGGGGTGTGCCGACTTGCTGTTCGCTGCGTAGGGATCTGCCGTCATATCACGCCATTTCCTCGCCGAGCGGTTGCGGGTTGGGGACGATGCGGCGACGGGGCTGGGGCCTGCCGGGGGCCTTCAGGAAGAGGGCCAGCACGGCGGAGGCCAGGCCGATGGAGCCGGCCAGGGCGAACGCGCCCTCGTAGTCCCAGGCGCCGACCACGATCGAGCCGACTCCGGAGCCCACGAGCCCCGAGATCAGCTTGGAGCTGTAGACCATGCCGTAGTTGGAGGCGTTGTTGTTCTCGCCGAAGTAGTCCGCCGTCATGGCCGCGAACAGCGGGAAGATCGCGCCGCCGCCGAAGCCGGAGACCATGGAGCAGAACAGGAAGAACGGCATGCTGCCCATCTGGCCGGAGATCAGCACGCCGAACTGCGCGGTCCCCAGCACCAGGCACACGATGATCAGTGTGTTGCGGCGGCCGAACTTGTCGGAGATCCAGCCGATCACGCCGCGTCCGGTGCCGTTCACGATGGCCTTCAGGGACATCGCCGTGGCCACGACGCCGCCCGCGAAGCCCATGTCCTTGCCGAACGGCACCTGGAAGGCGATGCCGAAGATATTGATCCCCGCCGTGCACAGCAGACAGAACCACATCATCCACAGGACGGGGGTACGCGCTGCCTCCTTGGGGGTGTACTGCTTGACCGCCGGAGGGTTCTTCTCCAGCGCGCGCCGGATCTTCGGGTCGTCGGTGAGCCTGAGCGGGTCGACGTTGGCGGGCCACCAGTTCTTCGGCGGGTCCTTGAAGAACCAGCCCGCGAACGCCACCACGGCGCAGCAGATCACGCCCACCGTCACCAGGACGTTCTCGTAGTTGCTCAGGTCCATGTACGAGGTGAACAGGAACACGAAGGGCACCGAGCCGTAGGCGAAGCCGCCGTTGACCATGCCGGTCTTGCCGCCCTTGCGCTCCGGATACCACTTGCCGACCATGTTCACGCAGGTCGCGTAGACGAGTCCGGCGCCGATGCCGCTGCACATGCCGAAGCCGAGATAGGCGACGATCACGTTCGGCGCGAACGCGAGCGACAGATACCCGAGGATCGTGCCCAGCGCGCCGAGCATCATCGCGTAGCGCGCGGGCAGCTTGCCGCTCTCCCGCAGCTGCCCGGCCGGGAAGGCCACGGCCGCCTGGAAGAACACCCAGACGCCCATCAGCCAGAAGATGTGCCCACTGCTCCACAGGTGGGCCTCGTGCAGGGTGTCCTCGGCGGAGGTGAACGCGTACTCCGAGGAACTGATGCCCAGCATGCCCATCCACGGGAAGAGCACCATGGTCCATCGTGGCCGGCCCATGATGTCCCGGTCACTCTCGCCGATCCGGTACACGCGGCCGTTGTGGTCCGTCACCTCCCTGTAGGGAACGGACGTCGAGAAGTCGGTGGTTGTCATGTGTGTCGCACCCCTTGCGTCGAAAGCTCTGGCCAGCGCCCCCTGTCCAATGCCTTTCGTGTGCGCACGGGTCCCGGGCCGGCCGACGCGCACCGTCGGCCGACCCCGCGTCCACCTACGTCATGAACCGCCCCCCAGCATCCCGCCCGTCTCCCGCCACCGCCCTACCGGCGGGCCTGCGGCCCCAGCCTTTCTGCCGCCCGCGCCCACCGGGCTGCGTTCCGCCCGGAAGACAGCCCCCGGGCCCCCGGCCGAAGCCGTGCGCGCCCCGGGCTTCACAGGAGCCCCGCCGCCCGCGCCCACCGATACTTCGCCCCGAGCACCGCCACCGGCTTCTCCGTCGTGTACGGGTACGCCACGACCCCTCGCTCGTAGAGGTACTGGCAGGCCTCCTCGACCTCGACGTCGCCCGCGAGCGACGCCACGACGGGCTTCTCGATGCCGCGCTCCCGGAACTCGGCCACCACGCGCGCGGTGAGCTCCGCGAAGATCATCGGCGGAGTGACGATGGTGTGCCAGTAGCCGAGGACGAGCGCGTGGATGCGCGGGTCCTCGAGGCCCAGGCGGATGGTCGCCTCGTACGTCGACGGCGGCTCGCCCCCGGTGATGTCCACCGGGTTGCCCGCGGCGCCGAAGGGCGGGATGAACGTCCGGAACGCCTCGTCCAGGTCCGGCGGGATCTCCATCAGGGTGAGGCCGTTGTCGGTGACCGCGTCGGAGAGCAGGACGCCGCTGCCGCCGGCCCCGGTGATGATGACGATGTTGTCGCCCTGGGGAGTCGGCAGAACGGGCAACCCGCGCGCGTACTCCAGCATGTCGTTCAGCCCCGGCGCCCGGATGACACCGGCCTGCTTCAGGATGTCCTCGTACACGGCGTCGTCGCCCGCCAGCGCCCCGGTGTGCGACCCGGCGGCCTTCGCCCCCGCCGCCGTACGGCCCGCCTTGAGGACGACGACCGGCTTCTTCGGTACGGTCGCCCGCGCGGCCTGCACGAAGGCGCGCCCGTCCTTGAGGTCCTCCAGGTGCATCGCGATGCACTGGGTGTTCGGGTCCTCGCCGAACCAGGTCAGCAGGTCGTCCTCGTCCAGGTCCGACTTGTTGCCGAGGCCGACGATCGCCGACACGCCCGTCCCGGTGGTCCGCGCGAAACCCAGGATGGCCATCCCGATACCACCGGACTGCGAGGTCAGCGCCACCCCGCCCTTGACGTCGTACGGCGTGCAGAACGTGGCGCACAGGTCCTGCCACGTCGAGTAGTAGCCGTAGATGTTCGGTCCGAGCAGCCGTACGCCGTGCCGTTCGGCGATCGCCACGATCTCCGCCTGGAGCTCGTGCTCGCCGGTCTCCGCGAAACCCGAGGGGATCAGTACCGCGTTCGGGATCTTCTTGCGTCCCACCTCCTCCAGGGCCGCGGCCACGAACTTGGCGGGGATCGCGAAGACCGCCACATCCACCTCACCGGGAACGTCCGTGACACTCTTGTACGCCTTGCGGCCCAGAATGTCATCGGCCTTGGGGTTCACCGGATGGATCTCCCCGGCGAAACCCCCGTCGACGAGGTTGCGCATCACCGAGTTGCCGATCTTGCCCTGCTCGTTGGAGGCACCGATCACGGCGACCGAACGGGGCTGCATCAGGCGGCCCATGGAGGTGAGGATCTCGTCGCGCGTGTACTGCCGACGCGGTGGCGGCTGGGACTCGGCGAGGATGACCCGGATGTCCGCGGCGACCGCGCCCTGAGGCGTCGCGATCACCGGGTTGAGGTCCACCTCCGCGATCTCCGGGAAGTCCGCGACCAGTCGGGACACCCGCCGGATCTGCTCGGCGATCGCCCACCGGTCCACGGCCGGCGCGCCGCGCACCCCGCGCAGGATCTCCGCCGACCGGATCGAGTCCAGCATGGACAGCGCCTCGTCGGCGTCCACGGGCGCGAGCCGGAAGGTGACGTCCTTGAGGACCTCGACCAGCACCCCGCCGAGTCCGAACGCGACGACCTTCCCGAACGTCGGGTCGGTCACCGCGCCGACGATGACCTCCTGCCCCTTCGGCAGCAGCTCCTGCACCTGGACACCCTCGATGCGGGCGTCCGCGTGGTACGCGCGCGCGTTGTCGATGATGGTGTGGAACGCGGCCTTCACGTCCGCGGCGCCCTCGACGCCGACGATCACTCCGCCGGCGTCGGTCTTGTGCAGGATGTCCGGGGAGACGATCTTCATCACGACCGGCCCGCCGAAGCGCGCCGCGTACGCCACCGCCTCGTCGACGTCGGTCGCCAACTCCTCACCGGGTACGACGATCCCGTACGCGTCGGCGATCACCTTGCCCTCGGGCGCGGTGAGCGCGGTGCGTCCCTCGGCCCGCACGGAGTCGAGCAGCGCGCGCACCCTCACGGCGCGGTCTTCGGCCATCACGTCAGATCACTCCGTTCGACTTGAGCAGACGCAGCTCCTCGTCGCCGAGACCGAGCTCGCCGACGTACACCTCTTCGTTGTGCTCGCCCAGCAGGGGTGAACTGGTCACGTCCACGGGGGAGTCGGAGAGCTTGAGCGGGCTGCCCACGGTCGTGAACTCGCCGCGCTCGGGGTGCGGCACGGTGACGACCATCTCGTTGGCGACCAGCGACCGGTCCTCGATGATCTCCCTGGTGGACAGGATCGGCCCGCACGGGATGTTGTGGGCGTTGAGCTTCTCCAGCACCTCCCACTTGGGCAGGGTCGAGGACCACTCCTCGATCAGCTGGAACATCTTGTTGAGCTTGGGCAGACGGGCCTCGGGGGTGGCCCACTCGGGGTCCTGGGCCAGCTCGGGCCGGCCGATGAGCTCGCTGATCGGCTGCCAGCCGACCGGCTGCACGATGACGTACACGTAGTCGTTGGGGCCGCCCGGCGCGCACTTGACCGCCCAGCCGGGCTGACCGCCGCCGGACGCGTTTCCGGACCTGGGAACCTCGTCGCCGAAGTCGTCGTTGGGATATTCAGCGAGCGGGCCGTGTGCCAGGCGCTGCTGGTCGCGCAGCTTCACCCGGCAGAGGTTGAGCACAGCGTGCTGCATGGCCACATTGACCCGCTGCCCGCGCCCGGTGTTCTCCCGCTGGTACAGCGCCGCGAGAATCCCCGCCACGGCGTGGATGCCCGTGCCCGAGTCCCCGATCTGGGCCCCCGTCGCCAGCGGCGGCCCGTCCTCGAAACCGGTGGTCGCCATCGACCCGCCCATGGCCTGAGCGACGACCTCGTATGCCTTGAAGTTGGTGTACGGGCCGTCCCCGAACCCCTTGATGGAGGCATAGACGATCCGCGGATTGATCTCCCGGATGCGGTCCCAGGTGAAGCCCATGCGGTCGACCGCGCCCGGCCCGAAGTTCTCGACCATGACGTCGGAGCGCCGGATCAGCTCGGTGAGGATCTCCTTGCCGCGTTCGGTCTTGGTGTTGAGGGTGATGCTCCGCTTGTTGCAGTTGAGCATCGTGAAGTAGAGGGAGTCGACGTCCGGGAGGTCACGCAACTGCTTGCGCGTGATGTCACCGGTCGGCGCCTCCAGCTTGACGACGTCCGCGCCGAGCCAGGCGAGGAGTTGTGTCGCTGAGGGGCCGGACTGGACGTGCGTCATGTCCAGGACGCGGATGCCTTCGAGTGCCTTGGTGGACGTAGCGGTCACCTGGGTCACCTCACTTGTACATCGTCTGGTTCATGGTTCCGGGGGCGTACGCGTCCGGGTCGACCCAGACGTTGATCAGCGACGGCTTGCCCGACTCGCGGGCCCGGCGCAGCGCGGAGCCAATGTCGGCGGGGTCGCGGACCTCCTCGCCGTGACCGCCCAGCATCTGGGCGAACTTGTCGTAGTGGACGTCACCGAGGGTGTTGCCGATCCGCTCCCGTTCCTGGCCGTACTTGGCGGCCTGGCCGTAACGGATCTGGTTCATCGAGGAGTTGTTGCCGACGATGCCGACGAAGGGGAGGTCGTAGCGGACGAGGGTCTCGAAGTCCCAGCCGGTGAGGGAGAAGGCGCCGTCACCGAAGAGGGCCACCACCTCCTTGTCGGGCCGCGCCTGCTTGGCCGCGAGCACGAAGGGGACGCCGACGCCGAGCGTGCCCAGCGGGCCCGGGTCCATCCAGTGCCCGGGCGACTTGGGCTGCACGACCTGCCCGGAGAAGGTGACGATGTCGCCACCGTCACCGATGTAGATCGAGTCCTCGGTCAGGAAGTCGTTGATCTCGCTGACCAGGCGGTACGGGTGGATCGGTGAGGCGTCGGACTTCAGGCTGGGCAGCCGCTTCTCGATGGCGGTCTGCTCGGCGGCCCGCAGCTCGTCGAGCCACTCCTTGCGCCTGGACGCCCCGCCGTTGACGCGCCCGGAGGCGGCCTCCGTCACCGACTTGAGCACGAGCCCGGCGTCGCCGACGATCCCGAGGTCGATGTCGCGGTTCTTGCCGACCGTGCGGTAGTCGAGGTCGATCTGCACGACGGTCGCGTCCGGGGAGAGCCGCTTGCCGTAGCCCATGCGGAAGTCGAACGGCGTGCCGACGATCACGATGACGTCGGCGTTGGAGAAGGCGTACCGGCGCGAGAGCTGGAAGTGGTGCGGGTCGCCGGGCGGCAGGGTGCCGCGGCCCGCGCCGTTCATGTACGCGGGGATGTTGAGGGTGCGGACGAGATCGATGGCCGCCTCGGTGCCCCGGGTCGTCCACACCTGGCTGCCCAGCAGGATGGCCGGTTTCTCCGCGTGGACCAGCAGGTCGGCGAGCTTCTCGACGGCCTCGGGGTCGCCGGCCGAGCGGGTGGAGGCACGGTAGGCGCCGGCCTTCGGTACGCGCGCCTTGCCCGCCGGGACCTTGGCGTCGAGGACGTCGCGCGGGATCTCCAGGAAGGAGGGGCCGGGAGCGCCGTGGTAGCACTCGCGGAACGCCATGGACACCATGTCCGCCGCACGGGCCGTGTCCGGCACGGCCGCCGCGAACTTGGTGATCGGGGCCATCATGTCGACGTGCGGAAGGTCCTGCAGGGACCCCATCTTGTGCTGGCTGAGGGCCCCCTGACCACCGATCAGCAGCATCGGCGACTCCGCGCGGAAGGCGTTGGCGACACCCGTGACGGCGTCGGTGGTGCCGGGACCCGCGGTGACGACCGCACAGCCGGGCTTGCCGGTGACGCGCGCGTAGCCGTCGGCGGCGTGGGCGGCGACCTGTTCGTGCCGGACGTCGACGACTTCTATGCCCTCGTCGACGCAGCCGTCGTAGATGTCGATGATGTGGCCGCCGCACAGGGTGTAGATGCGGTCGACCCCCTCGGCCTTCAGCGCCTTGGCAACGAGATGACCACCGGAAATGACGTCCTGAGTGTCGTCGGGCATGGCGAAGTCCTGTCCCTTCGTAGGGGGTTGGAAGGCTCTCGCGGTACATTGCATACAGTCGACGGATACTGTATGAAGCTTGTTATCCCGCATCCGGTGGGTGGTGTCCAGGGGGCGTGCGGCACTTTCAGTCATCGGAGTTCGGCCTCGCGATGACTTTCCAGACGGGAGCCGAGATGGACCTGTACGAACATCAGGCAAGGGAACTCTTCGAGGAACACGGCATCCTGGTACCGAGGGCCGAGGTCACCGACTCGCCCAGGCAAGCACGCGAGATCGCCCGCAGGCTGGGCGGCCGTGTCGTGGTGAAGGCCCAGGTGAAGACCGGTGGGCGGGGCAAGGCGGGTGGCGTGAGACTCGCCGCCGACCCGGTCGCGGCCGAGCTCACGGCACGTCAGATCCTCGGCATGGACATCAAGGGCCACACGGTCGGCACGGTCATGCTCGCCCAACCGGTGGACATCGAGACCGAGTACTACGTCTCCTACGTCCTCGACCGCTCCGCCGGCCGCTTCCTCGCCATCGCCTCCGCGGAGGGCGGCATGGAGATCGAAGAGGTCGCCGCCAGTCGTCCCGAGGCCGTCGCCCGTGTCCACATCGACCCGACCGAGGGTGTCACCTCGGCGAAGGCCGCCGAGATCGCCGAGGCGGCCGGACTGCCGCCGCAGACCGTCGACGTCCTCGTACGCCTGTGGGAGGTACTGGTCCGTGAGGACGCCGTCCTCGTCGAGGTCAACCCGCTCGTGCGCACCCGGCAGGGCCAGATCCTCGCCCTCGACGGCAAGGTGACCCTCGACGACAACGCCCGTTTCCGACAGGCACGTTGGGGCGACGGCGACACCGCGCACGACGATCCGCTGGAGGCCGCGGCCGCCGCGAGGGGCCTCAACTACGTCAGACTCGACGGCGAGGTGGGCATCATCGGAAACGGTGCCGGTCTGGTCATGTCGACGCTCGACGTGGTCGCCGGCTGCGGAGCCCGCCCCGCCGACTTCCTCGACATCGGCGGCGGGGCGTCAGCCCAGATCATGGCCGACGGGCTGTCGGTCATCCTCTCCGACCCGGCCGTGAAGTCCGTCCTCGTCAACGTCTTCGGTGGGATCACCGCCTGCGACGCGGTCGCCGACGGCATCGTCCAGGCCCTGGAGAAGGTGCAGTTGACCAAACCGCTCGTCGTACGCCTCGACGGCAACAACGCCGTACGAGGCCGCGCCATCCTCGACGAACGCGCGCACCCGCTGGTCCAGCAGGCCACCACCATGGACGGCGCCGCCCGCCGTGCCGCCCAGCTCGCCACCACAGCCTGAGGAGACGGGACGACATGGCCATCTACCTGACCAAGGAGAGCAGGATCCTCGTCCAGGGCATGACCGGCGGCGAGGGCATGAAACACACCCGCCGCATGCTCGCGGCAGGCACGAACGTCGTCGGCGGCGTCAACCCGCGCAAGGCCGGCCGCACCGTCGACTTCGACGTCCCCCAGGGTCTGAACGGTCTGGGAGGCGCCCCCAGCGCCGTCCCCGTCTTCGGCTCGGTCGCCGACGGTATGCGGGCCACCGGCGCCGACGTCACCGTCGTCTTCGTGCCGCCCGCGTTCGCCAAGGCGGCCGTCACCGAGGCCGCCGACGCCGGCATCGGCCTCGCCGTCGTCATCACCGAGGGCATCCCGGTCCACGACTCCGTCGCCTTCACGGCGTACGCGCAGGAGAAAGGCACCCGGATCATCGGCCCCAACTGCCCGGGCCTGATCACCCCGGGCCAGTCCAACGCGGGCATCATTCCCGCCGACATCGCCAAACCTGGCCGTATCGGACTGGTGTCCAAGTCCGGCACGCTCACCTACCAACTCATGTACGAGCTTCGCGACATCGGCTTCTCCACCTGCGTGGGCATCGGCGGCGACCCCGTCGTCGGCACCACCCACATCGACTGCCTCGCCGCCTTCCAGGACGACCCCGACACCGACATCATCGTCCTCATCGGGGAGATCGGCGGCGACGCGGAGGAACGGGCGGCCGCGTACATCCGCGAGCACGTCACCAAGCCCGTCGTCGGCTACATCGCCGGTTTCACCGCGCCCGAGGGCAAGACGATGGGGCACGCGGGCGCGATCGTGTCCGGTTCGGCCGGCACCGCGCAGGCCAAGAAGGAGGCGCTGGAGGCGGTGGGCGTCCAGGTCGGCAGCACGCCCACCGAGACGGCCCGCCTGGTTTCGGCCCGGCTGGGAGCGTGACACCACTCCTTCCGAGACGGGCCCTCCGGGCCTCGTTTCTCTCGACTGTGCACCGAGAGCGGAGAACCCCGTATGGCAACCACCCTCACCCCCACGACCACGCCCACCCTCACCCTCAAATCAGGCACATCCTGGACCGATGCCTGGCAGCGCTGTCTCGCTGTCGCGCCCGAGGCGTTCCGCGACGACCGTGTCCTCAACCTCTGGGGCGCGACCTGGCGGGCCGACGGCCGGGCCCTGCCCGCCACCAGCCCCGTGGACGGCAGCCCCATCGCCGGCCCGCCGCGCCTGGACCGGGACACCGCCCACCAGGCCGTCCGCGCCTCGCTCGACCAGCACCGCGCCTGGCGGCACGTCCCCCTCGACGAGCGCCGCGCCCGCGTCGCCGCCACCCTCGACGCCCTCACCGCCCACCGCGAACTGCTCGCGCTGCTGCTGGTGTGGGAGATCGGCAAGCCCTGGCGGCTCGCGCAGGCGGACGTCGACCGGGCCGTGGACGGGGTGCGCTGGTACGTCGACGGCATCGACCCCATGCTGGAGGGCCGGGCCCCGCTGGACGGTCCGGTGTCCAACATCGCCAGTTGGAACTACCCGATGAGCGTGCTCGTTCACGCAGTGCTGGTACAGGCACTGGCAGGCAACGCGGTCATCGCCAAGACCCCGACCGACGGCGGTGTCGCCTGTCTGACCCTGGCCTGCGCGCTCGCCGCCCGCGAGGGGATCCCCGTCACCCTGGTCAGTGGCAGCGGCGGCGAGCTGTCCCAGGCGCTGGTGCGGGCGCCCGAGATCGGCTGCGTCTCCTTCGTCGGCGGCCGCGACACCGGCGCCGCGGTGGCCACGGCCGTCGCCGACCTCGGCAAGCGGCACGTACTCGAACAGGAAGGACTCAACACCTGGGGCATCTGGAACTACACGGACTGGGACACGCTCGCCGCGGTCGTGCCCAAGCTCTTCGACTACGGCAAGCAGCGGTGCACGGCGTACCCGCGCTTCGTCGTCCAGCGGCACCTGTTCGACGAGTTCCTCGCCGCGTACCTCCCGGCGGTTCGCGCCCTGCGCGTCGGCCACCCGCTCGCCGTCGAGAAGCGCGACGACCCGTACCCGGAGCTCGACTTCGGGCCGGTGATCAACGCGACCAAGGCCAAGGAACTGTGTGACCAGGTCGCCGAGGCCGTCGAGCGCGGCGCCGTCCCGCTGCACCGGGGCAACCCGGCCGACGCCCGCTTCCTGCCCGGTCAGGACACCTCGGCGTACGTCCAGCCGGTCACGCTCCTGAACCCGCCGCCGTCCTCCCCGCTGCACCACGCGGAACCCTTCGGACCGGTCGACACCATCGTCCTGGTCGACACGGAGGCGGAGCTGCTGGCCGCGATGAACGCGTCCAACGGCGCGCTGGTGGCCACCCTGTCCACGGACGACCGGGCGACCTTCGACCGGCTCGCCCCGCAGATCCGCGCGTTCAAGGTCGGCCATGGCAAGCCGCGTTCGCGGGGTGACCGCGACGAGCTGTTCGGCGGGTTCGGGGCGTCCTGGCGGGGCGCGTTCGTCGGCGGCGAGCTGCTGGTGCGGGCCGTGACGCGGGGCCCGGCACAGGAGCGGCTGCCCGGGAACTTCCCGGACTACCACCTCATGCCGTGACCGGTTGCCGGGTGATGCCCCACCCCATCGGCATCACCCGGCAACCGTCACCTTCAGGGCCGTGCGCCCCGCATTCATCCGGTGCCCGTCGGTCATCACCAGATGCTCGTCGTGCTCTCCCACCAGCAGTGGCGCGAGGTCCGGGCGGGGCGATGCCCTGGCACGGAAACGCAGGTGAAAGGCACTCCGAAAGCTTGGTATTGTTGTCCATGTCGCCACGGGGAACACCCCCGTCAAGGCGACGGACACCTGGTCCGGGTGGCGGAATGGCAGACGCGCTAGCTTGAGGTGCTAGTGCCCTTTAACGGGCGTGGGGGTTCAAGTCCCCCCTCGGACACACAACCAGATACACATCGCATCGCACCTTGTGCGGGCCGGGCATCGCCTCGGCCCGCACAAGCTGTATTCCGACGCCGAACGCGGCCACGCGGGCCCAGGAGGGCCAGGGCGACGCCCCCCGGCGCCGACCCAGCAGCCGTGCCGCCCGCCGCGACCGTGTGGTGGTGCCCTCGTCGGCGGCGACCGCACGACCGGGCCACGCGACCGCACCACCGGAGGCCGCAGCCTTGCTCCGCGCCGCTAATTCGGTTGACTGGGGCGCTGCGGGGCGGGCTGAATGCGGGGCATGGCCGACATCCGGGGCACGTACGACGATCTCTTCACGGCAGTGCCGAACGCACTGTCCGACCTGCTGGACGCCCAGGACGTGGGGGGCTCGGTCGCCGTCTTCGTCGACGGCGAGCCGGTGGTGGACGTGTGGGGCGGCTTCGCGGACGCGGACCGTACGGTGCCGTGGCAGCGCGACACGATCGCCAACGTCTACTCCGTGACCAAGACCATGACGGCCCTGTGCGCCCTGATCCTGATCGACCGCGGCGAACTGGACCCGGACGCGCCCGTCGCCCGGTACTGGCCCGAGTTCGCCGTCGCCGGCAAGGAGAAGGTGCTGGTGAGGCATGTGCTCTCGCACACCGCGGGGCTGCCCGATTTCGACGGACCGCTGATCGTGGCGGACCTCTACGACCGGCCGTCCGTCACGGCACGCCTCGCCGCTCAGACGCCCCGGTGGGAGCCGGGCACGGCGGCCGGCTACCACTCGCTCACCCAGGGTTTCCTGCTGGGCGAGGTCGTCCGCCGGATCACCGGCCGGGGCGTCGGGGAGTTCCTCGCCGACGAGGTCACCGGGCCGCTGGGCGCGGACTTCCACATCGGACTGGCCGCGGAGCACGACCACCGGGTCGCGCCCACGGTGCCACCGCCGTCGCGGGACGAGGACTACACCGCGAGAGCGCCGGGCAAGAACCCGGCTCCCGAGGCCGGACAGGGCCTCCGGGTCCGCGACGGCAACAGCGTGGCCTGGCGCCGCGCCGAGATCCCCGCGGCGAGCGGCTTCGGCAACGCCCGCTCGGTCGCGCTCGTGCAGTCGGTCATGGCGTGCGGGGGAACCCTGCGTGGGGTGCGGCTGTTGTCGGCGGCGGGCTGCGAACGCGCGTGGCAGGAGCAGTTCGCGGGGGAGGACCGTTCCCTCGGCATGCCGATGCGCTGGGGGCTGGGGTACGGCCTGTTCGGCACCACCTACGGCTGGGGCGGCTGGGGCGGGTCGCTCGTCGTGATCGAGCCCGATTCCCGGATGGCGCTGGCATACGTGACCAACCAGATGCGCGAACCGGAGGACGACACCCGGGGGCTGGATCTGGTGATGGCCGCCTACGACGGACTCCAGGGCCTGCGCGCCTGAGGTGTCAGTAGGGTCGTGGGCATGGACGACGTGCGGGTGGTGCTGATCGGCGGGACGTCGAATGTCGGCAAGTCGACCGTCGCCCGGGCGGTGGCGGAACGGCTGGGGTTCGCGTACCGGCCGACGGATCTGCTGGCCCGGCATCCCGGCCGGCCCTGGCGGACGCCGGAGCGGGAGGTGCCGCCGCATGTCGCCGAGCACTACCGGTCCCTCGACGTCGACGAACTGATCGAGTCGGTCCTCGATCACTACGAGCGACTGTGGCCCCGCATCGAGGACCTGATCATGCTCCACGCGACCGCGACCGCGACCGCGACCGGTTCCGGAACGGGCCTGGTCCTGGAGGGATCCGCGCTGTGGCCCTCCCGGGTCGCCGAATTGACGGCCCCACGAACGGCGGCCGTCTGGCTCACCGCCGACCCCGCCGTCGTACGCGAGCGGGTGCACAGTGCCGGCCACTACGCGACCGCGACGCCGGAGGAACGGCATCTGATGGACAAGTTCCTTGCCCGCACGGAGCGTTACCAGACCCTCATGACCCAGTCCGTCGACCGCCTGGGCCTGCACCGCATCGACGCGGGCGGCGGACGGTCGGTCGCGCAGCTGGCGGACGCGGTGCTGGAGGCCACGGCGCGCCGATGACACCAGGCAATGGAGAGTCGGTGCGCGGAGAAAATCCTGTGCCCCACCCCTCTCCGGCCCCCTACACTCACCACGGATCACGCGCCGCCCCCGCACAGGGGCAGGGCCGCGTGTGCTGACAAGGCAGACCAGTGAGGGGAGACCGGCCGTGTGCTACCGCACCGCTGTCGTCGTTCCCCGGTCGCTCCGCGAGGTGCTCCTCGTGTCTTCGTCCGTCCGGTGCCCGCTGCGCGGCCGGTACCGGATGCCCATGACGACCTCCTGATCAGCACGCTCAACTCTCGCGTCCACGCGTCCGGTCGAGGTGCCCTCGAGGGAGTCACGGGAATCGCGCCGCCCTGTCACATCTCGTCCGAAAGGCCCTGGGCCGTGCGCACCAACCTCAACGCCCTCACCACCGTCCGCAACCTCGGCATCCTCGCCCACGTCGACGCCGGCAAGACCACCGTCACCGAGCGGATCCTGTACGCCACCGGCACCACCCACCGGCGGGGCGAGGTCCACGACGGTACGACCGTCACCGACTTCGACTCGCAGGAACGCGATCGCGGCATCACGATCTTCGCGGCGGCCGTGAGCTGCGCGTGGGACGGCCACCGGATCAACCTGATCGACACCCCGGGACACGTGGACTTCGCCGACGAGGTGGAGCGTGCGTTGCGCGTCCTCGACGGCGCGGTCGCGGTGTTCGACGCCGTCGCGGGCGTCGAGCCGCAGAGCGAGTCGGTGTGGCGGCAGGCGGACCGGTACGGCGTACCGAGGATCGCGTTCGTCAACAAGCTGGACCGGGCCGGCGCCGACCTCGACACGGCCGTCGAGTCGATCCGGGACCGGCTGCACCCGGCCCCGCTGGTCGTGCAACTCCCCATCGGCAGCGAGGACGGCTTCACCGGTGTCGTCGACCTGCTGCGGATGCGGGCGCTGACCTGGGCCGACGGCGAAGAGACGGCCCAGGAGGGCCCCGTACCGGAGGCGCTGCGCGAGGAGGCGCTGCGGCGGCGCCGGCTGCTGGAGGAGGCCGTGGCCGAACGGCACCCGG
Organism: Streptomyces violaceoruber; assembly: GCA_000720805.1. GTDB lineage: Bacteria > Actinomycetota > Actinomycetes > Streptomycetales > Streptomycetaceae > Streptomyces > Streptomyces cellulosae_A. The sequence continues at coordinate 204,444 of JODI01000004.1, forward strand.
CCGCGCTGGAGGAGTTCTGCGACCAGGAGACGCTCTCCGCGTCGACGCTCGCCTCGGCGCTGCGCGACCTCACGCACAGCGGCGACGGCGTGGTCGTCCTGTGCGGCTCGGCCTACCGCAACCGCGGTGTCGAGCCGCTGCTCGACGCGGTCGTGGCCTACCTGCCGTCCCCGCTCGACGTGCCCGCCGTACGGGGCACGTACGACGGAACCGAACAGGAACGGGCCGCCGACCCGCACGCCCCGTTCGCGGCACTGGCGTTCAAGGTGCACGCCACCGCGACGGGACGGCTGACCTACCTGCGGGTGTACTCGGGAACGATCGGAAAGGGGGACACGGTGATGGACGCGGGCACACGCCGCAGCGAACGCGTCGGGCGGATCCTGCGTGTGCAGGCCGACCGGCACGCCCAGCTGGACCGGGCGCTGGCCGGGGACATCGTCGCCGTGGTCGGGCTGAAGTCCGCCCGGGCCGGCTCGACGCTGTGCGCGCCTGACGCCCCGCTCGTCCTCGAACCGCCGAGCGTGGCCGACCCGGTCGTCTCGGTGGCGGTCGAGGCCCGCAGGTCTGTCGACACCGACCGGCTGGCCACAGCCCTCGCACGACTGGTCGAGGAGGACCCGTCGCTGGTGGTCCGCACCGACCCCGAGAGCGGGCAGACGGTGCTGTCCGGCATGGGTGAACTGCACCTGGAGGTGGCGGTGGAGAAGGTGCGGCGCGACCACGGGCTGGAGGTCATGGTCGGCCGTCCGAGCGTGTCCTACCGGGAGACGGTCGCCCGAGGGGTGTCCGGCCTGGTCTACCGGCACGTCAAACAGGACGGCGGGGCAGGGCAGTTCGCGCACGTCGTCCTGGACGTGGAACCGCTGGAGACCGGTGTCGACACGGGTACCGGTTTCGAGTTCCGGTCCACTGTCGTCGGCGGGCGCGTACCGCAGGAGTACGTCCGCGCGGTCGAGGCCGGCTGCCGGGACGCCCTCGCCGAGGGACCGCTCGGCGGACATCCGGTCACCGGGCTGCGGGTCACCCTGACCGACGGGGCGACCCATGTGAAGGACTCCTCGGACACGGCGTTCCGCACCGCGGGCCGCTTCGGCCTCCGGGAAGCCCTGCGCGCCTCGGCGATGACCCTGCTGGAACCGGTCGTCGAGGTCACGGTCACCGTGCCCGAGGACGCCGTAGGTACCGTCCTGGGCGACCTGGCCGCACGTCGTGGCCGCGTCTCCGGCTCGGTCACGCGGGCGGGGTCGGCGGTCGTCACGGCTACCGTGCCGCTGGCCGAACTCTTCGGCTACGCGACCCGGTTGCGCAGCCGCACGCAGGGCCGCGGCACCTTCACGGCCCGCCCGACCGGCTACGCCCCGGCGCCGACGAGCGTGACGCCGGTGCGGTAGCCGACGCGGGGCGGCCCCGTCCGTACGCGGGCGGGGCCGCCCCAACCGGGTCACCCCGGTCTTGCGAACCCCCAGGGCCGGACGCCCGTGCCGCGGATCGCGCGTCAGCAGTCCCTGAACTCCGGCGACTGGTTCAGCACCTGCGACCGCACCGACGTGAAACGCCCGTACGTCTCACCGCCGCGGGCCGCCGGCCGGAACGCCGCCACCCGGTGGCAGTTCTGGAAGGCGAGGGCGACGCCGAAGTGGCGTTCCAGGCTGGTGCGGATGGCGTCGCTGGCCAACGCCCGGAGCAGCTCGCCGCGTTCCTTCTCGGACGGGGGAGGGGTCTGGTTGTCGGTGAACTCGGCAGTGGTGCCCTTGAGTTCGGCGGCCAGGGAGGCGATCAGGTCGTAGGCGTAGGGGAGGGACGTGCGGACGGTGTGCACGAAGTCCTCCTCGCGGATGTCGCCGTGCTCGGCTTCGGCGAGGAGCTGGGGGGAGACGTCGAGGGACATGGGCTGCGTTCCTGTTCAGTGGTCGTGAGGGAGGAGCTGGAAAGGGTCAGGGGCAGGCGAGGGCGGCCGGCCCCGGTACGAAGTCCGGGTCCACCTGTGCGGCCAGGTCGTGGCCCGTCGTCTCGTTCGCCCAGGAGCGTGCGTTGCGCAGGTGGAACTCGACGGCGTGGCGGTGGAGGGTCGTCCAGTCGCGGGGGACGGCGTCGACGGTCTCGCGCAGGATGTTCAGGGCGTGTCGGTTGGGGGGTTCCAGGGTGTCCAGGCCGGTGTCCGCGCGGCCCTGTTCGGCCGAGCGGATCCAGGGGGAGTGGACGAGATGGGTGAGGAGGTCGTCGCCGACCTGTTCCTTGAGGAAGAGGAGGTCGTCCTCGCCGGTCACCTTGTTGCCGACGACGGCGATCCGGATGCCGAACTCCCGGGCGTGGTCCCGGTACTGGCGGTAGACCGAGACGCCCTTCCGGGTCGGTTCCGCGACCAGGAAGGTGATGTCGAAGCGGGTGAACAGGCCCGAGGCGAACGCGTCCGCGCCGGCTGTCATGTCGACGACGACGTACTCGCCGGGGCCGTCCACCAGGTGGTTGAGGTAGAGCTCCACGCCGCCGAGCTTGGAGTGGTAGCAGGCCACGCCCAGGTCGCTCTCGTCGAACGCGCCCGTCACCATCAGTCCTACGTCGCCCACGCGCCGGACGTGGCGTGCGTGGAGTTCGTCGTCGCCGAGCAGGCGGAGCAGGCGTGAACCCCGGCCGGGGGGTGTTGTCTTGATCATCGCCTCGCGGGAGGCGATGCGGGGGTTGGTGCCGCGCAGGTAGTCCTTGATGTCGTCGACGTGGGTGCCCAGGGCAGGGGCGTCCCACGGGCCGTCGTCGTGGCCGAGTGCCTCGGCCAGGTGCTGGTTGATGTCGCCGTCGACGGCGAGGACCGGTGCGCCGGAGCGCGCCAGGTGCCGGGAGAAGAGCGCCGACAGGGTGGTCTTGCCGCTGCCGCCCTTGCCGACGAACGCGATCCGCACTAGCCCTCCACCTTTTTGAAAATGAATGTCATGTGGTTAGGTTCTAGGGGTGGCCGGCGGCGGGTGTCAAATCGCCCGGCGGTCGCCGCTCGTTGATCACCCTCATGGCTTAATGCATATGATTGGCAAGTGCGTGAATACAGCATCAGGACGGCAGGCCCCCACGACCTCGAAGGTGCGCGAGCGGTGATGCTCGACACCGTCTACCGCGACTTCGGCACCGGCTACGTGCCCCGCTGGCACGCCGACATCATCGATCCGGCCGCCGCCTACCTCGCCCCGGCCCGCCACACCCTCCTCATCGCCCTCGGTCCGGACGACCGGACCGTCGTGGCCACCGCAGCCCTCGACTCCCGCGGCCCTGTCCACCCGCCGAATCCGCTCGCCGTGGCCGAGCGCTTCCCCTCCGGCGAGACCGCCCAGCTGCGCCGGGTGTACGTCCGCCCCGAGCACCGCAGGCGCGGGCTCGCCCGGCGGCTGGTCGGCGAGCTGCTCGCCTTCGCGGACGCGGACGACGGCTACCGGTCCGTCTATCTGCACACCGACCCGGCCGTACCGGGCGCCGAGGCCTTCTGGCGGTCCCTCGGCAAGGTCGTGCACGACGAGCGCGGGGAACCCGGCGGCGACAACAGGACCGTCCACTTCGAGATACCGATCGGACGGTGACCGACCCCATGCGACGCCGTCGCCTCCTCGGATCCCTGCTCCTCGCCCCGCTGCTCACCGCCTGTTTCGCCTCCCAAGGCGGCGACGAGGACTCCTCCGGTGACGCCGACTCCGGCTCCCGGCTGCGGGTCGCCCTCGCCTTCCCGCCCGCCGAGAACCTCTCGCCGTACGGCGCCGACGCCACCATCCTCAGCCGCCTCGGTGTCACCGAGGGCCTGACCGCGCTGGACGCCAACGGCGCCGCCACCCCGGCGCTCGCCCGGTCCTGGCGCCGCGAGAACGACCGCACCTGGCTGTTCACCCTGCGCGAGGCCACCTTCCAGGACGGCTCCGACGTCACCCCCGCCGCGGTCGCCGCCGCCCTCACCCACGCCACCGAGGCCAGGCCCGCGCCCGCCGCCCTGTCCGGCGTCACGCTCAGCGCCGAGGCCGACGGCGGCACCGGCGTACGGGTCACCACCGGCGCCCCCGACCCCGTACTGCCCCTGCGCCTGTCCAGCCCGAGCCTCGCCGTCCTGTCCGCCAAGGCCTACGCCAATAAGGACCGCGTCGACCCGGCCGGCACCGCCACCGGCCCCTTCGAACTGACGAAGACCGTCGGATCCACGTCCGCCGCGCTGGACCGCTACGACGGCTACTGGGGCGGTCGCGCCCAGGCCTCCGGCGTCGACGTGCGCTTCATCGCAGACGGCACCGCCCGCGCGAGTGCCCTGCGCACCGGCGAGACCGACATCGCCGAAGCCGTACCCGTCGCGCAGGCCGCCACCCTCGACGAGAACACCCGCAAGGAGACAGTCACCACCCGCACCACGAGCCTGCTGCTCAACGCCGCGTCGGGCCCGTTCGAGGACCCGGCGCTGCGCGCCGCCGCCCGCCGGGCCGTCGACTCCTCCGCCCTCGCCCAGGGCGTCTACGAGGGACACGCCGACCCCGGTGCCGGCGTCTACGGGCCCGCCGTCACCTGGGCCGAGGGCAAGCGGCAGCAGCCGCGAAGGGCGAAGGCCGGCGACCCCGACGGTGCGCGGATCACCCTCGCCACCTACGACAACCGGCCCGAACTCCCGGAAGCGGCCCAGGTGTTGAAGCAGCAGCTGGAGAAGGCCGGATTCAGGGTCACGCTGGAGGTGCGCGAGTACTCGCGGCTGGAGAGCGACGCGCTCAAGGGGAGGTTCGACGCCGTCGTCCTCGCCCGCAACACCCTCGTCGACACCGGCGACCCCCTCGCGGTCCTCGCCGGCGACTACACCTGCGACGGCGGCTTCAACATCGCCCAGCTCTGCGACCAGAACGTCGACCGGGCCGTCAGGAAGGCCGAGACCATCGCCGCCACCGGGGAGCGGCAGGACGCGGCCCTGGCCGCCGAGGCCGCCATCCTCGGCACCGACGCCGTCGTCCCGCTGGTCCACCAGCGCGTCATCACCGGAGTCGGAACCTCGGTCAGCGGCGTGCTCCTCGACCCGTACGAGCGCACCCTCGTCGGCGCCGGCACCCGGCGCTGACCCGTGGGACGACACGTGAGCGCCCTGGTGTGGCGTGCCGTGCTCGCGGCGGCCCTGGTGTGCGGCATCGGCCTGCTGCCCTGGCTGACCCGGACCGACCCGGCGCTGACCGTCCTCAAGGCCCGCTCGGCCGACCGCGACCCCAGCCCCGCGGTGCTGGCCGGCATACGCGCCGGACTCGGACTGGAAAAGGGCCCGTTCGCGCTGCTCGGGCAGTGGCTCGGCGGCCTGTGGCGCGGGGACGCCGGACGATCGTGGCTCTCCGGCGACGAGGTCGCCCCCGCTGTGCTGCACGCCCTCGGCGTGTCCCTGCTGCTGATGGCGGTGGCCCTCGCGGTCGCCGCCGTCACCGCCGCACTGGTCTGCGCCCGCACCCTGTGGCTCGGCGCGCACCGGCGCCTCGACGGCCGTCGCGCGGGCGGCGGCGGTTCGGCGGTGCTCGCCGCGCTGCCCGAGTTCCTCACCGCGTCCGTCCTCGCCACCGTCGTCGGCGTGCAGTGGGGCTGGCTGCCCGCCCTCGGCTGGTACGGGCCCCAGTGGACCGTGCTGCCCGCGCTCGCCCTCGGTCTGCCCGCCGGCGCCGTCATCGGGCGGCTCCTCGACGATCTGCTGCCCGGCGCCTTCGCCGAACCCTGGGCCCTGGCCGCCGCCGCCCGCGGGCTGCCCGGCCGGCGCATCTCCCGCCAGGCCGTACGCCGCTGCCTGCCCGGACTCCTCCCCAACCTCGGCCTGTTCGTGGTCGGCCTGACCGGCGGGGCCGTCGCGGTGGAGCAGATCTTCGACATTCCCGGCCTCGGCCGCACCACCCTCCAGGCCGCCCTCGCCCAGGACCTGCCCGTGCTCCAGGCCGGCACGCTGGCCCTGGTCCTGCTGGCCGCGGTCACCGCCGCCCTCGCCGCCCTCGCGACGCGGTGGCTCGTCGGCCCGGCCCTGCGCGACGGCGCGCTGCCCTCCCTCCACCGGCCCGCACCACCGGCCCGCAGGATCCTGCCTCTCGTCCAGGGCGGACTGCTGATGGCCGTCGTCGCGCTCGGCCTGCCCCGCGACCCGCTCGCCCTCGACACCGGCGAACGCCTCCGATCCCCTTCCCGAGCCCACCCCTTCGGCACCGACGCGCTGGGCCGGGACGTGCTCGCACGGGTCGCCCACGGCGCCCTCGACACCCTGCTGCTCGCCCTCGCGATCGGAGCCGCCACCCTGCTCACCGGTGTCCTGCTCGGACTGCTGCCCCGCCTGTCGGGACCCCTCGTCGACACGGTCAACGCCGTACCGCCCGTCCTCCTCGCCCTCCTCGTCACCGCCGTCGCCGGCAGCGGACCCGCCACGCCCGCGCTCGCCGTGGGCGCCGTCGCCTGGGCACCCCTGGCCGCCCACACCTCCGCGCTGCTGCGCCAGGAGCGCGCCGCCCTCCACGTGACGGCCACCCGGGGCCTCGGCGCGGACCGCTGGTACCTGCTGCGCCACGACCTGCTGCCCGCCGTCCTGCCGCCCGTCGTCCGGCACGCCCTGCTGCGCCTGCCCGGCATCGCGCTCGCCCTGGCCTCGCTCGCCTTCCTCGGCCTCGGCGCGCAGCCGCCCTCCCCGGAGTGGGGCCTGCTCCTCACCGAGAACCAGCCCTACGCCGAACGCGCACCCTGGGCCGTCCTCGCCCCCGCAGCCGTCCTCGCCCTGCTCGGGGCGCTCGCGGTGAGCGCGGCGGGTGGGGTGGCCGGGGGACGGCGGCGACGCGGGCGCACGGGGCCTCGTACGACCGCGGCCGCCGCCACCGAAGAACCCGCGGCTGCAAGGGAGTTGGTGGGAACGGGATGACCGCGCTGTGGACCGGGTTGCGTGAGCCGGCCAGGCGGCGGGCACGCCTCTCGCCCCTGCTGCGGCTGCTGATCCTCACGCAACTCGCCTTCAACATCGGCTTCTTCGCCGTGCTGCCCTTCCTGTCCGATCATCTGGGGCGGGCCGTGGGCATGGCGGGCTGGCTGGTCGGGCTGGTGCTGGGGCTGCGGACGTTCAGCCAGCAAGGGCTGTTCGTGGTGGGCGGGGCGCTCGCCGACCGGTACGGGATCCGGCCGGTCGTCCTCGCCGGCTGTGTGCTCAGGATCGCCGGGTTCGGCTGGCTGGGGTTCGCCGCGCAGACCTGGACGGTCATCGGTGCCGTGCTGCTGATCGGGTTCGCGGCCGCGCTGTTCTCACCGGCCGTCGAGTCCGAGGTCGCCCGGCAGGCGGTGGCCCACGAAGAAGCGGGTGGCGGGCCACGTACCCGGGTCCTCGCGCTGTTCACGGTCGCCGGACAGGCCGGGGCGTTCGTCGGACCCCTGCTCGGCGCGCTGCTGCTGTCCGTCGACTTCCGCACGGTGTGCCTCGCCGGAGCCGGGATCTTCGTCCTCGTCCTTGCCGGGCACACCTGGCTGCTGCCGCAGCACATTCCCGGGCGGACCCGCGTCCATGTCCGGGGCGGCCTGGGGCTGGTGCTGCGCAACCGGCGCTTCCTGGCGCTGTGCTGCGGATACGGCGCCTGTCTGCTCGCCTACAACCAGCTCTACCTCGCCCTGCCCGCCGAGGTGGAGCGCGCGGCCGGCTCACAGGCGCCGCTGGCCTGGCTGTTCGCGCTGTCCTCGCTGCTGGTGGTGACCGCCCAGCTGCCGGTCACCCGCTGGGCGGGGACACGGTTCACGCTGCGCCGGTCCATGGTGGCCGGTCTGCTGCTGGTGGCCGCCGCGTTCGCCGTCGTGGCGGCGGCCCGGCCCGCCGACTGGACCGGTACGGCGGGGCTGCTGCCCGCGGCGGGCTTCGTCGTACTGCTCACCCTCGGCCAGATGCTCATCGCCCCCGTCGCCCGCGCCTGGGTCCCCGACCTCGCCGAGGACGGCCGGCTCGGCCTCTACACGGGGGCTTTGTCCTCGGTCTCCGGTCTGATCGTCCTGGCCGGCAGTTCGGCGACCGGACTGCTGCTCGACAGCGGGCTGCCCGCGGCGGTGCCGTGGCTGGTGCTGGCGGCCGTACCGGCTGCGGCGATCGGACTGCTGCCGCGGCGGTAGGGTCCACGGCATGGAGACCCAGGACGTCCGGGTGGAGATCGCCCGGGAAGCGGACCAGGAGCTGGTCGACGCCTTCCGCCGGATGCTGCCGCAGCTGTCCTCGGCGGCCACGCCCCTCGATCTCGCCGCGCTCGGCCGGATCCTGGGATGCGAGACCAACACCGTGCTGGTCGCCCGTTCGGCCGACGTGATCGTGGGCACCCTGACGCTGGTGCTGTATCCGGTGCCGAGCGGGCTGCGGGCCCGTGTCGAGGACGTCGTCGTCGATCACGCGGCGCGCGGCCACGGAGTCGCCGGGATGCTCACCCGGGAGGCCCTGCGGCTGGCCCGGGAGGCGGGCGCCAGGACCGTCGACCTCACCTCACGCCCGGAGCGGGCGGCGGCGAACCGGCTGTACGAGCGGCTCGGCTTCCGGCAGCGGGAGTCGACGGTGTATCGCGTGCCGCTGCACGGCTGACGACACGGCGGGCGATGGCCCGGCGGACGCGGGCGGTAGCGGGCAGGTGCGAACGGTGAAGGCAGTGGGTGACGCGGCGTCTCAGGACGCCACCGGCTCCCACTCGCGCTCGGACACCACCGGCTCCCGCTCCCACTCGGACGAGACCGGCTCCCGGTCCTGCTCCCATTCGGACGCCACCGGTTCCACCTGTCGCGCCGGCACCAGCTCCAGCATCTCCGCCACCACCGCCTGCTCGGCCCGGTGCGTCTTCCACAGCCACAGGATGTCCCGGCCGAACGACCAGACCAGCAGGGCGAGGGCCAGGGCGACGACGGCGAAGGTCGCCGGGCGGGGCAGAAGGCCGGACGCGGCCAGCAGGAGCAGGACCCCCTGGAGCGCGGCGACCGTCTTGCGGGCCGTGCTCGGCGGGAGCGGGGCGTTGAGCCAGGGCAGGGCGCGGGCCGCGGCGACGAAGACGTAGCGCATCGCGCCGATCAGCAGGACCCACGGGCCCAGGGACATCGACACGTACACGCTCAGAACCAGGATCAGGAACGCGTCGACCTCCATGTCGAAGCGGGCGCCCAGCGGGGTCGAGGTGCCCGTCGCGCGGGCGACCTTGCCGTCGACCCCGTCGAGGATCAGCGCCACCGCCGTCAGACCGACGAACAGTGTCACCGGCGGGGAGCTCTCGAAGGAGTCCGCGACCAGGGCCGTCACCACGCCGACCAGCGTCGCCCGGCCCAGGGTGACCCGGTTGGCCGGGCCGAAGGAGCGCGGCCGGGTGCGGTGCAGCGCCCGGGAGAGCACCGCCCACATGGCGACGGCGAAGACGAGGCCGGTGAGCCAGCCCGCCGGCCCCATGCCGATCGCCGTGCCGAGCAGGGCCAGCAGCAGGATCTGCAGGCCCGCTCCCACCGCGGTCTCCTGCTGGACCAGCCTTGCTTCATACGTGTTGTTCAGGGCCACCGCACATTCCTCCGGCCAGGTGACAGAGTCGATCAAGGACGCGTACTGTGCGCGACCTGTGCACACCTCGGTACGTGAACAGCTTCCCGATCGTTCAGGAGGACGCCGATGAACCGCACCGCACGCGCGTTCTGGATCAGCTCCCCGGGTCAGGGCGAGATACGCGACCTGACCCTGCCCGCCCCCGCCGACGGGGAGGTCCTGGTCCGCTCTCTGTACTCCGGAGTCAGCAGGGGCACGGAAACCCTCGTATTCCGGGGCGGGGTGCCGGAGAGTCAGTACGCGGCCATGCGGGCGCCCTTCCAGGAGGGGGACTTCCCAGGCCCGGTGAAGTACGGCTATCTCAACGTGGGAGTGGTGGAGGAGGGGCCGGAGCACCTCGTCGGGCGGACCGTGTTCTGCCTCTATCCGCACCAGACGCGGTACGTCGTCCCCGTGGACGCCGTGACGGTCGTACCGCCCGCCGTGCCCGCCGAACGGGCCGTCCTCGCCGGCACCGTCGAGACCGCCGTGAACGCCCTGTGGGACGCGGCGCCGCTGGTCGGCGACCGGATCGCGGTGGTCGGCGGCGGGATGGTCGGCAGCTCGGTCGCCGCGCTGCTGGCCCGGTTCCCCGGGGTGCGGGTCCAGTTGGTCGACGCCGATCCGGCCCGCGCCAGGACCGCCGAGGCCCTCGGCATCGACTTCGCCACGCCCGAGGACGCGCTCGGCGACTGCGACCTCGTCGTCCACGCCAGCGCCTCCGAACAGGGCCTCGCCCGCAGCCTGGAGCTGCTGCGGGCCGAGGGCACCGTCCTCGAACTGAGCTGGTACGGCGACCGGCAGGTCTCCCTCCCGCTCGGCGAGGCCTTCCACTCCCGCCGCCTGGTCATCCGCAGCAGCCAGGTCGGCACCGTCTCCCCGCGCCGCTCGAACCGGACGTACGCCGACCGGCTCGCCCTCGCCCTCGACCTGCTCGCGGACGCCGCCCTCGACACCCTCGTCACCGGTGAGTCAGCTTTCGAGGAGTTGCCCGAGCTGCTGCCGCAACTCACCTCGGGGCGCATTCCTGCGCTCTGTCACCGCATCCGGTACCCGGATCCGGGCACGGGCGCCTGACCTGAGAAAAGAGTGAGAGTCGGCTGAACAAGGGAAGGCGAGGAGCCGTACTACACGGCATCCCCCGGCAGCTCAGTGGGGGAACCAGACGCGCCGCACCTGGAGGGTCGTCCGTTGTTCAGCATCACCGTCCGCGATCACATCATGATCGCCCACAGCTTCCGCGGCGAGGTCTTCGGTCCCGCGCAGCGCCTGCACGGAGCGACGTTCCTGGTGGACGCCACATTCCGGCGCGAACAGCTGGACGACGACAACATCGTCGTCGACATCGGACTGGCCACGCAGGAACTGGGTGCCGTAGTCAGCGAGCTGAACTACCGCAACCTCGACAACGAGCCCGACTTCGCCGGAATCAACACCTCCACGGAGTTCCTGGCCAAGGTCATCGCCGACCGGCTCGCCGAACGCGTCCACAAGGGCGCCCTCGGGGAGGGCGCCAAGGGTCTCGCGGGCCTGACCGTCACCCTGCACGAGTCGCATGTCGCCTGGGCGAGTTACGAGCGTGCGCTGTGACCGACACGACGATGGAGCGGACCACCGGGCTCGGCTACGTGCCCGTGCAGCACTCCGCCCTCAAGAACGCGGAGATCGTCCCGATGTCCCTGCGCTCCGTGCACTTCGTGCTGCCGGGCGGTGTCGACGACCCGGCCGCGCCCAGCGGCGGCAACGCCTACGACCGGCGCATCTGCCTGGACCTGCCCGGCTTCGGCTGGCAGGTCCACCAGCACGCCGTGAACGGCAGCTGGCCCCGCCCGGACGCCACCGCCCGCGGTGAACTCGCCCGCGTCCTGCGGGACCTTCCGGACGGCACGGTCGTCCTGCTGGACGGGCTGGTCGCCTGCGGGGTCCCGGAGATCGTCGTCCCCGAGGCGGAACGGCTGCGCCTCGCCGTCCTCGTCCACCTCCCGCTCGGCGACGAGACAGGACTGGACCCGGTGGTGGCGGCCGAACTGGACGCCAAGGAGCGGACGGTGCTGCGGGCCGTCCCCGCCGTCATCGCCACCAGCGACTGGGCCGTACGCCGGCTCGTCTCCCACCACGGCCTCGCCCCCGACCGGGTCCATGTCGCCGCCCCCGGCGCCGACATCGCCCCCCTCGCCTCCGGCACCGACGGCGTCTCCCGGCTGCTGTGCGTGGCCGCGGTGACCCCGCGCAAGGGCCAGCACCGGCTGGTGGAGGCCCTGGCCACGGTGACCGATCTGCCCTGGAGCTGCGTCTGCGTCGGCGGCCTCGGGCACGACCCCGAGTACGTCGCCGGACTGCGGGACCTGATCGAGGCGTACGGCCTCCAGGACCGGATCCATCTGGCGGGTCCTCAGGCCGGCGCCGAACTCGACGCCAGCTACGCCTCCGCGGACCTCATGGTCCTCGCCTCCTACGCCGAGACCTACGGCATGGCGGTCACCGAGGCCCTCGCCCGCGGCATCCCGGTGCTGGCGACGGACGTCGGCGGCCTCGCGGAGGCGGTCGGCCGGGCGCCCGACGGGGGCGTGCCCGGCATCCTCGTCCCGCCGGAGGACCCCGCCGCCCTCGCCGCCGAACTGCGCGGCTGGTTCGGCGAGGCGGACGTACGGCGTCGTCTGAAGGCCGCCGCGAGAGGCCGACGGGCCGCCCTCGACGGCTGGGCGACCACGGCCCGCAGCCTGGCCGGAGTACTGGGCCGACTGCCGAACGAACCCAGGAGGGCGGCATGACGGAGACGGCGATGACCAAGCAGGCGGGGATTCCCACACAGCCCGGGCCCAGGGAGGCCGAAGTGACCGAAGCGGTCATCGCCGGAGCCGGACCCACCCTGCGTCCCGGGGAGCGGCCCACCCTGCGACTGCGGGACGCCGGGACCGGATCCGACGAACCGCCGCGGTACGCGCCCGAGTGGCTGGAGCTGCGCGAGGGCGCCGACGCCGCCGCGCGGGCGCACGACCTGCTGGATCCGCTGCGGATCCGGCTCGCCAACCTGCCGGGGAAGGCCGGGCTCGTCATCCACGACCTGGGCTGCGGCACGGGCTCCATGGGCCGCTGGCTGGCTCCCCGGCTGGACGGCTCCCAGCACTGGATCCTGCACGACCGCGATCCCTACCTCCTGCACTTCGCCGCCGTCGCCTCCCCGCGTTCCGCCGCCGACGGCAGCCGGGTCACCGTCGAGACCCGGCGCGGCGACGTCGGCCGGCTCACCCGGGACGTCCTCGCCGGAGCGTCTCTGGTCACCGCCTCCGCCCTGCTCGACGTCCTCACCCGCGAGGAGATCGACACCTTCGCGGACGCCTGCACCGGGGCCGGCTGCCCGGCCCTGCTGACCCTCTCGGTCGCCGGCCGCGTCGACCTCACCCCGTCCGACCCGATGGACGCGGAGATCACCGAGGCGTTCAACGCCCACCAGCGCCGCGACGGCCTGCTCGGGCCGGACGCGATCAACGCGGCCTGCGAGGCCTTCTCCGACCGCGGCGCCACGGTACGGCTGCACCCGAGTCCCTGGCGGCTCGGCCCCGCCGAGTCCGCGCTGACGGCGCAGTGGCTGCGCGGCTGGGTCGGCGCGGCCGTCGAGGAACGCCCGGACCTGGCCCCCCGCGCGGAACGCTACCTCCGTGAGCGCCTCGAGGCCTGCGCGGCCGGCGAGCTGCGCGTCGTCGTCCACCACAGCGACCTGTTGGCCCTGTCCCGCCCGACCGGCGGAGCGTGATGAGCGTGCAGACGGTGAGGGCGGTGGGAACGGCGGGGCTGTGGGTGATGCGACCGGGCGTCGAGCCGCGCGAGCGCAACGCCGAGCCGTTCGACCCGACCGCTGAGCCGTGCGCCGAGAACGCCGGCGCCCGAGAGAGGAACGTCCGGGCGGGCGAGGGGGCCGACGGGCTTCGACGGGGAACCTGCCCGGTGGGCGAGGGGGCGGCCGGGCCGCGGGAGGGGAACCTCCGGGCCGGTGAGGGTGCGGTCGAGGACCGGCAGGGGAAAGCCCCGGTGCGCGGCGGGTATGTCGAGGCGCGCGGCGCAATCGCCGAGGCGCGGGAGGGGAACGTCCGGGCGGGTGAGAGTTCGGCGGAGGCCCCGCAGGGAGACGCGTCGGCGTGCGAGGCGGCCGTCGAGCCGGGTGCGCGCAACGTCTCACCGGGCGAGGACGAGCGCGAGGGCCGGCGCGACGCGACAGCCTGTGCACGGCAGGCCGTGTCGTCGCCGTCGCGGCGCGCGAACCTGGTCGAGGTCTTTCCGCTCCCCACCGACACGCTCACGGCCCGGAACGCGGTGTTCGCCGCCCGGGCCGAAGCCCTGGGAGCGCGGGCCGAGTTGTTCGCCGCCGGCGGTGTCCCGGCCGCGGTGCGCACAGGCCCCGCTGTCTCGCCGGCCCGGATCGGTGTGATCGTGAGCCGAGCAAGGCCCGACGCCGGCCAGGACACGCCCCGTTGGCGCGCCGCGCTCCGGGCCGGCCTCACCCTTCTTAACTCACGGGTCGTGCGTACCCATTTCGGCACGGTCGCCGGGGTCGTCATCCTCGCCGTCCTGCTGTGGCGCATGGGCACCGGCGTGTTCCTGGACGGACTGCGGCGGATCGACACGCCGACACTGCTGGCGGCCCTCTTGGTCGGGCTGCTCACCACCGTGTTCAGCGCCTGGCGTTGGGCGCTGGTGGCCCGGGGTCTCGGTATCCGGCTGCCTCTCGTCCCCGCCCTGGCCGACTACTACCGCGCGCTGTTCCTGAACGCGGCCCTGCCCGGCGGTGTCCTCGGCGACGTCCACCGAGCGGTCCGGCACGGGAAGAGCTCGGGTGACCTGGGCCGCGGCGTCCGCGCGGTCGTTCTCGAACGGGCCGCCGGACAGGCCGTGCTGGCCGTCGTCGGCGCGGCCGTCCTGCTGACGATGCCCTCGCCGGTGCTGGCCGACGCCCGCCACCTCGCCCCGCTGCTCGGCCTCGCCGCGCTGGGCGCCCTCGCCGTCGTCCTCGCCCTGCGCATGAACCGGACCGAGCCTTCCCGCCGGGGACGCGCCCTGCGCGCCGGCCTGGCCGAGGCCCGCGAGGGACTGCTGTCCCGCCGCAACGGGCCGGGCGTGGCCGTCTCCTCCGCCGTCGTCCTGGCCGGGCACATCGGCATGTTCGTCCTCGCCGCCCGCGTCGCCGGATCCGCGGCGTCCGTGGCCGCTCTGCTGCCCCTCGCGGTCCTTGCCCTGCTCGCCATGGGACTTCCGCTGAACATCGGCGGATTCGGCCCCCGCGAGGGCGTCACCGCCTGGGCGTTCGGTGCCGCCGGCCTCGGCGCGAGCAGCGGTCTCGCGGTCGCCGTGGTGTACGGCGTCCTCAGCTTCGTGGCCGCGCTGCCGGGCGCCCTGGTCCTGGTCGCCCGCTGGTACACCGGCCTGCGCGGCACCACGGACGTCGGCGCCGGGAACGCCGTGACGGACCCGGCGGCCGGGACGGTCGTGGCGGACCCGACACCGCACCGCGCACCGGACGGTGACTACCCGCGCTCCGCCTCCGCGGTGCTCGTGGTGCCGTCCGGGGACGTGAGCATCGAGAAATACGTCCCGAAGGAATCGGCGAAGCCCGCCAGCAGTTCTTTCCCCTTTTCCGCGGATCCCAGGGAAGGACGGCCAATGACGCCCGAATCGGTATAGGCGGACATTCCGACGGTGAGCAGATGACGGCGGTCGTCCGCGACGAAATCGGCCGACTCGTAACCGGGCCGGACCATTTCGGGATGGGCGTGCAGAAGGATGGAGGTCTCGATTTCCCCCGCGTGCATGTCGGTCAGCAGCGAGGTCGCCACCCCGGCCCGTACCCGGGCCGCCTCCCAGTCCTCGGGGGCCGGGAAGAGCGCCATCCGCTCACCGCGTGCGGAGGACTCCTGGACGACATTGCCCAGGACGTAGTTCCCGCCGTGCCCGTTGACCACTACCAGGGCTTCGACGCCCGAGCGGCGCAGTGAGGCCGCGATGTCCCGTACCACCGCGTGAAGGGTCACGGAGGAGATGCTGACGGTTCCCGGCCAGGCCGCGTGCTCGTGCGAGCAGGCGATGGTCACCGGCGGAAGGAGGTGCACCGGGTACGCGGTGGCGATCTCCCGGGCGATGGCGCAGGCGACGAGCGTGTCGGTCGCCAGGGGAAGGTACGGGCCGTGCTGTTCGAAACTTCCGACGGGAAGGACGGCCACCTGGGTTGAGACGCCCGCCCCTCGCGTGCGTACGTCTTCGGTAGTGTCCGCCGGCACCAGACCGTATGCCGCCGACCGTATTCCCGAACCACTCATCATTCCACGGCCTTTCGTCTCTGCTTAGGAACCAGATCATGACAGAAAAAATTGGCGTGCTCGGCAAGAAGTCACCGCAGCGCACGGGTGTGGAACGCGTCGTGAATGCCCCGCTGCCCACCGTGTACGGGAAATTCCAGGCGGTCGGCTACCTCGATCACGATCGCGGTGACGAACAAGTGGCCCTGGTCTACGGCGAGATCGGCACGGACGACGTCCTGACCCGGCTGCATTCCGAGTGCCTGACCGGTGACGCCTTCGGCTCCCAGCACTGCGAGTGCGGCGACCAGCTCGCCTCCGCGCTGCGCGCGGTCGTCGCCGAGGGCAGCGGCGTCGTGGTCTACCTGAGAGGGCATGAAGGCCGGGGCATCGGCCTGCTGGGCAAGCTGCGGGCGATGGCGCTGCAGGCGGAGGGCCTGGACACCGTGGAGGCGAACCTGGCGCTGGGTCTGCCGGTGGACGCCCGCGACTACGGGGTCGCCGCCGAGATCCTGCACGACCTGGGCGTGAACTCGGTCCGTCTGATGTCCAACAACCCGCGCAAGCGTGAGGCGTTGCTGCGGCACGGCATCCAGGTCGCCGAGACGGTGCCGCTGCTGATACCGCCGTGCGAGAACAACATCACGTATCTGCGCACCAAGCGGGAGCGGCTGGACCACCACCTGCCCCACCTGGACGCGGTCGTCAGCTCCTCCTGACCGGGGCCCGCGGCGGCCGGCACGCCTCCTTCCGGCGTCGGCCGCCGCGCTGTCCCCGATCGCCGCCGCACCGCCCGGCACGTGCGGACCCCGGTCCCGAAGGGGAGCATGAGGGGACGGGACACGCGGGACGGCGACGAAGGGACCACGTAGTGAGCGACGACATCCCCTCCGACTCTCCGGAGCCCTTCCCCGAGTCCTTCCCCGAGCCCTTCCCCGTCCTCTTCCTCGCCGCCGAACGGGTCGCCGGACTGCTGGACGCCGACACGGCCATCCGGTCGCAGCGGGCCGCGTTCACCGCGCTGGGCGACGGTACCGCCGACCTGCCCGGCAAGATCATGCACCCGAGCCGCTTCGACGACAGCGTCGTCTTCTCGTACGTCTCCCGGCTGTCGGCGGACTCCGGCGCCGTCGCCAAGTTCGGCAGCGTCAACCCGGGCAACGCGGCGGCCGGGCTGCCGACCGTGCACGCCGTGATCACCGTGCTCGACCCGGTCACCGGCCGCCTTACCGCGGTGCTGGACGGCACGACCGTGACCACGCTGCGTACGGCCGCGGCGAGCGCCGTCGCCGTCGACGCGCTGGCCGTCCCGGACGCCGCCGACCTGGCCGTCCTCGGCTCGGGCACCCAGGCCCTCGCCCACACCAGGGCGATCGCCCGGGTGCGGGAGCTGAAGTCCGTACGGCTGTGGAGCCCCACCCCGGAGCATCGCGCCCGCGCCGCCGAGACGCTCGCCGTCGAACTGGACCTCCCGGTCGAACCGGCCGGCACCGCCGAGGCGGCCGTGACAGGGGCGTCCCTGGTCGCGGCCTGCACGCTCAGCACCACGCCCGTGGTGCGCGGGCAGTGGCTGGCACCCGGGTGCACGGTCGTCAGCGTGGGCTCGTTCGAGCCCTCACGCCGCGAGGTGGACGCGGAGGTGGTACGGAGGGCACGGGAGTGCGGGGCCGTCGTGGTCGACGACCCGGCGACCGCGGCCGAGCACGCCGGGCCGGTCGTCAAGGCCCTGCGGGAGGGCCTGCTGACCCCCGAGGACCTGATCCCGCTGGGCGGCGTGCTCACCGGCCTGCGCACGGCCCGTGACGGCCCCGAGGACATCGTCTACTACAACAGTGTCGGCCTCGGCATCCAGGACGCGGCCGCCGCCTGGGCCGTCGTCGAGGCGGCGAGGGCCGTCAGGGCGGGGGAGGGGGAGCGCCGGTGACGGTGCGCGCCGGAGTCGTCGTGATCGGCGGCGGGGTGATGGGCACGAGCATCGCCTGCCATCTGGCCCGCGCGGGCGTGCCGGACGTCGTGCTCGTCGAGCGGGACGAACTGGCGTCCGGATCCACATCCAAGGCGGCGGGCGGGGCCCGCGCGCAGTTCTCCGACGAGCTCAACGTCCGCCTCGGGGCCCGCAGTCTGGAGGCCTTCGCCCGCTTCGAACAGGACACCGGGTACGACATCGGGCTGCACCGGGTCGGCTACCTGTTCCTGCTGTCCACGCCCGAGGAGGTCACCGCCTTCGAGGCGGGCGTCCGGCTGATCTGTGCTGTCGGTGCCGTGTCGGAGCTCTGTCGGGAGCTGTCGGTGGCTCGTCGGCGGGGGCTGGCACCTTTCCAGAGACGGCCGACCGGAGTTCACCGGGCGGCTCGATCCCGAAGGAGCCAGCATGCACACCCCCGTCACGATCATCGGCGCCGGACTCGGCGGACTTACTCTGGCCCGCGTCTTACACGTCCACGGCATCCCGGTCACGGTCTACGAGGCGGAGTCCTCCCCCTCGGCGCGCGCTCAGGGCGGATTGCTCGACATCCACGACTACAACGGGCAGCTCGCACTCAAGGCGGCCGGCCTGATGGACGAGTTCCACGCCATCGTCCTGGAGGGCCGCCAGGCGATGCGGGTCCTCGACCGGGACGGGACTGTCCTGTTCGACCAGGCCGACGACGGCACGGGCGGACGCCCCGAAGTACAGCGCGGCGACCTGCGACAGATCCTGCTCGACTCGCTCCCGGCAGGCACCGTGCGGTGGGGGCACAAGGTCAGCCGCACCCGTGCCCTCGGCGAGGGCCGCCACGAGGTGACGTTCGCCGACGGCGGTACCGTCGTCACCAGCCTGCTGGTCGGCGCGGACGGCGCGTGGTCACGGGTCCGGCCGCTGCTGTCCACCGCCACACCCGAGTACGTCGGTCAATCGGTCGTGGAGACCTACCTGTTCGACGCCGGCACACGGCACCCGGCCGCCGCGAAAGCGGTCGGCGGCGGGATGCTGATCGCTCCTTCGCCGGGCAGGGAGATCTTCGCCCACCGGGAAAAGGACGACACCCTGCACGCCTACGTGGGGCTGTCCGAGCCGCAGGACTGGTTCGCCGCCATCGACTTCGCCGACGCCGCCACGGCCACCGCGCGGATCGCGCAGGAATTCGACGGCTGGGCGCCGGAGCTCACCGCGCTGATCACCGACAGCGACGTCGCACCGGTCCTGCGCCCCCTCTACACTCTGCCGACCGGCCACCGGTGGGACCGGGTACCGGGGGTGACCCTGCTCGGCGACGCCGCCCACCTCGCGCCCCCCAACGGTGAGGGCGCCAACCTGGCCATGCTCGACGGCGCCGAACTCGGTGAAGTCCTCGCCGCGCACCCCGACGACATCGAGACGGCGCTCACCGAGTACGAGCAGGCCATGTTCGCCCGCGCCGCCGAGACCGTGCCCGAGGAGATGCCCGGGATCGACTCCGCCGACAACACCGCCCAGGGCCTGATCGATCGGTTCACCGAGAAGGGCCAATGACCGACTCGAACCCCGAACTGACGCTCTCCTTACCGCCCCCGGCCGCTCAGGGCGTGCAGATTGCTGCTCAGCGGTGCCGACCCCACTCCGGCGTGGCTGTGGTGGTCGGGCACCGAACGTCGGCGACGGGGGCTGCCGCGAGGGGCCCACGGTGCAGCTCGTAAAGTCGTGGGATGGCATTCATGAGCACCCCGCACTGCTGCTTCCTCTGACCGGGAGGCATTGAGGGCGATGCCGGACGGCGTCGCCCTCCTCGGTGTGCCTGCTACGTGAACCTCGTTCCCGGCGCTGCCCGTTCGGAGGCGGCCCGGACGCCGGGCCGTCCCTCCTGGGGCGGAGCTCCCCGAACCCGTGCGGGCACGGTCCCTTCCCGTCACCGTTGCCAGGAGTGCCTCGTGCCCGCGTTACTTCCCCCTGCCCTCGAACCGTTCCTCGACCTCCTGTGCTGCCCGACGTGCCGCGCCCGTCTGCACCCCGACCGCGGCACACTGCGCTGCCAGGCGGGCCACACCTTCGACATCGCCCGCCACGGATACGTCAGCCTCCTGACGGGCAGCCGAGCCACCAGCGGCGACGACGCGGCCATGGCCCGGGCCCGGGACCGTTTCCTGTCCACCGGCAGGTACGTCCCCATCCGCCAGGCCGTGGCCCGCCTGGCGGCCGAGGGCGTCCCCGAGCAGGGCACGGTCGTGGACGTCGGGTGCGGCCCGGGCTACTACCTGGCCGGCGTACTCGACCGGCTGCCCGGAGCCCGCGGTCTGGGCCTGGACACCTCGGCGCGCGCACTGCGCTCAGCGGCCCGAGCCCATGAGCGAGCCGCCGCGGCGACCTGGGATGTCTTCCGTCCCTTCCCGCTGGCCGACGGGGTGGCCGACGTCGTGCTGGACGTGTTCGCCCCGCGCAACCCGTCCGAGTTCCGCCGGGTGCTGCGACCGTCCGGCCGGTTGGTCGTGGTGCGTCCCACGGGGCGGCACCTGGCCGAGCTGCGTGGCCAGGTGCCCGGGATGGTCGCGATCGATCCGGCCAAGGAGGAGCGCCTGCACGAGGCGCTGGCCCCCTTCTTCGAGGCCGCCGAGACCGAGCAGGTCGAGTACGTCACATCCCTGACCAGGACGGAGGCTGTCGATCTGGTGGGGATGACGCCGAGCGCACGTCACGTGAACCGTGCGGACCTGGACGAGGACGGCCTCCTGCCCGACCGGGTCACCGTCTCCTTGCTGGCCACCGCCTACCGGCCTCGGTGACCACGAACGGGCGCACACGCCCGCTGACCGACGAGCAGTGGACCCGCCTAGTCCGTCACCGCCTCGTGGACCAACCGCTTCAGGTCCGGGAACAGCGAGAGGGACTGCTTGGGCCGTAGCTGCGTCATGAACTGCACGGTCAGGTCCCGGCTCGGGTCGACCCAGAACGTCGTGGTGGCCACGCCGCTCCAGCCGAACGTGCCCGGGCCTGAGGGCGCCGCCGTGCGGGAGGGGTCGATCACGACCGAGACGCCGAGGCCGAAGCCGACGCCGTCGTTGCCGGGTTCGTCGTGCGCCGGTTTGCTGCCGACGGCGCGCAGATCGGCGCCGCCCGGAAGGTGGTTGGAGGTCATCAGGTCCACCGTCTCGGGGGCGAGGAGGCGGACCCCGTCGAGTTCGCCCCGGCGGCGCAGCAGCTCCATGAAGCGGTGGACGTCGTGCGCGGAGGCCACCATCCCACCGCTGCCGGACAGGAAGCGGGGCCGTCCGCGCAGCGGGAGGCCGGGGATCGGCTCGATACCGCCGCCGTCGGCGTCGCCGTACAACTCGGCGAGCCTGCCCGCCTGTTCCGGGCTGACCTGGAACCCGGCGTCGGTCATTGCGAGCGGGCCGAAGATCCGCTCGGCGAAGAACGCGTCGAGCGGCTGCCCGGACACCACCTCGATGATCCGGCCCAGCACGTTGGAGGCGACCGAGTAGTTCCACTGCGTGCCCGGCTCGAACTGCAGTGGCAGGCTCGCGTACACCTCGACCGTCTCCGCCAGGGTGGTACCCGGCACCACCGACGACTCCAGCCCGGCCCGGCGGTAGAGGGCGTCGACGGGGTGGCTGTGGTAGAAGGCGAAGGTCAGGCCCGCGGTGTGGGTCATCAGGTGCCGCACCCTCATCGGCCCGTCGGCCGGCCGGGTCACCATGTCGGGGCCCGCCCCGCTGACGTACACGCGAGGCTCGGCGAACGCCGGGATGTGGCGTTCGACCGGGTCGTCCAGCGACAGCCGGCCCTCCTCCACCAGCAGCAGCGCGGCGACCGCGGTGACCGGTTTGGTCATGGAGTAGATCCGCCACAGGGTGTCGGCCTCGACGGGCAGGCCGGCCGCGAGGTCACGCCGCCCGTGGGTGGTGAGGTGGGCGACGCGTCCGCCCCGGGCGACAGCCACGAGGTAACCGGGCAGGCGGCCCTCGTCCACGTAGTGGGCGACGTGCTGGTCGAGACGGTCCAGCGCCTTCGCGTCCAGCCCGACCTCGCTCGGGTCCACCTCTTGCCGCAGCTGTCCCATCGCCATCCTCCGTCGCGTTCGTCGAGGTGCGAACCGGCATACCCCGCCGGAACGGCCTCAGACATCATCGTCGCGCAGGAACAGATGAACGGGACCCGGGATCCACATGATCGTCATCACTTCGCCCCCCGATCGCGACGGTGGAACGCCCCGGCAGCGCACCGCCCGCCACCGCACCGGCCAGGGCCACGGCGGCGAGGACCGTGAGCGGGAGCAGCCGCTCGCCCCCGGGCCCCATGAGCACGGTCGCGGCGGCCACGCCGAGCGTCGGCCCGACGTTCATCGCCGTCTGCTGCAGGCCGCCCGCCACACCGGCCGACTCGACGGCACTGTGCCGTACGACGACATGGGTCGCCGCCACCATCACCGTGCCGAACCCGGCCCCCAGCAGCGCGAAGCCGGCGCACAGCGCGAGCGTGCCGGACGCCCGGGTCAGCAGCAGGATCCCGAGGGCCAGGACGACCATCGCGGAAACGGTGGTACGACGGGCGCCCGCGCGCCGCAGGAGTACGGCGCAGCCGGCCGCGGCGAGCACCATCAGCACCGCCAACGGCAGGCTGCGCAGAGCGCTCTGGAAGGAGTCGAGGCCGAGCGTGTACTGCAGGACGTACGTACTGGCGAACAGCGTGCCCGACAGGGCGGCCGAGGCGACGGTCAGGATGCCGAGCGCCGGGCCGACGGCCGGCGAGCCGACCACCTCCGGCGGGATCAGCGGCCTCGCCGCCCGGCGCTCGTGCCGGACGAAGGCGAGGCCCGTGCCCATCACCAGGGCGGTCTCTGCGGCCGTCGTCCAGCCGGGTTCCGGCAGGGTGACGAGGACGTGGACGAGCCCGGCGAGGGTCACCCCCAGCAGCAGGGCGCCGGGCAGGTCCAGGCGGGCGGGACGGGGCCGCGCCGGTGCCGGTCCGGGCACGACCAGCGCGAGCACACCGAAGACGACGGCGGGCACCACACTGAGGAAGAACACGGCACGCCAGCCCGGACCGGCCACCAGCGCCCCGCCCACCAGGGGCCCCACGGCGGCCGCCAGCCCGATCGCCGCCGTGCGTACGGCGATCGGCCCCCGCAGCCGGTCGGCCGGGAACGCGGCGCGCAGCATCCCCAGCGTGGCGGGCTGCGCCAGCGCGCCGAACACACCCTGGACGACCCGCAGTCCGATCACCCAGCCGATTCCGGGCGCGAGCCCGATGCCCGCCGAGGCGGCACCGAAGCCGAGCATCCCGACGGCGAAGAGCCGCTGGTGTCCGTACCGGTCGCCGAGCCGTCCCGCGAACACCAACAGGCTCGCCACCGCGACGAGATAGCCGGTGCTGGTCCACTGGACCTGGCCGAAGGACGCGTCCAGATCGCGTTGCAGGGTGGGCTGCGCGACGGTGAGGACCGTGCCGTCCAGGGCGACGATCACGGCCCCGGCCACACTGCCCGCCAGCGTGAGACGCCGGTGACCGGTCATACGGCGGCCTCCGGGCCGAGGTGCGCGTCCAGCGCGGACCGCAGCAGCGGTACGAAGTCGTCGGCGCCCGTGGCGAGTGGGAGGCTTCCCCAGCCCCACAGCTGGGCGATGCCGTGCAGGTTCGCCCACAACGCGCCCGCCACCAGCCGGGCGTCCGCATCCGGGCGGACCCGGCCGACCAGCTCCACCAGGCCCCCGAACAACGGCAGGCTGGTGTCCCGCAGCCCCAAGTGGCCGGTCTCCAGCAGGTCATGGCGGAACATCAGCTCGTACATGCCGCGGTTGCCCAGCGCGAACTCCAGATAGCGGCGGCCCAGCGTGGCCAGTTGCGCGCGTGGGCTCGCCGTACCGTCACCGATCGCCTCCGCCGCCCGGGCCGCCAGGGCGTCGAAGCCGCGGCGGGCGATGGCGGACAGCAGTTCCAGGTGAGTGGGGAAGTAGCGGCGCGGCGCCCCGTGGGAGACGCCGGCCCGGCGCGCGATCTCCCGCAGGGTCAGCGCCTGGGCGCCCTCCCGGGTGACCAGATCCACTCCGACGTCCACCAGGCGGGCACGCAGCCCCGACTCGGGTTCATCCATAGACACTGTCTACCACGCCGCGTAGACAGTGTCTACCGACTGTGGATCCGACCCCTGTCAGGAATGCGCGAGCCCTTCGGGCCGGTTGATCCAGGCATGACTCACGACGCGACTCAGGACGCACTGCTCGGGCTGCTCTCCCGGGGCCACGGCGGGGTGCTGGTCACCCTCAAGAGCGACGGCCGGCCCCAGCTGTCGAACGTCAGCCACGCCTACTACCCGGACGAGCGCATCATCCGGGTCTCGATCACCGACGACCGTGCCAAGACCCGCAATCTGCGGCGCGACCCCCGTGCGTCGTACCACGTCACCAGCCCTGACCGGTGGGCGTACACGGTCGCCGAGGGCACGGCCGACCTCTCGCCCGTGGCGGAGGACCCGCACGACGCGACGGTGGAGGAACTCGTCCGGCTCTACCGCGACGTCCTGGGCGAGCATCCCGACTGGGACGACTTCCGCGCCGCCATGGTCCGCGACCGCCGACTGGTGCTGCGACTGGGAGTGGAGCGGGCTTACGGGATTCCCGAGAGGGCCGACAGGGGCTGACCTCCCGCGGTTCGAGGCCGCCCTCAGTCTCAGTCTCGGTCTCCGTGCTCCTGCCCGCGCCCGCGCCCGTGCCCGTTCGCGGAGCGTGCCTCGAGCGCCCGCAGGACCGCCGCCATGTCCTCGCCGCCGTGGCCCGACGCCACGGTCTCCTCGAACAGTGCGTGGCACACGTCGAGCAGGGGTGAGGCGAGGCCGGTCCGGCGGGCGGCCTCGGCGATCAGCCGGTTGTTCTTCAGTACGTCGTGGGCGGCGGCCTGCACCGTGAAGTCGCGGTCCAGCAGCTTGGGCGCCTTCATCCGGGAGACGGCGCTGGCCATCGGACCCGCGTCCAGGACGTCCAGGAACAGCCGTCGGTCCAGGCCCTGTCGTTCGGCGAAGTGGAACGCCTCGGTGAGGCCGGTGACCTGCGTGATCAGGAAGAGGTTCACCGACAGCTTCATGAGCAGGGCGTTCGGCGCGGGTCCGCAGACGAACGTCTCCCGGCACACCGGTGCGAGCAGCGGGCGTACGACCGTCACGGCGTCCCGCGCTCCGGCCAGCATCCCCACCAGCTGACCGTTCCGCGCCGGTACTCGGGAGCCGGAGACGGGTGCCTCGACGTAGCGTCCGCCCGCCGTGCGGATGTCGGACTCCAGGGTCTGCGAGTACTCGGGCGAGGTCGTGCCCATGTGGACGATGACGCGTCCGCGGACCCGCTCGGCGAAGTGCGGGGTGCCGCGGCCCAGGACGGTGTCGACGGCGAGGCCGTCGGCCAGCATCAGGAGGACGACGTCCGTCCGCGCGAACACCTCTGCGGGTCCGCCCGCCACCTCGGCACCGGCCGCGCGCAGCGGCTCGGAGCGTGTGGGTGTGCGGTTCCACACCACCAGGGGTGTTCCGGAACGGGCCAGTCGCAGCGCCATGGGCTGTCCCATGATGCCGAGTCCGATGAAGCCGACGTGCCGCACGGCGTACCGCCTGTCCGAGGTGGAGCGCTGCCTATGACAGCGGTCATAGTAGTGCGCGTTATGACGGCGGTCATAGGGTGGCGGTACAGATCGGTGCGAGGAGGTCGAGGATGGCGGAGTTTGCCCACGGGCCGCGCGAGCGGATGGTCTTCAGCGCGGCCCAGCTCATCCGCCGTGACGGCGTCACCGCGACCGGCATGCGGGACGTCGCCGCGCACGCGGGGGCGCCCCGGGGCTCCCTCCAGCACTACTTCCCCGGCGGCAAGGAACAGCTCGTCAACGAGGCCGTCGACTGGGCGGGCCGCTACGCCGGCAAGCGCGTCGCCCGCTTCCTGGCGGGGCTGGCGACGCCCACGCCCAGCGGGCTGTTCGCGGCGATGGTGCGGCAGTGGACCGACGAGTACGGCACGGAGGGTTTCGCCGCGGGCTGCCCGGTCGCGGCGGCGACCGTCGACTGCGCCGAGTCCGTCACCTCCACCCGCGAGGCCGCGGCCACCGCCTTCGCCACGTGGACCGGACCGGTCGCCCGGGCCCTGACCGACATGGGCGTCCCGTCCGACCGCGCGGAACCCCTCGCCACGCTGATGATCAGCGCCCTGGAGGGAGCGATCCTGATCGCCCGAGCCGAGCAGGACGTCCGGGCCTTGACGACCGTGACCCGGGAGCTGGGGCCGCTGCTCGACGCGGCGGTGAAGGCGGAGGGTGAGGAAGGGGGGCGGTCCGCAGGCCCGGGGCCCAAGGACCAGGACTCGATGAGGACGCCATGAGAACTCCACGACGACTGGATTGTCAGTGGTGCGCAGTACGGTCCTTGCATGGCACCCGTCATCGACCTCACCCTTGACTGCTCGGACGCACGGCGCCTCGCCGCCTTCTGGAAGACCGCCCTGGGATACGTCGACGAGCCACCACCGGCTCCCTTCGAAACCCGTGAGGAGTGGTTCGCCAGTTTGGCTCTGCCGGAGGACGACTCGGTGGACGACGGCGCCTGGCTCTGCGACCCCGACGGCGTCGGCCCCCGCCTGTCCCTCCTGAAGGTTCCTGAGCCCAAGACGGCCAAGAACCGCCTGCACATCGACATCCGCGTACCGGGCCACGGCAGTCCCGAGGAGCGGTGGGTGCGGATCAGAGCGGAGGCCGGGCGGCTGGTGAAGGCGGGCGGTGCCGTTCTGGAGGAGGTCGACGGGCACCACGTCGTGATGGCCGACCCGGAGGGCAACGAGTTCTGCGTGGCGGCGGCCTCCCGTTCCTGATCGGCGGGGGCGCGGCCTCCCCTTCCTGATCGGCAGGGGCGGCGGCCGCCCCTGCCGTGCCCCGGGCGCCGTCGCGGCAGCCAGGGGCACGCGCGCGGGGCAGCGCTCAGGCCGACACCGTCTCCGGCTGGGCCGACGCACGGGAGCCGTGCTCGCCGAGCCGCTCCGTCGGCACCTTGTGGGTCTCCCGGGCCGAGAGCACCGCGATCACCGGCGGCACGCACAGGGCCGCCGTGAACAGTGCGACCGCCGACCAGTCGTCGCCGTCGGGGCCCGCGATCTGCGCCGCGAAGGTCACCGCGAACCCGGCCACGGCGAAGCCGATCTGGGTGCCGATGGCCATGCCGGACAGCCGGACCGGGGTCGTGAACATCTCGCCGTAGAAGGACGGCCACACGCCGTTCGCGGCGCTGTAGACGACGCCGAAGGCCACGATGCCCAGGACGAGAGTCAGGCCGTAGTTGCCGGTGGAGATCGCCCATAGGTAGGCGAACATCGCCACGGCGCTGCCGGCCGCGCCGATCAGGTACACCGGGCGGCGGCCGATGCGGTCCGAGAGGGTGGCCCACAGGGGGATCGCGGCGAGCGCGACGACGTTGGCCAGTGCGCCCACCCACAGCATCGAGGACCGGGACATGCCGACCGAGTCGCTGGTGGCGTACGACAGCGCCCACACCGTGAAGATCGTGCTGACCGAGGCGACGAGGGCGCCCGCGATCACCCGCAGGACGTCCGCCCAGTGCTCGCGCATCAGGATCATCAGCGGCAACCGGACGACTCCGTCCGAGGCGGCCTGCTGCGTGAAGGCCGGGGTCTCCTCCAGGCGGCGGCGGATGACGAAGCCGACCACGGCTACCGCGACGCTCATCCAGAACGGCACCCGCCAGCCCCAGGACAGCAGTTGGTCGTCGGGCAGCGCCGCGACGGGGATGAAGACGAGGGTGGCGAGCAGCTGCCCGCCCTGCGTGCCGCTGAGGGTGAAACTGGTGAAGAAGCCGCGCCGGTTCGGCGGCGCGTGCTCCAGCGTCATGGAGTTGGCGCTGGCCTGCTCACCGGCCGCCGAGATGCCCTGCAGCACCCGGCACAGCACCAGCAGGACCGGGGCGAGCGTGCCGACCTGGCCCCGGGTGGGCAGGCAGCCGATGAGGAACGTCGACAGGCCCATCAGGATCAGCGTGAAGACCATGATCTTCTTGCGGCCGAGCTTGTCGCCGAAGTGCCCGAGGAAGAGCGCGCCCACCGGACGCGCCGCGTACGCCACGCCGAACGTGGCCAGCGACAGCAGGGTCGCGGTGGCCGGGTCGGACTCGTCGAAGAAGACGTCGGGGAAGATCAGCGCGGCGGCGCTGCCGTAGATGAAGAAGTCGTAGTACTCCAGGGCGCTGCCGATCCAGGCCGCCAGGGCGGCTTTTTTCGGCTGGCCGACAGGTGCGGCGGGGACGGACACGGCGTGCTCCTTCGAAGGGACTCCACGGTAGGCGGAGTGAGCGGAGACAGGGCGCGGACAGGGCGGGGACAGAGCGGAGACAGGGCGGAGGGGAGGCGCAGGGGAGACAGACCGGATCGCGGCTAATTAACCCACTGGGTAGTTAGTGGCGGTGGGTGGGATGTTGCGCCGACGTTTCCCGGGTGTCAAGGGGTCGCGCCGAAGGAGCCGCCCGCCCCGGAGGGGGTCTCAGTCCGCCGCGCGCTCCGCCGTCAGGTACGCGATCACCATGTCGCCGAGCATCGCGCGGTAGTGCTCGCGCTGCGCGGGATCGACCAGGTCACGGCCGAACAGGGCGCCGAACGTGTGCCGGTTGGCGACCCGGAAGAAGCAGAACGAGCTGATCATCGCGTGCAGGTCGACCGCGTCCACGTCGGCCGTGAACAGCCCCGACTCCTGCCCCGACGCCAGGATCCGGCTGATCACGTCGAGCGCGGGCGAGCTGAGCCTGCCCAGCTTCTCCGAGGCCGCGATGTGCTCCGCCCCGTGGATGTTCTCGATGCTGACCAGGCGGATGAAGTCCGGGTGCTGCTCGTGGTGGTCGAAGGTGACCTCGGCCAGCCGCCGGATGGCCGCGACCGGGTCCAGGTGCTCCACGTCGAGCTGCTGCTCGGCCTCGCGGATCACGGCGTACGCCCGCTCCAGGACGGCTGTGAACAACTGCTCCTTGCCGCCGAAGTAGTAGTAGATCATCCGCTTGGTGGTGCGGGTGCGGGCGGCGATCTCGTCGACCCGGGCCCCGTCGAAGCCGGCCCGGGCGAACTCCTGCGTGGCCACGTCGAGGATCTCGGCCTGGGTGCGGGCGGCGTCACGGATCCGCCCGTTCGGTCGTGCCGGTTCTTCGACGCTGGTCATCGGGTTCCTTCGGGCAAGGGGCCAGTGCCGCAGATTGTATGAGGCGGGCCCTCGCGCCGGTCCGGGATTCCCCGCCGAGGTCTTCCCGTGGCCCCTCCCTGCTGGTATAGCTAACGTACTAGTTCGTACATTGTGAGCCGCTCAGGAGGACCTCGGTGCCGTCCCAGGACAAGGACTCGTATCTCGTCGGACTGATCGGTTCCGGCATCGGTCCCTCGCTCAGCCCGGCGCTGCACGAGCGGGAGGCCGACCGTCAGGGGCTGCGCTACCTGTACCGGCTCCTCGACATCGACACCCTCGGCGTCCGGCCCGAGGCGGTCGGCGATCTGCTGCGGACCGCCCGTGACCTGGGCTTCGACGGGCTCAACATCACGCACCCGTGCAAACAGCACGTCATCCGGCACCTGGACGCCCTCGCCCCGCAGGCCGAGGCCCTCGGCGCGGTCAACACCGTCGTCTTCGAAGAAGGCGGCCGGGCCGTCGGCCACAACACCGACGTGACCGGTTTCGCCGCCTCTTTCGCGCGCGGCCTGCCCGACGTACCGCTGGAGCGGGTCGTCCAGCTGGGGGCCGGCGGCGCGGGCGCGGCCGTCGCCCACGCCACGCTCACCCTCGGCGCCGAACAGATCACCGTCGTCGACGCGCTGCCCGAGCGGGCGGACGCCCTCGCCGACTCGCTGAACCGGCACTTCGGCGACGGCCGCGCCGCCGCCGCCACCCCCGACCGGCTCGCGGAGCTGCTCGCGCGGGCCGACGGCCTCGGCGGCCTGGTGCACGCCACCCCCACCGGCATGGCCGCCCACCCCGGCCTGCCCCTCCCGGCCCGCCTGCTGAACCCCGGGCTGTGGATCGCCGAGGTGGTCTACCGCCCGCTGGAGACCGAACTGCTGCGCACCGCCCGCGAACTCGGCTGCGCCACCCTGGACGGCGGCGGCATGGCCGTCTTCCAGGCGGTGGACGCGTTCCGGCTGTTCACCGGTCTGGAACCCGACAGCGCGGCGATGCTCGCCGACTTCGCCGAGCTGGCCGGGGCCGTGGGGGCTCGCAAGTAGCCCGCGAAACCAGGGACCTTCAGAGAAACAGAGGTACCGACGTGCGTACGTCCATCGCCACCGTCTCCCTCAGCGGATCCCTCACCGAGAAGCTCACGGCCGCCTCCCGGGCCGGCTTCGACGGCGTCGAGATCTTCGAGAACGACCTGCTCGCCAGCCCCCTCACCCCCGAGGAGATCCGGGCCCGCTGCGCCGACCTCGGCCTCACCGTCGACCTCTACCAGCCGATGCGCGACATCGAGGCCGTGCCGCCGGACGAGTTCACCCGCAACCTGCGGCGCGCCCGGCACAAGTTCGAGCTGATGGGCCGGCTCGGCGCCGACACCGTCCTGGTCTGCTCCAGCGTCTCCCCGCTCGCCGTGGACGACGACGCCCTCGCCGCCGAGCAACTGGGCGAACTGGCGGGCCTGGCCCAGGACTTCGGCATCCGGGTCGCCTACGAGGCGCTCGCCTGGGGGCGGCACGTCAGCACGTACGACCACGCCTGGCACATCGTCGAGACGGCCGGCCACCCCGCGCTCGGCACCTGTCTGGACAGCTTCCACATCCTGTCCCGGGTCTCCGGCCCCAAGGACCTCGAAGGCATCGAGGCCATCCCCGGCGAGAAGATCTTCTTCCTCCAACTCGCCGACGCCCCGCTGCTCGCGATGGACGTCCTGCAGTGGAGCCGGCACTACCGCTGCTTCCCCGGCCAGGGCGGCTTCGACGTGGCCGGGCTCCTCGGCCACGTGCTGCGCACCGGATACGACGGACCGCTCTCCCTGGAGATCTTCAACGACGTCTTCCGGCAGGCCGAGGCGGGCCCCACCGCCGTGGACGCCCGGCGCTCCCTGCTGGTCCTCCAGGAGGCGGTGGGTGCCGTCGCACCGCCCGCGCCGGTCGTGCCCACAGGCGTCGCCTTCGCCGAACTGGTCACCCCGGACGCCGACCCCCTGTCCACCCTGCTCGGCGCCCTGGGCTTCGCCCGCACCGCACGGCACCGCAGCAAGCCCGTCGACCTGTGGCAGCAGGGGGCGGCCGGCGTCCTGGTCAACACCGGGACGGCCGTACGCCGCGACGGCACCCGACTCGCCGCCATCGGTCTGGAGTCACCGGACCCGGCCGCCGCCGCCCGCCGCGCCGAGGCCCTGCTCGCCCCCGTCCTGCCGCGTCGCCGCGCACCCGAGGACGCCCTGCTCGACGCGGTCGCCGCCCCCGACGGCACGGAACTGTTCTTCTGCGCCACGAACCGCCCCCCACTCCCCGACTGGCGGGCCGACTTCGAGGACGTCGAGCATCCGGCCGCCGCCTCGGCCGTGTCCGGCATCGACCATCTCGCCCTCACCCAGCCCTGGCACCACTTCGACGAGGCGGCCCTCTTCCACCGCAGCGTGCTCGGCCTGAAGGCCCAGGAGAGCGTCGACGTCGCCGACCCCTACGGCCTGCTGCGCAGCCGCGCCGTCACCACCCCCGACGGCAGCGTGCGCATCGCCCTCTCCGTCGGCGCGGCACCCACCGACGACACGGTCCACGCCCAGCACATCGCGCTCGCCACCGACGACGTGGTCACCGCCGCCCGCCGCTTCCTCACGGCCGGCGGCCGGCTGCTGCCCATCCCGGTCAACTACTACGACGACCTCGCGGCCCGGTACGAGTTCGCCGACGGCGAGCTGGAGACGTACCGCGAACTCGGCATCCTCTACGACCGGGACGCGCACGGCACCTTCCGCCACTGCTACACCCACACCGTCGGCCGCGTCTTCTTCGAACTCGTCCAGCGCGACGGCGGCTACCGGGGCTACGGCGCCCCGAACGCCCCCGTGCGGCTGGCGGCCCAGCACGCGGTCAGGCGGCTCACTGGCGGCTGACCGTACGGGTCACGCCCGCGAAGACCGTCGTGGCCAGGATCCAGCCGGCGATGACGAGGGCGTACGACAGCGTCTGGTACCAGCCGTCCGGCGCGAACGCCCCCTCCTGCCCGAAGGAGATCACCGGCAGCAGCAGGTCGAGGGTGTAGAACACCGGGTTGAAGTCCGGTGCCTCGGCCGCCTTCAGCGGACGCGGGTGGTGCAGGGCGTACGCGAGCGAGCCGACCGCGAGCAGCGAGAGCAGCCAGCCGCAGGCGCGCAGCGGGCGGAAGCCGTAGCCGACGGTGGCGTCCTGGACGTGGCCCCACAGGCGGCCGTACCACGGCAGCGTCCCGCGGTGGCGGCGCTGCTTGGCGAGCTGGACGACCCGGGCGGCGTGGTCGTCGCCGATGCGCAGGTAGGAGGCGGTCAACTGCTCGTAGGCGTGCGGGACGTAGCCGTCGCCGTCGCGTTCCAGCATCGTCAGGCGGCGCTCGGCGGGTTCCTGCGGGGTGAGCGTGGTGTAGACGAGGTTGTTGAGGAGGACCTCGTCCGGCACCACCTCCGGCTCCAGGAAGAGGACCTCCGTCGTGGTGCGCCGCAGATTGAGGGCGCCCCGCATGGGGGTGCCCCGGCGCAGCCACAGCTCCCCGATGGTGCAGCTGCTCGCCCGCAGCGCAGCGTCGCCGGGGTTGTCCAGGTCCGCGTACGACAGGTCGAGCCGCCCGGTGATCCGGGCGCCCCGCAGCCCGATCCAGCCCCGCACCCGCGCCTGCCGCAGGAGCACGTCACCCTCCACCGTGAGGGTCTCGGCGTCGAGGGCGGGGCGGCCGGGATGCGTGAGCCGGGCCTCCTTGAGGTTGACGGACCCGGCGACCGAGGCGGCGGTCAGGCGCACCTCGCCCTCCGCGCGCAGTCCGGGCGCCCACAGGTCGTCGCCGATCGACATGTGGTTGAGCTGGAGTGCCGGCTCCTCGGCGTCCGGCGCGCCGAACGCGGCCCGGTCCAGGAACAGCGCCCCGGTGATCTGGGCCCCGCCGAGCCGCACCGGCCCGGAGAACCGGCAGTCCGTCAGCCGCAGGACGCCCTCCACTTTCAGGGTGGCGGCGGTCAGCCCCGGCAGGACGGAGTCGCTCAGGTTCAGCTGGCGCAGCCGGGCGCCGTAGAGCAGCGGGACGTCCTCGAAGTAGCAGTGGCTCAGCCGGACGGCCTGGTCGCACGTCCCGTACTGCAGGCCCAGTACGCCGGTGATCCGTGCCCCCGCCAGTTTCAGGGCGGGTATCTCCCCGTCCTCGCGCGGCCCGTTGAGCAGCAGCGCCCGCACCACCGAGGCCCGCACGGTCCGTTCGGGGCCCCAGTCGGCCCCGAGTGCCGTGTCCTCGTCGTCCGCCGCGCGGAAGGTCACGGGCTCGCCCCGCGCAAAGGCGCGCCACACCCGCAGTTCGGCCGGGGTCAGGTCGTCGATCTCCATCAGCGGGGACTCTGACGTGCCCGCGACGGGCTGTCAACCAGCAGAAGGCCGGCCCGAGTACGCGCTCGGGCCGGCCTTCCGCACCACTGCCGCGCTACGGCCGGGCGTTCCACTCCGCGATGACCGGCCGTTCGTGCTCCGTCGACAGCCGGCTGACCGTTCCGGTCGCGAGCTGGAACAGCCGTCCGTCGGCGGGGGGCAGTCCCAGCCGCCGTGCCGTCACCACGCGCAGGAAGTGGCCGTGGGCCACCAGCATCACATCGCCGTCCAGGAGGGCGGGGGCCACCCGGGCGAGCAGCCGGTCCGCGCGCTGCCCCACCTGCTCGGGCGACTCTCCGGGGTGGCCCTCAGGGCCGGGCGGCACGCCGTCGGTCCACAGGTACCAGTCGGGGCGGGTGCGGTGGATGTCGACGGTGGTGACGCCCTCGTAGGCGCCGTAGTCCCACTCGTGCAGGTCGGGGTCCGCGACGACCCCGTTGATGCCCGCCAGTTCGGCGGTTCGTATCGCGCGGTCCATCGGGCTGGCCAGCGCGAGGGCGAAGGTCCGCGAGGAGAGGAGCGGAGCGAGGGACTTGGCCTGTTCCTCGCCGTGCTCGGTGAGGGGCAGGTCGGTCCAGCTGGTGTGCTGGCCCGACACGCTCCACTCCGTCTCACCGTGGCGGACCAGAAGGAGGTCCCCCACGGCCGGACTACTCCTTCGCCGACTCGACGGCGTGGCCGCCGAACTGGTTGCGCAGCGCCGCGACCATCTTCATCTGCGGAGAGTCGTCCTGGCGGGACGCGAACCGGGCGAAGAGGGAGGCGGTGATCGCGGGCAGCGGCACCGCGTTGTCGATGGCGGCCTCGACGGTCCAGCGGCCCTCGCCGGAGTCCTGCGCGAAGCCGCGCAGCTTCTCCAGGTGCTCGTCGTCGTCCAGGGCGTTGACGGCCAGGTCGAGCAGCCAGGAGCGGATGACCGTGCCCTCCTGCCAGGAGCGGAAGACCTCGCGTACGTCGGTAACGGAGTGGACCTTCTCCAGCAGTTCCCAGCCCTCGGCGTACGCCTGCATCATGGCGTACTCGATGCCGTTGTGGACCATCTTGGAGAAGTGCCCGGCGCCGACCTTGCCGGCGTGCACGTAGCCGTAGTGGCCCTCGGGCTTGAGCGCGTCGAAGATCGGCTGAAGCCGGTCGACGTGCTCCTTCTCGCCGCCGACCATCAGGGCGTAGCCGTTCTTCAGGCCCCACACACCGCCGGAGACGCCCGCGTCGACGAAGCCGATGCCCTTGGCGCCGAGCTCCTCGGCGTGCTTCTCGTCGTCGGTCCAGCGGGAGTTGCCGCCGTCGACCACGGTGTCGCCGGGGGAGAGGAGGCCGCCGAGTTCGTCGACGACGGACTGGGTGGGGGCGCCCGCAGGGACCATCACCCAGACCGTGCGCGGCGCTTCGAGCTTGTCGACCAGTTCGGCCAGGCTGCTCACGTCGGAGAGTTCGGGGTTGCGGTCGTAGCCGATGACGGTGTGGCCGGCGAGGCGGATCCGCTCGCGCATGTTGCCGCCCATCTTGCCGAGGCCGATGAGACCGAGCTGCATATCAGAGCACTTCCTTCAGTTCACGATAGGTGGCCACGAGGGCGGCGGTGGAGGAGTCGAGACCGGGGACGTCCGCGCCCTCGGTGAGGGCCGGTTCGACGCGCTTGGCGAGGACCTTGCCGAGTTCCACGCCCCACTGGTCGAAGGAGTCGATGTTCCAGATCGCGCCCTGCACGAACACCTTGTGCTCGTAGAGGGCGATCAGCTGGCCGAGCACCGAGGGGGTGAGGTCCTTCGCCAGGATCGTGGTCGTCGGGTGGTTGCCCTTGAACGTGCGGTGCGGGACCTGCGCCTCCGCCACGCCCTCCGCGCGCACCTCGTCGGCGGTCTTGCCGAAGGCGAGCGCCTGTCCCTGCGCGAACAGGTTGGCCATCAACAGGTCGTGCTGCGCCTTGAGTTCGTCGCTCAGCTCGTCGACGGGACGGGCGAAGCCGATCAGGTCGGCCGGGATGAGCTTGGTGCCCTGGTGGATCAACTGGTAGTAGGCGTGCTGCCCGTTGGTGCCGGGCGTGCCCCACACCACCGGCCCGGTCTGCCACTGCACCGGGTGGCCGTCACGGTCCACCGACTTGCCGTTGGACTCCATGTCCAGCTGCTGCAGGTACGCGGTGAACTTCGACAGGTAGTGGCTGTACGGCAGTACGGCGTGCGACTGGGCGTCGAAGAAGTTGCCGTACCAGACACCCAACAGGCCCAGCAGCAGCGGGGCGTTGGCCTCGGCGGGCGCGTTGCGGAAGTGCTCGTCGACGATCCGGAAACCGTCGAGCATCTCCTGGAAACGGTCCGGGCCGATGGCGATCATCAGGGACAGACCGATCGCCGAGTCGTAGGAGTAACGGCCGCCGACCCAGTCCCAGAACTCGAACATGTTGTCCGGGTCGATACCGAACTCGGTGACCTTCTGGCCGTTCGTCGACAGCGCGACGAAGTGCCGGGCGACCGCCTTCTCGTCGCCGAGTGCCTCGAGGAGCCACGTGCGCGCCGAGGTCGCGTTGGTGATCGTCTCGATGGTGGTGAACGTCTTGGACGCGACGATGAACAGGGTCTCCGCCGGGTCCAGGTCGCGCACGGCCTCGTGCAGGTCGGCGCCGTCCACGTTGGAGACGAACCGGAAGGTCAGCGAGCGGTCGGTGTACGCCCGCAGCGCCTCGTACGCCATCGCGGGCCCGAGGTCGGAGCCGCCGATGCCGATGTTGACGACGTTGCGGATCCGCTTGCCGGTGTGGCCGGTCCACTCCCCGGAACGCACCCGCCGGGCGAAGTCGCTCATCTGGTCGAGGACCGCGTGGACCTTGGGGACGACGTTCTCACCGTCGACCTCGATCACCGCGCCCGCGGGGGCGCGCAGCGCGGTGTGCAGCACGGCCCGGTCCTCGGTGATGTTGATCTTCTCGCCGCGGAACATGGCGTCCCGCAGCCCGAACACGTCGGTGGCGGCGGCCAGTTCCTGCAGCAGCGCCAGCGTCTCGTCGGTGACCAGGTTCTTCGAGTAGTCGATACGCAGGTCTCCCACGCGTACGACATACCGCTCCGCGCGCCCGGAGTCCGACGCGAACAGGTCACGCAGATGCGCGTGCCACTCGGCGCGGTGGTCCTCCAGGGCCGCCCACTGAGGCCTGCGGGTGAGCTTGGGGGAATCGGAAACGGAGTCAGACATGAGCAGGGATCTCCTTGGTGCCCTCGCCCTGCAGGGCGACGGCGTACATCTCGTCCGCGTCGAGGCGCCGCAGCTCCTCGGCGATGAGTTCGGAGGTGGTGCGGACCTTCAGCGCGAGGGTGCGCGAGGGCTGGCCCGGCAGGGACAGCGTGGCCAGCGGGCCCTCGGGGCGGTCGATGACGATCTCGCCGTTCGCGGTGCCCAGGCGCACGGCCGTGACCACCGGTCCGGCGGTGACGATCCGGTCGACGGTGACGCCGAGCCGGGCCTCCAGCCAGCGGGCCAGCAGTTCGGCGGCCGGGTTCTCCTCCTCGGCCTCCACCGCCGCCGAGGTCACCTTCACCCGTGCCTGGTCCAGGGCCGCGGCCAGCATCGAGCGCCACGGGGTCAGCCGGGTCCAGGCGAGGTCGGTGTCGCCGGGCGCGTAGGAGCGGACCCGGGCCTCCAGCACCTGGAGGGGGTTCCCGACGGCGTACAGGTCGGTGATCCGGCGCTGGGCCAGCGCGCCCAGCGGGTCCTTCGCCGGGTTCTCCGGGGCGTCCACCGGCCACCACACCACGACCGGGGCGTCCGGCAGCAGCAGCGGCAGGACGACGGAATCGGCGTGGTCGGACACCTCGCCGTAGGTCCGCAGGATCACCGTCTCGCCGGTGCCGGCGTCGGCGCCCACGCGTACCTCGGCGTCGAGGCGCGAGTTGGTGCGGTCACGCGGGGTGCGGGCGTGCCGCTTGATGACGACCAGGGTGCGCGAGGGGTGCTCGTGCGAGGCCTCCTCGGCCGCCTTGATCGCGTCGTAGGCGTTCTCCTCGTCCGTGACGATCACCATCGTCAGGACCATGCCCACGGCGGGTGTGCCGATGGCGCGGCGACCTTGCACCAGCGCCTTGTTGATCTTGCTTGCCGTGGTGTCGGTCAGGTCGATCTTCATGGCCTGCGCCAGCTCCGTCCGTCTCGTGCGAGCATCTCGTCCGCTTCCTCGGGTCCCCAGCTGCCCGACGCGTACTGCGCCGGCCTGCCGTGGTTCGCCCAGTACTCCTCGATCGGGTCGAGGATCTTCCAGGACTCTTCCACTTCCTGGTGGCGGGGGAACAGGTTGGCGTCGCCGAGGAGGACGTCCAGGATGAGGCGCTCGTACGCCTCCGGGCTGGACTCCGTGAACGACTCGCCGTAGGCGAAGTCCATCGACACGTCCCGGATCTCCATCGACGTGCCCGGCACCTTCGAACCGAAGCGGACCGTCATGCCCTCGTCCGGCTGGACCCGGATGACGATGGCGTTCTGGCCGAGCTCCTCGGTGGCGGTGGAGTCGAACGGGGAGTGCGGCGCCCGCTTGAAGACCACCGCGATCTCGGTGACCCGGCGGCCCAGCCGCTTGCCGGTGCGCAGGTAGAAGGGGATGCCCGCCCAGCGCCGGTTGTCCACCTCCAGCTTGATGGCCGCGTACGTGTCCGTCTTGGACTGCGGGTCGATGCCCTCCTCCTGGAGGTACCCGGGCACCTTCGCGCCGCCCTGCCAGCCCTCCGCGTACTGCGCCAGCACGGTGTGCTCGCCGATGTTCTCCGGCAGCCGCACCGACTTGAGCACCTTGAGCTTCTCGGTGAGCAGCGACTCGGCGTCGAAGGCGATCGGCTCCTCCATGGCGGTGAGGGCCATGAGCTGGAGCAGGTGGTTCTGGATGACGTCACGGGCGGCGCCGATGCCGTCGTAGTAGCCGGCGCGGCCGCCGATACCGATGTCCTCGGCCATCGTGATCTGTATGTGGTCGACGTACGACCGGTTCCACAGCGGCTCGTACATCTGGTTGGCGAAGCGGAGCGCCAGAATGTTCTGGACGGTCTCCTTGCCGAGGTAGTGGTCGATGCGGAACACCTGGTCCGGCTCGAACACGTCGTGCACGAGCGCGTTCAGCTCACGGGCGCTCGCCAGGTCCCGCCCGAACGGCTTCTCGATCACCGCACGCCGCCAGGACCCCTCCGGGGCGCTGGCGAGCCCGTGCTTCTTCAGCTGCTGGACGACCTTCGGGAAGAACTTCGGCGGTACGGAGAGATAGAACGCGTAGTTGCCGCTCGTACCGCGCGACGCGTCCAACTCGTCGACGGCGGACCGCAGTTGCTTGAAGGCGGTGTCGTCGTCGAAGTCACCGGGGATGAACCGCATACCTTCGGAGAGCTGCTGCCAGACCTCCTCGCGGAACTCGGTGCGCGCGTGCTCGCGGACCGCGTCGTGCACGACCTGCGCGAAGTCCTGGTCCTCCCAGTCCCGGCGGGCGAACCCGAGGAGCGAGAAACCCGGGGGCAGCAGACCGCGGTTGGCGAGGTCGTAGATGGCCGGCATCAGCTTCTTGCGGGACAGGTCGCCGGTGACGCCGAAGATGACCAGACCCGACGGGCCGGCGATCCGGGGGAGCCGGCGGTCCTGCGGGTGGTGCAGCGGGTTGGACCAGTCGGCCGCCGGGAGGACGGGGACGGTCACCTCCGCCGCGGTCTCCTCCGTGGTCGTCTCGGAACGCTTCTTGCTCATTCCCCGTCCACCCCCTTGCTGTTCAGGGACTTCGTCACGGTGTTCAGCAGGTCCTGCCAGGCCGCCTCGAACTTGGCGACGCCCTCGTCCTCCAGCTGCTGGACGACCTCGTCGTAGGAGATCTGGAGCCGCTCCACGGCAGCGAGGTCTGCGCGGGCCTGGGAGTAGCCACCGGTCACGGTGTCGCCGGTGATGTCGCCGTGGTCGGCGGCGGCGTTCAGCGTGGCCTCCGGCATCGTGTTGACCGTGCCGGGCGCGACCAGCTCGTCGACGTACAGCGTGTCCTTGTACGCCGGGTCCTTCACGCCGGTGGAGGCCCACAGCGGACGCTGCTTGGTGGCCCGGGCCCCGCCGAGGGCCGTCCAGCGCTCACCGGAGAAGACGCTCTCGTACGCCTCGTAGGCGAGCCGCGCGTTGGCGAGGGCGGCCTTCCCCTTCAGCGCGAGGGCCTCGTCCGTGCCGAGCAGCGTCAGCCGCTTGTCGATCTCGGAGTCGACGCGGGAGACGAAGAAGGAGGCCACGGAGTGGATCTGCGAGAGGTCCAGGCCCGCCTTCTGCGCCTTCTCCAGGCCCGCCAGGTAGGCGTCCATGACCTCGCCGTAGCGCTCCAGGGAGAAGATCAGGGTGACGTTGACGCTGATGCCGAGGCCGATGACCTCGGTGATCGCCGGGAGCCCGGCCTTCGTCGCCGGGATCTTGATCATGACGTTGGGGCGGTCGACCAGCCAGGAGAGCTGCTTGGCCTCGGCGACGGTGGCCGCCGTGTTGTGCGCGAGGCGCGGGTCGACCTCGATGGAGACCCGGCCGTCCCGGCCGCCGGTCGCGTCGTACACGGGCCGCAGGATGTCGGCGGCGGCGCGGACGTCGGCGGTCGTCATCATGCGCACGGCCTCGTCGACCGTGACGCCCCGCACGGCGAGGTCGGTGAGCTGCTCCTCGTACCCCTCGCCGGAGCCGATGGCGGCCTGGAAGATCGACGGGTTGGTGGTGACACCCACCACGTGCCTCGTCGCGACGAGTTCGGCGAGGTTGCCGGACTCGATCCGCTTGCGCGACAGGTCGTCCAGCCAGATGGAGACGCCCTCGTCGGACAGGCGCTCGAGTGGTTCCGCGGGCGCGGTTGCTTCGGACACTGTGATCATCTTCTTTCGGGCGATCGGATCAACCGCGGGCGGCAGCAAGGGATTCCCTGGCTGCTGCGGCGACGTTCTCGGCGGTGAAGCCGAATTCGGCGAACAGGACCTTCGCGTCGGCGGAGGCGCCGAAGTGTTCGAGGGAGACGATGCGTCCCGCGTCGCCCACGAACCGGTACCACGTCAGACCGATCCCGGCCTCGACCGCGACACGGGCCTTCACGGACGGCGGCAGGACGCTCTCGCGGTACTCCCGCGGCTGCTGCTCGAACCACTCCACGGACGGCATCGACACCACGCGCGTACCGACTCCCTCGGCCTCCAGCGCCTGACGGGCGGCGACGGCGAGCTGCACCTCGGAGCCGGTGGCGATCAGGACGACGTCCGGGGTCTGCTTCGAGGAGTCCTGCAGGACGTAACCCCCCTTCGCCGCATCCGGGTTGGGCGCGTACGTCGGCACGCCCTGGCGGGTGAGCGCGAGGCCGTGCGGGGCCGGGTCGGTGGCGTGCCGCCTGAGGATCTCGGCCCAGGCGATCGCGGTCTCGTTGGCGTCGGCCGGACGGACGAGGTTCAGGCCCGGAATGGCGCGCAGGGACGCGAGGTGCTCGACCGGCTGGTGGGTGGGGCCGTCCTCGCCCAGGCCGATGGAGTCGTGCGTCCAGACGTACGTCACGGGCAGCTGCATCAGCGCGGAGAGCCTGACGGCGTTGCGCATGTAGTCGGAGAACACCAGGAAGGTGCCGCCGTAGACGCGGGTGTTGCCGTGCAGCGCGATGCCGTTCATCTCCGCGGCCATGGAGTGCTCGCGGATGCCGAAGTGGATCGTGCGGCCGTACGGGTCGGCCTCCGGCAGCGGGTTGGCCGGAGGCGGCACGCGTGGCGACCGCCTTGCCCTCCTCGAAGACCGGGACCTTCTCCTCCCAGCCCTCGGGCAGCTGACCGGAGACGATCCGGTCGAACAGCTTCGCCCGCTCCGGCTGGGCCCCGCGCCACTTGTCGATCTGCTTGTCCCAGGCGGCGTGCGCCTCGGCACCCCGGTCCAGGGCCTGGCGGGTGTGGGCGAGGACCTCGTCGGAGACCTCGAAGGTCTTGTCGGGGTCGAAGCCGAGGACGCGCTTGGTGGCGGCGACCTCGTCCGCGCCGAGCGCGGAGCCGTGCGCGGCCTCGGTGTTCCGGGCGTTGGGCGCGGGCCAGGCGATGATCGTGCGCATCGCGATGATCGACGGCCGCTCGGTCTCGGCCTGCGCGGCCCGCAGCGCCGCGTACAGGGCGTGGACGTCGATGTCGCCGTCCTCGCCGGGCTCGATCCGCTGCACGTGCCAGCCGTAGGCCTCGTACCGCTTCAGCACGTCCTCGGAGAACGCGGTCGCGGTGTCGCCCTCGATGGAGATGTGGTTGTCGTCGTAGACGAAGACGAGGTTGCCGAGCTTCTGGTGGCCGGCCAGCGAGGAGGCCTCGGCGGAGATGCCCTCCTCCAGGTCGCCGTCGGAGACGATGCCCCAGATGGTGTGGTCGAAGGGGGAGGCACCCTCGGGGGCCTCCGGGTCGAACAGGCCGCGCTCGTAGCGGGCGGCCATCGCCATGCCCACCGCGTTGGCGACGCCCTGGCCGAGCGGCCCGGTCGTCGTCTCGACGCCGGCCGTGTGGCCGTACTCGGGATGCCCGGGCGTCTTCGAACCATGGGTCCTGAAGGCCTTCAGGTCGTCGAGCTCCAGCTCGTAACCGGCGAGGTACAGCTGCGTGTAGAGGGTGAGCGAGGTGTGCCCGGGGGAGAGCACGAAGCGGTCACGGCCCGTCCACTCCGGGTCGGCCGGATCGTGGCGCATCACCTTCTGAAAGATCGTGTACGCGGCCGGGGCCAGACTCATCGCGGTGCCGGGGTGGCCGTTGCCCACCCGCTGGACGGCATCCGCCGCCAGAAGGCGGGCGGTGTCGACGGCACGCCGGTCGAGTTCGGTCCATTCGAAGCTGTCCGGTGTCTGCGTGCTCATCTTCAAGAAATCCTCGATCGGAGGGGGGACGGCTGGTCTGACGTGTTCAAACTTAAAAGTCTGACTTTTACGGGGGAAGGTCGCGGTGTGTCAGCCTGTGGTGAAAGTGGGACACAGGGCGGGCGATCGAGGCGGCACGAGAAGGACATGGTGGACAGAACCATCCAAGCCGGAGACGGTGACGGCGGTATTGACGCGATCAGAACGTTCCCCTTCCCGGTCGAGCTGAGCGTCGGCGGCGTCGGCATGCAGGTCGGCCCCATGGGAACGGGCCGTACCTGGCACGCCGACGCGCCCCTGCACCGCGTCCACCGCATCGACTTCCACGTCGTGATGCTCTTCGACGACGGCCCCGTACCGCACATGATCGACTTCGCCGAGTACGAGGCGACGGCCGGTGACCTGCTGTGGATCCGCCCGGGGCAGGTCCACCGCTTCTCGCGTACGTGCGAGTACCGCGGAACCGTGCTGACCATGCAACCCGGCTTCCTGCCCCGCTCGACGGTCGAGGCCACCGGCCTGTACCGCTACGACCTGCTGCCTCTGCTGCGCCCCGACGAGGCGCAGCAGGGCGGCCTCAGATCGGCCCTCGCCCAACTCCAGCGCGAGTACGAGGACACCACGACGCTTCCGCTGAGCCTGCACACAGCGGTCCTGCGG
This sequence comes from Streptomyces violaceoruber, assembly GCA_000720805.1. Taxonomy (GTDB): domain Bacteria; phylum Actinomycetota; class Actinomycetes; order Streptomycetales; family Streptomycetaceae; genus Streptomyces; species Streptomyces cellulosae_A. The sequence goes on from JODI01000004.1 coordinate 247,270, forward strand.
CACTCGCTCTCGGCGTTCCTGATCCGCCTGGCCCACCTGGCGGCCAGCTCGGCGGAGGCCGCCAGGCGGCAGTCGGACACCACCTTCACCCTCTTCCGGGACGCGGTCGAGAAGGGCTTCGCCACCAACCACAGCGTCAGCGCCTACGCCGACGCCCTCGGCTACTCCCGCCGCACCCTCGTGCGCGCGGTCCGCGCCGCCACCGGCGAGACACCCAAGGGCTTCATCGACAAGCGCGTCGTCCTGGAGGCCAAGCGCCTGCTGGCCCACACGGACATGCCCATCGGCAGGATCGGCGCGGCGGTGGGCTTCCCGGACGCGGCGAACTTCTCCAAGTTCTTCCAGCAGCACACGGAGATGACGCCGGCGGGGTTCCGGGCGGAACTGCGCTGAGCGCCGTCGGCACGGGAGAGGGGCTCCACGCGCGCGTGGAGCCCCTCTCCCGTGCCGACGGTCAGTGACCGAAGGTGAACCAGTTCAGGTTCACGAAGTCGGCGGGCTGGCCGCTGGTGAAGGTGAGGTACACGTCGTGGGTCCCGGTCACCGCGCTGATGTTGGCCGGCACCGTTCTCCAGGACTGCCAGCCGCCCGTGCCGGCGATCGAGAAGCTGCCGACGGGGGTGGCGGTACGGCTGTCCAGGCGGACCTCGACCAGTCCGCTGACGCCGGGCGCCGCGCCGCTCGCCACCCGGGCGGAGAACTGCCTGGCCGCCGTGGAGCCGAAGTCGACGCCTTTGTAGAGGGCCCAGTCGCCGTTGGCCAGGGAGCCGATGTTCTGGCCGCCGCCGGTGTCGGAGGTGGTCTCGGTGGTCGTGCCGGACTGGCTGTCGTAGGACTCGGCCTGGACGGTGCCGTAGGCGTCACGGTTGCCGGACGGCGGGGGAGTGGTGCCGCCGCCGCTCGACGACAGCACCTGGACGTAGTCGACGGTCATCGGCACCCCGGAGCGGGTGTCCGCGTCCAGGCCGCCGCCGAACGCGTCCGGGAACGCGCCGCCCATCGCCACGTTCAGGATGATGAAGAAACCGTGGTTCGTGGCGTTCGACCAGGTCGCCGCGTCCACCTGACTGGCCGTGACCGTGTGGTAGTTGACGCCGTCGACGTAGAAACGGATCGCCTCCGGGCTCGCCGAGCGGTCCCACTCCATCGCGTAGGTGTGGAAGGCGGACTGACAGGTGCTCCCCGGGCAGGCGGTGGAGTTGCCGAGGCCCGTCGTCTCGTTGCACGGGCCGCCCGGATTGGTGCCGCAGTGCATCGTCGCCCACACGGTGTTGCGGCCCTGGACGTTCTCCATGATGTCCAGCTCGCCGACGCCCGGCCAGTTCTGGTAGTTGCCCCGGTAGGGCGCGCCCAGCATCCAGAACGCGGGCCAGTAGCCCTCGGCGGCGGTGCCGGTGACGTTCGGCATCTGGATGCGGGCCTCGACGCGCAGCTTGCCGCCGGACGGGGGCTGGAAGTCGGTGCGGTTGCTCTCGATGCGGCCCGAGGTCCAGCGGCCGGCCGCGTCGCGCAGCGGGGTGATGCGGAGGTTGCCGGCGCCGTCGAGTGAGACGTTGCTCGTGCTGTCGGTCATCGTCTCGACCTCGCCGGTGCCCCAGTTGGCGGGCCCGCCCGGATACGAGGTCCCGGTGTCGTAACGCCAGTTGGCGGTGCTGACGCCGGTGCCCGCCGCGCCGTTGAAATCGTCGAGGAAGACCTGCGTCCAGCCCGCCGGGGGCGTGGGCGCGGAGGCGTTCGCGGAGGGGGAGGCGACCGTGGCGGCCGCCGCCGCGAGGCCGAGGGTGCTGACGACGGCGACGAGCGCCCGCCGCAGCGGGCGCCGCCGTCTGCGGAGTGTGCCGGAGGTGTCACTCATGGGGGGCCTCTCGGGTACGGGTGCGGGGTGAATGTGCGGGGTGCGGGGGTGTCTTCGAGAGCTCTGCCCGACGTCTTGAGAGCGCTCTCAGCGCCGCCAATGTGCTCCTCGTCACTCCGGTCGTCAAGAGTTGAAGCAGCAAAAGTGCTTCCGCCGCAGGTGAGTTCAACCGGAACCGCCGCCACCGCCCCGTGTGCAACCGGATCCGCCGCCACCGTCCCGCGTGCAACCTGATCCGCCGCCACCGCCCCGCGTGCAACCGGAACCGCCGCCACCGCCCCGTGTGCAACCGGATCCGCCGCCACCGCCCCGCGTGCAACCGCCCCGCCCCGCCCTCACCGGTGCGAGGGATGCCCCCCGGCCTGCCGGGACCCGCGCCCGGCCCGGCTGCCCTCCGGCTGCCAGCCCAGCGCCCGCGAGATCCCGCGCGCCGCGAGCCGCACCGCGGGGATCAGCACCGGGACCTGGGCCCCGGCCTCGGGCACCACGACGGACACGGCCGCGACCAGGGCGCCGTCCGGTCCGCGCACCGGCGCGGCCACCGACAGGGCGTCCTCGGTGACCTGACGGTCGCTCACCGCCACGCCAGAACGCCGCACCTCGGCCAGTACCCGGCGCAACTGCCCGCCGTCGGTGAGGGTGTACGGGGTGTAGGAGGCGAGCGGGCCCGCGCAGTACTCCTGCTGGAGTTCCGGGTCGCCGTGCGCCAGGAGCGCGAGACCGACGCCGGTGACGTGCAGCGGCCAGCGGGCGCCGACCCGGATGTGGACACCGACCGCCGACCGCCCCGAGAGCCACTCGATGTAGACGACCTCCGAGCCGTCGCGCACTGCCAACTGCACGTTCTCGTGCGTGGCTTCGTACAGGTCCTCCAGGTACGGCAGCGCGGTCTGCCGCAGCGCGAGCCCGCGGGGCGCGAGTGCCGCGACCTCCCACAGGCGCAGTCCGACGTGGTAGACGCCCGACTCGTCGCGCTCCAGCGCACCCCAGTCGGTCAGGGCGCCCACGAGGCGGTGTGTGGTGGTCAGGCTCAGCCCGGCCCGGCGGCTGATGTCCGTGAGGCACAGCGCGGGGTGGTCGTGGTCGAACGCGGCGAGGACGGACAGCAGCCGGTCGGGCGCGGACCGCACCCCCTGCGACAGGCCGGCGTCGGTGGTCATCGCCATGCGTCACCCCAGCCCGGTCTCGGCGACTCTCTGCAGCAGCGAGTGGAGCACATCGCGCTCGGCGGGGTCGAGGGGCTGGAGCAGTTCGTTCGTCACGCGCAGTCCCGCCTCGTCGGTGTCGCGCAGGAAGGCACGGCCGTCCGCGGTGAGCACGACGATCCGGCTGCGCCGGTCGTCGGGGGAGGGGCGGCGCTCGGCGAAGCCCAGCTTCTCGAGGTCGTCGACCAGGCCGACGATCGCGCTCGGGTCGTAGCCGAGGGAGGTGCTCAGCTCGCGCTGGAGCGCGCCCTCGGACGTGGCGAGGAAGCGCAGCAGCGCGTAGTGGCGCAGGCGCAGGCCGGACTCCTGGAGGGAGGCGTTGAACAGCTGTCCGGAGCGCAGGCCCAGTCGGTACAGGAGGTAGCCGGTGTCCGCGTGCAGTCCGCGCATCCACGGCTCGTACACGTCGATCGGAGCGGGGCCTGCGGCAGGGGACGTCGGGTGCGGCTGGCGGGCGATGGCGGTCTCCCTGTTCGGGGCCCCGGGCGGGGCGGTGGTGCGGGCTGCTCCCAGTCTGGCGCACCGGCGGGTCGGCAACAACTATTGACGTCAACAATTATTGCTCTTAGCTTCGATCTCGTAGCCGCACCACCCGCGTCAGTTTCATTTGATTTCGTGTCATTCATGCCAGTTTGTGAAGGGACTCACCCGTGCCCAGCATCGATCTCACCGGCAAGGCCGCCGTCGTCACCGGCAGCGGCCGGGGCCTCGGCCTCGCCTACGCGCACGCCCTCGCCGCCCGCGGCGCCTTCGTGGTCGTCAACGACATCGACGAGGCCGTGGCCGAGCAGGCCGTGAAGTCCATCACCGCGGCGGGCGGCAAGGCCGTCGCCGAGGTGGTCCCGGTCGGCACCGCCGAGGCCGCGGACCGGCTGGTCAACCGCGCCGTGCAGGAGTTCGGGCGGCTCGACGTCCTGGTCACCAACGCGGGCATCCTGCGCGACAAGGTGCTGTGGAAGATGACCGACGACGACTTCGACGCGGTGATCACCACCCACCTCAAGGGCACCTTCACCTGCGCCCGTGCCGCCGCCGTCCGCATGCGCGAGCAGGGCGAGGGCGGCAGCCTGATCCTGGTCGGCTCACCGGCCGGGCAGCGCGGCAACTTCGGGCAGACGAACTACGCCGCCGCCAAGGCCGGCATCGCCGCCATGGCCCGCACCTGGTCGATGGAACTGGGCCGCGCGAACATCACGGTCAACGCGATCGTGCCGGTGGCCGCGACCGCGATGACCGAGACCATCCCCGCCTTCGCCCCGTACATCGAGGCCATGAGGGACGGCGAGGCGCTGCCGGACTTCCTGCGCAAGGGCGAGGGCTTCGGCACCCCCGAGGACTGCGCGGCCCTGGTTCCCTTCCTCGCCTCCGAGGCCGCCCGGGGCATCACCGGGCAGGCCATCGGCATCGGCGGCGACAAAGTGGCACTCTGGTCGCATCCGCAGGAGATCAGCGCGGCCTACGCCGACGGCGGCTGGACCCCCGAGACCCTGGCCGACGCCTTCCCCACGTCGGTCGGCGCCGAGCTCCAGACGGTCGGTATCCCGGCCCCGAAGTTCCCGGAGGCCTGACCATGACGAACCTCAATGTCGAGGATCTCGTCGCGATCGACGTCCACACCCACGCGGAGGTGTCCTCCAAGGGCCACTCCTCCCTGGACGACGACCTGCACGACGCCTCCTCGGCCTACTTCAAGGTCGAGGGCAAACGGAAGCCGACCCTTCAGGAGACCGCCGCGTACTACCGCGAGCGGAAGATGGCCGCCGTGATCTTCACGGTCGACGCCGAGTCCGCGACCGGAACGGCCCCCGTCCCCAACGAGGAGGTCGCCGAGGCGGCGGCCGCCAACGCGGACGTCCTGATCCCCTTCGCGTCCATCGACCCGTTCCGGGGTAAGGCGGGCGTGAAGCAGGCCCGGCGCCTGGTCGAGGAGTACGGGGTGCGGGGCTTCAAGTTCCACCCCAGCATCCAGGGCTTCTTCCCCAACGACCGCGCGGTGGCGTACGGCCTCTACGAGGTGATCGAGGAGACCGGCACCATCGCCCTCTTCCACACCGGCCAGACCGGAATCGGCGCCGGTGTGCCCGGCGGGGGCGGGATCCGGCTCAAGTACTCCAACCCGCTGCACGTGGACGACGTGGCCGCCGACTTCCCGCACCTGAAGATCATCCTGGCGCACCCGTCGTTCCCCTGGCAGGACGAGGCCCTCGCCGTCGCCACGCACAAGCCGGGCGTGCACATCGACCTGTCCGGCTGGTCGCCGAAGTACTTCCCGCCGCAGCTGGTGCAGTACGCCAACACGCTGCTCAAGGACAAGGTCCTCTTCGGCTCCGACTTCCCCGTCCTCACCCCCGACCGCTGGCTCGCGGACTTCGAGAAGCTGTCGATCAAGGACGAGGTCAAGCCGAAGATCCTCAAGGAGAACGCCGCCCGCCTGCTCGGGCTGACGAAGCCGTAAGGGGCCGGACATGCGCAACGAGGGACTGGGGTCGTGGCCCGCACGCCGAGCCCGCAAGACCCCGCACCGCACCGCCCTGATCCACGGCGACACGAGCCGCACGTACGCCGAGCTGTACGACCGCACCACCCGCCTCGCGCACGCCCTGCGCGCCCGGGGCGTCCGGCGCGGCGACCGGATCGCCTACCTCGGCCCCAACCACCCCTCCTACCTGGAGACCCTGTTCGCGGCGGGCACCCTCGGCGCGGTCTTCGTCCCCCTCAACACCCGCCTCGCCGGCCCGGAGATCGCCTACCAGCTCGCCGATTCCGGAGCCAGGGCCCTCGTCTACGGCCCCTCGTTCCAGGGCCTGGTCGCCGGGCTGCCCGGCACCACCGACGTACGCGCCTACGTCGAGGTCGGCGCCGAGTACGAGGAGGCGCTCGCCGAGGCCGGAACCGACCCCGTCGACGAGCCGGTCGTGCCCGACGACACCTGCATCATCATGTACACCTCGGGCACCACCGGCCGCCCCAAGGGCGCGATGCTCACCCACGGCAACCTCACCTGGAACGCGATCAACGTCCTCATCGACCACGACCTGATCGCCGACGAACGCGCCCTGGTCTCCGCCCCGTTGTTCCACACGGCCGGCCTCAACATGCTCACCCTGCCGGTGTTGCTGAAGGGCGGCACCTGCGTCCTGGTCGAGGCCTTCGACCCGGCGGCCACCTTCGACCTGATCGAACGGCACAGGATCACCTTCATGTTCGGGGTGCCGACGATGTTCGACCAGGTGGCCCGGCACCCGCGCTGGAAGGACGCCGACCTGTCCTCCCTGCGCATCCTCACCTGCGGCGGCTCCCCGGTGTCGACCCCGCTGATCGCCGCCTACCAGGAGCGCGGCCTGACCTTCCTCCAGGGCTACGGCATGACGGAGGCGTCCCCCGGCACGCTCTTCCTGGACGCCGAACACGCGGTGAGCAAGGCGGGCTCGGCCGGGGTGCCGCACTTCTTCAGCGACGTCCGGGTCGTGCGGGCCGACCTCGCCCCGGCCGCCGTCGGCGAGACCGGCGAGGTCGTGGTGCGCGGACCGCACGTCATGCCCGGCTACTGGGGCCTGCCCGAGGAGACGGCCGCCGCCTTCGCCGACGGCTGGTTCCGCAGCGGGGACGCGGCCCGCGTCGACGAGGACGGCTATGTCTTCATCGTCGACCGCATCAAGGACATGATCATCTCCGGCGGGGAGAACATCTACCCCGCCGAGATCGAGGACCTGCTCCTCGCCCACCCCGACATCGTCGAGTGCGCCGTCATCGGCGTGCCCGACGACAAGTGGGGCGAGGTGCCCCGCGCGGTCGTCGTACCGCGCGAGGGGGCCTCGCTGGATCCCGACGAGGTGCTGGCCGCGCTGGCCGGGCGGCTCGCCAAGTACAAGATCCCCAAGTCGGTCGTGCTCGCGGACGAACTCCCGCGCACCGCCTCGGGGAAGCTCCTCAAAGCCCGGGTGCGCAAGCGCTTCGGCACCCATTCATAGATCTCTCAGGTCTTACAGGTCTCTCAGACAAGGACAGCCACATGAGCGTCACCGTCAACGGTCTCGACGAACTGAAGAAGCTCGCCGGCAGCGACCTCGGCACCAGCGAGTGGGTCGAGGTCACCCAGGAGCGGATCGACACCTTCGCCGACGCCACGGGCGACCACCAGTGGATCCACGTCGACCCGGAGCGCGCGAAGGACGGCCCGTTCGGCGCCCCGATCGCCCACGGCTACCTCACCCTCTCCCTCTTCATCCCCCTGTTCACCGAGCTGCTGGACGTCCAGGGCGTGACGACGAAGGTCAACTACGGCCTGAACAAGGTGCGCTTCCCCTCCCCGGTGAAGGCCGGCTCCCGCATCCGGCTGGTCGGGAAGCTGGCCGAGGTCGAGGAGGTGAAGGGCGGCGTACAGATCGTCGTGGACGGGACGATCGAGATCGAGGGCGGCACGAAGCCCGCGGCGGTGCTGCAGAGCCTGTCCCGGTTCTACGTGTAGCCCACGGTGTGCCGGGGCCTGGCGCTCCTCAGGCTCCGGCCACATCCACGAAGATCGGATTGGCGTAGAACCACGTGTCGGCCCACGGGTCACCGTCCCCCGGCACGTGGGGAATCGGCCCGTGCGGGTCGATGGAGGCGCCGAGGTAGCCAGTGCCGTTGCGCTTCCCGTCGCTGCCGCGCAGTCGGACGTAGAAGGACTCGTCCCCGGCGGTCAGCGGGATGCGCAGCGTGTACGTGCCCTTGCGGCCGGACACGTCCCTCGTCTGGACGACCTTGGTGTCCGGCGCCCGCCAGTCCTCCCGGTCGGTCACCGGTCCGCGCACCGCTCCCCGGATCACGTCCACGTGCGCCAACTGCGGCAGGATTCCCTGGGTGTTGGGACGTGAGGCGGTCGTCACGGTGACGTTCAGGGTGAGCTTCTCGCCCTTGCGGACCCGCAGCCGGCCGCCCAGGGTGACGCCCTGGCCGTGGTCGCAGTCCCGCGTCAGCCGGACGTCGAGGCCGTCGAGCAGATGCCCGTGGTCCAGCCAGACCCGGCCCGCGCGCAGGCCCGCCATCACCGCCCGGTAGCCGTAGCGGGTGACGCCGACGTGGGTGCGGCTGAACTGGCCGGGCCAGAAGTCACCGCCCGGCTGGGGCGAGTCCGTGTTCACCGGATCCGGGATGTGGCCGGTGTTGTCGAAGTTCTGCCCGGGCAGCCAGTCGCCGTTCTTCCAGGTGTCGAAGACGACGCGGTGCACGTCCGAGTTGGTGGTGATGGTGAACAGCTTGCCCTCGGCGAGCATCGCGTCCCACATGCCGCCGACGGTCGCCGTCATCCAGTCGAACCCTCCGTACAGGACGTACGCGTTCTCCGGATAGCCGGGCCAGGAGTTCACGGACGGCTTGTTGGTGTACTCGCCGCGCTGGGAGTCGGGCCCCTCCCAGCCGGGAATGCCCCCGCCCTGGGCGCCGGGCGCCCCCTCCATCCCGATCATGATCTCGGGCGCAGCGTCCCGCCAGTTGCGCATCTCGTGCGGTGAGTCGATGCCCAGCCGCATCGGGTGGTTGGCGAAAACCAGTACGTCGTCGACGTAGCCCGAACGGCGTTGGTCGGCGAGCCACTTGATGGCCTTCACGGCGTGTGCCTCGTTGCGGGCCGTGTTCGGGTTGTCGGCCGCGCCGTCGGTGTAGTTGAGCAGCTTGCCGTCGTAGGCCAGCTCGAACTGCGTCAGTACGTCGACCTCGTGCGGGCCGGGCGCCGCGAAGATCGTGCAGTGCTCGGCGGCCGGGATGTACCACTCCAGGCCCTGGAAGATCAGCTGACGGGGGTTCTCGGCCCGGGCCTTGAGGATCTCCTGGTGCTCCAGCGCGGCGCCGTAGTAGGCGTGACCGAAGTTGGAGTGCTCGTTGAAGACCATCCAGTCGAGACCGTACTTGGCCGCCGCGGTGGCCAGTTGGGAGAACGTGTACTTCGCGTCATGGCTGTAGACGGAGTGCACGTGGTGGTCGCCTACGAGGTAGGCGAGACGGGGGTCGTCGCCGCCGAAGCCCCGCTGGTCGGCGGCGAGCGCGGGGGTCGCCGCCGATCCGAGGGCGAAGGCGGCGCCGAACAGGCCCGCGCGGCGCAGGAGCCCGCGCCGGGAGACACCCTGGGCGTCGAGGTCGGCGGGGGAGACGGACGGGTCGGCCCAGGAAGGGAGTTGCTGCTCGCTCATCGTGTCTGTCCTCTGCTGTTCGACGGATTCAGTGGTTCATGAACGAGGTGACGGGCAGCGCCCGTTCGACGATCCGGACGTCACCGAGGCGTCCGTGGAGAATCTGGTCGATCTTGCCGCCGTACTCGTAGCCGCCCAGCAGCCACGGCAGTCCGACCGAGGTGATTCCGACGGCGGTGGCGTGGGGATTGCGGGCGACCGGGCAGCCCTGCACGTACATCGTGGTGTGGGAGCCGTCGTTGACGACGGCGACGTGCCACCACACCTCGCGGGCCGTCTCGTCCCCCCAGTTCGTGGCGATGCCCTGCTGGTTGAGCGGGCGGACGGCCCACTGCGGGCCGGGCCCGTCGGACAGGGAGAGCGTGGCGAGCGGCTCGTCGGGGTCGTCGGCGGTCTTGCCCGCGGCGCCGCCCGTGCCGGTCCGGCTGACCAGCCCCGACCAGGCGTTGTGGTCGGGGTCCCAGTCGGCCGGGACGCGGTAGAAGGCCTCGATGGTGTAACCGGACTTGAAGGTGGCGGAGTTGAGGGGCGCGCTGTCGACCGTGCGCAGGTAGGCGCCTTTCAGCGGGGACTTGTAGCCCTGGAACTCCAGGCTGCCGTGGCCGGGCTGGTCGGGGTGGTGGTCCGCCGACCAGCCGAGCGTGCCGCCGCCCACGGACACCAGGGTGAGGTCGTTGCCGCGGCCGGACAGGTCACGGACGGTACCGGACGCGGGTGACTCGAAGCGCCAGTAGGCGACCGTGCCCGGGACCAGCATCTTCGAGACGGGGCGGGCCGGACGCGGGGGCACCGGGGCGAAGCCGGAGAAGCGGTCCGCGAAGTCGATGTCGACGGAGAACCGGTCGGCGTCGCCGCTCAGTTCCATCTCCTGCCGCTCCAGCTCGTTGAGCCCCTTCGAGGCCCGGCCGAGGATCCACGGGGAGACCGTCTCCACGTCGATGACGTTCCGGTCCAGGTCGAAGCGGTAGAGGCGGATCATCGCCGCACCGCCGAAGTACCGGTTCTGGTAGTTTGTCAGGTGCAGGTGGACGTCGTTGCCGGCGGCGTTCTTACGGGTCGCCCGGCCGGCCGGCCAGTAGTGCCCGTTGAGGGTGAGGAAGATCTGGTCGTGGTCCGCGACCAACTGGTCCCACAGCTGCTGCCCGTAGTCCGACAGAGTGTCGTCCTCGACGACCATCTCGTGCGTGGTGAGGACGACCGGCGTCTTCGGGTGCTTGGCCAGGACGTCCTTGGCCCAGGCGTACCCCTTCGCCGACAGCCGCCAGTCCAGCGCGAGCACCATCCACTCGCGCCCGGCCGCCTTGAAGAGGTGGAAGGTGTTGTAGCCGTCGGGAGAAGCCCCGCCGAACGTCGGCCTGCCCTGGAACCGCCGCGGCCCGAAGGCCTCCAGATACGGTGTCGAGCCCCGCTGGTCGTCGGTCGAGGACTTCACGTCGTGGTTGCCGGCCAGGACGCTGTAGCCGACGCCGCGCCGGTCCAGCAGCCGGAACGCCTCGCTGATCGCGGTGACCTCGGCCGGGGCGCCGTTCTCGGTGAGGTCGCCGAGGTGGGACAGGAAGACGATGTTCTCGTCCTTGCCGTGCTCCAGCAGATAGCGCAGGGACGCCTCGAACGGCGTCCTGTCGATGCTCGGCCCGTCGAAGAGGTACTGGGTGTCGGGCATGACGGCGAGTGTGAAGCGGCGGCTGTCGGGGTCCGGCCGCCAGTCGCTGTCCGTCGCCTCCGCCACGGTCGGCAGCGCGATCCCCGCTGTGGCGGCGGCGCCCAGGAGCGCGGTCGCCCGGAGGAAACCGCGTCTTCCGGCACCGGCCTGCGGGGCCTCGCCCTGGTCCTGCTCATGCGAAACGCACACGTGTGCTCCGTAACACTGCGTAAGGGTGGTGACAGGGGAGGTGTGGGGGGCTCAGAGGGCGCGCAGGGTCCAGCTCCAGCGATGGATGCCCGGTGCGACGAGGTACGGGGGTGAGGTGTCCGGGCCGCACGAGGCGGTGCCCAGGCCCCGGTGGGCGGCGTCGAGGTGGACGACGCAGCCGGACCGTGGAACGAGTTCGTCGTGGTGGGCCACGGAGGTGAGGTCCTCGGCGCGGTAGCGGGTCACCGAGACCTGGCGCGGCTCGTCGAGCGCCACCGTCAGGCCGGTGGCGTCCGGTGCCGAGAGGGTGAATCGCCGTACGCCGTGCCGGCCACCGCTCTCCTGCGGACGCAAATAGGGGGTGAACAGCTCGTCCACGGGTACGCAGTGATGGCCGACGGGCGGTCCGAAGGCGCGGTCGGGATACGACTCCCAGGGGCCCTGCCCGTACCACTCCATCAGGTCGAGCCCCGGGACCGTCTCGAACACGGAGCCGACCCGCGCCACATCGGTGAGCGCGTCCGGCAGTTCGGCCGACTCCTCGATGTGGATGCCGCCCTCGACCGTGGTGAACACCTGCGTGTGCCGGACGACACCGGCCTCACCGGCGTATTCCGCGGCCACGGTGACGCGGCCGTCGGTCCTGCGGACGTCGACGACCTTGCGTTCCAGCGTGTCGAGGCCCCAGGCCCGCCAGTTCACCGCCATGCCGCCGAGTTCGTCGTTGTCGGTGGGGGCCCGCCACAGCGAGAGCGTGGGCGCCGAGGTGAGCAGGGGGTGGACGAGCAGACCGTCGCCGTCGACCTCGACGAAACGATTCCGCACGGGCCGGGGAGGAGACTGAGGGGCGGCCCCCCGCAGCCGTACCTGAGGTACGCACACCACGGTTCCGCGCGGCGCCCACGGCTCGTCGTCGGCGGTGGTCACGTGCAGGGTCAGCCACGCCTCCCCGCCGTCCTCGGGAAGTTCGAAGGGCAGCGGGACGGCCGCCGTCTCGCCCGGCCGCAGATCGGGCAGCTCCGCGGGTGCCGTCAGGGTGCCGCCGTCCGCCAGGGACAGCCGCCACTCGGCGGCCAGCCAGTCCAGGCCACGGAAGTGCTGGTGGTTGCCGACGACGATGCCCTCGTGCCGCAAGCACTCCAGCCGCACGGGCGCCGCGATCTCCCGGTGCTCGGACATCACCGGCTTGGGCGTGCGGTCGGGGAAGACCACGCCGTCGGCGATGAAGGCGCCGTCGTGGATGGTGTCGCCGAAGTCGCCGCCGTACGCCCAGCGGTGGCCGGGTGCGGCGACACCGTTGTCATAGAGCCCGGCGCCCCCTCGCCCGACCGGTCTTCCGTCGTTCACGTGCTGCAGGATGCCGTGGTCCCAGAACTCCCAGATGAAGCCGCCCTGAAGTCCCGGGGTGGACTCGATGGCGGCCCAGTGGTCGGCCAGGGTGCCGTTGCTGTTGCCCATGGCGTGGGAGTACTCGCACTGGATGAGCGGCCTGGTCTGCCGGCCCGACAGGGCGTGGGCGACGCAGTCCTCGATAGGCGCGTACATGGGGCAGGCGATGTCGGAGGCGTCGTCGGTCGCCGCCCAGTCGAGCTTGGCCGCCCCCTCGTACTGGAGCGGCCGGGTCGGATCGTGCCGGCGGACCCAGCCCGCCGCGGCGTCGTGGTTCGCGCCGTAGTCCGACTCGTTGCCCAGCGACCAGATGATGATCGAGGGGTGGTTCTTGTCCCGCAGCACCATCCGGGCGACCCGGTCGACGAAGGCGTTCAGATAGCGCGGGTCGTCGGCGATCTCGTGGGCGTGGTCGTGGGACTCGATGTCCGCCTCGTCGACGACGTAGAAACCGAGTTCGTCGGCGAGGTCGTACAGCATCGGGTCGTTGGGGTAGTGGGAGGTGCGGATCGCGTTGAAGCCGAAGCGCTTGAGAAGGGCGAGGTCCCCGCGCAGGTCGTCGTACGACACCGTGCGCCCGGTCAGCGGATGGAAGTCGTGCCGGTTGACGCCCCGGATGAACACCCGCTCGCCGTTGACCAGCAGGTCCCGGCCGTCGATCTCGACGTCCCGGAAGCCGATCCGGTGGTGCGAGGCGTCGGCGACCGTGCCGTCGGCGCGGTGCAGGCGGACCGTGAGGTCGTACAGCTCGGGGGTCTCCGCGTTCCAGGTGCGTACGTCCGCGACGGTGGTCAGCAGCCGTGCCTCGCCGAGGAAGTCGGAGACCCGGTCGTCGTCGGCGTTGGCGCGGTCGAACTCCGTGTCCTGGGTGAGGAGGTGGCCGGCCAGCTCACCGCTGACGTACCAGCCCTCCGGCAGCGCGCCGCCCGCGTCCCGTACCCGGCAGTCCACCCGCAGATCGCCGTACCGCCCGGCCCGCACGGTGACGTCGGCGAGGTGCAGCGGATCCGTCGCGTACAGCAGCACCGACCGCGTGATGCCGCCGTGCCACCACTGGTCCTGGTCCTCGATGTGCGAGGCGTCCGACCACTTCACCACGGTCAGCCGTACGACCGCCCGCTCGCCCGGGCTCACCACCGCGCTCAGGTCGAACTCGGCGGCCAGACGGGAGTCCTTGGAGACGCCGACCGGCCGCCCGTCCACGTGCACCAGCAGTACGCTCTCGGCGGCCCCGACCTGGAGCACGATCCGCCGCCCGGCCCATTCGGCGGGCACGTCCACCTCGCGCTCGTACACACCGGTCGGGTCGGCCGGCGGCGAGGCGGGCGGGAACTCGGCGAACGGCATGCGGACGTTGGTGTACTGCGGCAGGTCGTCGGTGCCCTGCATCGTCCAGACACCCGGGACGTACGCCGACGACCAGACGTCCGCGAGGGGCGCGTGAGGCGCCGGCAGCAGCTGGAAGCGCCAGTCGCCGTCCAGCTTCAGTGCCCCGGCGCGGCGGTCGACGGCGTTCATCGGCAGCCGCCCCCAGGAGGTCACCTCGGGTGCTTGCCAGGGACGGAGTGCCAGGAGAGGGTCCATCAGCGGATGGCCCCCTTGCCGAGGTCGCCGATGATCTGCTTGGCGCCGATCGCGAACACGATCAGCAGCGGGATCAGGGCGAGCAGCGCGCCGGTCATCACCATGCCGTAGTCGGTGGTGCCGTGGACGCCGTTGAGCTGGGACAGCGCGACCTGGAGGGTGACGTTGTCCGGGTTGGTCAGGGCGATCAGGGGCCAGGCGTAGTCGTTCCACTGGGCCATGAAGGTGAAGATGCCGAGGAAGGCGAGGCCCGGGCGGACCACCGGGAGCGCCACGTGCCAGTACTGGCGCAGGAAGCTCGCCCCGTCGATCTTCGAGGCGTCCAGCAGTTCGTCGTGGATCGCGCTCTGCATGTACTGGCGCATCCAGAAGATGCCGAACGCGTTGGCCGCGGCCGGCACGATCAGCGCCGTCATCGAGCCGATCCAGCCGACCTTCGCCATGATCACGAACTGCGGGATGATCGCCATCTGCGTCGGCACCATGAAGATCGCCATCAGTACGACGAACAGCGCCCTGCGGCCGGGGAACTCGAACTTGGCGAAGACGAACGCGGCCAGCGAGTCGAAGAGCAGGACCAGGAAGGTCACCGCGCACGCCACCAGCAGCGAGTTGAACATGGAACCGAAGAAGTCGATGTTGTCGAAGAGGCTGCGCACGTTCTGCAGGAAGTGCGAGCCGGGCAGCAGCTTCGGCGGGTAGGAGAAGATCTCGGTCGACGTGTGCGTCGACATGATGATGGCCCAGTAGAACGGGAAGGCCGACAGCAGCAGCCCGATGACGAGGACCGCGTGCAGCGCGATGCCCCGGCCCCGGACTCCCCGGATGCCCCTGGAGCTTTTGGTGTCCTGGACGGATGCCATGGTGGTCCGGCCTCCCTAGTCTTCGTCCCGGCGCTGCACCAGGCGCCAGTTGATGATCGAGAAGATGACGACGACGAGGAAGATGCCCCACGCCACTGCGGCGCCGTAACCGAAGTCGTTGTTGTCGAAGGTCTGCTGGAAGAAGTAGAGGACCATCGTCCGGCCCGCGTGGTCCGGACCGCCGGAGAACGTCGAGTCGTTCGAGGTGTTCTGCAGCAGCACCTGTGCCTCGGTGAAGCTCTGCAGACCGGTGACCGTGGAGACCACGAGCACGAACAGCAGGGTCGGCCGCAGCAGCGGCAGCGTGATCCGGAAGAACGTCTGCACGGGCCCGGCACCGTCCATGCGCGCCGCCTCGTACAGCTCGCCCGGGACGGTCTGCAGACCCGCGAGGAAGATGATCGCGTTGTAGCCGACCCACTGCCAGGTCATCAGCGTCGCGATGGCGACCTTGATGCCCCACGGTGTGTTCAGCCAGGCCACCTGGTCCAGGCCGACGGCCCGCAACAGCGCGTTCACCAGGCCGAAGTTGGTGGAGAACACCGAGCCGAAGACGATCGCGATCGCCACCACCGAGGTGACGTTCGGCAGGAAGTAGGCGAAGCGGTAGACGTTCTTGAAGCGGACCGCGGAGTTGAGCAGCACGGCCGTGACCATCGCCAGGAAGATCATCGGGAAGGTGGCCAGCGCCCAGATGATGAGTGTGTTGCCGATCGAGCTCCAGAAGTCGCTGTCGCTCACCAGGTACCGGTACTGCGACAGGCCCGCCCACTCCATGGAGCCGAGGCCGTCCCAGCGGTGGAAGGAGAGGTAGAGCGAGAAGCCGACGGGGATCAGACCGAAGGCGAGGAAGAGCAGATAGAACGGGGAGATCGCGGCGTACAGGTGCCAGTACTTGCGCCACCCCTTCTTGGGCCGTACGGCGGGCCCTTCCGCCAGGACCACGGGGGGCTTCTCCAGGGCGGGGACGGTGGCCATCAGTAGCTCACCCCCAGGTGCCGCGCGATCCGCCGGCACTTGCTCATGGCGTCACTCCAAGCCTTCTTCGGGTCCTTGCCGAGGACACCGACGTTCTTGATCTCGTCCTTGATGGGCTGCCCGAGGGCCACGTCGAAGGGGCTGTTGTAGGCGACGACGATCTTCTGCGCGGCAGGCCCGAAGACGTCCGTCGTCACCTGGCCGCCGAAGAAGGGGTCGGGCGCGCGCAGCTGCTTGAGGCCGTACGAGGCGGGAGTGGAGGGGAAGAGGCCCGCGTCCACGTAGCCCGATGCCTGGTTGGCCGCGTCGAGCATCCACGCGATGATCTCGAAGGCCCGCTCGGGCTCCCGGCACGCCTTGGTGATCGACAGGAAGGAGCCGCCGTTGTTGGAGGGCCGCACCGGCATGTCGGCGATCCGCCATTTGCCCTTGGTCTTCGGGTTGCCGTTCTTGATGTCGTACGTCGCCCAGGAGGCGCCGAGCTGGCTGGGCAGCTTGCCGGAGTCCACCGCCGAGATCTGGTCCGGGGTGCCGGTGACCAGGTTGGAGACGAGCCCCCGCCGCTTGGCCTCCACGGCCAGCGCCCAGGCGCCCCGTACGTGCTCCTGGTCGCCGATGAAGTTGCGGTCCTTGTCGACGTACCGCTTGCTGCCCTGCTGCACCACGTTCTCGAAGACGCTGCTGACGTCGGTCAGCAGGGACGTCCCCGGGATCCGCTCTCTGAGCCGCTCTCCCGCCGCGAAGAACTTCTCCCAGGTGTCCAGCTCCCGGGAGACGTCGGCGGGCTCGTACGGCAGTCCCGCCTTGCGGAAGACCTCGTACTGGTAGAAGTGCGCGACCGGGCCGCAGTCGATGGGGAAGCCGATCATCGTGCCGTCGTCGGCGATGCCCTGCTGCCACTTCCAGGGCAGGTACTGGCTCTTGTACTTGTCCGCGCCGAGCGTCCGCAGGTCCACGAACTGGTCCGCGTTGGGCAGGTAGGACGCCATGTCCTCGCCCTTGAGGCCCGCGATGTCGGGGACGTGGGCGCGGCCGGCCATGGTGGTGATCAGTTTGGACCGGTAGTAGCCGCCGATCTTGACGGCCTTGAGGTCCACCGTGCTGTCGTAACGGGCCTCGGCCTTGCCGATGACCGTGTCGCCGAGGCCGCCGTCCCAGTACCACAGGACCATGTTCCGGCCGGTCGAGCCGGCCGGAACGGCACAGCCGGACGCCAGGCCGCCGAGCGCCGTGGCGGCCGTACCGGCCAGCCCCGCGCGCAGCAGGCCCCTTCGTGAGAGCCGCACAGCTCTCACCGCCTTTCGGATCTGTTCATGACGTCGCCAGACGTACGTGGGGGATTTGGTGGGGGATTTCCGCCGGGGGACGAGGTCAGTGCCGCGGTGCGGGCGGGGTGACGGGGGCGTGGTGCACCGGGGGGCCGGGGTCGGCCGGCAGCCGTTCCGCCAGGAACCCGTACGCCCGCTTCAGCTCGGGATCGGTCAGCGAGCGCCACCAGCGGTCGACGCCGTACCAGCCGGGTGCCGCGAGGGCGCCGCCGTGGTGCCGGACGGACAGGCCGGCGGCCAGGACGGCGAACCGCAGCCGTTCCTCCAGCGGCCAGCCGTCGAGCGAGGCGGCGACGAAGCTCGCGCCGAAGACGTCCCCGGCGCCGGTGGCGTCCAGGACGTCGATGTCCAGGGCGGGGACGTCGGCGTACTCGCCCGTGCTCTGGTCGACGGCGATCGCGCCGTCGCCGCCCCGCGTCACCACGGCCACCGGCACCAGTTCGGCGAGCGTGCCGAGCGCCGCGACCGCGCTGTCGGTGCGGGTGTAGGCCATCGCCTCGGTCTCGTTGGGCAGGAAGGCGTGGCACAGGGCGAGCTGGTCCAGGAGGTCGCGGGACCACTCCTGGGTGGGGTCCCAGCCGACGTCGGCGTAGATCTGCGTGCCGTTCGCCGCCGCCTTGGCCAGCCAGGCGCGCGGCTCGGCCTCCAGGTGCACCAGGGCCGTGCGCGCCTCGGGCGGGTCGCCCATCAGCGCGTCCTGCGAGTACGGCGGCTCCTGGCCGTGGGTGACCAGGGCCCGGTCCTGCCCGTGTGCGAGGGCGACGGTGACGGGGGTGTGCCAGCCGTCCGCGACGCGGGAGAGCGCGAGGTCGACGCCCTCCTGGCCGGCGAGGATCTCCTGGCAGTAGCCGCCGTAGAAGTCGTCGCCGAAGACGGTGGCCAGACAGGTGCGCAGGCCGAAGCGGGCGGCTGCGACCGCCAGGTTGGCGATGCCGCCGGGGCCGCAGCCCATGCCGGCGGTCCAGATCTCCTCGCCCGGCGTCGGCGGCCCGCCCAGTCCGGTGAGAACGAGGTCGTAGAAGAGCAGCCCGGTCAGCAGCACCTCGGGCCGGTCGTCGTCCACGCGCACACCTCTCGTCGGGCGAGCTCGTCGCAGCCGGGAGCTCGTCAAAACTCTTCATTTCTGTGACCGGAATCGTGCGCCGCTCCGCGAGTTTGGTCAATACCCGAACAGAACTGAGCATGGAAATGATTGAAGATGACGAGTAGTGTTCACGCCGTGCTGGCAGAACGACGACATCAACTCATCCTGCGGGCCCTGCGCTCCGGCGGTTCCGCGGCCGTGACCGATCTCTCCGAGCAGCTGGGCGTGAGCCCTGCCACGGTCCGTCGTGACCTGGTGAAACTCGAGGAGGACGGGCTGCTGACACGGGTGCACGGCGGCGCCGTCGTCGACGAGGGCGACCAGCCCTTCGACGAGGTCGCCGAGGTGCGGGTGGCCGAGAAGGACGCCATAGCCGCGCACGCCGCCGCCATGGTCGCCGACGGCCAGTCGGTCCTGCTCGACATCGGCACCACCGCCTACCGCCTGGCCCGGCAGCTGCACGGCCGCCGGCTCACCGTGATCACCAGCAACCTGGTGGTCTACGAGGAACTCGCCGACGACGAGGGCATCGAGCTGGTGCTGCTCGGCGGCATGGTCCGGCGCGAGTACCGCTCCCTGGTCGGCTTCCTCACCGAGGACAACCTGCGCCAGCTGCACGCCGACTGGCTCTTCCTCGGCACCAGTGGAGTGCGCCCCGGCGGGCAGGTGATGGACACGACCGTCGTCGAGGTCCCGGTGAAACGCGCCATGATCAACGCCAGTGACAAGGTCGTCCTGCTCGCCGACTCGGCGAAGTTCCCGGGCACCGGCATGGCGAAGGTCTGCGGTCCCGAAGACCTGGACGCGGTGGTGACGAACGCGCCGGTGAACCCGGCCACGCGGTCCGCCTTCGAGGAGGCGGGCGTCGACGTGGTGCTGGCAGGGACGGCAGGAGAACAAGGAGAGGCGGGCGCGGCGTGAAGCTGACGATTCTGGGCGGCGGAGGATTCAGGGTGCCGCTGGTGTACGGGGCGCTCCTCGGGGACCGGGCGGAGGGCCGCGTCACCCATGTCGTGCTGCACGACCTGGACCCGCAGCGGCTGTCCGCGGTGACCCGGGTGCTCGCCGAGCAGGCCGCCCACGTGCCCGACGCGCCCGAGGTGAGCGCCACCACCGACCTCGACGAGGCCCTGCGCGGCGCCGACTTCGTCTTCTCCGCGATCCGCGTCGGCGGCCTGGAGGGCCGGGCCGAGGACGAGCGGGTAGCGCTGGCCGAGGGCGTGCTGGGCCAGGAGACGGTCGGCGCGGGCGGCATCGCCTACGGCCTGCGGACCGTGCCGGTCGCCGTCGACATCGCCCGGCGCGTGGCCCGCCTCGCCCCCGACGCCTGGGTCATCAACTTCACCAACCCGGCGGGACTGGTCACCGAGGCCATGTCCCGCCACCTCGGCGACCGCGTCATCGGCATCTGCGACTCGCCGGTCGGCCTCGGCCGCCGGATCGCCCGGGTGCTCGGCGCCGACCCGGGCGAGGCGTGGATCGACTACGTCGGCCTCAACCACCTCGGCTGGGTCCGCGGCCTCAGGGTCGCCGGCCGCGACGAGCTGCCCCGGCTGCTCGCCGACCGCGATCTGCTCGGCTCCTTCGAGGAGGGCAAGCTCTTCGGCGTCGACTGGCTCCAGTCCCTCGGCGCGATCCCGAACGAGTACCTGCACTACTACTACTTCAACCGGGAGACGGTCCGCTCCTACCAGCAGGCCGAGAAGACCCGCGGCGCCTTCCTGGCCGACCAGCAGGCCCGCTTCTACGAGGAGATGAAGCGCCCCGACGCGGCGGCCCTGACCGCCTGGGACCGCACCCGCGCCGAGCGCGAGGCGACCTACATGTCCGAGAACCGGGAGACCGCCGGCGCCGGCGAGCGCGACGCCGACGACCTGTCCGGCGGCTACGAGAAGGTGGCTCTCGCCCTGATGCGGGCCATCGCCCGCGACGAGCGCACCACCCTGATCCTCAACGTCCGCAACCAGGGCACCCTCTCGGTGCTCGACGCGGACGCCGTCATCGAGGTGCCCTGCCTGGTCGACGCCAACGGCGCCCACCCGGTCGCCGTCGCCCCGCTGCCCGACCACGCGACGGGTCTGGTCTGCTCCGTCAAGGCGGTCGAGCGCGAGGTGCTGGCCGCCGCCGAGTCCGGCTCGCGTACGACGGCGGTGAAGGCGTTCGCGCTGCACCCGCTGGTCGACTCGGTCAACGTGGCCCGCAGGCTGGTCGAGGGGTACACCGACGTCCACCCGGGCCTCGCGTACCTTGAGTAAGCCCTCTGAGTAAGCGCTTTCCGGCCTTCCGGCCACCCCGCCCCTGGCTTCCCGGTTTCCTGGAGATCCCCATGCACGACGAACGCCGCCGGATCGAGGAGCGCGTCGAGCGCGTCCACACCCAGCGCATCCAGCCCGCGATCTACGCGGCCACCGTTCCCTTCGAGGTCGAGGCCTGGCAGGCGCCGGGCGAGCCGGTGTCCTTCGAGGAGGCGGCCGCCGCGCGGTACCAGCCCTTCGCCATGGACACCCCCTGGGGTCCGCCCTGGGGCACCACCTGGTTCAGGATGCGCGGACAGGTGCCCGCCGAGTGGGCCGGAAAGCGCGTCGAGGCCGTCATCGACCTCGGCTTCGTGGGCGACTGGCCCGGCAACCAGGCCGAGGCGCTGGTTCACCTGCCCGACGGTCGGCCCCTGAAGGCGGTCAACCCGCTCAACCAGTACGTCCCGATCGCCGACCCGGCGGCCGGCGGCGAGCAGATCGACTACCTCGTCGAGGCCGCCTCCAACCCCGACATCCTGGCGAACAACTTCTCGGCCCCGACCCGGCTCGGCGACGTCCTCACCGCCGGCGACAAGCCGCTGTACACCTTCCAGCGCGCCGACCTCGCGATCCTCGACGAGGAGGTCTGGCACCTCGACCTGGACCTGCAGGTGCTGCGCGAACTCATGGTCCACCTCGGCGAGCACGAGCCGCGCCGCCACGAGATCATGCACGCCCTCGACCGGGCCATGGACGCCCTCGACCTGGACGACGTCTCCGGCAGCGCCCCCGCCGTCCGCGCGGTGCTCGCCCCCGTCCTGGCCAAGCCCGCCCACGCCAGCGCCCACACCGTCTCCGGCGTCGGCCACGCCCACATCGACTCCGCCTGGCTGTGGCCTATCCGCGAGACCAAGCGCAAGACGTCCCGCACCTTCTCCAACGTGACGTCGCTGGCCGACGAGTACGACGACTTCATCTTCGCCTGCTCGCAGGCCCAGCAGTACGAGTGGGTGCGCGACAACTACCCGCACGTGTGGGCGCGCATCCAGGACTCGGTGAAGAAGGGCCAGTGGGCGCCGGTCGGCGGCATGTGGGTCGAGGCCGACGGCAACCTGCCCGGCGGCGAGGCCATGGCCCGCCAGCTCATCCACGGCAAGCGGTTCTTCATCGAGCACTTCGGCGTCGAGACCAAGGGCGTCTGGCTGCCGGACTCCTTCGGCTACACCGCCGCCTACCCGCAGCTCGCCAAGCTCGCGGGCAACGAGTGGTTCCTCACCCAGAAGATCTCCTGGAACCAGACCAACAAGTTCCCCCACCACACCTTCTGGTGGGAGGGCATCGACGGCACCCGTGTCTTCACGCACTTCCCGCCGGTCGACACCTACAACGCCCGCTTCAGTGGCGAGGAGATGGACCGCGCCGTCCGCAACTACTCGGAGAAGGGCGGCGGCAAGCGCTCCCTCGCCCCCTTCGGCTGGGGCGACGGCGGCGGCGGCCCCACCCGCGAGATCATGGAACGGGCGCGCAGGCTCGCCGACCTGGAGGGCTCGCCGAAGGTCGTCGTGGAACACCCCGACGACTTCTTCAAGGCCGCCCGCGACGAATACCCGGACGCCCCCGTGTGGAACGGCGAGCTCTACCTGGAGCTGCACCGCGCCACCTACACCTCCCAGGCCCGCACCAAGCAGGGCAACCGCCGCAGCGAACACAAGCTGCGCGAGACGGAGTTGTGGGCGACGACGGCCGCCCTGCACGCGCCGGGCTACGTCTACCCGTACGAGAAGCTCGACCGGCTGTGGAAGACGGTTCTCCTCCACCAGTTCCACGACATCCTCCCCGGGTCCTCGATCGCCTGGGTGCACCGCGAGGCGGAGGCCGAATACGCCCGTGTCGCCCAGGAGTTGGAGGCGCTGACGGCCGAGGCGGTCGCGGCGCTGGGCGCCGGCGGCCCGCGGGTGTTCAACACCAGTCCGTACGACCGCGCCGAGGTGGTCCGTACGACCGACGGCGCACCCGCGTACGTCGAGGTCCCCGCGAGCGGCAGCGCGCCCCTGACCGACGCGCAGCCCCCGCAGCCGGTGAAGGCCGAGGGCCGGGTCCTCGACAACGGCCTGGTCCGGGTGGAGGTGGCCGAGGACGGCACCCTGTCCTCCGTGTTCGACCTGCGCGCCGGCCGTGAGGTCCTCGCGGGCCAGGGCAACCTGCTCCGCCTGCACACCGACCTCCCGAACTACTGGGACGCCTGGGACATCGACAAGCACTACCGCAACCGCTACACGGACCTGCTGGAACCGGAGTCGGTGACCGTGGTCGAGGAAGACCCCCTGGTCGGCGCGATCCGCGTCACGCGTCACTTCGGCAAGGGCTCGACCCTCACCCAGACCATCACCCTGCGCGCCGGCAGCCCCCGGATCGACTTCGAGACCGAGATCGACTGGCACGAGGCCGAGAAGATCCTCAAGGCCGGTTTCCCGGTGGACGTCCGGGCCGCGCACTCCTCCGCGGAGATCCAGTTCGGCCACGTCCAGCGCCCCACCCACACCAACACCAGCTGGGAGGCGGCCCGCTTCGAGGTCTCCGGCCACCGCTGGGTCCACATCGCCGAACCCGGCTACGGCGTCGCGGTCATCAACGACTCGACCTACGGCCACGACGTCACCCGCACGGTCCGCGAGGACGGCGGTACGACCACCACAGTCGCCCTCAGCCTGGTCCGCGCCCCGCGCATCCCCGACCCCGAGGCCGACCAGGGCAAGCACCGCCTCACCTACTCGCTGCTGCCCGGCGCGAGCATCGAGGACGCGGTCGCCGAGGGCTACTCCCTGAACCTGCCACTGCGGGTCGCGGACGCGGCGGGCGCTCCCGAGCCGGTCGTCTCCGTGGAGGGCGACGGCGTGACCGTCGAGGCGGTCAAGCTCGCCGACGACGAGTCCGGCGACGTGATCGTACGGCTCTACGAGTCCCGCGGCGGCCGCGCCCAGGGCGTCCTGCGCACCGGCTTCCCCCTCGCCGGCGCCCAGATCACGGACCTGCTGGAGCGGCCCCTCGAAGAGGCCGAGGCGGACGGCGGGGTCGCGGTGTCGCTGCGCCCCTTCCAGATCCTGACGCTGCGTCTGCGGCGCGCCGGGGTGAGCTGACCCATGCCCATGCAACCGTGGTTCACCGACGCCAAGTTGGGGATCTTCATCCACTGGGGCATCTACGCCGTCGACGGCGTCCAGGAGTCCTGGTCGTTCTACGACGACATCGTCCCGCACGACCGGTACATGTCCCAGCTCGACCGCTTCACCGGCGCCCAGTACGACCCGAAGGCCTGGGCGGACCTGTTCGCCCGGGCCGGGGCCAGGTACGCCGTCCTGACGAGCCGTCACCATGACGGCGTGGCCCTGTGGGACACCGCGTACGGCGACCTCAACCTCGGCCGCGACTACATCGGCCCCTACGCCGACGCCCTGCGCGAGAAGGGCCTCAAGGTCGGCCTCTACTACTCCCACTCCGACTGGAACCACCCCGACTACGCCTCCACCCGCAAGCCGGGCCGCCCGCCGGAGCAGGAGGACAACCGCTACTCCGAGGTCGCGGCCGAGTTCGAGGACCTGGACGCCTGGGAGCGGTTCATCGCCTACCGCGACGGCCAGATCCGCGAACTCGCCTCCCGCTACCGGCCCGACCTGATGTGGTTCGACGGCGAGTGGGACCGCAGCGAGGAGCAGTGGCGCATCCCCGAACTGGCCGCGCTCATCCGCTCCTACTCGCCCGACGTCGTGTTCAACGCCCGCATGCTCAGCGAGGGCGACTACGCCACGCCGGAACAGGGCGCTCCCATCGAACCGCCCGACGGGCCCTGGGAGTTGTGCCTGACGATCAACGACTCGTGGGGGTACCAGCACCACGACCACAACCACAAGTCGCTCAGCCAGCTGATCCGCTACTTCACCGAGACCATCGGCGGGGGCGGCAACCTGCTGCTCGACGTCGGCCCGATGGAGGACGGCACCATCCCCGAGCCGCAGGTCGAGCGCCTCGAAGGTCTGGGGGAGTGGATCCGCACGCACTCCGACGCGGTGTACGGGACGGTGCGCGGACTCCCGGCCGGTCACCACTACGGGCCCAGCACCCTCTCCGCCGACCGCCGCACCCTCTATCTCACCCTGTACGACATCCCGCGCGCCGAGATCGGCGTCCGCGGCCTGGTCACCCCGGTCCGCAAGGTCACCGTCCTCGGCACCGGCACCGAACTCGCCCACCGGGTCGTCGGCGGACTGCACGAGGCCGTCGGCGTGGTGTGGATCGACCCGCCCGCCGACGGGGACCTCGACCCCTACGCCACCGTGCTCGCGGTCGAGCTGGACGGGGAGCTGGAGCTGTACCGGGGATCGGGGCGGTTCTGAGGGCGGAATCGACCCATGATTCCGACCCGGAAATGCCCCCTGTCACCGGTCGATCTGCTCCCTGGAGTCGTAGTCATGACGACGACGAAGAAGAACGAGACCGAGCAGACCACCACCTTCGCCCCGGTCCTCACCCGCGCCGCGGACGCCGAGACGACGCGCGACCCCAGCAGCGTGATGACGCTCCTCGCGGACTCAGGTCACACCGGCGGGCGGCTCACCAGCTACCGGTCGACGTTCGCCGGGGGCGGGGTCGGCGCGCCCGCCCATCTGCACACCAGGGCGTCCGAGATGTTCTCCGTGATCGACGGGGCGCTTCAGGTGCTGGTGGGGGAGGAGATCACCGTCCTGGAGGCGGGCGACTTCCTCGTCGTGCCGCCGCACACCCCGCACGCCTTCGCCGCGGCGCCCGGCAGGACGGCCGACGTACTGTTCGTCCTCACACCGGGCGCGGGCCGCTTCGACTACCTGCGGCTGCTCGGCCGGGTGATCCGAGGCGAGGCCGATCCGCAGGAGATCAAGGACTCCTCGGAGCGGTTCGGCAACCACTATGTCGACAGTCCCGTGTGGCGCGGGGCGCTCGCGGCAAGGGGCTGAGGCACGTCGGGTGAACCCGGCACCCGCGCGGTGCCGGGGACCCGACGTGCTCGGTGGGTGAACCCGGCCGTGAGGGAGGCGCCCCACAGGGGCGCGGGGCTGTGTCAAGTTGCGGCCCCACCGCATGGGCGCGATCGACCCCGGACGACCCGCGGGGCCGGCAACCTAAAGCGGCAGAACAGTCGCCGCCCCGGTCCTCACCGAGGAAACCGGAGCCGCCTCCGCCTCCGCGTCCACGTCCACAGGTGCCCGCTCCACCACCAAAGGCGCCGACTGGGACGGCAACGACACCGCCCGCAGCTGCCGCGGACCCGACACCACCGTGTAGTCCTGCCCCAGGAACGGCGGAGTCACCTCACCGGGATCCTCGCCGAGCGCCAGCTGCACCGCCGCCCAGGGCGCGTTGACCCCGCACAGCGACAGCTGGTGCAGGCCGCCCGCCGGACGTGTGTTGACGTCCATCAGGACCGGCGTGTCGCCGAACATCCGGAACTGGATGTTGGACAGGTAGTGCAGTCCGAAACCCTCCGCGATCCGCCGCGCCGGCTCCAGCCACTGCTCGGAGAGCGTGAACCCGCGCCGCCGGCCGTTCTTGGTGCGGCCTATGGCCATACGGATCCGGTTGTCGGGGCCGGTGAGGCAGTCCACCGACACCTCCGGCTGCTCGAGACGCGGCATCACCAGCCAGTCCACCGCCTCCTCGGCCTGCTCCAGCGCTTCGAGCACCAGGTCGAGCGGGACGTACGGACTCGGGAAGCCGTTGAGCTGCATGAGCGAGAAGGGGGAGCGCGTGATCACGCGGAAGCCCACCCCGCCCGCGCCGGAAGCCGGCTTGAAGCACGCCTTGTGTCCGTCCGCCTCCAACTCCTCGACGGCGGCGACCAGTTCGTCCGCCGACCGCACCCGCCACCACGGCGGTACGGGGGCCCCGATCGCCTGGACGGCCTCGTAGGCGATCACCTTGTCGTGGAAGACGGCCACGGCCTCCGGCGGCGGCGCGAGCAGCGCCGTACCGGCCGCCTCGAAGTCGGCGCGGTGCGCCACGATCGCCGCCTGCTGCAGCCGGGGCACGAACACGTCGATGCCGCGGCGTACGCACTGGTCCAGCGCGTACTCGACGTACGCGGCCGGGGACAGGCCCTCGGGCTCCAGGTCGGCGGTGTCGGCGGCGGCCAGTACGGGGGAGTCGGCGTCACCGTGTGTCGCATGGATCTCCACGGCGCGGTCGCTGGGATTTCTCCGCAGCTGGTCCATGAAGAACACGTTCTCCGCGTACGTGCGGTTGAGCCAGACGCGTACGCGAGAGACCATGCAGGCCGCCTTTCAAGGTTCGCGGGCAGGGCGAAGCAGGCCCGTGCCCGGGCAGGGTGGTTTGGAGGTACACCGAACCGCCCCCGTGCGAAGGGACGTCATGGCGGTGGTGTTGGGGCGATCATACGGCGTCCCAGAGGCCTCGCGTGCAACGTGCGTGTTACGGATTTCCCGATCATGTGGACGCCGGTTTCCCGATCATGTGGACGTGGTTCCCGCGATCACGCGCACGCGGTTTCCGGGATCGTGTCCACCGTCCCGGTGCCGGCACCGGGACGGGCGCGGGCCACGGCGGCCGGTGTGGCGGAGACCGGCGGGAGCGGCGAAGATCGACTGACGGGATACGTCCTTGTCCTCGGGACCGCGGGTGTGTTCTCGTGGTGACATTCGTGAGTCCGGAGGGGGCGAGAGGTGACGTCGACGGCCGGCGGTGCCGGGCAGTTGCTGGCCATCAGCGACCTGCACATCGGCTACGAGGAGAACCGCGCGCTGGTCGAACGGATGCGACCGGAGACGGACGACGACTGGCTGCTGGTGGCCGGTGACGTCGCGGAGACGGTGGCCGACATCCACTGGGCCCTCAAGACGCTCGCGGGACGCTTCCGCAAGGTCGTGTGGGCCCCGGGCAACCACGAACTGTGGACCCACCCCAAGGACACCGTCACCCTGCGCGGCCTCGCCCGCTACGAACACCTCGTCGACCTGTGCCGGGACCTCGGCGTGACCACACCCGAGGACCCCTACCCGATCTGGAACGGCCCCGGCGGGCCGGTCGCGGTGGCCCCGCTGTTCCTGCTGTACGACTACTCCTTCCTGCCGGCCGGCTGCGCCACCAAGGAGGAGGGGCTGGAGTACGCGCACGGCACGGGCATCGTCTGCAACGACGAGTTCCTGCTGCACCCCGACCCCTATCCGACCCGCGAGGACTGGTGCCGGGCCCGGGTCGCCGAGACCGAACGCCGGCTCACCGCACTGCCCGACCACCTGCCCGTGGTCCTCGTCAACCACTACCCGCTGGACCGGCACCCGACGGACGTCCTGTGGTACCCCGAGTTCGCCATGTGGTGCGGCACCCGCCTCACCGCCGACTGGCACCGCAGGTTCCGCGTCGCGACCATGGTCTACGGCCATCTGCACATCCCGCGCACCACCTGGCACGAGGGTGTCCGCTTCGAGGAGGTGTCGGTGGGCTACCCCCGCGAGTGGAGCAAACGCACCGAGCCGCCGGGGCGGCTGCGCCGCATCCTGCCCCAGGAGGCCGGGGCGCGGTGATCGAGGAACTGCTGCCGGACTCCGTGGTGACCGTGGAGGCGTACGGCCACGACGAGGCCGAGAACACGCGCCTGTACCCCGAGGAAGAGGCCGTCGTGGCGCAGGCGGTCCCCAAGCGCCGCCGTGAGTTCACCGTCGTACGCTCCTGCGCCCGCCGGGCCATGGAGAAGCTCGGAGTGCCGCCGCAGCCCGTCCTGCCCGGGGAGCGCGGTGCCCCGCGGTGGCCCGCCGGACTGACCGGCAGCATGACCCACTGCGACGGCTACTGCGCCGCCGCCCTGGTCCGCGCCACCGACCTGGCCTCCCTCGGCATCGACGCCGAACCCGACGGGCCGCTCCCGGAAGGCGTCCTGGACGCGGTGTCGCTGCCCGCGGAACGCGAGCGCCTGCTCCGGCTCGCGGACAAGCACCCCGCCATCCACTGGGACCGGCTCCTGTTCAGCGCCAAGGAGTCCGTCTACAAGGCGTGGTTCCCCCTCACCCAGCAGTGGCTGGACTTCTCCGAGGCCGACATCGACATCCGTGTGGACGGCGCGGAGAGGTCGCGGGGCTCCTTCCGCGCCGAACTCCTCGTGCCCGGACCGGTGGTCGGCGCCCGCCGGCTCGGGCACTTCGACGGTCGCTGGATTGTCGGGCGCTCACTGGTGGCGACGTCCGTCACCGTGCCGCACGACTGACGTACGGCACGGCACGGCCCATGACGCGCGGCCGTTACGGTTCCGGTGGGCACCAGTGGGCCAGCAGCCGGAAGAACGCCTCCTCGTTGCCCGTCAGCCCCGCCTCGGCCAGGGCCTGTTCGGCCTCGGCGAGTACGGCGGGCGGTACGACAGGTGGCCGGCCGGCGTCCGGCGGGCCGGGCGCCACGTCGAACGCGGCCCGCACCGTGTGCAGCAGCCTCAGATAGGCCTGGACGGCGGTGCGCTCGCGGTCGGTCAGTACGGCGGTGGGCATTGGGCGGCTCTCCCCGGGTCGTGGTCGTGCGTTGCCTTTCCAGCTTGCCGTCCACCACTGACAATCCGGTCCCGCCGCGACCCACCCGCTCGCCGGCGCGCCCCCTTAGCGGAGGTGAAACCTCGACGAAATCCCCGGGGGAAATGCCGCTCTACGCTGGGTTGAACGGTTTTCGGCCGACCTGCGCGGCCGGCGGAACAGGAGGCGAGCACATGGTCGACGCCCCGCGACGGCGCCCGGCGCGCACCGCGCGGCTGCGCTCCGTGGGCGAGACGGAACTCCGGCTCAGGCACCGCGTCGTGCACGGCTACCGCCGCGCCTTCCGGATGGCCGGCCAGGGCCCGCCGCTCGTCCTCATCCACGGCATCGGGGACTCCTCCGCGACGTGGGCCGAGCTGATTCCCGACCTCGCCCGCACCCACACCGTCATCGCCCCCGATCTCCTCGGCCACGGTGCCTCCGACAAACCCCGCGCCGACTACTCGGTGGCCGCCTACGCCAACGGGGTGCGCGACCTGCTCACCACCCTCGGCATCGAGTCCGCGACCCTCGTCGGCCACTCGCTGGGCGGGGGAGTGGCCATGCAGTTCGCCTACCAGTTCCCCGAGCGCACCGAGCGGCTCATCCTGGTCAGCGCGGGCGGTGTGGGCCGCGAGGTCAACCCCGTGCTGCGGCTGGTCTCGCTGCCCGGCGCCCATCTGATGCTGTCCACACTGAGGCTGCCCGGTATGCGGCTCCAGGTCGGCCTGGCGGTACGGCTGATGAAGCTCCTCGACACCGACCTCGGCCAGGACGCCCCGGAGTTGCTGACGCTCGTGGACGCGCTGCCCGACGAGACCTCCCGCAACGCCTTCATCCGCACCCTGCGCGCGGTCGTCGACTGGCGCGGACAGGTCGTGACCATGCTGGACCGCTGTTACCTCACCGAGGGCATGCCGACCATGCTGCTGTGGGGCGACCGGGACAGCGTGGTGCCGGTGCGCCACGCGTTCGGCGCGCACGAGGCGATGCCGGGCAGCCGGCTGGAGATCTTCGAGGGCGCCGGGCACTTCCCCTTCCACAACGACCCGGCCCGCTTCGTGTCCCTCGTCGAGGAGTTCACCGCCACCACCGACCCCGCCGACTGGAGCCGCGAGCACTGGCGCGACCTCCTGTGCGAGGGGCGTCCCGTCGTGGGCCGCCCGGACAGTGCCCACAACCGTGCGAGGGACCGCGACCTGCGGGAGGCGAGCGAACGCAGCGCGACCTGACGCGCACCGCGGTGGGCTCGGCACCGCGGTGCGCCCAGGGGTGGAGTCGGGGGCGGACTCAGCCCTGCGGCCCCAGATAGCCGAGCGAGGCCTCGATCCGGCCCGCCAGGTGGTCCCGGGGCACGGGTCCCCGCGACGACGAACCCGACAGCCACGTACGGCACTTGCTCGCCAACAGCAGGCCGAAGGTCTCGGCCTCCTTCTCGTCGGCGCGGTCGAACCGGCTGCGGGCGGCGACCTGGAGGACCGTCGCGCTCAGGTCTGCCTCGTCGTGCTCGTCGTGCAGCAACCGGGCCGCGACCGCGGCGCCCTCGACGTGATGACCGTGGTGGCCGGCCTTCATGTGCCACAGCTCGTGACCGAGGATCACCAACTGGTGGTCGGGAGCGGTGCGTTCCTCGATCACGACGAGGTCCTGGTCGGCCATGTCGAGCCACAGTCCGCTGGCGGTGCCGGGCGGGAAGGCGGCCGTCCGGTACAGGACGGGGCGGCCGCGGCGTCTGCTCATCCCGTCGCACAGCGCGCCGTACAGGTCGGCGGGCCGCGCCGGTGCGGGAAGGGACAGCTCTTCCACCAACTCGCCGCACAGGCGGCGCATTTCCCTGCCGATGCCCACAGTTCTCCCCCGGATCAGGACTCGGGCCGCTTGACGCTCTCCAGGAGCATGTCCAGCCACTCCGCGACCTTGTCACGGTGCTGGTCGGTGGGCAGCTGCGCGGCCCGCCAGGCGATCCCGCGGACGCCGTGGTCCTGCAGCAGCCGCTCCAGCGGGTCGTCGAGAGCCGCGGCCGCCTCGCGTTCGGCGAGCTTCTGCAACAGCTCCTGCTCGGTGCGCTGGAGTGCACCCGCGAGCGCCTCGGGATCCTCGGCCGTCAGGAACCCGGCGTGCACCCGGAAGAAGCGCTGGAGGGCGTCGCAGTGCTCCATCGTGGGCCGCCGGTCGCCGTTGATCAGTGCTCCGGCCTGCTGCCGGGACATGCCCGCGCCGTCGGCGATCTCCTGCTGGGTGTACCGGCGCCCGTTCGGCTTGAGCCGGGTGCGCCGCAGCAGGTCCAGGCGCTGCAGGAACCGTGCCTGCACATCGGGTTCACCGGCGGGCCGGCCGCTGAGCAGGGCCTTGACCACAGGCTCGGGAACGCCGGAGGCGACGGACAGGCCGGCGGTGCCGAAGACCTCCGCGTGCGGTACGCCGAGCCGGTCGGCCAGTGCGACGACGCGGGCGACGACGGCGGACAGCACGGCCGAGGCCGCTTCGCCGGGATCCTCGAAGCCAACCGACACCGACAGATCTCCTACGTCTTCTCTCACTGGCTTCTCACAGGCTTCTTACAAGCGGTTGCCGTGAACTTCCCGGAGAGTAGCCCGTCGTTCGAACTCACATCCAGGTCTCGCCACAACTGTGGCCTATTTCAGCCGTCAACCGGCACGAAATGCCACGATAGTTGACACCGCTCGCGTCGGGGAAGCAGGATCAAGGGCGCCGCGTGAAGGCCGCATAGGCAAGAGGGGTGACCTCCCGATGGCATATCAGGCAGGTGGGCAGCGGCCCGTACCGCGACCCGTCCCCGAAAGTCCCGAGGCCCAGGCCTATCTCCAGGACTACGCCGCCCTTCTGGAAGCGGTCAGCTTCCCGTCCGTCGTCATCGACCACCGCTGGGACGTCGTGCTCGCGAACACCGCTTTCGCGTCACTTTTCCGCGGTGTGGGCCCTCACCCGACGGCCATGCCGGGCGACAACCTGCTCAGGTTCGTCCTGTTCCACCCGGACGCGAGCGCGGTCCTCGCCGAGCACGAGTCGCGCTGGTGCCTGCCGATGCTGGCGCACTTCGCCGCCGCCGTGGAGCGGCACGGACAGGACCACGGCCTGCAGGCCATCCGCCGGGACATCGCCCAGGACCCCCTCATGGAGGCCGCCTACCGGCAGGGCCTGCCGCACTGGATCCGCGCGGTGGGCGAGCGGGCCGTCGAGCACGACGGCGCGGTCCGCCCGCTGGTGCACCCCGACCCGCGCTGGGGCGCCACCGACTGCCGGATCGTCGACGAGACCCCCCGGACCCTGAGGGAGTTGGGCTACACCCGGCTGACGCTGGTCCTGCGCCCCGTGCGCCGTCCGGCACCCGCGGCGCGCCGGACGGTACGTCCCCGCCGCACGGCGGGCCACCTCAGCGTGGTGCCCGTCCCCGAGGCCTGACAGGCACCGCCGGCGTTCAGGTCGCCGACGGCGCCTTGTCAGCTCCCCTTGCCTGTAAGCGTTCACGCCCTTAGGTCTTCACGCCTTTCACCGACGTCCCGCCGCAGGCACGGACGCGGCATTCCCCGCCGTAGGAACATGTGACATAGTACTGCCGTGACCAAGCCACTGACCTGCGATGTCGTGGTCGTCGGGGCCGGAATGGTGGGCGCGGCCTGCGCCCTGTACGCGGCGCGAGCGGGTCTGGACGTCGTGGTGGTGGACCGTGGCCCGGTGGCCGGTGGCACGACCGGCGCCGGTGAGGGCAACCTCCTCGTCTCCGACAAGGAACCCGGGCCCGAACTGGACCTCGCGCTGCTGTCGGGCCGCCTGTGGGGCGAACTCGCCCAGGAATTGGGTACGTTCGTCGAGTACGAGGCCAAGGGCGGAGTCGTCGTGGCCTCCTCGCCTGGCTCACTCGCCGCGCTGGAGACGTTCGCCGCCGGGCAGCGCGCCGCCGGAGTCGTCGCCGAACCGGTGGCCGGCGACACCCTGTACGCCCTCGAACCGCACCTCGCCCCGGGCCTGCCGGGCGCCGTCCACTACCCGCAGGACAGTCAGGTGATGCCCGCCCTGGCCGCCGCCCACCTCGTCCGCGCCTCCCGCGCCCGCCTGCTCACCGGCCGGTCCGTGACCGACGTCCTGCGCACGCCGGACGGAGCGGTGCGCGGAGTGCGCACCGACGGGGGCGACATCCACGCCCCGGCGGTCGTCAACGCCGCCGGTACCTGGGGCGGCGAACTGGCCGCCCTCGCCGGCACTTCCCTGCCCGTTCTCCCGCGCCGCGGCTTCGTCCTGGTCACCGAACCACTCCCGCGCATGGTCCGCCACAAGGTGTACGCCGCCGACTACGTGGCCGACGTGGCCAGCGACTCGGCCGCGCTGCAGACCTCGCCGGTCGTCGAGGGCACGGCGGCCGGACCGGTCCTGATCGGGGCGAGCCGTGAACGCGTCGGCTTCGACCGGACGTTCTCGTTGCCCGCCGTCAGAGCCCTGGCCGCCGGCGCCACCCGACTGTTCCCCTTCCTCACCGAGGTCCACGCGATGCGCGCCTACCTCGGCTTCCGCCCGTACATGCCCGACCATCTGCCCGCCATCGGGCCCGATCCGCGCGTCCCCGGCCTCCACCACGCCTGCGGCCACGAGGGCGCGGGCATCGGACTCGCCACCGGCACCGGGCACCTCATCGCCCAGGCCCTGACCGCGAAGACCCCCGACCTGGACCTGGCCCCGTTCCGCCCGGACCGCTTCACCGAGGAGGCCGCGTGAACTCCCCCCTCGACCTGGCCCGTGCCCGGCCCGGCCCCGCCTTCACGGTCACCGTGGACGGCCGTGAGATCGAGGCGCTGCCCGGCCAGACCGTCGCCGCCGCGCTCTGGACGGCCGGGATCACCTCCTGGCGCACCACCCGGGGCGGGGGCCGTCCGCGCGGGATCTTCTGCGGGATCGGCGTCTGCTTCGACTGCCTGGTGACCGTCAACGCCCGTCCCAACCAGCGCGCATGCCTGGTGCCCCTGCATCCGGGCGACGCGATCCGCACACAGGAGGGGACCGGACACGATGACTGAGCGACCGCATCTCGCGGTGATCGGCGCCGGCCCCGCGGGACTCGCCGCGACCCTCGCCGCGGCGGCCCTCGGGGTACGCGTCACGCTCCTCGACTCGGCGACGGAGGCGGGCGGGCAGTTCTACCGGCAGCCCGCCGCCGAACTGCGCGCCGCCCGCCCGCAGGCCCTGCATCATCAATGGCGCACCTGGGAGCACCTGCGGGACGGCCTGCGGACCCACGTCCGGACAGGCGCCGTACGCCACTTGACGGACCATCATGTCTGGTTCGTCGAGCGGCGACCGGCGGAGGAACCCGAGCCGCGACCGGCAAAGGGCGCCGAACGCTTCACCGTGCACGCCCTCCTCGGCCCCGAGGAGGAGGAGCCCGTCGAGGTGCCCGCCGACGCCGTGCTCCTGGCGACCGGCGGCTACGAGAAGGTCCTGCCCTTCCCCGGCTGGACCCTTCCCGGCGTCGTCACCGCGGGCGGCGCCCAGGCCATGCTCAAGGGCGCCCTCGCGGTGTCCGGCGGCAGGGCGGTGGTCGCCGGGACCGGGCCGCTGCTGCTGCCCGTGGCGACCGGGCTCGCCGCGGCCGGCGTCGAGGTGGCCGCACTCGTCGAGTCCGCCGACCCGAAGGCGTTCGTACGAAGGTCCCGCGCACTGGCGGCGCAGCCCGGCAAGGTCGCCGAAGGCGCCCGGTACGCGGCCCGGCTGCTCCGGCACCGGGTGCGCACCCTGGTCCACCACACCGTCGTCGAGGCGCACGGCACCGACCGGGTGGAGGCGGTGACGGTCGCCGCGCTCGACGCCACAGGGAGGGCCGAGCCCGGTACCGAGCGCCGTATCCGCTGCGACACCCTCGCCGTCGGCCACGGCATGCTCCCGCACACCGACCTCGCCGAGACCCTCGGCTGCCGCCTCGACGGGCTGCGCGTCCACGTCGACGACGAACAGCGCACCGACGTCCCCGGCGTCTGGGCCGCCGGCGAGACCACCGGCATCGGCGGCGCGGCCCTCGCCCTCAGCGAGGGGCACATCGCCGGCCACTGTGCCGCGGCCCGCCTGCACGGCACCGCACCCGACCCGCGCGCGTGGGCGGCGGCCGCGCGGACCCGTACCCGGCTGCGGGAGTTCTCCGCCGCGCTGGACGGCGCGTACGCACCGTCCGCCCACTGGGCCGAGCAGGTCACCGACGAGACCGTCGTCTGCCGCTGCGAGGAGGTCACCGGCGGCGCGATCCGGGCGGCCGTGACGGAACTCGGCGCCGGCGACCCGCGGACCGTGAAGCTGCTGACACGGGCCGGGATGGGCTGGTGCCAGGGGCGGATGTGCGGGCCCGCGGTCGCCGGGCTCGCCGGGTGCGACCTCACACCGTCCCGGCGGCCGTTCGCCCGGCCGGTACCGCTGGGGGTGCTGGCACACGCGGGGGAGTCCGAGGACGACTGACGTCCCCCACCCGCCTACCTCCTCCTTCCCTTCTTCCACCCTCTATTTGCCCCTCCGCCGCCCAGTGAAATGTCACACCCTATCGAGATGGGACCCGAGATGACCGTCACCGAGACCCGCCCCTGGCGCGGCGTGCTCGTCGCCACCGCGCTCCCACTGCGCGAGGACCTCTCCGTCGACTACGACAGGTACGCCGAGCACTGCGCCTGGCTGGTCGAGAACGGCTGCGACGGCGTCGTCCCGAACGGCTCGCTCGGCGAGTACCAGGTGCTCACCCCCGAGGAGCGGGCCAGGGTCGTCGAGACGGCCGTGGCCGCCATCGGCGGCGCCCGGGTGATGCCCGGCGTCGCCGCCTACGGCTCCGCCGAGGCCCGCCGCTGGGCCGAGCAGGCACGAGACGCGGGCTGCCGGTCCGTGATGCTGCTGCCGCCCAACGCCTACCGTGCCGACGAACGGTCCGTCCTCGCCCACTACGCGGAGGTGGCGAAGGCGGGCGTACCGATCGTCGCGTACAACAACCCCATCGACACCAAGGTCGACCTCGTGCCGGAGCTGCTCGCCGAGTTGCACGGCGAGGGCTTCGTCCACGCGGTCAAGGAGTTCTCCGGCGATGTCCGCCGCGCCTACCGACTGGCCGAACTCGCCCCGGAGCTGGACCTGTTGATCGGCGCCGACGACGTCCTGCTGGAGCTCGCGATCGCGGGCGCCAAGGGCTGGGTGGCCGGCTACCCGAACGCTCTGCCCGCCGCGAACGTCGCCCTGTACCGCGCGGCGGTCGACGGTGACCTGGGCACGGCCAAGAAGCTGTACGAGCAGCTGCACCCCCTCCTGCGCTGGGACTCGCAGGTCGAGTTCGTGCAGGCCATCAAGATGTCCATGGACCTCGTGGGCCGGTACGGCGGACCGGTGCGCCCGCCGCGGGTCCCGCTGCTGCCGGAGCAGGAGGCGGTCGTCCGGGCCGCCACCGAGAGGGCCCTCGCCGCCGGACTCGGGTAGGTCTCCGGGTACCACGGCACCCGGCTTCCAGCGTCCCCGTATCGAATCACCAGGAGTGTCATGCGCAGCAAGCTCGTCCTGCACGCCGTCGACTCGCACACCGAGGGCATGCCCACCCGGGTGATCACCGGCGGTATCGGCACGATTCCCGGCGCGACCATGAACGAGCGGCGCCTGTACTTCCGTGAGCACCGCGACGACATCAAGCAGCTCCTGATGAACGAGCCGCGCGGTCACTCGGCGATGAGCGGTGCCCTCCTCCAGCCGCCCACCCGGCCCGACTGTGACTGGGGTGTCGTCTACATCGAGGTCTCCGGCTATCTGCCGATGTGCGGGCACGGCACCATCGGAGTGGCGACCGTGCTGGTGGAGACGGGAATGGTCGAGGTCGTCGAGCCGGTCACCACGATCCGGCTCGACACCCCGGCCGGGGTGGTGGTCGCCGAGGTCGCGGTGGAGAACGGCGCCGCGAAGGCCGTCACCCTCGCCAACGTCCCGTCCTTCTCCGTCGCCCTGGACCGCGAGATCGCACTGGCCGACGGGCGGACGGTGACCTATGACATGGCCTACGGCGGCAACTTCTACGCCATCCTGCCGCTGGAGCAGTTCGGCCTGCCCTTCGACCGCGCCCGCAAGGACGACATCCTGAAGGCCGGTCTGTCCCTCATGGAGGCGATCAACGCCGAGGAGGAGCCCGTCCACCCCGAGGACCCCACCATCCGTGGCTGCCACCACGTCCACCTGCTCGCCCCCGGCTCCACGGCCCGCCACTCACGGCACGCCATGGCGATCCACCCCGGCTGGTTCGACCGCTCACCCTGCGGCACCGGCACCAGCGCGCGCATGGCGCAACTGCACGCCCGCGGTGAACTTCCCCTGCACACCGAGTTCCTGAACGAGTCCTTCATCGGTACGCACTTCACCGGCCGTCTCCTCGGCACCACCGAGGTGGCCGGCCGCCCCGCGGTCCTGCCCAGCTTCACCGGGCGTGCCTGGATCACCGGCACCGCCCAGTACCTGCTGGACCCGGCCGACCCGTTCCCGGCGGGATTCGTCCTGTAGACGCCGACGACAATGACGGGACCACGCCACCATGACGGGTACCGCATGACACCGCACAGCTAGGAGACGTCCCATGGCCGCCCAGCGCACCAGCGCCCCCGCCGCGGTTGCCCCGGCCCTGCCCGTGCTGGGCGGTAAGAAGAGCAGCTACCGGGAGCGGGTCGCCGACGCGCTGCGGGCCGCGCTGATCGCCGGCGAACTGCGCCCGGGGGAGATCTACTCGGCGCCGACGCTCGCCGCCCGCTTCGGCGTCTCGGCGACCCCGGTGCGCGAGGCCATGCTGGACCTCGTCAAGGAAGGCCTGGTCGACACGGTCCCCAACAAGGGCTTCCGGGTCACCGCGGTCTCCGAGAGACAACTCGACGAGTACACCCACATCCGCGCCCTCATCGAGATCCCCACGGTGGTGGGCCTGGCCACGACGGCCGACCCGGTCTCGCTGGAGGCGCTGCGGCCGGCCGCCCGGGAGATCGTGCGAGCCGCCGCGGCCGGCGACCTCATCGCGTACGTCGAGGCCGACACCCGCTTCCACCTCGGACTGCTCGCCCTCGCCGGCAACGCGCACCTGGTGGAGGTCGTCGGCGACCTCCGGGGGCGCTCCCGTCTCTACGGGCTCACCGCCCTCCTGGAAGCGGGCCGTCTGACGGCCTCCGCCGAGGAACACCTCGAACTCCTCGACGCGCTGGCGGCCCGGGACAAGAACGCGGTCCGCGAGGTGATGACCCGCCACCTCGGACATGTACGGGGTCTGTGGGCCGCCAAGTAGCCCGCTCGGGGCAGGGCCTGTTCCGCGGCCGGGCGGCCCGGCGGTCCGGCGGGCGCGGGCCTGATGCGCCGCCCGGTTCAGTGAGGCCGAGGCGTGTCCGACTTCGTGACCGTGACCGAACCCGCGCTCCCGTTCCCGCGCTTCGCCGCCTGGATCTGTTCGTACACATGGGTCCGCAGCTCCGCGAAGCGCGGGGCCACGCGCGTGTGCAACTGGTCCCGCTCGTCCGGCAGATCGACCTTGAGCTGTTCCTGCACGACGGTGGGGGAGGCGGACAGGACGACCACCCGTTCCCCGAGGTAGACGGCCTCGTCGATGTCGTGGGTGACGAACAGGATGGTGATCCCGCGCTCCCGCCACAGCCGCCGTACCAGGTCCTCCAGGTCGGCCCGGGTCTGGGCGTCCACCGCCGCGAACGGTTCGTCCATCAGCAGCACCCGGGGCTCGTACGCCAGCGCCCTTGCGATGGCCACCCGCTGCTGCATGCCCCCGGACAGCTGCCAGGGGTACGCCCCGGCCGCGTCCGCGAGGTCCACCGACCGCAGCGCGTCAGCCACCAGTTCCCGGCGCCGGTCCTTGGCCAAGTTCTTCTGCTTCAGCGGGAGTTCGACGTTCTCCCGGACCCGCATCCAGGGGAACAGGCTGCGGCCGTACTCCTGGAAGACGAAGGCCATCCCGGGCGGCGGCCCGGTCACCTTCCGCCCCTCCAGGAGCACTTCGCCCGCCGTCGGCGCGAGCAGCCCGCCCACGCACTTCAGCAGGGTCGTCTTGCCGCAGCCCGACGGGCCGACGAGACAGACCAGTTCGCCCGCGCCGACGGTGAAGGTGAGGTCGCGCACCGCCTCCACCCGCCGCCCGGAGCCCTCGTAGACCTTCTTCAGGCCGCGTACGTCGAGCATGCCCTGCCCTTTCTCGGACGTCACCGGGACCGCCGGGTGGAGGCGCGCAGACCGTGGTACCAGCCGAGCACCCGCCGCTCGACCAGCTGGAACAGCAGCGACAACAGGAAGCCCAGCAGACCCAGCACGAGGATCCCGGTCCACATGTCGGGGATCGCGAAACCGCGCTGGAACTGCACGACGGTGAAGCCGAGGCCGCTGCTGGCCGCGAACATCTCGCTGATGACCATGAGGATGATGCCGATGGACAGCGCCTGGCGCAGCCCCGCGAAGATCTGCGGGCTCGCCGAGCGCAGCACCACGTGCCTGAGGCGGGCGGCGCCCGTGATGCCGTAGGAACGGGCCGTGTCCGCCATCACCGAGTCCACCGCCCGTACGCCCTCGACGGTGTTGAGCAGGATCGGCCACACGCAGCCGCTCGCGATCACGACCACCTTCATCGTGTCGCCGATGCCCGCGAACAGCATGATGACGGGGATCAGCACGGGCGGCGGCACCGCCCGCAGGAACTCCATGACCGGCTCGCACACCGCCCGCACCCGCCGGTGGGAACCGATCACCGTGCCGAGGGCCACGCCGGTCACGGCCGCGGTGGCGTAACCGGCGGCCAGTCTGAGCACGCTGGGCAGGGCGTCCGTGCGCAGCCGCTCGGCCGTCCAGACGTCCGGGAAGGTCTTCAGGATGGTGCGCAGGGGTGGCCAGTACACGTCGGTGCTGTCGTCGGAGGCCAGCCACCACACGGCGAGCAGGACGACGGGCAACGCGACCACGAACACCAGCCGCAGCAGAAAGCGCCTCACACCGTCACCTCCCCGCGCACCGACTGGTGCCAGGCCAGCGCCCGCCGCTCCACCGACCTCGCGCCCACGTTGATCAACAGACCCAGCAGGCCGGTCACGACGATCAACGCGTACATGTGCGGCACGGCCTGCGAGTTCTGCGCGATGGCGATCCTGGCGCCCAACCCCGGGGAGCCGATGACGAGTTCGGCGGTGACGGTGAGGATCAGGGCGACGGCCGCCGCGAGCCTGAGGCCCGTCATGACGTACGGCAGCGCCGTCGGCCACAGCACGTACCGGACGCGCGCCCAGGTGCCCAGACCGTACGACCGTGCCGTCTCCTCGGCGACCGGGTCGACGTCCCGGACGCCGTACAGCGTCTGGATCAGCACCTGCCAGAACGAGGCGTACACCACCAGCAGGAGCACCGAGCGCAGTTCGTTGCCGTACAGCAGGACCGCCAGCGGGATCAGTGCTACCGAGGGGATCGGGCGCAGGAACTCGATCGTCGAGGCGGTCGCCTCCCGCAGATACGGCACGACGGAGATGACCACCCCCGCGACGATCCCCGCGCAGGCCGCCACCGCCAGGCCCACCGCCCAGCCGGTGAGCGTGTCGCCGAGCGCCGTCCAGAAGGCGGAGTCCGCGAGTTCGCCGGCGAAGGCGTCGGCGATCTTGCTGGTGGGCGGGAAGTACGCCTCCTTGACCAGGCCGAGCCGCGGCACCGCCTCGCCCAGGGCGAGGAAGACCGCGAGCCCGGCCGCACCGAGTGCGAGGTGCGCGCCCTTCACGGCAGCAGCTTGTCCAGGTCGGGCTCCGTCTTGAACAGGCCGTCCTCCTGGCCCAGCTTCCGCAGCGCCTCGATGGAGGCGCGGTTCGCCTCGGCAGGCCACTTCGGCAGCGTCACCTGCTCCAGCACCGCAGCCGGGATCTTCGTGTACGACGTGACGACGGCGCGGACCTCGTCCGGGTGGGAGTCGGCGTACGCGAGGGACTCCGCGGTGGCCTCCCGGAACTTCTTCACCACGTCCGGGTGCTGCTGCTCATACTGGAGCGAGGTGAAGTACATCGCGACGGTGAGGTCAGGAGCGACGTCGATCAGGGGCGAGGCGATCTCCACGCCGCCCTGGCTCCTGACGCTGGCCTGCGCCGGCTCGACCACGCTCACGGCGTCGACCTGCCCCTGGTCGAGGGCCGCGGGCATCTGGTCGAAGGCGAGCTCGACGAACCTCACCTTGTCCGGGTCACCGCCGGCGGCGCGAACCGCCGCGCGCACGGCGGTCTCATTGATGTTCTTGAGCGTGTTGATGGCGACCTTCTTGCCCTCAAGTTCCCTGGGTGACTTGAGGGCACTGCCCTTCTTCACCATGAGGGCGTTGAAGTCCTTGCCCCGTACGCCGGTCGAGGCGATGCCGTTGACGACGGCCTTGACGGGCACCTTGTTGGACTGGGCCACCATCAACGACGTCACATTGCTGAACCCGAACTGGAACTGACCACTCACGACACCCGGCACGATCGCCGCGCCGCCCTGTGCGGTCGTGATGGTCAGCTTCAGTCCGTGCTTCTCGTAGAAGCCCTTTTTCTGGCCGAGATAGACGGGCGCCACGTCGACGATGGGGATGAGCCCCAGCTTGACGGTGGTGATGCCCCCGGACGAGGCGGCCTTGCCCGACGTACCGGAGTCGTCGGACGAGCCACAGGCCGCCGTGGCGAGAAGAATGGCACCGGCCGTGAGGCCGGATAAAAGACGACGCATGGCTCCTCCTGTGCAGACAACGGTGTTCCGACAGGTTGTGCGCACCCCGCACAGTAGTGCTCAGCCGGTGTGCGGGGGAACGTGGAGGGAGCCATCCGTCACTGTCAACGAATGTGACGGGTATGGCGGTTGACCGTACGGGGGAGGCGGGCAGGAGGGCAGGGTGTGATGCCCCCCGGGGATCACAGGTCCAGCACGAGCCGCTTCCCCCGGCACCGGGACACACAGATGAGCATGGTCTCGCCGGCCTCGCGTTCCTCGTCGGAGAGGACCGAGTCCTTGTGATCAGGGTCGCCCTCCAGCACGTCCGTCTCACAGGTGCCGCACGTCCCCTCGGTGCAGGAGAACAGCACCTCCACGCCGGCGCCCCGCACGGCGTCCAGCACCGACACGTCCGCGGGCACGGTGAGCGTACGACCGCTGCGGGCCAGCTCGACCTCGAACTCGGTGTCGGCCCCCGTCTCCTGGACCTTCGGTTCGAACCGCTCGACGTGCAGCGTCCCGGCCGGGCAGCGCGCCTGAACCGCGTCCAGCAGCGGCCCGGGACCGCAGCAGTAGACGAGGGTGTCCTCGGGCAGGTCGTCCAGCACCGAGGCGAGGTCCAGCAGTCCGGTCTCGTCCTGGGGTGCGATCGTGACGCGGTCGCCGTACCCGCTCAACTCCTCGCAGAACGCCATGGATCCGCGGCTGCGCCCGCCGTACAGCAGGCTCCACTCGGCGCCCGCCGCCTCGGCCGCGGCCAGCATCGGCAGGATGGGCGTGATGCCGATGCCGCCCGCGACGAACCGGTAGCGCGGCGCGGGCCGCAGTGCGAAGTGGTTGCGCGGACCGCGCACCCGCACCTTGCCGCCCTGCCCCAACTGCTCGTGCACGTACGCGGATCCGCCACGCCCGTCCGGCTCGCGCAGCACCGCGATCCGCCAGGCCGTGCGGTCCGCCGGATCCCCGCACAGCGAGTACTGCCGCTCCAGGTCCGGCCCGAGGACCACGTCGACATGGGCGCCCGGCTCCCAGGCCGGCAGCTGCTCGCCGAGCGGATGCCGCAGGGTCAGGGCGAGCACGCCGTCGGCGGCGAACTCCTTCTTGTCGACGACGAGTTCGGATTCGTACACAGTCATGAGTCGCTTCCTCGCGGCTGATGGCCCTCCGGGTGCCCGAGCATCCATTCCCACATCTCGACCGGGTCCTGGGCGGAGTTCTCGGCACCGCAGTGGCAGGTGCCGTGCAGGACGTCGGTGCCCGGCAGCCAGTCGATGCGGTAGATCTCACCGGTCCGGCTGCTCACAGGACCTTCTCCACCGGCTTGTCGCCCTCCTCGACCAGTCGGGCGAGGATACGGCGGGCGGCCAGGCCGCCGGTGTCGATGTTGATGCTCAGCTCCTGGTAGCCGGTCCGCTCGGTGCCGAGCGTCTTCTGCAGCAGGTTGAGCGCGTCGACGTCCTGCATGACGACCGTGTGGTTGTTGCCCCGCAGGAACTCGGTGACCTCGTCGTCCTCGGTCGCCCAGTCCCGCGAGACCATCCAGAAGTCGTACACCTTGCCGTCGGCGGACGGCGTGATGGCGTACGTGATCTCGGTGTGGAACCCGTTCGGGTCGCTGCCGTCGGCCTCGGGCAGCACACCGACCGGCGCGATCCGGCTGTGCAGCAGATACAGACAGGGCGCGTGGTACTCGATGTCCTGCCAGCGGGTGATCCGGCCGTCGATGCCGGTGGACTTGGCGTAGAACGGCGGGCACGCCGCGTCGTCCATGTGCCGGCTCACCCGGACGATCCCGGCGCCCTCGTCCACCTCGGTGGTGATCGGCGTCTCGGCGACCTCGGGAGTGCCGATGTAGCCGCCGTGCAGGTACGTCTCGTGGGAGAGGTCGAGGAGGTTGTCGACGAGGAGGCCGTAGTCGGCGTCGATCGGCTCCATGCCGCGGACGGTCGTCCAGCCGGGGGAGTCCAGGTGCCGGGCCCGCGGAATGGTCTGCGGGTCGGCGAGAGCCGGGTCACCGATCCACACCCACACCAGGGAGTCCTGCTCGACCACGGGGTACGAGGTGACGCGGGCGGTGCGCGGTATGCGCTTCTGCCCCGGCACGTACACGCAGGTGCCGGT
Source organism: Streptomyces violaceoruber (assembly GCA_000720805.1). GTDB lineage: Bacteria > Actinomycetota > Actinomycetes > Streptomycetales > Streptomycetaceae > Streptomyces > Streptomyces cellulosae_A. The sequence goes on from JODI01000004.1 coordinate 291,172, forward strand.
AGTGTCGTAGGTGAACCCGTGGTACCCGCACACGATCCGGTCGCCGTCGAGCCGGCTCTCGGAGAGCGGATAGCGGCGGTGCACACAGCGGTCGTGGAGGACGACGGGCGTGCCCTCCTCCTCGGTCCGGTAGAACACGAGCGGCTCACCGAGGATCGTCCGGCCGAGCAGTTCCTCGCGGCCGACCTCATGGCTGTAGGCGGCGACGTACCACTGGTTCCTGGCGAAGGCGGTGGTGTGAGGCATGGCGGCTGATTCCCGTCTCTGTGGCGTGGTGACATCGTCCGCAGAGGCTTCGCGAGGCCGCAAGGCCGCTTCCGTCTCGCGGAAGCGGATTTCGAAGTCACCTGCTCATAGAGGCTGTTGGCGTGCAGGGGCAGGCTTCGAGCAACGGCGAGTGCATCGGCCCCGATTAGTGTCGTCGGTCGTGCCGTGCGCCACTTCGCGCATGGATTGTGTACCGATATGTCCGACTGGTGAAGTTTTGCGCCTATTTTTCTGCTTGTATTTGGCTGGTACAGCGGCACTTCCTGCATCGTTGCAGTTCGCAGGTGTTCGGTCCCGGGAAGGATGAGCCTCGGGTCGAATCCGGGTCGAATGGGCCCGTCTTCCGTCCCGAGGGAGTGTTGTTGCAGATCAGCGCTGTAGTGAGTCCTGGCGGCGGTCGCCCCCGATGGCTTGGTGGCGTTGGCCGATGATTCACTCACCGCTTTCGGACACTGCTTCCCGCTCCGCACGTTCCGGACTGCTCCCGGATCCTCAGGCCGGCTTGCTCTGCGGGCCCAGAACCTGGCGTAAAGCCCGACTCGTCTGCAGTGTGGGCTCTGACCAGGCCATACGGCCAGATCGGCGTCCTTTCTGTGTCCGGGCCCTTCCCGATTCCACCTGCGAAGTTCCTGGGAGTTCCCGCGGAAGTGTGCACGCGTTGTGCCCCAGGCGGGCGGAGATCAGGCGACGTCTGGAGGGGCGGCTTCGGCGTCGACGTCGGGGACTGCTGCGTCGTTGCGGATGCAGGTGAGGTGTGGCGGAAGTCGAAGGGACACCCCCGCCTACGGTGTCCGCCGCAACGCGCAGGAGATGCGCGCCGCCCTTGCGGCTGCACGGCGTTACCGCGTCATGGTGTAGAAGTGCCCAACGGTCTCACACCCGGCAACCGTCCGCGGGCGGCGGGTTATCGCGCCGAGTCCGGCCCGTAGGGTGAACGCAAGTCCGCCGCAGGACATCGTTAGCTTGCGCTCGTGGCACGAGCCTGTGGTTTTGACGGGGGAGTGAAGCTGTCCGCTTTGCGGGATTCTCGCCGGTAGCTCCCCGGCGGGGCACCGAGCTCGCGCTTGAAGGCTAGCGCGAAGGCAGCTTCGGAGCCGTAACCGACGGCATCGGCGATGGCAGCGATGGTCTGGTCGGTGCCCGTCAGCCGGTGTGCTCCCAGCTCCAGGCGCCACCGCGTGAGGTACTCGAGCGGACCTTGACCGACGACCGCCTTGAAACGTGCGGCCAGGGTCGAGCGGGACACGAGCGCAACGTCTGCCAGCAGTTGTACCGTCCAGCGCCTTGCTGGATCGGCGTGAATGGCGTGCAGAGCCGCAGAGACCACGGGGTCGCTGAGGCCCTGTAGCCACCCCGTTCGGTCTGGCTGCTGCGTGAGGTGGTAGCGGACGACATCGACGAGCAGGACCACCGCCAGGTGCTCGGTGACCACGCCGGACGCCAGGCCGCCGGTGCGGGCCTCTCGGTCGATCCGTGTCAGCAGATGCGGCAGCATGGCTGCGCCGTCGGCATGGGCGGGAAGATGGATCAGCGGTGGGAGAGCGTCAAGCAGTAGTTCGCGGGCACGACGACCGAAAGCGAAGCTGCCACCGACCAGACGCGCGGTCACCGGCTCGTCGAGCGGGCCTGCCTCGGCGCTGGAGCCGCCCGTCGCCCGGAACAAGGGCGAGGCCGGCTGCACGTCGACGTTCATCGAGGTGGCGAGGACGAACTCTTGAGGACGGGTGAGGAGGAAGGAATCGCCCGCGCGCAGGGCGACCGGATGCGCCAGCCCGGCCGTGTCGACGATGCACGATCCGGTCAGCACGGAGTTGAATTTGGCCCCGTCCGGCGCAGGCAGTCGCAAGGCCCAGTCTCCATGGCCGGTCAAAGTTGACGCACGCTCGGAGCGAACCTCGGCAAGCGCGAGCACTTCTTCGAGAGGATCCAACGAGATTGGACGATCTATAGGCTGTGTGCGAGTCATTATGCTAGTGAGTCTACTTTGCATCTCCTACTGTGTGAGAACAGGAAACACCAGAAGGAGTTGCTGTGACTGACACCAGCACCGACCGTCCCGCCGACAACCGCGTCGCGCTGCCGACTGGCGAGCCGTCCCAGGGCCGTATCGCCGTGCTGACGGCCGACCAGGTCGAGGACGTCGAGTTCTTCTACCCTTACTACCGTTTCACCGAGGCCGGCTACCAGGTCGACGTGATCACTCCTGGCGGTGGCGCTCTCACCGGCTACCGGGGGATGGGTATCCAGGAGACTGTCGCCCTTTTCGACGTTGACCCGGCTGACTACGACATGCTCTATGTGCCCGGCGGTCTCGCGCCGACCGAGCTTCGTACTCTGCCCGCCGCACTGGACTTCGTGCGTGCCTTCGCCGCGGCCGACAAACCGGTGGGCCTGGTCTGCCACGGTCCGCAGATGCTTGTCTCCGCAGGCCTGGCCGGCGGTCGGCGCATGACGTCCTGGTACGAGGTACGTCCGGAAGTCGAGGGTGCCGGCGGTATCTGGATCAACGAGCCAGTAGTGCAGGACGGCCCGTTCATCACGGCCCGCAAGCCCGGTGACCTGCCCGCCGAAATGCACACGATCATGGAGCGCCTCGAAGAGCGTCGCCGTGACCGGCAGCCCGAGGACGAGCACGAACTGGCGAGTTGAACACAACCGGACGAGGCCTGCCGCACTGACCGTCCGGCCGGGCCGGCAAGGCACTCGCCTCGGGCAGTCCCGATCGCAGCCGCCCTGTCACCACCCGACCCTGAGGTGCCGGAGATTGCGTGGTCATTCGGTAGCCATGGCGGCCAGCGGTGTATACGTCCCGGGTGACCTGACGGGTCGACACCCTCCCGGTCGGGGTGACCGCACTCGGCGACAACAACAGACGCACACTGCCGGAGCAGCGCACCGATAGGGCGGCCGCCCCCGTCGTGGCTGATTACCACATCGGTCTGCTCCCGGAACCGCCTCATGCCGTTACCGACCCATACGCGCACCATCCCTGCGCGTAACCGCGCGCATCGGCAAGCCGGTCAGTCAGCCGCTCGGGCCAGCGAATACATGACCGTGTGCCCCTGTTTGTGCCGGTCAACCGCCCCACGGGCGACCAACCCCTCAAGGGTATTGCGGACCACCTGGTTGCTCGGGGAACGATCCGGGTGCTTCTCCCGGCACTCCCGCCACACATCCTTCGCTGCCCGCGGCTCACTGTGCGCACTCAGAAGCTCCACAAGGATCTCCCTGAGAAGGGGGTGCGACCCACCGCCTTTGCGCCCCTCGGGTTTGCGCGGCACGTCCGGCTCGTGAAGCTGCGCCTCGGGTGACGGCTCGTCGGACGCACGCGCACCACGCCGTGTTGCCGACGAGTCCGTGCTCAATTCCTGCTGTGAATGCAAGGTCGACGAGGGCGACTCGGTCGGCGAAGGCCCCGTGAGGTTGATGATGTCCAGCAACAACACCTCCTCCTGCTTCAGCACCTCTAGGTGGCTCAACAGCTCGGCCTGCCGCCGACGGTTTTCCTCCAGATCGGCCATCGCTTGGTCTGTATAGCGGGTCCTGAGCGTGACAGGTTCAGGTTTGACAGCCATGGCCGTTCACTTCCTCGTGCGTAGGTAGACGATGGGCATGTTACTCAGCGTCCACGTGTGCGGCACACGCGCGCCGGCCCGCGCTATGGGGGCATGTTGCTGCCCCGTGGTGGCGGACATGGTCCATGTGACCTACTGGGTGACCTACCTACAGTGCGAATGCAGGTGAGCGATGTGTGGCGGCGGGGACAGACGCGGGGCATGAGCGGCCGTGGGCGTCGTTGAGCACTGGTCCTCCCACCAAGCCACACTGCCGTCCAACATGTGCTTTCACCTGTATGACGTCGGCAAGGTCCTTCACTCCTGCGCACCGAGCATCGGCATCGAATTGAAAGTGGGGCAGTAGCACGCTGCTGATCGCGGGCGGTCCTTGGTAGAGGCAGACGTCTCGGTGCTGGTGGCTGTCAGTCTGAAGAGAGCGTACGCACCACGTTCTTTCGCAGGGCGAGGTTGGCCGACAGCACGACGGCCGAGAGGATCAGAACCAGTCCGGTGAGCATGACCACTCCGACAGCACCCAGCCCAAATGCCGGAGGAACGTGGAGTGCCCAGGTGCCGAGGAGACCTGTGGCGACGACAGGGGGGACCGCCAGCATGGTGGCCGTAGCCACGTAGATAGCTGCCTCAGCAACGGCGGCCATTACGACGGTTGAGGCAGTCCCTCCGCTGACCAGGAGTAGGGCGACCTCGCGGCTGCGCTGGCGACCTGCCATGAACAGGGTCGCGGTTGCTCCAATCAGCGACACGAGGACGGGCCCTCCCAAGAGCAGCACGACAGCGCCGGCTGAAAGAATGTCCTTTTCTGTTGATGCTGTGCCCTGGGACGCGTAGAGGCCGCCCGCGAGCGCCATCGCCACGGTCAAGGGATTGATGACTGCTGCGCTTTGGCCGGCGCGATGGGCTGTGGTCTGGCGGGCGAGGTGCCACCAACTGGAGAGCGAGGGCGGCACAACGGCGGTCCATCCGCGCAGCAGCGGTGCGATGAAGGCCGAACTGAGCGCAGACAGAAGTGCTGCGGTCAGCGGGGCCACGAGCATCAGCGCTGTCGATGCCTGGTCCGACCCAGGGAGGCTGATGATGATGCTGCCCAGGATGGCGACCAGGGCAACAGCGGTGATCCAGCGAGCCATGGTCATGCCTCGGCTGGGCATCTCGGGGTCGCGCAGCGCTTGAATGGCGGGCACCCGGCTGGCACGCCGAGCGCCGCGCATGCCACCGACGACCACGGTGGCCAGGACGTAGACGATCGTTCCCGCGGCGGCGAGGAAGCCGTAGGAAGGCGTGATCTCGTGCAATGCGGGCACGTCGGCGAAGCAGAAGGCGAACATGGGGCGCAGCAAGGGAATCGCGATCAGGGCACCGGTGACGCCACCGAGCAGACCCATGACGGCGATCTGCGCTTGGACGACCGTGCGGACCTGCCCCGGTCCCAGACCGACGAGTTGCCAGAGAGCGTAGGAGCGCTGCTGCAGGGTGACGGCGAGATTGGTGATCGAGCCGAGGACGACAATTGTTGAAACCGATGAAAAAACGATGACGGTCCCGCTGATGCCGTAAAGGGCCAGTCCGGCCATGCCTCCTACGTGGATGGCAGTCGCGATGTCACTTGCGACGATCGCTCCGACGAGGCCGGCCGCAGCCGCCACCAGTGCAGCGCCGAGCCAGATCCGCAGATTCTGGGCGAGGTCACCGAGAACGAGGCGCAGCATGTCAGACCGCCTTGGTGAGGGCAGTGACAGCGTCGAAGACGTCGTTGGCGCTCGGATGATGCAGTTGCCGATGAATTACGCCGTCTCGCAGGACCAGGACCCGGTCGGCGCGCGCGGCCGCCTGCAGGTCGTGGGTGACCATTACTACGGAGCAGTCACCGGTTGCGGTCTGCCGCAGCAGGTTCAGCACTTGTGCGCCTGCCTCGGTGTCCAGTGCACCGGTGGGTTCATCCGCGAAGACGAGGTCGGGACGCATCGCGAGCACACGGGCGATGGCCACTCGCTGCTGCTGCCCACCGGACAGTGTTGCGGGCCTCTGCAGGGCCTGCTCGCGCAGGCCGACTGCCTTCAGGGCGGCGTCCACCTCGTTCCGGCTGGTTTTGCGGCGGGCGAGACGAGTCGGTAGTGCCACGTTCTCCCATGCGGTGAGTGAAGGGATCAGGTTGTAGGACTGGAAGATGAAGCCGACATGGTCACGGCGGAGCCTGGCTTGGGCCTTACGGCTAAGACGGGCCAGATCCTGGCCGAGGAGGGTGGCCGTCCCCTCAGTGGGCGCTTCGAGTCCGGCCATGCAGTACAGCAATGTGGACTTCCCAGAGCCGCTAGGACCGACGATGGCGACGAACTCCCCACGCGAGATGTCGAGAGAGATTGAGCGCAGCACCATGGCTGGCGTCTGCTTCGGGCCTGCGGGGAGTGCCTTGCTGAGGCTGCGTATCTTGAGGAGGTGTTCACTCATGACTGTGATCTTGGCGGGAGAAGGCAGGTGAATACGTCATTCCGTCGGGCGACGTATCTAGTTCTCAGGGAGGAGGGGTTCCCCTACTGGCCGCAAACCTAACAGGGGACGCTGGGTAGCTGGCATACGCAGAACCATACGTCGCCGGTCACGTTTAGACCCACATACTTGGTGACGTATCCCCGGTCGGCGGGCTCCTGGTTACCGGACGGTTCGTTCCTGGCAGGAGTCTCTGCGGGGACCAGGAGGCGGGCGTCGGCATAGCATGACCTCACGCCGTTGAGACCGTCGCGGGTCGTGTCCCCCGGCGTGGTGTAGCCGATCACTGCTTGCCCCCTCCGCTTCGGAGCGTCCGGACGCCCACCGCTGAGCGGCCGTTGTGCGATCACCGCTGGTTCTGGCCCGGGCGAGCTTCAACAGGGCCTCTGGCGAGGGTGGTTCGGGTCGCGACCTGTGGATTTCGCCAGCTTGATCCGCTACACCACTCAGCGGGACGCCACCCCGTCGCGGTGCGCTGGCAAGCCAATCGGAGGCTCGGGGCCTTCGCGAGACGAACACACAAACGTGCGGACCCCTCCACTGGAGTGTGAGGTGGTGCGGCCTGTTGATGCCTACTTTGCAACCATGATGCCCCCCCATGGTCGGAGGGCGGGCAGTGCTCAGTCCTCGGGGTCGAGCTTGTCGAGTACCAGGTCAGTCATTTCTGCCAGTAGGGTGATTTGCCCGGCAGTAAGGTGGTCGAGAAACAGCGCGCGGACATCTTCCACGTGTCGCGGGGCTGCCGCGGTGATCGCCTCGCGCCCCTCCCACGTGACCGTTACGTAGGCTCCACGCCGATCGGCAGCGCACTCTGTCCGCTCGACAAGCCCTCGCTTGGCCATGCGCGCAGCGTGGTGCGACAGCCGACTCTTTTCCCATCCGAGGGTCCTGGCGAGTTCCGCCATCCGCAGCTTGCCGTCGGGAACCCTTGTGAGCTCCGCGAGGACCGTGTAATCGGCGCCTGACAAGCCGAACTCTCCCTGGAGGGAGCGGCCGGTGCGGTGTACCAGGACGTCGTGCATGCGCAGCAGGCCACGCCAGGCACGCTCCTCGGTCGCTGACAACCAACGCGGAGGGGTACTCATCCCTCTATAGTACAAAAGGTTGACGTCTCATGCGTCTTTGGTCCTTCACGGTACGCTGTGCCGCGCCCTACGTGAGCCCGGCAACGCGAAACGTTTGTGTGCTGGCGACGGGGTGTCGGGCCGCCCTGGAGTATAGGTGTAACACCACAGATACGTGGAAGAGGCCTCTAAACAATTGACACATCTACAACTTGATTCATACGATCAGCCGCATGAACGGATCAAATCCGGGCACTGCTGTCACGCGGAGAGTTGCTCTGCTCGTCGTCGACGGCGTGTCCATGCTTGATGTCGCTGCACCCTCAGAGGTCTTCGCCGAGTCCCGTCACTCCAGCAAGAACTACGAACTCGTCGTGTGCACACCGGACGGCAAGAACGTGACCACCGGCAGTGGGCTCCCCTTGTACGCCGACTCCAATGCTCACGACGAAGGGCCTCTGGACACCGCCATCATCGCCGGTGGCTGCAGTCTGCCCAACCGCACGCTGACTCCCGAGCACATCACTGCCGCACGTCACCTCTTCAGTCGTGCCAGGCGGGTCGCCAGCGTCTGCACCGGTGCGTTCGTCCTGGGGGCCGCCGGACTCCTGGACGGCCGCAAGGCGACGACGCACTGGCACCACACACAGCGCCTGCAGGAGCTCTACCCACGGGCCGAGGTCATCCACGACAGTGAGCTCGTCTCTGACGGCAATCTCATCACTTCCGCAGGTGAGGGCGCTGGCATCGCCCTCACCTTGCACCTCCTCAAGGAGGACCAGGGTGAACGGGTACACAGCGCCGTGGCCCGTGACCTGATGGTCTACCACCCCGACTCGTCGAAGGCCGCAGAGCAAACGAGCGCGCCCCGCAACCCCCTGGTACGCAAGCTGACCGAGGACATAGTCGCGGACCCGTCCGCTCAGTACACCCTCACCGACCTGGCCAGCCGCGCTGCGGTCAGCGCTCGTCATCTCTCTCGACTCTTCCAGGAAGAGCTGCAGACCACGCCCGCCAAGTTCGTGGAACAGGTGCGCTTCGACACCGCCCGATCTCTGCTCGACCGCGGCGAGTCCGTCACCGACGCCGCCTTCATGTCCGGCTTCGGCAGCATGGAGACACTCCGGCGTGCCTTCATCACCCGTCTGGGGGTCTCTCCACGCGCCTACCAGCACCGCTTCAAGACCGCATAGCCGTCAGCCGGCATCCCTGAGAGGGCCGGCCCCTGCAGAGGTGCGAGCTTGAACCTCATGGGCTGCTCGATCCACCACTCGTACAACCCCCTCACCTCTGACACCCGTTGGCGGTGTTGCTGCCAGTCACCACTCCGCACTCATCCGCGGCGTGAGCACCCGCCTCCACGCAACGCAGCCATGCCTCCGACGCATCCCAGCGCCACGACCGTTGCATGTGGACACAGATCAGCTCATCTCGGTGCGGCGCCGGCCTCAACATGATCCTGTACTGCTTGCACGACGGCATTTGTCCCTTCTCTTCCACCTCACGGGATCAGGAACACAGATGAAGGAAGCTCGGGTGAGTACATCGTCCGCCTGAGCGCAGATATGTTGCTCCTCCGTTTCCTCAGCACGCCGCAGCACTGGCCCATGATTTGTCGCACGCACCGCGCTCGTCTCGAGCGACTGCTCGCCGCAGGCGTCACCGATCTCGAAATGTCCAGTCTGCGGTCCCCGATCGGGCTCGATCTGGGTGCACGCACGCCTGAAGAGACCGCTCTTTCCATCATCGCTCTGCGACACGGCGGCAGCGGAGCCCCCTTGCGCCTGTTCCACGGTCACATCCACCGAGACCCGGTGATACGCCTGCCGCAACCCGTCACCATCTGAAGGCCCTGCTCGCTCCTTCCGCCCCTCACTCAGCCCCCCTCGGCCACAACCGCCGGACAGCGGCAGCCGTACAGGGACACCGCTACGCGCGGCAGAACGACTGCTCCTCCACTCACACGCCACGAGAAAGCGATCACGATATGCCTGATGACGGCAACGCACGCCTGGAGGCCTACAAACTGCTCTGTGATCGATGGGAGAAGGCATGGACCGAACTGGACGCGGACGCGGTTGCTCAGCTGTGCGCCGAGGACCTGCTGTACGACGAGCCGGCCCTCGGCGACACCAGGCGCGGGCGTGAGGCCGTCCGCCAGCATGTGAGGGACATGGCACGTACCTTCCCCAACGGCTCGTCCTCGTTCACGCGCATCGGCCTCTACACCGAGGTCGACCGGCCGGCGATCGTGGTGGCTTGGCGGTTCCGAGGAACGCCCATTGGCACCGACCAGCTCATCGAGTTCCACGGCGATGACCGTCTTGAAGTAGGTGAGGACGGGCTCGTCCACGCCTACCGGGGGCTCTACGACAACCACCTCGTCCGCCGGCTGCTTCGGGCCGCCTACAACAACTGAGCGGCACCATCCGAGACAGCGCGACGCTCCGGGTGTGGACATCGTGCTGATGCGCAAAGGACCGGAGCGCCGGATCGGCCGCCCACCAAGCGCAAAGTCACCGCTTCCGGCCGCGCATCAGGGCCATCCGCCACCAGCCCCTGTCACTCGACGAAGGCAACCGGTGATCCAGTCACGGTCTCAAGGCCGAAAGAAAGCCGCGGCAGCCGGACAGGGCTGGGCGTGGAATCCATGACGCAAGAGGAAATCTCAAGGGAGCTGCGGGCCCGCTTCGAATCACTGGTGCACGCCGTGGCGGAGCCACTGCGCAGGTTCCTCGTGCGGCGTACGGACGCCGACACCGCCGAAGACGTACTCGCCGACACGCTGTTGGTCCTCTGGCGCCGAGTCGATGAGGTGCCTGGCCTCGTGCCTCAGCAGACCATCAGACCGGATGAGGTCCTGCCGTGGTGCTACGGCGTTTGCCCGGGGCTGCCTGGCCAACGCCCAGCGCTCACTGCGACGAAGAGCGCGACTGAAGTAGCGCCTGCTGCGGATGCCGCTGCCCTTGCCGGTGGACAGCACCGATTACGGCAGCCTCCATCAGGCGCTGAGTACGCTGCGTGCACTCGACCGTGAGGTCGTGCTTCTGTGGGCGTGGGAGGAACTGGCGCCCCGTCAGATCGCGCTGGTGACCGGCTTGACGCCAAACGCAGTGAGCATTCGGCTTCACCGGGCGAAGAAGAAACTCCGCGCCCAGCTGGAGCGAAAGAGCCAAACGTTTGACGGACATGAGACGGATGAGGAAAGGAGCGATCGATGAAAGACGACGAGCTGCTGGCCCGACTCAGGGCAGCCGACCCGGCGGCGACGGCATCGGCTCCGACACCCGACATCAACCGTCTCGTGGAGGTTGCCATGACCGCCGAGCATCAAAACCGTGTATCCCGCGCCGGCACCCCGATGCCGACGCAGCGGCCGGTGCACCGCCGGCGCGGCTTCGCCCTTGCGGCGGCCACCGCAGCTCTGCTGCTGGTCGGGGGTGGTGCCGTCTGGAAGGCCGTAGTCGACCACGGCGGGCCGGCCAACCATCGGACGCCGCCGAGCAGGCCGCTGGCTCTCACACTCCAAACGGGCGCAGACGCCAAGTGCATGGGCCCCACGGTCGACTTGCTCCGCGAGTTCGAGGTCGCATTCGAAGGCTCGGTCACAAGCCAAGAGGACGACCAGGTTGTCTTCCGCATCGACCACTGGTTCCGAGGCGGTGACGCCGCCACCGCCCGGCTTGCCAACGACGGGAGCGATGGTGGCAGCGAGAACCTGGTCTTCCAGGTCGGTCAGCGGTATCTCGTCACAGCTCTGGATGGAGTGGTCCCCGTATGCGGCGGGACGAACCTGGCCACACCAGAGGGCGAAGAGCTGTTTCACCGAGCCTTCGACAGGTAAGGCGACCGCACCTGTGCTGCACGAGTCGGGAGGTGTGGCGGTGGTGCGGTCGCGTCGCTCGAGCTGACACAAAGGCACACCCGTCGCGTGGAGCCGGAGCGACGTATTCGCCCCGGCGGGCTTTTACTTCAGGTGAGACGCCTTTCGGGCGGCATGATGCCTTCGAATCGCTGTAGGCGACGTGCTGTCGTGCGAGGCGATGGACACAGGTGACCACGGCGGCTGATGACGGCAGTAAATCGTGCGGCAGTGCTGGTGCGGGGGAGCGAGCACTGCCGCACGAGTCTGTGGCGGGTCAGTTGTCAGTGGCCGTCGTGGGGGGAGAAGTCCGCGACGTGGTCGCGGGCGAAGTCGTCGATGGTGCGCGGTGCGGAGTGGGTCGTCTTCTCGATGGTGTCGGTGATGGCCGCGCCGTAGCCCGGCCGCAGGATGCCGTCGTAGAGGGTGGCGATGTCCTCCGCATACTCCGCGGTGTTGCCCGCCTCGATGTACCGGCGCAGGAACTCCTCTCGGGTGGAGTCGATGTGGCTGAGCGGCCGACCGACGATCTGCCCCACACGGCCCAGAGCCTGGTCGATGCTGAGCGCCTCCGGACCGGTCAGGAGCAGGTCGCGGTTGCCGGTGAGGCCCGACGTGAGTTCGACCGCGGCGACATCAGCGATGTCCTGCGAGTGGATCATCGCCATCGCCCCGTCGCCCGTCGGCAGTGGAAGCTGCCCGGAGGCGTCGATCCACGGGATGTACTGCAGCAGATTGTCCATGAAGAACCCCGGTCGCAGCACCGTGTACGCCAGGCCGCTGGAGGCCAGTTCCTGCTCCGCAGCGTAGTGCACGCGGGCCAGGGCCAGGGGTGCGTCGGGTGCGGCGCCGCCGACGCTGAGCTTGACCAGCCGCTGCACGCCTGCTGCGGCCGCAGCCCGGATGACCTGCTGCTCCTGCGTGAGCTGGTCAGCGGCGTTGGCTGTCACCAGGAAGACTGCGTCGATGCCGTCCAGCAGGGCGGGAACGGCCTGCTCATCCGCGAGATCGGTGACTACGACCTCCACGCCCGGCAGATCTCGGGCGCGCAGCGCCGCAGCGCTCTCCGGACGACGTACCACCCCTCGTACCGCGACCTTCTCGTCGGAGAGTGCGCGCACCACCAGCTGGCCCACATTGCCCGAAGCGCCCGTTACGAGAACCTTCATGTTCTTCACTCCTTATTCGTGCCGCAACCGAAGCTGGTCTACGGCCTGTTCGATGCAGTCGCTCACGAGGTCGGCGACGTGCCGACCACGCGATGGCGGGGTCGCCCTCCGCCCGGGGAGTGGACAGGTCAGAAGCCTTCAGCGAAGACGTGCCGGTCCGTCCGCTCCGATCTTCAAACGGTGTCCGTCGTTCGAAGGGACGCCCTGACGTCCTCCAGGCGCAGCGGCAGGTGGCGAAAGCGTGTGCCCGTGGCGTGGTGCACGGCGTTGGCGATGGCGGCCGCCGCGCCGACGATGCCGATCTCACCGATGCCCTTGCCGCCGACAGGGCTCAGCTGGTTGTCGGCCTCGGGCAGCATGACGACATCAATGTCATGGACATCAGCGTGCACGGGAAAGTGGTAGCCGGCGAGATCGGACTGGACGAAGTCGCCATACGTGGTGTCGATGTCGGCGGCCTCCATCAGCGCGCCCCCGATGCCCATGATCATGCCGCCGCGCAGCTGGGAGCGGGCGGTTCGCGGATTGATGATGCGGCCGGCGGCGAAGACGCCGAGCATGCGCGAGACCTGGATCTGACCCGTCACCGTGTGCACCCTGACCTTGGCGAAATGGGCGCCGTAGGCGTTACGGCTGACGTCCTCCATCGCGCTCACCTCCTCGGTCGTATCGACCTCCACCGTGACCCCGAGCTGGGCTCCGCCGTGCAGCCGCTGCTTCAGAGCCCGGCCGGCCTTGTCGACCGCCCATCCCCAGGAGGCGGTGCCCAACGAGGCGCCGGCGAACGCGGCCGCGCTGTAGGAGGCCCGGCCGAGCTCCAGACGCACGCGCTCGATCGGAACGCCCAGGGCGTCTGCGGCAATTTGCGTGAGGACGGTTCTTGAGCCGGTACCGATATCGACGGCGCCGATGGCGAACGTGAACGTCCCGTCCGTCTCCGCGGTGGCCACGGCGCGGCTCGGCACGGTGAAGACGGGATAGCGCGATGCTGCCACGCCGGTACCTACGAGCCACCGACCCTCCCGGCGGACGCCCGGCCGTCTGTCGCGGCCTGCCCAGCCGAAACGGTCCGCGCCCGCCGTGAGGCAGGCGACGAGGTTGCGGCTGCTGAAGGGCTTGCCGTCTGAGGGATCGACGTCGGGCTCGTTGCGTATGCGCAGCTGGATGGGATCCACGTCGAGCCGGTAGGCGAGCTCGTCCATGGCGCATTCGAGGGCGAACATGCCCGGCGTCTCTCCGGGCCCGCGCATCCAGCCGGGCGAAGGCACGTCGAGACGTACCGCCGTGGCGGTGGTGCGGGCATGTTCCGCCGCATACATCATCCTTGCCGAGCTGGCGGTCTGGTCGACGTAGTCGGACAGCGCGGACGTCATGTGTTCGGCTTCATGCACGATGGCGTGGAGTGTGCCGTCACGGTCTGCGCCGAGCCGCACCCGCTGGATGGTGGGTGACCGGTACGTCGTGTGCACGCTCATCAGTGCCCGGTTCCAGGCGACTTTCACCGGCCGGTCGACCAGCTTCGCCGCCAGCGCTGCCAATACTGCGGGCGGGCGCGGTGACGCCTTGGCGCCGAACCCGCCGCCGACGTAGTCACAGATCACCTCGACGTCATCCGGGCTCATCCCGAACAGGGCCGCAAAGGCCTGGCTGGTGTTGGACGGGCCCTGCTCGGAACTGTGAAGCGTCAGCCGCCCGTCAGCCCAGCTGGCGATGGTGGCGTGCGGCTCCAGGGGGTGCGGATGCTGCCCGGGGGTTGTGTAGGCGACGTCCAGCACGACCTCGGTCGTGTTGAGAACACTGTCCGCGTCTCCCCGAACCACGTTCCCGGGGCCGAGGTCGCCGAGCATGGTCGGCACATAGGCGCGGGGGTCGCGAGGGCGCAGCTCGACATCGTGGGGTTGCTCGTCGTAGTGCACCACCACGCTCTCCGCGCCCTGGCGGGCGGCCTCCAGCGAGGTGGCGATGACCGCGGCGACGAGCTGCCCCCGGTAGACGACCTTGTCCGACTGCAGAACGTACAACTCGCCTACGGCCGCCTGCTGCACAGGCCCCAGATCGATCGGGGAGTTCAGCCGGGCGGCGTTGCCCGCGTGCAGGACGGCCACCACGCCGGGAACGCTCATGGTCACGTCGGTGTCCAGCTCGGCGACCCGGCCCTTGATGACGACCGAGGTGACCGGCCAGGCGTACAGAACACCGTCGACGTGGTGCTCGTAGGCGTAAGTGGCTGCTCCGGTGACTTTCGACCGGGCGTCCTGACGCTCGTAGGGGGCGCCGACCGCGCTCACCGCGTCACCGTCCTCTCCTGCGCGCTGCCGATGAGGTCTGCCAGCAAGGCAGACGTCACATCGGCGACGAGGTCGACCTTGAAGGCGTTGTGCGGCAGCGGGGTGGCGTGGCGCAGTTCGGCTCGCACGGCCCGCTCGAACAACTGGGGGGAGGGCTTGTGGCCGCGCAGCTCGGCCTCGGCGATGGAGGCCCGCCACGGGCGGGGGGCCACGCCGCCCCACGCGATGCGGGCCTGGGCGAGGCGGCCGTCGTCCTGCACAACGACTGCTGCCGCGACGCTGACCACGGCAAAGGCATACGACCAGCGGTCGCGCACCTTGTAGTAGCGGGACACCGCTCCGGCGGGCAGGGCGGGCAGTTCGATGTCGGTGATGAGCTCGCCGTGCTGCAGGACGTTGTCCCGGTCGGGGGCCTTGCCCGGTGGGACGTAGAAGTCCTGCAAATCCACAGTGCGTTCTCCGGCCACACCCCGGATGTGCACGATGGCGTCGCAGACGGACAGCGCGACAGCCATGTCGGAGGGCTGGGTAGCGATGCAGGACGAGGACACACCGAGAATGCCGAGGTCGCGATGGGCGCCGGTCCTGGCCGGGCAGCCGCTCCCGGGTACCCGCTTGTTGCAGGGCTTGGTGATGTCCTGGAAGTAGGTGCAGCGGGTCTTTTGCAGCAGGTTGCCGGCCATGGTGGCGCTGTTGCGCAGTTGCCCGGAAGCACCGGCGAGGATGGCCTCCGACAGCACAGGAAAAGTCTCTCGGATGCCCGGATCGCCGGCGACGACGGCGTTGGTGGCGGTGGCGCCGATGACGGCGCCTCCGTCCGCACGGCAGGTGAGATGATTCAGCGGCAGGTGGGAAATGTCGACCAGGGCGCGAGGCTGGCGCACTTGGAGCTTCATCAGGTCGACGAGGTTCGTACCGCCGGCGAGGTAGTGCGTGTCTGGGTCTGCACTGACCGCCTGGACGGCGTCATCGAGGCGCGTGGCCCGCTGGTAGGCGAAGGGCTTCATCGGGTATGCCTCGCTGCTGCAGCCTGGGAGATGGCCGCGACGATCCCGTGGTGGGCGCCGCAGCGGCACAGATTCCCGCTCATGCGTTCCCGGATCTCCTCTGGCGTGAGCGCAGACGCTGACGCGACTCCTGTCGCCACGTCGGCAGTGACGTGGCTGGGCCATCCGGCATCGGCTTCGGCGAGTGCGCCGAGCGCGGAGCAGATCTGCCCAGGGGTGCAGTAGCCGCACTGCATCGCGTCGTTGACCACGAAGGCTTCTTGCAGGGGGTGCAGGTCGTCCCCTTCCGTCAGGCCGGCGACTCCTTCGATGGTCGTGACGCTTGTGCCGGACGCGGCGACGGCGAGCTTCAGGCAGCTGTTGATGCGCTGCCCATCCACCAGCACCGTGCACGCGCCGCACTGTCCGTGATCGCAGCCCTTCTTGGTACCGGTGAGACCAAGGTGCTCGCGTAGCAGGTCCAGCAGGGTGACACGGTGGTCGACCGGGACCGACTTCTCGGTACCATTGATGATTAAAGTGACTTCGCTGTGGAGGGATTTGCTCACTGGATTCTCATTCTCTGCCGGATTCCGCTGCTGCCGGTTGTGCGGCTGGACCAGGGGACGACGCGGGGCTGCTGAGCAGACTGCGCAGCCGTGTGGCGGTGAGGAGGACCGCGACGACCGCGGGGAGAGCGAAGATGGTGTAGTCAGCGGGAAGGCCGAAGCTGTCGACGAGCAGCCCTCCCACGAACGAGCCCGTGGCAAGCGACAACTGGCTGGTGGTCACGAACAACGCCAGCCCGCCCTCGGCCGTGTTGCCGCGCATCATGTACGTCTGCAGGGAGATGGGGATGGCTCCGTAAGCCACACCCCACAGGCACAGTGCGACGACGGCTGCGACTTGGGAATGCCACTGCCCCAGGATGATCACCGAGGTGGCGAGGAGGGCTGCTGCTGTTCCCAGGGTGATGGGGATGCTGCGGTCCAAGAGCACCCCGGCTGTGAAATTGCCGATGAAGCCGGCGATGCCGTAGAGCAGCAGAAGCACACCGACAGTCGAGGCGGAGAAGTCCGCCTGGTCCGTCAGGAACGACGAGACGAAGGTGTAGGCCCCGAAGTGCCCGAAGAACAGCAGAGCCGACAGGACGAGACCCATCCGCACACGGGGGCGGTACAGAAGGCCGAAGACATCCCTGGCGCGCAGCGAGCGGGCGGCAGGCATGCGGGGCAAGAAGCGCAGTTGTACTAGCAGGACGGCGACGCTCAGCACGCCCGCAGTAGCCATCGCTGAGCGCCAGCCCCAGTACTGCGCCATGAGGTTGCCGACCGGGAGGCTCACCACCGTGCCGGCCGATATCCCGGCCATCACCAGGGACGTCGCTCGGGTGACCTGCTGCGGCGGCACCAGGCGGGGTCCTACACCCACGCCCATTGTCCAAAACGCGCCGATCGCGCCGCCCAGCACCAGGCGTGCCGCGGTCAGGATGGCGAAATTCGGAGCGATGGCGGCGAGCGCATCGGACAGCGCAACAATTGCGGTAAGGCCCCACAGGACTACGCGACGGTCCAGCTGCCCGAACAACAAAGTGAGGGCCGGCGCCGCGACGGCGGCAAGCAGACCGGGCAGCACGACCGTCAGGCCTGCACGGCCGGCCGACACGTCGAACTGATCGACGACGTCCGGCAGCACGGCGATCATGACGAACTGCGACAGGACCAGGGCAAAGGACGCCGCAGCGACCGCGCTGACCGCGGCCCAGCCGCCGCGCCCGCGCCCTGGGGATGTGATCGCAGCCGCATGGGGGACGCCGTGGCAAGCCGGCAACGTGCCTCGGGCATGCCGCACGTCGACTCCTGCTACATCCCGCGCGTACTGACCGACAGCCAGGTGCGGGGTTTTGGGTCGGGACACTGTAGAGCCTCTCCATCAACCAGGTGCGCCGAGGCGGCTATCTCAGCGGATGCCGGAGGGGCCGCAGCGTGGGTCGTCTTATCCCGCCGCCAGCCATCCAAGGGCGCGGAGTGACCCCAGCCGCGGCCACTGAATCGTTTCTAAACGGCGAGTGATCGCCTGCCGGTGCCGACAGATCGGCTCGGCCAAGTCGGCGGTCACCGCGCTCCCCTGACGGTTGCTGTTCGCACCGATCAATACGCGGACTCCGGGATGACGTGAACGGCCGCTTCCTCAGCCGAAGCGCCGGCCCCGTCCAACCCCTCGTCGAACGCCTGCAGACCCGCCCTGACCTCGTGTGCCCCCTCATCGGGTGCCAGCAGGCGTCCGGCCCGCTCGTCGCCGACCTCGTCGTCGACCGGTTCTCCGTCGGTGTCCCAGGCATCGCCGATGCCGTCGCCCCTGTCGGCCCCGACATCGGGAACTTCCTCCGCCAGGCGCTCGTCCAGGGTTTCCCCTTGATGCTGCTCCGCGGCGGTGACACCGCTGTGTTCGACACCCCACGGCCGCTCCGGGGGCGAATACCCCTCGTCCAAGGCCTGTTCACCGCCCCGATAGTCCAGGGTGTCCAAGGCGTCCAGGACGCCGATGTCGTCCTGCACATCTGATCCGTCCGGCTGGTAGACGTCATCGCCCATGGATTCGTCGATCAAAATGACTCCTTGGTCTGGAGGAGGGCTGACCCGCGGGAGTGACGGGCCTGCATGGAGGGAAGTCCTCCGGCGCAACTGCCGCCGGTCGGGCACCGCCGGTCCGCGGTGCTCGCCTGGGCACGAAGGGGTCGCACGACAGAGAAGCAGCGGCAGTTGCCGCTCCGTCGGGTGCTGCGCTGAAGGTCTGCGACGCGCAAGGCGCGTCAGACGAGGAGCACGGCGAGACCGGCCAGCTTGCGCGCGGCCATGTCCTCGTGCGCCCTGGCGGCGTCGACGAACGCATAGCGGGAGACGTTGAGATCCTTGAACACCCCGTCTCGGATCGCCTGGAACAGCTGGGCCGACGCTTTGCCAACGGTCGAGGCGTTGACGTACTGGGGGACGCTGCCGCTGACGACGTTCACGTCCCGGCGAGACAGGTCGGCGCCGTCAAAGTTCGACTGGCCCGAGGCTGCACCGATGGCAGCGATCGTCCCTCCGGCGCGCACGGCTGCTGTGGACAGCTTCGCCGTCGCACGTCCCACGAAGTCGAAGACCACATCGACACCCTCCGGCGCCACCGCCCGAATGCTCTCGAGAGCGTCCGGGGCCTGCGCGAAGACGGCATGGTCGGCGCCCGCCTGCACCTTCTCGAGCTTGCTGTTCGACCCGGCGACGCCGATGACCGTCGCACCCGACGCCCGCGCCCAGCGCGACAGGATCGACCCGACGTTTCCGGACGCTCCTTGCACGAGGATCACATCGCCAGGGGTAAGTCTGTGTAGGGCACGAATACCCATCCAGGCGGTCAGGCCTTTGGCAAGGAAGCCGGCAGCCTGCTCATGGCTGATGTCCTGCGGCAAGGCGATCAGGGAATCCGCATCGATCAACCGCTCGGTGGCATAGGCGCCGGCGGAGGCGAAGTAGCCCACCCGGTCACCGACGGAGAACCCTGCCGTGCCGGGGCCGACTGCTTCCACCACGCCTGCCGCTTCGGACCCCAGCACCAACGGCAGCGGACTGTCCACGCTGCCGTCACGCAGCATGGTGTCGAAGACATTTACCCCGATGGCCTCTTGCCTGATCTTCGCCTGCCCCGGCCCGGGCTCAGCGATCTCAGCGGCTTCGAGCCGCAGCACGTCGGGTCCTCCGTGCTCATGTATGCGGATGACCTTTGCCATGGTTGACACGCTCCTTGGACAGCAGCAGTCAGTCGCCGAACCGACCGCCGGAGATGTGGACAGGCCTGGGGGACGGGGTGGGACGCAGCGGCATCGCCTGCAGCCGCCGGTACGCGATGCCCGCTCCCGAAGAGATCAGCCGCGCAGGCGCTCGGCAATGTCAGCGAGGTGACGGCCCTGGTACTGGGCCGCTTCCAGGGTCGCCTGGTCGGGTCCCTCACCGCCGCCGCTGGGCCAGCTGGTGCCGTAAGGGTTGCCGCCTGCGGCGAACAGCAGCGGGTCGGTGTAGCCCGGTGGCACGAGAATCGAGCCCCAGTGGTAGAAGACGTTGTTCAGGGCGAGCAGAGTGGACTCCTGGCCGCCGTGACGGTTGATCGCCGAAGTGAAGCTGGTGGCCGGCTTGTTGTGAAACACACCGGCCTGCCACAGGCCGCCGGTGGAGTCGATGAACTGCTTCAACTGCGCCGCCACGTTCCCGAACCGGGTGGGCGTGCCAAAGGCGTAGGCGGTTGCCCACTCCAGGTCCTCCAGCGTCGCCTCGGGCACCTCCTGCTTGGTGGCGTCCGTGTGCGCGCGCCACGCAGGGTTGGCGTCGATGGCACTGTCCGGCGCCAACTCGGGCACACGCCGCAGACGAACCTCCGCATTGCGGCTGGCAGCGCCCTTGGCGACGGCCTGGGCCAGTTGATGCACGTTGCCTGTCGCGCTGTAATAGATCACGGCAACACGAACACCCATAACGGACTCCCAAGGTGAGTAGAAAGGGCTGCGCAACCGGTCATCTTCTGGGGCGTCGCCCCGATGTGGTCGCTAGCGTCGGTGAGTTCAAGACTGCCGTGTGGACGTGGCCGATGCCCCTCAGTAATGGGCATGGACTCCACGGATCAGGACCTTCTTCATGCGGCCATGGGCCGCCGTGCCACAGTGGCGCACCTATCACGGCCGAGCGGCGCGAACCCGCGCCGCTACCTCGCAATGTGTGTGGGCAGCTTCAATCCGGACCTGACGTGGCACGTGGATTGCGACCCCATCGTGGACATGCGCTGTGTCGAATTGGTACGGCGCTCCGCAGGGGCCGACCTGGATACGCTGACGCTGTTGTCGCTCGAGGTCGGCAGCGGGCTGTGGGACATCCCGGTCGCCGACGAGCTGAAGCTGCGCGCCCTGCGGCACGCTCCGCGGGCGCTGGGCGGCCAGCTCGTTCGCTGCCCCCTTGCGCCTTGCCGGGCCTTGCAGTGGCGCATGGGTTGCAGTCAACTGAATGAGAAAGCCAGGGCTAAAAAGCTTCGTTCACGCCGTGATGCGAGGGATTGGCGAGGTGAGCAGCGAGCAGTGCCCCCGGCCAGCTCCCAGCCGGAGCTTTGTGCCCGCGCCTGACGGCTTGCGCCACGACGGCGTCACCGAGCACGACCTCGACGTCGGCACGTGGGTATTGGTCGAGCGCAGTTCGTAGATCGTCCGGTACCCCGTCTGTACTGCTGCCGAAATCGACCATCACTCCGAGACGCACGAAACATGTCAGCGGTCCCATCCTCTCCGCAATACCCGGCGACGTATGAAGAGCGACGGCTTCCCAAACCTGCTGCCGCAGACCGGGGTCGACCTCGCGCTCGGCGAGGAAGCGTACGGCTGCATCAGCGCCTTCGACTTCAAAGCGCTGAGGGCCGTCATAGTTGCCGGCGGTGCCGGCGTCGTGAAAGAGGCAGGCGACGGCAAGTGCCTCACGCTCCTGCGCAGCGAGCGACGAATGACGGCCGACTTCGTGGTC
The DNA here is from genome assembly GCA_000720805.1 of Streptomyces violaceoruber. Taxonomy (GTDB): domain Bacteria; phylum Actinomycetota; class Actinomycetes; order Streptomycetales; family Streptomycetaceae; genus Streptomyces; species Streptomyces cellulosae_A. The sequence goes on from JODI01000004.1 coordinate 312,407, forward strand.
CGCGATCAGCCAGACTCGGATGCTGTGCGCGAGGATCGCCGGATGCAGCACTTCGCGTACGTGCTCATACGCGGCCGTGCCGAGGGGGCCGCCGAAAGATACGTCCATGACAGTGCCATCCTTGATCATTGTGCAGCCGCTGCCCGAGGTGTGCAGCGGCTTGGCCGTCTGCTTGCCCACTACGCGCACCACTCCGCCAACATCTGAGCGATAAGGCCCCGTTGATCGGACGTGAGGGTGAATGCGCCTGCCTGGACCCGGCAAGGCGCCCTGGTGTGTTCCGCCAGCACAACCGCTCCGAAGCAGCAGCGTGCCTGCCTCGACGCCAGAAGCGACGCGCTGCCGATCCACCTAGTGCTCGATGGCAGCAGTGGCAAGGTCCCACAGCCGGTCTGCAGCTGCCGGGTCGACGGCATGCGCAGCCACACCGCTGGATTCGCCTTGGTCACCGGCGACGACCTCGGCCTCCTGATTGTCCTCGAAGTAGCGGCCAGTCACGCCGGCCACGAGCGGAGAGGCGGCAAGCAGCACCGATCCTGCGGCTCCCTGCGGGGGAGTCTTGTAGTACGGCAGGGGTTTCACATTGCCGTCATCGTCCATCACGCCGAAGGAGCGCATGGTGTCGTCGTCGAGGTGGCGCTGCAGATTGGTCAGAACGTAGCCGGGGTTGACGGCGTTGGCCGTAATGCCGTCGGGCGACCATCGGCGCGCCCCCACGGTGAGCATGACGTCGGCAGTCTTGGACTGCCCGTAGGCGCTCCAGGGGTCGTACAGGCGGCGCTCGAATTGCGGATCGTCGAAGTCGAAGGGGAAGGCGCGGTGCGCTCCCGAGCTCACGATCACGATCCGCGCTGCGCCTGACGCCTGCATCGACGGGAAGAGGGTGCTGGCGAGCGCGAAATGGCCCAGGTAGTTGGTGGCGAGCTGCATCTCCCACCCTTCAGCGCTGGTGACCCGCTGCGGCAGCGCCATGATTCCTGCGTTGCCGACGAGGATGTCCAAGGGACCCTGCCATCCCTTGGCGAAGGCGCGCACCGAGGAGAGGTCGGACAGCTCCAGTGCCTGCGCGCGGACTGCCCCGGCACGGGGAACGCCGGCCAGCTCACGGATGAGGGATCCAGCCGTCTCGGGGCGACGGGTGGCCACGGTGACCTCTGCACCGGCCAGAGCGAGGGCCCGGACGGTTTCGGCTCCAATACCGGATGTGCCTCCGGTGACCACCGCACGGCGCCCTGCCAGATCGACGCCGTCCAGCACCTCGACCGCCGTAGCGCTGGGCGCAAAGGGAGTCGTCATGCGGGGTATCGCGTTCAAAGGAGACTCCTATAAAAGCGTGGTTTGCCTGTTACGCAGACGAAGCTACGACGGAGTCCCTGGACGATCCATCGTTGTCCGTCCAGCAAAAATAAACGATCGTCCAGCCCCGAGTGGGTGAAAGACGAGCCGTCAGCCGCGGCTCAGTCCCGCATGCGCGCAGGCAGTAGCGGACGCCAGCGGTAGCCCAGCGCCCCGTCGCGCATCCCCCCTGCTCAGCAGCGGATGACGGAGGTGGTGTCGCCACGCTTGCTGCGTGCCGGCAGGCCGTAAGACGTGAACCTGGGAGCTTCCGGCCAGGTCTGCTGGCTTCTTCTTTGGGGGGTGTTCGTGGCGGCCGCCGGGGGTGGGGCGGCCGCCGTCGGGGGTCAGGCGGTGGTGGAGAGGGCTTCCTTGAGGCT